>DASZRW010000121.1:0-7524 GCA_035549015.1 Kapaibacterium sp. (SeqCode)
CCAGGAAATAACCGGACCGCCGCAAAGGAGAGAGGAGCACACCACCACTCACTTGAAGTAGAAAATCGCGCCGATCGATGCGCCGGACAGGTGAAACAGGCCGTTCACATTCCGATAGTTGCTTTCGGTGCTGTTCGAACCGGACACGGTATTGGTGGTTCGTCTGTATCCCGCCGTTACCTCGGCAACCAGATGCAACTGGCCCGCGAGTACATACTGCACACCGAGCCCGGCAGAAAACGATACTATTTTCGATGTCTGTCTCTCTGTCTGCACGGAGTCCACGCCGCCGAACCGCTCATGATAATCCTGCATCGTCGAACCCGCCGAATATCCGCCGCCAACCACCAGATACGGAGCAAGCGCACCATTATGGGCGAGATAGTAATTCAGGTCGATCTCCCCACCTACATTCCACTGATTCCCATCCTCGTCCGTAAGGAACGGTCCGCCGGGGCGCTGAGTGCTCTGGTTGGTCGAATTGTTGCTCACGGTAGCCGCCGGCCGGATCGCGATCTCGGACGAAACATGCCAGATAACTCCCACGGATGTGCTCCCGAGCGCCGTTGCGATGATCCCCACGCTCCCCGGCTCCTGGGCGTGCAGAAACGATGGGCCAATGCAGCAGATGGCGAGAAGAGACAGTGTGCAAAGAATTACTCTCATGATCGGACTCCTTGTTGCGTGAATCGCCAGGTATGGCCGGCCATACCGGCCTGGGGTGGCATGAGGTCCGAACATTGCAACGGAGTATCGTTCCTGCAATGTCATTACGCGCCGCATTGCCGGCGTGCGGCAGAGGGCATGCCGCTGCAACACCGGGATGTCAGGGTGCCGGTCCCGACAATGAGAACGGCAGGCGGCCGCCCGCCCGAACGGATCCACCGAACCCGAATGTCGCGGCACGATGGATTGCGCGCACGGATTCACGAACGGGGCGTTGCACTCATCCGTCCCCGCAGGCAATCGCCGGGGGCCATCACGCGCGGGGCGTATATCCGCCAGGCGAGAGCCGGCACCTCCGCTGCCGAGCGTACGGATAGCGCACGACACCGATCCCATCACACACCGACCGTCGTTCCAGGCGAACGGATCTTCGCGTTCATTACCGGGTAATATTTCCAATCCATTTACATCATAATTACGAAAGCCGTCGCGCGCACAGGCGCTCATCGAGTGGGCATGGTATCGACCATAAAATTAATCGCCGAAAAAAGCCGGTAATCGTTGCGCGACAGAATCATGACGACATCCGGAAGAGAAAACTCTTTACACCGCCCATCAGATGTATTATCTTGTCAACCTCTCTCCCCAAACAGAGACCCGGTTGAGGTTCACGACAGAACAGCAGAACTATCCAACATCGTACCACTCCCCTTTCTCCCGGCTGAGCGCTTCAACACTCAACCCTGAGTCCGCGACTTGCTATGCGGATTTCTCTCATTCCAATTCGGAAGCAGGAAGAAGCGCGTACTGGGTACGGCAGAGGCCCAACGGCCATCAACCGACCAGAGCACGGTAACGCCCGCGAATATGCCGGCAATTTCCAACACACGGAACAACAATACAGCGAACGCAGGCCCCGCGTAATCCCGGCCGGGCAATCATCTCTGTGTCCGACACAATTGGGCGCGAATGAATAATCAGGCCGGGAGCATAGATCGGAGTCACTTCAAATGAGATATACATGCCTTCGATGTGATCCGCTGGGAATTCAACGCCATCCGTCATTCGAACGGAGCGCAGTTCCGCCTGGTGGAGGCCCGTACGCAGCGCATGAATTACCGGCACTTGCAGAGAGGCCTGCTGCAACGGCGCCGCCGCCGTGGCAATCGCGGAATATTTTCGCGTGCGCGCACGGTGAGCACTCAACGGATACCGAATGCTCGAAATCAGCAATTCGCGCTCGGGCAGCACAATGCGCGACGATCGAATACGCGCACACGATGCATTTCTGGCCGGGAGGCGCACCCAGCCGAAGAACAGATGTGCATGAGAAATATTCCGGCACATAAATCCGAATTCAGAGCGGCCTCGCAGCAAAACGAGGAACGATTGTTCTCCAAGAGGTCCATTCTCTCGCGAATATCCGGCCCACGAATCAGCGCCATGGAGCACGGCAAATGATACATCGCTGGCTCGCACCCACGGCAATTATCCTCCCTGCCACGTCCGCGGCATCGGCGCAGCGTCTGGAGCGTCAGGCCATTGCGCCGGCCGGCGGCATTGCAGCCATCGGCCGCAGGCATATCTCACGGTCCGCAGGGCAGAATGCGACGCCGGCTGCGCGGATGGACCGGGCGAGAATGACCCAGCGATTTCAGCAACCCTATTCCGAACTCGGATGGCTTCGCCCCGGAAGCTTTTCCGGCAATCCTGGAGCACATGGTGACGTGGCGACCATGCTGACCTCCTCCACGGCGATCCGGACAGCGTCCAGTATCCGCGTGCGGCTCCGCTTCAACACGACGCTGCTGGAACCGGTGGGAACCGCGCCCGCCGGAATCACCGCGGCGGACATCATCATCGATGGAAGGCGGCCGCCCGCTCCTGTTCTCCCAACTCCCAGCGGCACCTCCTCGCCTGCAACACCGGCCACACCACATTTCGTGGTTGGCCCCGGCAACGGCTCCACAAGCGCAATCGACCTCATGGACGCATCCCTCGTGGATAGTCCACTGCAACTGCGCCGGGAGTCCGGAGCCTTCCCCCTTCCCGGCATCTGCCGGGAAGGGGGAGCGCGGCTGGTACGTCCGGTGCAGCGCCCAGGCCCGGGTGCACGCTCGATCATCGTGCGGGAGATCAACACGGTGCCTGGGCACGACTCCATAGTCGTTGCATCGCTTGCCGGCGATGCGCGTTTCATCGGCGGAATCCGCCGGATGGGCGCCCCGGCATACCGGCCGCTCACCGGAAGCGCCGGCACCCACCCGGCGACCAGCTTCCCCGGCACAACGGACAATCAGCCGCCTGCATTCAGGACCAACAACGCCGAGCACCTCTGCATCGATACCGCGACCGGCAACGTCGGCATCGGCACCACGACGCCGCTCCGCCCACTGCATGTCGCGAACGGCTCGAGTGCCGATGAGGCGGCCACGTATGGAGGTGCGGCTCGTGCCACCGCGAATCAGGCAATAGGTATGTGGGGGATGCGGACAGTACGGGGGGCGGCAACGCCGGAAGCAACGGCAACACCGTCGCCGGCACAACGAACACCGCACTCCAGCTCTCCGACGGCTCGTTCAACGTTCGGCCTACCACCGAGACGGAAACAGGCTACAGACCGGCAGATGGTGCAACCGGCGGCACGGCATACAGCGCCGACGGTCCGAGCGGCGCGATCGCCGTCAACAATCCCGGCAACCCGATCGGCGCTCCCGGCCTCGGCCAGTTGCTCATTCTCAATCAGGCGGCCATCAACAATCGATACGTCACACCGAAGAGCATCATCCTGGTGCAGGTGTTGCAGGCCAGCGGCAACAATCTGAACGGGGTGACCACCTGACCTTCTCGACCCTCGTGAACACACGCGCCAACGGCAGTTTCACCCTGAGCGTCTGCGCTCGGTTCGCAGGTCTCTTCCCCGTCACACCTGGTGCAACGGACGGGATCCGGGTCGGATATCTGGTGGTACATCCCGCGCAACAGGGTGTATGCGCGGCCTGCGGCGACCCGGAAGCAGAATGCCCCGCCATGGCGGCGGGGCATTCTGTGGTTCATCAGGCCTCGGCTTCGGCGCGTTCTATCTCACCGGCCACCTTCCCCCAGTCGTCGTACAGTCCCGTGAGCTTGTTCACGATTTCCGAGAGCCGCGTCTGCAGTTTGCGTGCGCGATCGAAGTCGGCGATCACCGCCGGATCGTTCAGTTGCGCCTCTATCGTCCCCTTCTCCATCTCCAGCTTCTGGATTGCGTCCTCCACGGTTGCCAATCGCTTCCGCAGTTCCTTCGTGGCCGCATAGCGCCTGTTGCGTGCCTCCGCCTCCAGCCGTTTCCGTTCCTTCTGCGAGAGGCCGCCGCCATTGTCTGCAGCCGCGGCGCGGCCGCTCTCCGCAGGCGCAGCCGATCGTTGGGTGAATACCTGATCGATCGTCGCGGTCTGATGCCGCCGCAGATAGTCCTCGATGCCGCCGATGTACTCGCGGATCTTGCGGTCCTTGAACTCCACGCACTTCCCCACGATGCCGTTCAGGAAGTCGCGGTCGTGCGAGACGATGACGAGCGCTCCATCGAACGCTATCAACGCCTGCTTCAGCACCTCCTTGCTGCGCATGTCCAGGTGGTTGGTGGGCTCGTCGAAGATGAGCAGGTTCACCGGCTCCAGCAGAAGCTTCGCAAGCGCAAGCCGCGACTTCTCGCCGCCGGAGAGGACGCCGACGGACTTGAACACATCATCTCCCTGAAACAGGAATGCTCCGAGCAGCGTGCGAAGCCGGGTGCGAATCTCACCCGTTGCAACCGCGTCCAGCGTCTCCAGCACAGTGCGCTTCGGGTCCAGCTCCTCCGCCTGATGCTGCGCGAAGTAGCCGATGGAAACATTGTGCCCAACGATGCGCTCGCCATCGTGCGGCTCGATGCCGGCAATCATGCGACTGAAGGTGGACTTCCCCTCGCCGTTGCGCCCAAGGAACGCCACCTTCTCGCCCCGCTCCAGCACGAAGCTCACGTCGTTCAGCACGTTGAGCAGGCCGTAGCTTTTGCTGACATGCTTCATCTCCACCACATCGCGGCCGCTTCGCGGCGCCGGCGGGAAGGAGAAGTGCACGGATGATTCCTCCGCCTCCACTGGGGCAACACGGTCCAGGCGGTCCAGCGCCTTCACGCGCGACTGCACCTGCGTGGCCTTCGTGGCCTTGTACCGGAAGCGTTCGATGAACTTCTCGGTGTCGGCGATCATCTTCTGCTGGTTCTCGTATGCGGCCTGCTGAAGCTGGCGCCGCTCCGTCCGCAGCTTCAGATACATCCCGTAGTTGCCGGTGTAGGCGGTAAGGCGCCCCATGGAGAGCTCGAACGTCCGGTTGGTGATCGCGTCGAGAAACGCACGGTCGTGCGAGATGAGGAGAATGCTTCCGGGATAGGTTACGAGGAAGGTCTCCAGCCAGGTCAGCGACTCGATATCGAGGTGGTTGGTGGGCTCGTCCAGCATCAACAGATCCGGCTGCTTCAGCAGAAGCTTCGCAAGCTCGATGCGCATCTGCCAGCCGCCGGAGAACTCGCCGCACGGGCGCTCCAGATCGTCCGGACGAAAGCCGAGCCCCATCAACACCTTATCCACCGCGCCCGTGGCGGAGAAGCCGTTCATCGCCTCGAAGCGATGCTGCAGCTCGCCCAGTTCCTCCAGCAACGCCAGGAACTCCGGGCTGTCATGATCGGTGCGGCCTCCGACCTCGGTGGTCATCTCCTCGATCTCCCGCTCCATCGCCATCACTTCACCGAACGCCTTCATCACCTCCTCGCGCACGGAGACGTCGCTCAGCACAACGCCCTCCTGCGGGAGATAGCCTATCACGGCATGCCGCCCGACGCTGATCCGCCCCTCGTCGGTCTGCTGCTGCCCGAGCAATGCCCGCATCAGCGTGGTCTTGCCGGCGCCGTTCGATCCAACCAGACCGATCCGCTCGCCGGGACTGATCATGAAGCTGACGCCCTGGAACAGGTAATCGCCGCCGAATTGTATGCCGAGATCGTTTGCCGCAATCATGAGATCAATGCACCGCGTTGTTGAATATCACCAGTCCCGCCCCTATCCGGATCTGCGGGGAAAGTCCGCTGCCGTATGGCAACCGGCCCGGCAGGACGGGCAAAGAGTTCAAAGATAGAGAAGGGAACTGCTCAGCAGTACATCGCCCGCGGATATCGTTCAACGGCGATACGTTGAATTACAGAGCGGTACCTCCCCGGTTCGCCGGCAAGCCCCGCCGATTCCTGCGGCGAGAGCGCTACCGCCGGAGCGCCGGCGTGACGAGCCTCCGGACAGGCAATACGCCGTGCCGTTGGAGGATGCATGGAGTTCATTCGCGATTTCTCCAACCGGTTCACGCGCCGGATCCGCTCCCACTCCCGCTGCGGCATCGCTGCCACCTGCGCCTCCGGCTCATCGAACAATGACGTGTCAGAGCCCGAGTGCAGTGCGCTGCAGGCTGAAATCGTAGATATCCTTCGACTGCATCCTGTCCAGACAGCCAAGCATTCCCTCAACCCCGCGGCATTGGCAGGGAGATAGTCCGCCAGATATTCTGCACGCTGCGAATCCCGATAAGGGAGATGAACGAGCAGACTTTGCAGGCCGGAGGCACCGGGCCGAAAGCACCGGATGATGCCGCTCATGACGAACATCAACGCAGATGCGATGCCAACCCAACGACGGGCCGAATCCCTCCAGTCGTCCAGCGGTTCGTACCAGCCGGAGTTGCTGGAAGCAACGACGTTGGTATCTGGTGGTATGCGGTGGTGGCTCCGCTGTCCGCCGCATGTTGGCGCCCGGATGTGCGGGCGTCGTGTGGCGAAGATTCATTCGCCGCCAGGTCAGCATTACTCCGGGTGCCGGACGTGCTACGTACAGAGGGAATTGATTCCTGATAGCACTTCGGTCTGGTATCGCGGAGTTTGACTCCGCGATCGTCATCGGAAGAATGGGGCCTGAGTACAACTCAGGCCCAACGTGCGGGGAAGATTCATTCGCCGCCAGGTCAGCATTACTTCGGGTGCCGGACGTGCTGCGTACAGAGAGAATTGATTCCTGATAGCACTTCGGTCTGTTATCGCGGAGTGTGACTCCGCGATCGTCATCGGAAGAATGGGGCCTGAGTAGAACTCAGGCCCAACATGCTCTTCAGAGCATAGCAGGATACTTCTTCGCACGTACTTACAACCTGACGTATGGGAGTTGCAACGAGAACCACGAATGCGAAGGACTGTTTGCGTCAATCGGCGCGAACATGGGGTTGGCATCTCCTGCTGTTGGCGGCCTTGTGCGCATGATGCGGCGGAAGCGTTGAGTATCCGGTTAGTGATTTGTTCGGGTACGATTTACCCGCAAACCCTTGCACCACAAGGCTTACAAGCCGTCTACGTCATCGTCGCGCAGTGCATTTTTCGTTGCGTCGGCGTCCTTCGTGAGGTATATTCGCAGGCCCTCACATGTATACGCTTACCCTCTCTGATTTGACTGAAGGTACTGACCATTACTCCGGACACGGACATACAACAGGTTCATTGAACCAATTACCAAACACAGTGGAGGTTTTTTTAATGAAGACTCTGAAGTTAATTGTGGCGAGTCTGTTACTGGCGTTAGTTGTGGCCAGTGTTGCTGCAGCTGCTCCAAGATCGAAGACGCATCGTAACCACACGGCAACTACCTGTTGGAAGATCAGTTGCAAGGGGGGGCTTCGCCCGATCGAGTGGGTTACTGCGTAAGATCGGGCCTGGGATAAAGATCAAGCCCGCCGAGGTGGAACATAATCGCGGTGCGAAAACGATGACGATTACGGAAGCCGCAGGCGCGGGCTTTGACTCGCTGA
>DASZRW010000122.1:0-52301 GCA_035549015.1 Kapaibacterium sp. (SeqCode)
TCGGGAGATGTATACGAATGTTGGCCGGGAGTTGTACTCCCGGCCCTTCCGGCCGAACGCTTGAGCCGCATAGCGGCGTACCATTGGTAGTGCATTGCCGGTCTCGTCCCGGCCAAGCTGCGCAGCAGCGTACCGGCCTTCGATGCGGGCGGAAGAATCGTGTGTGCTAGGAGGAATCAATGGCGCCGTGATGCTGCCGAGAGGGATGCCCAACGCCCGCCATCGGCCATACTGTCATGGTAGTACGGAAGTCTTCGCCGCGCACCCCTTGACACCACCGCCTCCCGCTCTGTACATTTGCACATCCACACGCACCCTTCCCCCGAAGCCCGCTCCGGAGGCATCATGCCTGCACGAATGCCAACCCGTCACGGCGCATCGCCGGCGTCGGCAACGCCCCAGTGGCCCGTTGAAACCCGTATGCAGGTGCTGGCGGTTCGCCGGCTGCTCGGGGACGGCGTGCCGCGCAATGCGCGGGAGATCGCGGCGGCGTTCGCCGGCGCACGCGCCGCGGAGGTGCGGTTCGCCATCAACGCCCTCCTGGATGTCGGCTGGCTTCACCGCCAACCGGATGGGCGGGTGGTGTGGCGGTGAGGGGCCCCGATCGGCTGCGCCCGTCAGGACCGTGTCGCATGGCGATCCTATCACGTTGCGAGCATCTACCCGGCGCATCCCTTGCGTGGGATGGGACGCGGATTGTACATTTCCGCAGAGTCCAACAGACCATGCAACGCCTATGATTGATGCATGATACGTGCGTACCTGTACCCTGACGGCGCACTGAGGCAGGAACCACCCCACACCCCGGCTGATTGCTGCCGCTCCGCTCACTGATTGCAGACGCTGAATACCATTCCCGGCGATTCGGTTCGCCGCGGCCGTTGCCGCATCCCGCAGGAGGCACGGGCCTGCGGCGCGGCCGGATGCGCCGTGGGTTCACGCTGACCAGGGAGTTTGCCATGAAGACATGCCATGATGCCGGAGACCGGGGCGCCCGCGGGCGTGAGGTCCGTGAATGCAATGAAGAACCGGAACGCACGCCGTTGCAGGAAGAGGGAGTGCGGCTGACGGAGGAGGAGGTTCAACGCCTGGCCCAGAGCCTTGGGCAGGCGTACGTGACGATGGAGTCCGCCGGGCGGTATGTGGAGGAGCAGGAGCGGGCGCCGGCAGCGGTTGCGCTGGTTGCGGCGCTGGCCGCCGCGCGCCGGGAGCTGGCGGCCGTGCTGGTGCGGCTGCTGGCCGGTTGGATTGCGGTGACGCTTCTGGGAGATATCGATGTGGTAGGGTGGTTGGTGTAGCGGGCAGCGCTGGTAGGCGGAGCGCCCGGAGTACAACTCCGGGCGAACCGAGGTTCCAGAAAATACCGGGAAACGACGAACGAGACCGGTGGCCTGCACTGCAGGCCTCGCAGTCCGGATCATGGGCTGTGCACGTTGAAACAGCCCGGATTGCTGTGCCTGCATTCGAAAGGAAGAAATTTCACCGCTGTGAAACTGTTTCCGCTCTTCGGGCAAACCGTAACGCCGGCCGGCTACCTTGATCTATCATTCAATACCGTGTAGACCATCCGGCCGTTCAAACTGAGCGGTGCGTTTCGGATGCTGCACCTCATTAATCAGGGTAGATGGGTATGATGAATTGCTCACATCTCAAACGTGTACCGTGTCGAGATAACGGCGCTCACAAGATCACAAACGGTGCGGCGCCATACCTGTCCGCGTCAGGCGGGATAATCACGCGGTGGGCATTTCGTGGCAGTAATGGATTAAGTGTGCTCTTCGTGTTGATAGTTACGGCTTTGACCGTGCACTTAATCGGCTGCAAGGACGCTAAGCCAAGCTCCGCTGGCGTTGCTAAGAGAGAGATCGGCCGTGACGCTGAGAATTTCTCCAATGACCGAAAAACCGATTCGAGCTCCATTGTGCGCCTTGTCTTTCCAATAAGCAGAACGTTAACGTCAGCGTGTGCTAACCCAAGTCCTGGGTGGCAGGTTGATCCGATCTATGACACGACTGCGCAGTTCTTTGAAGTGCGATTGATCCCTCCGGTGGGCGTATCACCATTAGGGACATGGACATGCACCATTTTCGTTTATGACAATGCAACTCCTCCATCGATTCTCTCCACCGCCTCCCTGCTGTGGAGCAGTTCCGAGCGATGTTACATCTGGATTGGCGACGCCAATACCTTGGGCAGTGGCGATTACGTCTTGCAATTCAACGTTTCTGACCCAACCGGCCCTCAATACAGTACATGTGCTGGCTTGGAGATAACCAAAATCATGGAGACGAGTGGTGGTGTGGCACAGCCTCGTACTCGATGAAGGCTGAGGTGGTGTTATGAAGTAGTTGATGCGCGATGCTGTTGATCGAGAAACCGGCGGGCGCTTCCTATTGATGCGCCTGCCGGGTATTATGAGCCTCCGGGACCGCGATTCAAACGCTCGGCTTCCAGATGCCGCCCGAGGGCGATAAGCATTTCATGTAGGCGACCGATCAATTCCTCATCGCCCGGGAGACAGGTCACCGTTGCACGTAGCACCTCGGCTGCGCCTTCCAACTCGCCAGCTCGGGCCAGCGTTTTGGAGACTTTGAGCGCCGATGTACGCAACGTGTTCTCGAAGCGCTCGCGCGCGGCCTCGATGAAGTCATCGAACAGCGAGGGAAAGAGCACTTCGCCTGCTATAATGGCACAGGCCTCCAGCAGTGCACCCTTTGCCTGCATCGGAAGGCCGTCGCGCACCGCCGTATCGGCACGAAGAAGGCAATCGTGAGAAAGAAGAACGTCCACCTCAACCACCGCAAGGTTCAATCGTGGCGGCGTTCCGGATGGCAATGTGATATCGTTCGATGTCAATACGGCCTCCCGACCCATTACTTCGCGTAGGCGGTATATGGTAGTCCGGACTACTGCGCGCGCCTCCTCGATATCGGCGTTTTCCCTGCCCGCTGCAATCCGGCAGAAATCTGCACCATCAAGCGGATCCGGGAGCATGTGGTTGATCGCCATCACTGCAAGAAGCATGCGTGATCGTGCCCCCTGGAAATGTATCCGCTCCTCATTTGGCAACCGTGCGGCAATAGTTCCGCAAAGCGTCAGCCTGATTATCCCATTCTCCGGCCGGCGGTGCCTGTTGCGATATGTCTCCCGCAAACGGTTGGCACGCTTCAGCCATTGTTCGCGGTCCTCTGCCGTGAGACACATGAAATCGTTCCGGATAATGGGGTACATATAGGCGAACAACGCGCGATCCGGTGCCGCCAGCCATTCGAGCGTTCGCGTGCATGCGGCTGCGACGCTGCCTTGGATGATTTCAGGGGCTGGCAGATTTGCGCCGTGCTTCTGAATTGTTCCCGTCAGGCCGGCGATCGCACACAGCCGGAGCACATCGGTCAATCCAAGCACGGGAGCGCGCAGCATATTCAGCAACCCATCGATGTCCGGTTCTGCTGACCGGCCTAATAGCATGTCGACTAGCGGAGCGAACTCTGTCTCCACCTGTCCTGCATTTCGCACCTCCTGCAGAGCGGCCTCCAGAAAGGGGGGGGCCAGTGCAAGCAGAATCCGTTGTATCGGGCGAAGCTGTTCATGTCTGGTAGCAAACCGCTCCATTATTGCCAGCGCTTCCTCCGGCTTGCCGTGCAGGAGCGCTCCATCTATCAGTGAAACGGCGAAATCACCCGCCAGCTCCGTGCGCCTTTCGGGTGTTATTTCCTGAAGTGCCTCGGTGAATGCTGTCATTGCCGGATCCAACGTGTCGGCGAGCCCAGCCAGTACGCGCTGGCTTCTTGCTACCGAATAGGTACGCAGGTCGGCATGTCCAAGTGCATTCATTACCGGGAATGTCGAGGTGCAAATGCGCGCAAGCCGGTCCGCGAATGCCGATTCCGCGAGCATGTTAATGCAGAACATCCAGACGTTCAACTCGTTCCTCGAGACGGTAACCTCCAACCTATCAATCTGCGCAAGTCGCTGGCGGAGTTCCTCTTCGGTGCGATACAACGAAAGCAGAGGTGGTCGCACCCGGTACGCCAAGCTTTCGCGGAGTGCTGCCGGTGTGGCTTCCAATGCAAGAAGTTCTTCCGTACAATCGTGCACCCGGACCATCATTGTGTGATCCCGATCTATCTCCGCGCGGATGGCTGTTGCCACAATCAGATCGGTATACGCGCTTGTTGTTCGAAGCCGAGGCCACCTGGTGATGATCCCCTCCATTTCCTTCCATAACCCACTGTTCGTTTCATCGGGATAATCGCTATGCAGGAGGGTTCGGAATGCCAGTGCATAGAGCATGCCTTCCGCCAGTTCGTGCGTGGCGGCGTTGGCGGTAAGAGTTGTGAGATGCCGCAGCCACCGCTCGCTTATCGCAGGAGGTTCGCGGCGTACCAGATCGAGTTTGTGGTACAGCAGGCGCACAAGCATGCGCTCCCATTCCGATCGTTCCCAGGAGCCGCAGCGCACAAGCAACAGCCGAATGGCAGCCATCCACGGATGCCCTGCCCGTGACCATTGAGCGCTCCGGTCGATTGAGCGCTGCACATCCAGGGTGCGGTGAAAGGCCTGTGCCACAATGCCGGTATCAATCGATGTGCATGCAGGGGAATGCTCTGCCATCATCCGAAACGGCAGAACGGAATACAGTGGGCTGGAGGCGATAACGTTGATGAGCGCATCGGAGTCGAATTGCTGCTGTTCCAACAGATGCCGATGCAGCAGCGTGTGCGTAAATGCAAGGGGAGGATATTCGCTTTGTGGCCCGGAAAGAGGCACTGGCGGTGCTGTGGCTGTTGCGATAATTCCTTGTGCCAGCAGGGTGTTCACGGCTCCGGAGCTTTTCTGCAGCATCAACTCTGCTGCCTCCCGCGAGAATACCTCACCCAGGGTTGCCAGGCGTTCGGCCGCCTGTAGCTCCGCCGCTGTCAGATGTGCCGTCATGCCGCCGGCCAACAGTCCCATGGAGCGCTTCAAGTTGCCGATAGCTGCAGTACGGTCTGCCGTTTCTCCGATTGAAACGCGGCCGTCGGTATTCTTCAGCAGGCTCCGCAATGCCGAGCGCATTGCGAGTGGGCTGCCGGCCGTGACTTCCTGGAGTGCGGCCGCCAATTCCGCGCCGGCCGGTGTTCCGGAGACTATCTGCCACAGGTCGGCGCAGTCGTGGCTGGTGAGAGGGGGAAGCGTATACTCCTCGACAATGCCGGCTGCAAGGGCCTCCCGCGCTTCAAGTTCCACCGGGCGCGCAACGGCCAGGACGGAGAGGGTTTCATCGGCAAGGTGCTCGAGCAATCCGGACAGTTCCGGAAGCATCTCGGCCGCGAGAAAATGCAGATCCTCCAGAACGAACAGTACCGGCCGCAGGCGCGCAAGGCGCTGCATTGCCCCGGCAACGGGCACAGGTTTCGGTTCCGGTTCGGTGCCGGTGATGGAGCGTCCGGCGAACGGATGCATCAGCCCCCGTGCAGTGAGCGATAGGAATGTTGCGGTGGCCTCCGGGTAGAACTTCACATGCACCACGCTTCCCTTCATTCCAACGATTTCATGCATTGCACGTTCAAGCAGGCGGCTCTTGCCCATTCCCGCTTCGCCCAGCAGGAGCATGGTGCGCAGCGACTCCGCAGTGTACGTACCGCGCCAGAATTCCGTGATTCGCGCAATCTCCGCGTCACGACCAACAAAGGGGAGAATTCCGTGGTGCAGGAAGTCGTTCGATCTGCTCATGAAAGGCAGCTAAAGTGGATGGAGAAAGAGAGGGAGGCTGGGAATGCCCGAATATAATAAAAACGATTCGTGCGAAGGTATGTAACCACCTGCGCGGGAAAGCGTGACGGCCCGCCGTTACCTTGAGGATACATGCTGAACCATCCGTTGGCCGGATCTGGAGAAACCACCACCGGCTAGTGCGAGGCCGTTGGTGCTTGCGCTCGGATGGTGCATGAAATCAAAGTATCATGTACAATTCATGGAGTTCCGTCATGGGAAAGAGCTATGAAGAGGTAATGAAGGAGTTGCGCGGCATTGGCGCAACGGGGCGTGTAACAGTGTCGGTTGCTGCAAACCACGACAATGGCGTGATATCGTACGCAACGGGTACCTTGAGGTACTATCCCGCGTATACAATGCGCTTCATGCGTGTACCCGAGCGCTTAGCCACCGATAGCAGCAACCCCCTGATAACCTATTTCAGCGATCGCCGGCTGGATATCGATCCTGAGCCCGGCCCGCATTTGCGAATGGACCGGCAGCCCTTTTCAGCGAACGAGGTAGATAAGCTCGGGATGGTAATTTCCCGTAGTATCTTACCCGCCGAGCTTGATGTCACTTTTATATTGATTAGCTGGGGTAATGCAACGGTTAGCATGTCTCTGGAGCCGCGAGAGAATTTGTTGGTTGGAGCGGAACCGTCGGATGAGACCGGAAAGCCGACTGGAGTGATTACTATTTCATTTGGCGATGTAACTCAAGAGACTGTTCCGCCGCGATGAGTTTCGGATTGGCAACTTCCAACAGGACGGCCGCCGCGGCATGGAACCGCGGCGGCAAATTTTCGGCAGTATTCCGAATTATTGTGCTCTCGCCATCCGCCGCGTCAGCTCCGCCATCAGCTCCGCATCGCTGATCTGGCCGGCGGAGGCGGGGCGGTGCGGCGCCGTGCTTCCGCTCCTGAACATCGTGAACCGGTGAAGATCCTGCTCATTGGCAAACAGCCAGTCCAGGGAGAGCCCGGCATCGAAGAACGATTTCAGATGCCGCGCTCCCGGCCACCGTTCTCCCGAAAAGTAGAGCGAAAGCGCCGAGGTATCGATGCCGGTTTGCTCCGACAGGCTGCGGGCCGTTCTGTACCCCTGTTTGGTGAACATCCGCAGCCGTTCGCCGAAGGGGAGGAATTCGGGGGAGGGGATCGGTCTGTTTCGTGCCATGTGACGTCCTGAGTATTTGTATCCCATATCCGGGGGCAGAGGGAAATTATCGCCAACGCAACGGTGAGTCAAGAATAATTTGCGAATACAACAATTTTATGTTGACAAGATATACGCCCTCGTATATCTTTGTTGTGGGCTCCGGCGTCCCGATGAATGGTGATGTGAATGGAGGAAGTTGGCGATGAACGCAAACCTGAACGCGCAGCCTGCACCACGAAAACCCGGCCGTCCGGCCCTTTCCCCCGCCGCCCGGCGTGAATACGCCGTCTGCCTGCTGTTTACTGCAGCGGAATGGAAGCAGTTGCGCGACTATGGCCGTACTGCCGGCGTCGCGGCGCGCGGCGTGCGCGGGACTCTGGGGGTGCGGCTGCGGGAAATCGTGCTGCGCGAGGTATTGGGCAGTGGGGACGGACCGGAGGGGAAGGGGGGCAGGAGCAGCGGGAGTTGAAGGCTGGAAGGCCGTGCGGCCGGTTGCCGTGCGGAGCAGGAATTGTCTCATGGGCCCGTTGGAACGGGAGAGTCCAACCGGGCACGGATGCCGGTGCAGGCCGGCGACGGCCGGCCTGTATCGCAGAACCCGGGGCGCTGCGGGCTTCCTGGGGATGCAGAGTTGATGGCTGGAACTACGTGGAGGTGACGGCGATGAAGGCGAGGAACAGCACGGGGAGGGGGGTGCGGAAGGCGGGCGTACCGGCCGAAGGGAATGGGCGGACGTGCCCGGACATCACCCCGGAAATGGCGACCACCGCCGCGGTGGCGGGCTGGGACCGGCAGTGCGAACGGCGTACCGGCGCCCGCATGCTGGCCGAACGGGTGCGTGCCGAGGTCGGCAGGCGGAGGGGGCGGTGTGTGTGGATGCCGGCATTCCTGGCGGTGCTTGCCCGCACGGCGAACGTGCGGCTTGCATGCTTTGCGGCCGGCGTTACGCGCCAGCATGTGTATGGTGTCCGGTCGCGCGAGGCATCGTTTCGCGAGGCATGGGATGCCGCTCTGGATATGGCGATCGACCGGCTGGAAGAGGAGGCCTGGGCCAGGGCGTGCGAGGGGGTGGAACGCTATGTGATCTCCTACGGCAAGCCGGTGCTGGATGAAACCGGAAAGCCGCTGGTGGAGCGGCACTATTCCGATATGCTGCTGGAGCGGCTGCTGCGCGCTTACCGCCCGCAGAAGTATCGCGAGACGCCGGTCGCGGGGGATGTGCAGACGGTGGTGAAGGTGTACGGTGGATTCGATCCTGATCAAATGTGAGGGGGCGCTCAACGCCACGCCCGACCAGCGCCCCTACACACCCTACGGTGGAGCGCTGGATCTGTTCGACGCGCGCGAACGGGAGGTGCTGATTGAGGGGCCGGCCGGTACCGGGAAGACGCGCGCCGTTCTGGAGAAGATCTACCTGCTTGCAACGAAGCACGCGGGAATCCGGGTTCTCGTCTGCCGGAAAAGCCGAAGCAGCATGACCGAAAGTGTGCTGGTGACGTGGGAGGAGAAGGTGGTGCCGGCCGGCGATCCATGCCTGTTCGGCGTTTCGGGAAGAAGGCTTCAGCGGTCGCAACGGCGATCGTACTGGTTCTCCAACGGCAGCCAGATCGTGGTGGCCGGGATCGACGACAACGCGGACGTGATGTCCACGGAGTTCGACGTGATAGCGGCGTTCGAGGCGACGCAGCTCGCGGAAGCGGACTGGGATGCGTTGTTGACGCGCCTTCGGAACGGCCGGATGCCGTATCAGCAACTGATCGGCGACTGCAATCCCGGGCGCCGCCTGCACTGGCTGAACCAGCGATGCCTTCGCGGCGACATGCGGCGCATCCATTCGCGGCATGCGGACAACCCCAGCGCGACGAATGAATATGTGGAGTCGCTGGGGCGCCTGCGCGGGGCGCGCCGCCTTCGTCTCCTCCTTGGCCTCTGGGCCGACCAGGAGGGGCTGGTATACGAGACGTGGGACCCGCAGCGCCATGTTGTTCCCACGTTCACGATTCCGGGAAACTGGCGGAGAATCTGTTCGGTGGATTTCGGCTTCGTGAACCCGGCCGTCTGCCACTGGTATGCGGTTGCACCAAGCGGGCGGCTGGTGTTGTACCGGGAATACTACCGTTCGCGGCGGCTGGTGCCGGACTTCGCGCGGGATATCGTGGCGCTCTCCGCGGGCGAACAGATTGAGCGCACGGTATGCGACTGGGACGCCGCCGAACGTGCCGACCTGGAGGCGGCCGGCATTCGCTGTACGCTGGCATACAAACAGAGCGTGGTGCGCGGGATCGAGGCCGTACAGGAACGGCTTGGCGACATGGGGGACGGCCGCCCCGGTCTGGTGGTGCTGCGGGATGCGCTGGTGCGGCGGGACGAGGCGCTGGCGGAGGAGGGACGGCCCTGTTCGGTGATCGAGGAGATGGAAAGCTATGCGTGGCCTCTGGACCGGGAGGGACGGGCCCGGAAGGAGTTGCCGGTACAGATTGATGATCACGGCGTTGATGCACTGCGCTATGCCGTATGCTATGTGGATGGGACGGGAACGAAGGCAGCGGGGTTGACATGGGCATAATGGAAGCATTCTGGGGAACTGCCATGAAATGGTTCATGGGCGGTTCCGGCGCGCGGGAAGGAAGGCGGCCGTTGAACCGAACGGGGATCGGTGCGGAGATGCGCCACGATTCCGGCCGGATGGTGAAGAGTTGCGGGCCGGGAGCGGTGGTGTTCACGCCGGCGGATATCGGCGGGCGTTTCGGCCCGGGGAGTGCGTTCCCGCGCCTCTATCCGGCGGGGGGGAACGGCATGGCGGCGTTGTTCTCGAGTGTGGTGTTCCCCTGTGTTTCCGCGCTGGCGTTCGCGGTGCAGGGGATGCGGCTGTGGGTGGCGCGGGAGAAGGACGGCTGCAGAACGCGGCACGAACTGGACCGCGTGTTTGCGGCACCCACGAACGGCCTGGAACGGGTATTCGGCGATCCGGCCCTCTATGTTGAGCTGAGCACCGGCGACATGCTGGCGCGGATGATCACGTTCGCCGCCACCGGCGGCGTAGCCTATGTGGAAAAGATTATCAGCGGCCGCCGGCTGGCCGGGTTTCAGGTTCACCCGCTCGGGGGCGTGGAACGGGATATCCGGACCGGGCGGGTTCATTCGGTTCTTCGCGCGGACGGTAGCTGGGATCCGGTGGAGCATCGCGATATGATCGTGCTGCGATGGCCGGTTGCGCATCCGGAGGATGACGGCATCGGCATGGCGCCGGTGGAGGCGCTTGCGCGGGAGCTCGGGATGGATCTGTATGCCTCCACCTTCATTTTCGACCTGCTCCGCGATGACGGGATTCCGTTTCAGGCGTTGAAGCTTCCGCCGGGCTGCTCGCTGGATCCCACGCAGCGGGCGGCGGTGAAGGAGGAGTTTGCTCGCCGGATGGGGAAGAAGGGGGAACTGGCGGTGCTCGAGAACGGCGCCGAGTTCGACCGCCCCGGCATCTCCATCAACGAGCTGAACCTTGAAAGCATCTATCGCATTCCGGAGTCGCGCGGTCCGGCATGCTTCCGGGTGCCGGCGCCGATCGCCGGGCTGGCGATGGGGGTGGAGCACTCCACCTACAGTAACTTCGCCGAAGCGCGGCTGGCGTTCACCGAAGGGACGGTGGCGCCGATTGCGGCAAGCTGGAGCAGCGCCCTTGATGCGGGGCTTCGGGCGGAAGGGTGGCTCCGGCGCAATCAGCGTGTGGTGCTGGGCATCGCGGAGCCGCCGGCCGCCCCGGCCGCTCCAACGTCTGCCGCCGAAAACTCCGAGGGGGGGAACAGCCGTTCGGCGGTTGAGCCTCAGGATCTGCCGGACGCCGGTTCCCGGGAGGCATCCTACGGTACCGGTCAGCAAGCCCGCCATTCGTGACGTGCGGCCCGTTCGGGCGAATGCGCTTGAATGCGGATAGAGATCCACCCCGTTTTCCCCACCTCTTATCCTACCAACTCCCATCCTCTCGATCGGACCGGCGCGGCCCGCTGCTGCACCGCGGAACGGTCGGGCGAATGCGCTTGAATGCGGATAGAGACCCACCCCGTTTTTCCCCACCTCTTATTCTACCAACTCCCATCCATCCTCTCGATCGGACCGGCGCGGCCCACTGTTGCACCACAGAACGGTGGGGCGAATGCGCTTGAATGCGGATAGAGACCCACCCCGTTTCTCGTTGTTTTTCTTCGGAAAACGCTGTTTCTGATAGCCGTTGCCCCACCGGTGTATCGCCGTTCGTGCAACTGCAACCGGATTGTACGGACATTCGAACCGGAAATCCTTGATTCCAAGCAGGAATCAGCGATTTTGCCTTCCGAATGTCCTCAGATTTGCATACGTAGTGTCAACTATTGTCAACCTGCCGCACCGTATCGCGGAACGGCGCGGAAACCCGGGACCGCCGCCCGCATCTTTTTTCCATCGCGGGTAGCATTCGCCGGATTCGTGCGTATCTTTCTTCCAGTTTCGATACCATCACAATTCGCGTGACCTCATGGCGGGAAGGAAGTTCCACTTGATCCTTGTGGGCATTCTGACGTTGCTCTCGCTGTCGCTTTCTCTGATTTCGGAGATACCCAGAGCGATCAGCAAGGCACCGGAGGTTGTGCTATCGGTAACCGTTGCAAACTGGCCCATTGTTCTGACGGACATGCATCTGCTCTGGATGCGTGTTGCCGGCATCCTGCTCATTGTGGCGATCACTATCGTTGCTCAATACAAGCAGGTGTACAAGCCGTTCATGCGGTTCGAGGAACTTCGCGGCGGCGCGTTCGATTTCATCTTCGGACCCGAGATCGACAAGCTTCATAGAAATCTCACCAACAGCCTGCGATTCAACATCACGCAGCGAAGCAACTATCTGCGGTTGTCGCGCTATGTGCTTGTCGGCAGGCTGCGCCAGGTATATCACTACGGTTATCACAACGAGCATCGGGACAAGGCCCTGCGATTCTGGTACGTCCGCCTTCCGGGGTATCGGCATGCGCAGGGGGTCGCGGCCACGGCGTTCCTCTCCGAGCAGGCGATGATCGCGGATCTGCGCAATCCCGCACTCGGGAACGCGCGCCTCACCGGATGGAAGTTCGAGCTGACGCGGGACATCAAGCTGATCATGAGCTTCCCGTTGTTTCGCTGGAATGGCGACACGTACACGTGTGTCGGCACGATGAACGTCGACGTCTGTGACGAGGGAGTGGTAACCGAACTGTTGAACGAAGGCGGGCTTCGCCGCTTGACGCGCCTGGCCCAGTACTTTCAGGATTGCACGGAATATGTATCACTATGGCTATAACAATCAGGCGTACGTATCTTTCAACCCCCGCGCCCGGAACCTAATGAACGGTGACTGTTATGAGCAGGATCGTAAGTATCAATCAATCTGAGCCAGGGATCTATCTGATCAGGATTCAACGTTCGCACGGGAACGTACGGACGCTGCTCCAGGCGATAGCAAATCCACCGCTCGAAGGCAAACAGGGGAGTGGGACGACGAGCGGGGCTCAGAAGCGGGCCGACCAGGGCACGGCCGAGCCGTACGTGGTGGCGCATCGGCAGAAGCACTGACGCATCGTCCGCGCTGTTGCCCGGACAATCGGACACATCGGGCGACATATGAGCCGGACGGGTTCAACGCCACCAATCGAATCGAACCTCGAACCGTTGTGATGCTCCGGGGGAGGAGGTCGGTTCGTTTCCGATCGCATGCGCACGCAATCCGCTGCGCAGGAGATCGCATCGAATCAATGCTCGCTCGCATCCTGTCGCAACGTTCCGCCGCCTTGGTGGGATGTTGCGACGGGCACGCCTTCGCCCGCTGCTGCCGCGAACGGCTCCGCGGCTCCCCCACATCACGGAGCATCGCCGTGAGGTTCCTCCATGGGGGAAACTCTCGGTGATGTCCCTGCCATTCGCGGTAGAAGAGGTAGCCGGCCGCATCCCAACGTCTGCTTTCATCGTTCCGCCGGCATTGCGATCATATTGCCCTGCGTTGTCGCAGGCAGAGGAGAATGCATCCACCGGTGCGTGCAATGATCGCCTGCTCCCGCCTGGGGATTACGTACCCCGTACGTAGCGTTCATCCTACCGGTCCGGCGGATATTGGGTGCGGTACCGATCATCCAGAGGGGGCCGCGGCATGGGAACGTTCGGTTGATGCCGAACTCCCTGCCGGGCTTCTCTGCCGACGGAGAGCCGCCGCATCGAGCGGTGCAATCCGGACGCAGGGTGCGGGCCCATATATCATCTGGCGACAATTCCATGCCATTTGTATTTTCAACTACCCCTGACTGCACGTGTCGTGGCTCGAGGGTCAGCAGTTCCTGTCACAATACCATTGCGCCGATCTCTCCACAGGGTGTGCGGTGAGCATTGTGGCGAACTCACTGAGGCGCCGGTTGTCGTGCAGTTTCGAGACACCTCTCATGTCGGGGATCGTGTCGAGGTTTTCCCATCAATCGAAGGCGTGCGATCATCCGATCGGCCTGCGTTGGTGGCAGCGCGCGGGAGCAGTGATCGTTGGGCTACCACAACTTCATCCTGCCGTTCGGGCACCAGGTCTGAGCCGGCGTGCACGCCGAGTGTATTGTGCCCGTTGTCATCGAGTCAGTATTTGCCCATCGCTCAATCCATACCAGCCAGAACCAACCCCGATCTGGTGGTGACGGTTGCCACGCCGGATCGCGGCATCGCGCACCGAGCCGCCGGGATTCCCCGGCATCGGTTCGGCGCAGCCCGCACCGGCGCGGCAGTAGATCTCCGCAATCGTTGCGGACGTGACCCGGCTGAATCGTAATTGCCCCTCCGGCCGGCACATTCCGTTCGTCTGTTGTAGTGTCCGCTTCTTCCGGTACCACCCCGGCCGCGAGGATCATTCGATCTATTGCCAACATTCCTGCTGCCCCCCGCAGCATCTCGCGCTGGAATCAATATTGCCAGGAAGATGGTCTACTCGTTCGGCGATCCCCCTCGATCCAATGGTCTGTCACGCGTGATGCGCGTGGTGCTCTCCACCAGCACTCTCGAGTCGCAACGCGAGCATGAGTGGCTTGTTCGGCATGTCTTTCCGGAGATCCGCAGGCTGTGCGCCGAGCGTGGCGTGGATTTCACCGAGGATGATCCCCGCATTCCGTACAGCTTCGGCGAGCTTCAGTGCGGCCAGGGAGTGATCGCCTGTCTCGACGATCTGCAGCGTACGCAGGCATACTACCTCTGTGTTGTCGCGGACCACTATGGGCATGTGCCCGATCCAATCGGCTTCGAAGCCGTGGATGGAGTGCGGTCCCGCTATCAGCTTCTCTGCGACGCAGCGCGCGACGGGCGCAGCCTGTACGATCTCGAGATCACCGGCGTCATGCGTATTCCATCGATGACCCAGCGCTCTCTCTTTTACCTGAGCGGGCACGCCGCCGAACCACCAGCCAGTCCGGCCGCACATCCGGACGTGATGCAGGCCCGGCTCTCCACGCTCAAGGAACGTTTGGAGAGCAACGGCCACAGGGCGCGCCGCTATTCATCGCGCGAGGAGTTTATCACCTGCATGGTGAATGACCTGTGCGGACTTCTGGAGAGTGACTTCCCGCCTGCGGGGATTGAGTCCGCCTATCAACGTGAGCGCGTCGCCCAGAGAGAATTTGCCGGGTCGTTGTGCCGGGTCTATGTGCCGGACTTCGACCTCCTCCGCGAGCTGGATGCCGCAATCATCGGAGAGGGGCGGAGTGTCGTCGTTGTCGGCGAGTCCGGCGACGGCAAGAGCACGCTGATCGCCAACTGGTGCGCGCGTTTCCGCGAGAGCCACCCTGAGATCACGTTGATCCAGTATCACGTGGGTGCAGGGGCGTCCGGGGGCGACGCCGCCAGCGTGGTACGGTATCTGATTGGCGAGGCCGCCGGAGCCTTCGGGATGCCGCTGCGCGTTCCGGACAGTGCGGAGGCGATGATTGCGCGGCTTCCGGAGATGCTGGTGGTTCCTGAGGGACACATCCTTGTTCTTGCAATCGATGCCCTGGATCAGCTCAGCCTCGAGGCACAGAGCCTGGAGTGGCTTCCCGAGCATCTGCCGCCGTTCGTTCGTGTAGTGGCTTCTGCAACGCCGGGCCCGGCCTGCCGGGCACTGCTGCAACGAGACTGGCATGAAGTCCGCGTGCGGCCGCTGGCGCCCGCCGATCGATTGAAGATCATTCGCGAACACCTTGGATCATTCGGTGCCGGCCTCGATGCGGACGATCTCGCCACGATGGTATCCAACGCCACTCCCGACACTCCGCTGCTGGCCATTCTGGAAATCCTCCGCGAGATTCAGCCGCGGAGCGCCGATGAGCGGGCCGACGTTATTCGGTTTTACGCGGCAGCGAACGGAACGCACGAGTTCTTCCGGCTGGTGCTCGAACGCCTTCGCCGGATGCACGATCCGCAGCTCGTGCGCGAGGTGCTCACGGCGCTCTCCATTTCCAGGCGCGGGCTGACACTCTTCGAACTGCTGCAGTACGGCCGCTCCATCAAGCCGCGTCTCACCGAGACGGCTATCCTGCGCTGCATCTTCGGCCTCGGCTCCCACATACGGCAGGCGGACGGCTATCTCCGTTTCTTTCACGATGGCCTGCGCCGCGTTGTGGAGGAGGAATATCTGAACAGCGAGCAGAGCCGGCGCCGCGCGCATCGCCGGCTTGCGTACTACTTCGCTTCCGTGCCGATGTGCGAGCGCGTGGCCGACGAACTTCCATGGCAGTTCCTTCATGCGGGAATGTGGAGCAGCCTTGCGCAGTGCTTTCTCGATGTGGATCTGTTCATGTGCCTCTCGCGCGGCATTGCGCGCTATGAACTGGCCAGATACTGGTCCGTTCTCCAGGGGCACGTCGATTCACCCGTTGCGGCGCTGCTCGCGTCACTGTCGAAACTCGAACGCAACGAGCGCGCGAACCTTGCGATCCGATCGGCATATGCCGACTTCCTTCAGATGGTGAACGAGTTCGATGCGGCGCAGACGATCTTCGAGGAGAACCGCGAGATCGTGGAGGATATTCTGGATCGCTACGATGAACAGTATGCGTTTGCGCTCCGTGATCTCGGGCGCCTGTACCGCGAACGCGCGATGTTCCCCGAGGCGCTGGAGTTGATCGAGCAGGCGCTTCAGAGTATCGAGGGCCATTTCGGCGGCAACCATCCGGAGACCGCGGCAACGTATGAAACGCTTGCCACGGTTCTCTACGACCTCAGGAAGTACGGGCGTGCGGAGGAGTGTTTCCGGAATGCGCTTCGGATCTATCGGGAGAATGGGGCGGAGTCGCTTGCGGACGTTGCGCGCATCCTCAGCAGTGTCGGGGCCGTGTTCCATCAGCAGGAGGGACGGCGCGATGATGCGCGGGTGGCCTTTGCGGAGGCGCTGGAGATCACGGTGAGGATCTACGGCCCGGATACGGCGCCTCTGGCGGAGATCTACAACAATCTCGGCGCGGTTGATCTCGCGCTCGGAGATGTGGATTCCGCGATCGAGCAATTCAAACGGGCGCTCGCCATCAGCCGTGCAACGTTCGGGGGGGTGCACAGTGCCGTGATGCTGAACCTGAACAATCTCGGCATTGCGTTCAGGCACGGCAAGCGTCTTGCCGAGGCGGAGGAGTGTTACGAGGAGGCGCTCTCGATTGCACACGCGGTGCTGCCGGAGGACAATCCGCTTACGGCAAATGTCTGCCAGACGCTTGCGGTGCTTCAGAAGATGCGCGGCAACCTGCCGCGCGCCGAGGAACTGCAGCGCACCGCGCTCGGTATCTGCATGAGGCGATTCGGCCCGGACCATGTCACCACGGCTGAGGCGGGAATCAATCTCGGATCGATCCTGAAGTCCCGGAAGGCATATGTGGAGGCTGCGGACTACTATCGTCGCCACATCGGTCCCCTCTGCGACGGCCGTGCTCCGCAGCACCCTTCCCTACTGGAGGCCCTGGGGGGGCTATTGGATCTCGGCGCATCGCTGATGCTTCAGGGAGAGGAGCACCGCGATCTCGTGGCGGGGCTCTACCGGTCCGCGCTGCGTGCCCGGCTCAGGCATACCGATGCCGAGGACGACGTCGTGGTGGAACTGCGGAACCGTCTCAGGACGTTGGGGCGTTGACATATGCAACAGCCGCGGACGCTCCGTTGCAACGGATTGCCCGCGGCTGTTGATCGTGCTGGCCTCTCGATATCGATTGCCCGGCGCGTCACACAGTGGTGATTGGCCGGCCATGTATACGCGCGCTCATGTCCAAGCCGTTGCCCGATTACTCAGTGCCGGTAGAAGGGGGGCCATGCTCGATGCGACCGCAGGGAATGGCAATTCTTCGTGTTCCGGTTTGAGTGCTCTGCCGCGGGATGCCGGTGTCCCGTTGGCATTCCCGTTCGATGGTGCGCCATCGCGGCGCGGCGCGGACGTTGTGCGTCGGATCATGAAGTCGCGTTACGATATCAGTTGCCGTTGGCGTGAATCGGCTCCGGTGCCAGAACGCTTCCCTCCCGGGGGCCCATACTCGAGTCCACGAGCATGATGGCTATGCCCGCCTTCTCCATCGACGGTTCGTTCGGGGCGATGCACAGTCCGAAGTCCCACTCGAAATAGACCACGCGGTCCATGGCTCCGGAGGGATCGATAGCCGGATCCGGCGGGGTGCCGGTCAACTCGCTGGTTGCCGAAGCTGAACATGGGTCCGGGCTGAAACACGGCACCATGTGATAGACGCCGGCTCGCAGCGTCTGAACAAACGATCGAATAGTTCCGCAATTCTGCCATCGTTGAACCAGTATCCGGCTGTTGGGATGCTCGGGATCGGGAACCAGATACAGATCGACTCCCTTCCTCCAACCGTCGGCAAAGGCGACCGTGACGATTGCATGCTCGAATGGATTTCCGTTCTCCGCAAGATTCAGTTCAATTTGCTTGTCCTTGTCGTTCCACAGTACAGACATATTGTCCTCCCATTTGAATGTGCCCGGCCATCATTTCATACGATCGCCGGCGACGATAATTCTGATCAGTTGACTGTCCAGACATGAATATGATTGAGCACGATCGTGGGTCTGTACACGAGTGTCGCGCCCGATTTTCCTGTTGTACCACAGGCGAGAGAGTCTGCGCTGGGAAAGCAGATATCCGATCCGGCACGTGCAGCCATCGTCGAGATATCGTTAGCCGTGCATGTGCTTTCCAGCAGGCGCCAGACGCCGGACTCATCCTTGTAGTTCACCCAGGCATGCAACCTCCTTCCGCTGCTCGAATCAACGACGAGCCCGAACGTTACCCGGTAGCAGAAGGGACTCACTCCAAGTGCGCTCAGGAGTGATCCGAGAAGAAATGCGGTGTCTTCACAGTCGCCGTGGCCGCGCGCAAGCGTTTCGGATGGCATCTGCCAGTTCTCGATTGCGCCGTCCGGCCGGTAGTCGATATTCTCGGCGACATGCTTCCATGCTGCCATTGCGCGCCGGTCCAACGATCCAAGCTCATCGGTTGGCGGAATAGCATTCTTCGAAAGGATTTCGTTGATTGCGCCGGCAATCATTGCGTTCGGTCCCTGCGTGATCAATTCGCGGGGATCGATCCTGATGCTCCGAAGCCAGGTACAGTCGACCCTGCGATCGGCCGGTTCCGGGCTGTAAATCCATCTGCTGCCCTGACCGGCCAGGCTTGCGCCACGAATTATCCGGTCACCGTCCCAATTGTACATTGTTACCTCGTCTCCCTAAATCGTGTAGCATTTCATTATGACAGTGGCAAATATCGTGATGGAATTATGCACAGGCATCCCTGATGAATTACGTAGCAGCCATTCGGCCGTGTGATGAACGCCGGCGCGTTCGAATGCCATCGGCACGGTCCGATCGAACCGGGAAAGGGGCGGATTTGCAATAAATGCCTGGGATAATGAGGAGCGGCGGTGTTATTCGAACCGTTGAACAGCATCGGTACGTCGTCAGGATTTTTCGCCCGGCTCGGGGCATCGTGCGTGAGACTCATGAAGAAGACACCATCGTTTGGGATGCCTTCAGGCCCGGTCTACGTGGTTCGTACGTATTCATTGGCCATGATGGTCGCCACATATTGCGTGCGATTCGCCCAGATGTGTTCACGTCCACGAGAATTCCACGAGAGATGAACAGATATGAGGACTTTGAGCGCGGCCTGATCAAGGCGTTTGCCGGCGCCCAGTACAGTGAGGCGGTCCAGCTGCTGTACAGGCACGGCATCGAGTTGGCCGCCGCCGGCGACCCGCGTGCAGCGGACGACCTCAAGCGTGCATTCGATTATGCCGCCGAGGGGTATAACAGCGACCTGTTGCCGGCGATCGCACTCGAGCTTGGACATGTGCGGCGGAGGGAGGGGAGGCATGAGGAGGCGGCCGAATGGTATGCGCGGGCATTCCGGGCCACGCTGAGCGAGGAATCCCCTTCGCATCACGTGGATGAGCACCAGAGGCGAAGCCTGGGGGGGAAGGGGCGCGGCCGGGTTCATGCAATCGGGGGAATGCTTCGGGTGCGCCCGCAGGTTGCGGCTCACGCGGGGAACAGCGCTCTTCGTGAGGTCGATCCCAGAAGGGTTCAGGCGGAGGCCGCCATCGGCTTCGGCAGTCTTGCTGCGGGAAACGGCGAGCCGGAGCGTGCCATCCAGATGCTCCTGACGGCAATGGCCACGTGGGATAACGGATCGTCGGAGCATGCGAACATCATGGGACGGCTCATGCATGCTCTGGCCAACGTCTATGCGGTCTCCGGCGATCGCGCGGGTGCTCTGGACTACATCAATCGTGCAATCGAACTGCTGCGGGCGTGCGGCGACCAGATCGAGGAGGTGCGCGCGCTGACCAGTGAGGCGGCGATCCACCTCATGAGCCGCAATCTCGACATGGCGGAACAGATCGCCCTGAAGGCCGTGGCGATCTACGAGGAACTGGGGAGCCGGCAGAACGTGATCCAGACGTTGATGATGCTGGGGGATGTGCGCCAGGCACGAGGGGACCACGATTCCGCATACGCCTACTACCAGCGCGCCTACGACATGCGGGGTGACGATATCGACCAGCCGACCACGCTTCTGGTGATCCGCAAGGTGGGGGATGTGCGTCTGTCGCTCAACGACCTTCCCGCAGCGCAGTTGCTCTATGAGCATGCGTTGAGCATTGCCCGGGAGATCGGCGACCAGCATACCATGTACCAGTTGAACGAATCGCTGGCGCGAACGTTCGAGGGCCTGAACGACCTGCGCCGGGCCCTGGCCCACATGCGCGAGTGCGGGAGGCTGCGCGAGCGGCTGTTCAACTACGAGAAGCAGCGGACCATTGTGGCGATGCAGATTCGGTTCGACATGGAGAGGGCGGAGCGGGAAGGGGAGGTGCTGCGTCTTCGTGCCGAACAGTTGAAGACAGAGGCGGAGGGGATGAGGATCACGATCGCCGAGAAGCGCAAACTGATCGAGGTGCTGGAGGGCCATCTTCGATCGCTTGCTCGCGGCAAGGGAAGGGAGGCGGACGACGGGGCGATGCGATCGCTGCTCCACGAGATCCAGGCGAGCCTCGGGAGTGCGGACGCGGCGCCGGCCGAGCCGCTGCTGAAGGATGGCGATCCGCAGTTCACCCGCACCCTGCTGCAGCGATGCCCGGCATTGACGCTGGCGGAGATCGATGTATGCCATCTGGTGCGGCGGGGTTTCTCGAACAAGGAGATCGCCGCAACCACCCATACGAAGGTGCGCACGGTGGAGACACACCGCCGCAACATCCGGAAGAAACTTCAGCTCGATCCCGGCAACAACCTTGCAACGTATTTCAGCGTGCTCTGATCCCGGGCCGTTCCCCCGGCCCGGGAGGCGCGGATCTCCATGCGCGGTGGCGGGGCTACGCGTTCTCTACGTGCGGAAGGTCGGCCGATAGATCGCCATGTTGCCCATTGCGGACCGGCACGAACCATGGAGGGTGTGACTCCGGCGATCGTGCCGTCCGGTGAGGGTTGCCCACCACATGAGGATGCCGGTTGCGGAAGGGAGCCCGCAGCCGGCGAAGCGGGAACGCGGCCGCGGCGCGAACGGCATCGTCGGTGATGATGCGGGCCGCCGCGGCGATCGAGGCGTTCCGCCGCCATCGCGAAGGGAGTCGACTATCGGTGCCGCGGCGAAACACATGCTTTGCCGCGGCGCCGCCGTTATTGCATGCCGGCTCGCTTCCTTCACCGGCCCGCGTCACCGTTCGTAGTGATTCTCTTCCCGCGAAATCGTGTATCTTCATTTTCTTCACATCAAAGCCTTCAACTGACACTCGCGATCGATGTATCTCTCCAAACTCGAAATCATCGGCTTCAAGTCGTTTGCACATAAAACAGTCCTCAAATTCAACGACGGCATCACCGCCGTCGTGGGCCCGAACGGGTGCGGCAAGTCCAACGTCATCGATGCCATCCGCTGGGCAATCGGGGAACAGAAGGCCTCCGTGCTCCGCTCCGACAAGATGGAGAACGTGATCTTCAACGGCGCCGGCAACCGCCGTCCGCTTGGAATGGCGGAGGTCTCGCTCACGATCGAGAACACCAGGGGCATCCTCCCGACGGAGTACAGCGAGGTTACCATCACGCGGCGGCTGTTCCGCAACGGCGACTCCGAATACCTTCTGAACAAGACCCAGTGCCGCCTGCGCGACATCGTGGATCTGTTCATGGACACCGGCATGGGCTCCAATGCCTATTCGGTGATCGAGTTGAAGATGATCGAAACGATCCTCTCGGACCGTGCGGACGAACGGCGCAAGCTGTTCGAGGAGGCCGCCGGCGTCACCAAGTACAAGGTGCGCCGCCGCGAGGCGCTGAGGAAGCTGGACTCCACGCAGCAGGATCTGATGCGCGTGAACGACATCATCAAGGAAGTCGGCAAGAAGGTGGCGTCGCTGGAACGGCAGGCGAAGCGGGCGGAGGAGTTCACCACGCTCGATGCCGAGCGGAAGCGTCTGGAGGTGGAGATCCTCGAACGGGAGTACGGTGCAACCGTGCGCCGCATCGCGCCGTTGCAGGAGAAGCTGATCGAGGCACGCTCGCGCAAGGAGGCCCTGGATACGCAGCTTGCCGAGGAGGAGGCCGTGCTCGGGGAACTGGAGCGGGAGTATGCCGAGGTGGAGGCAACCGTTCGTGAGGCCCAGAAGGACGTGAACGCCATCACCGCGCGCATTGCGGAGATGGAGCAGCGGCGCGCCGTTGCCGAGGAGCGCCGCCGTTCGTTGAACGGCGTGATCGAGCGCGCCGACCGTGACCGCGCCGAGGCGGAGGGAGGAATCGAGGCGATGATTGCCGACCGCGCGGAGGTTGAACGGGCTATCGAGACGATTCGCGAGCAGATGGAGGGAGCCCAGGCGGACTTCGAGCAGCTTCGTGCGGAGCTTGCCGCTGCCGAGGCCGAGGTGAACGAACGCCGGCGCGAGGCCAAGGGCTCGCAGGATCAGGTGATCGCCGTCATCAACAGGATTGCGGAACTTCGCGGCGAGGAGGAGCGGACCCGGGCGCGCATCGAGAGCCTCTCCGGCCGGCTGGAGCAGTTCGACGAGCAGGACGAGGAGGCGCGCATGGATCTGGAGCGTGCCTCGGAGGCGCTCGTGATGAGCGATCAGGAGATGCGGAGTGCGGCAGCGGGGCTCGAGAGCGCACAGGTCGCATTCGAAGCCGGACAGGGGGAGAAGGCGCGGCTGCAGGGAGAGATCAACGATCTTCGCACGGCGACCATCGATCTGCACAATGCCATCAACTCCCGTCAGTCCAAGATCGAGTTCCTTACCGGCCTCGTGGATCAGGATGAGTCCGTTCGCTTCCTGGTGACCCAGGAGGATTGGACGCCGGTGGAGCGCATCACCGTCTCGGAGGCGATCTCCACGGACGAACAGTATCGCATTGCGATCTCGGCTGCGCTCGGCAACGCCGCGCATTACCTGATCGTGCCGACGCTCGAGGATGCAAAACGTGGAATGTCCACGCTCGCCTCCAACCGGAAGGGAAAGGTCACCTTCGTCTGTCTGGACCGCGTGCCCGATGTCGGGACGCATGCGGCCGCTGCCGGCGTCAACGCGATCGGCTGGGCCGATCAGCTCTGCACCTCCGCCGGCGAGCACGACATGCTGCGCCGCCACCTGCTGCACGACACGCTCGTGGTGCCCACGCTGGAGGATGCCATGCATGCCGTGGGCGCAGGTATTGCGGAGTATGCCGTAACGCTGGAAGGGATCACCGTACAGGCGGGCGGCATCGTACGCGGCGGCGGCCAGACCAAGGATGAGGGGACCACCATCGGGAAGCGCGAGCAGATCGAACGGCTGACGCGCGAGGCGGAGGAACTGCGCGCGCGCCTTGCGGCCCTGGACGAACAGATTGCCGGTGTCAACGCCGCGCACAACGCCATCGATCTTGGTTCCCTCTCCGATGCCATCCGTCGTGCGCAGCAGGAGCTGGGTGATGTGGAGAAGCGCCGCGCGCAGATCGGTTACGAGCAGGAGTCCGCGGAGGATCTGCTGGAGGAGCACCGCATCGATCGCGAGAAGTTCGAGGATGAGCTGCGCGGCCTCGGCGAGCAGTTGGATTCCGCGGAGCCGCGGCGTGCGGAGCTGCGCGCCGAGCAGGAACGTGCGGAGGAGAACGCGCGCCAGTTGGCGGCGCAGCGCGATCGTGCGGAGGCGGCATACTCCGAATGCTCCCGCGTTCTGAACGAGCGGCAGGTAGCCCTTGCCACGCTTCGCGGCGAGGAACGGAGCGCGATCGCGGAACTGGAACGCATCCGGCGCGATCGCGAAAACGCCGAGCGGGTGATCGAGCAGCGCCGCGTTGAGCGTGAGCGCGCGCAGGACGAATTGGAGTCGCTGGAAGCGATCTACAGCGAGGGGGAGCAGCAGTTGGAGAGCTTCCGTGCCGAACTGGTGGAGGCTCACTCGCGCCGCGATGCCGTTGTTGCGCTGCAGTCCGCGAAGCGTGAGGAGATCACGCGCCACGGCGATGCGCTGCGCGAGGAGAGGAAGGGGTACGAGTCCGCGCTCGGCATGGCGCACGAACTGGAGATGAAGATCAGCGAGCTGCAGATGCGCGCCGAGGCCATGGTGCAGCGGGGCAGGGAGGAGCTGGAGGTCGATCTGCAGGAGCGGGAGTTCGCCGAGGAGGGGACCGATACGCTGATGGGCGATCTGCGCGAGCAGTTGCGGCAGATCAAGGGGAGGATCAAGATGCTCGGCACCGTGAACCTGCTGGCCTACGAGGAATACCGGGAGGAGAACGAGCGCTATCAGTTCCTGAAGTCGCAGAGCGACGACCTGCGCAATGCGGAGAAGTCGCTTCTGGAGACGATCGCGGAGATCAACGAGACGGCGCAGACGAAGTTCTCCGAGACGTTCGAGCTGATCCGCAAGAACTTCGTGACCATCTTCACCTCGCTCTTCTACGAGGGAGACGAGGCGGATCTGAAGATCGGCGAGGGGGATCCGCTGGAGGCGCCGATCGAAATCATCGCCAAGCCGCGCGGCAAGCGCCCACATTCGATCGATCTCCTCTCGGGCGGAGAGAAGACGCTGACGGCGATCGCGCTTCTGTTCGCGATCTACCTGGTGAAGCCCTCTCCGTTCTGTATCCTCGACGAGGTGGATGCCCCGCTCGATGATGCGAACATCGATCGCTTCGTTCAGTTGATCCGCCGATTCGTGTCCGAGACGCAGTTCATCATCGTGACACACAACAAGCGGACGATGGCCGCGGCCGACACGATGTACGGTGTGACGCAGGAGGAGGATGGCGTCTCGAAGATCGTCTCCGTTCGCTTCACGGAGCATGCCCGCAACGGCGCCGCAACTCCCGCGGCTGCGGCTGCGTAGAGCGGCTGCGGTCCATGCCGAATGGAGATGTCCGATAACGAAGAAGGCCCGCCGTTCGGCGGGCCTTCTTCGTTATGTGTCGTGCATTGTCGGTCCGGTGTTGCGGGTCACCCCGCCGGCGAGGCATCGTTGCCGTGATCCAGGATCTCATCGTTGAGCGGCGTGGTGAGCAGCAGCAGGCATCCTTCCTTGCTGTGCGTATCGATGTGGATCTTGTTGAAGTAGCTCGCTGTGAAGTCGCCGCTCCTCAGGTCGTGCCCGTCCACATGGAGATCTCCTTCCAGAACCAGGCACTGCTCCAGGCCCATGTGCCGATGCGGCGGGTATGCCGCGCCCGGTTGCAGGCGTGCGAGAACCATTGTCCGGCCCTGAACGGGATCTTCATGGAGAAGGCGAAGCGAGATGCCGGGCATGATCTCCTGCCACTCGCCCTCGTGCGCATAGAGGAACACCTGCTCGCGTTCCGGCGGCGCACCGATTGCCGCCATGATCGAATCCTTCACCGCCCTGCGTGGCGTGGGCATCACACTGGCCACCTCCTCACACAGAGCTGTCATTGCCTGCAGGCTTTCGTCCAGTTCAACCGGGTCGACCTGGCCTGCGAGTATGCGGCTCTCGAACTCTTCAACCTCGGAGGGTGAGAGCGTGCCGAGCGCATACAGGGCCGCCGTATCGGCGGATTGTTCGGGGGAGGTATGGGTCTTTTCGTTCATATCGAAAGCAGCGCGAAGGGGGTTTGGAGTCGCGCCATTAATGAGTACGATATCATGTCATGGTTTGGATGTTGCCGCCTTTATGATTTGGCGACATGCCTACGTACAGAGGGAATTGCCTCCTGATAGCACATCGATCTGGTATCGCGGAGTTTGACTCCGCGATCGTCATCGGAAGAACGGGGCCTGAGTAGAACTCCAGCCCAACGTGCTGTTCAGAGCATATCAGGATGCTTCTTCGCAAGTACTTAGATCTCCTCTCCGACAAATCGGAGGTGCGTTCGGAGTGCCTGCATCCCTGTGCGGATACGGGTCTTGATCGTGCCAAGCGGAATGCCGGTGTTCTGGGCGATTTCCTGGTGCGTAAATCCCTGAAGGAACGCAAGATCGATCAACGTACGCTGCTCCGGCGGGAGCTGCGCAAGGGCCGTGGATATCTGCCCGCGCTGTTCATGATGAAGGGTGGTCTGCCACGTCGTGTCGGCAACGTAGTCCGCGGGCGGCCTGGCCTCCTGGTCGCTCGTGTCGAAACTTCCCACTTCCACCTTCTTCTGCTTGAACCGCTTCGATCGCAGCAGGTCGATCGCCCTGTTGTGAGCCATGCGAACCAGCCATGTCTTCGGAGTGCCAAGGGCCGACTGGTAGGTGCCCGCGCTTCGCCAGATCTGGATGAAGACCTCCTGCAGAACATCTTCTGCCTCGTCGGTATCGCGTACCACCGTCAGAATAATTCCATACAGGAGCTTCGAAAAGCGGTCGTACAGATCGGACAATGCGTCCGAATCCCGGGCTGCGATCCGCCCCAGCAGCTGAATGTCGGATCCGGTTTGCAACTCTTGATTCCCCATCATGCGCGCAATATATCCCTGTCGCGACAAAACACCAGCGTTTGTCGCCGGGCCGCAGGCGGCCCCATTTTCTGCCGTGACCGGCAGTCCTCGGCCGGTTAACGGCATCGCTGTGCTATGCTTTGGCATGTGTTCCGTCAATTTTCGAGAACGATCGTATCCGTGGCACGTCAAAAATTTCTCCGATCGTGCTGCTGTGATCCAACGCCCAGGCCATTGCCCCGGCAAGCTGCTCGCGGCTGATCGCACGGGCGCGCCGTGCAACGTCGCCGAACGTTCCGGGCAGATAACTCATCGCGGCAAGGATCGGTTCCATCACGATCGGCCACTCCTGCCCCGGGCCGAGGATGAATGAGGGGCGATAGATGGTCCAGTCCAGGCCGGCCTCCATGACGATTCGCTCCGCCCGCGCCTTGCACTGTACATAGGTGCTGTTGCCGATTGCCCCGGCGCTCAACAGGAGGATGCGCCGAACCCCGGTTCTGGCCATCGCCGCGGTCATCGAGCGGACCGAACCCACATCCACATCCTCATACGTTCTGCCGGTTCTCTTTATCTCCGCGCGGCGAATGCCTACCAGATGCACCACTGCGCTGCAGCCCTCCAGTGCATGTGCAAGCGATCCGGCATCCAATACATCTCCTGCCACGGCGGTGACCCCTTCGATATGCGGCGCGCGCGCCAGCGATTCGGCCCGGACCACCATGCGCACGGTATGTCCCGAAGCTGCCAGGGCGGGAACCACGGCGCTCCCAACGAAGCCGGTTCCGCCTGTCACGAGAATCTGCATGAAGGTGCTTCCAATCTATATTGTCCACGGTTCCGGAGTGAGCCCGCTGGCCCGTTGGATCGCCTCCGGAGCCGGTGAAGTCGGGTACCCGTGTTCGGCGTCGCGACGCTCGTGCCGCGATGTAATCATCCAATCTAATACGTTGAATTCCAACGTAATGCTTGATGCAGGCATTCGTTCTTCGTAACATTCACAGTACGTTGATCGTGCGCGAATGGATTGCATACTGGTCTGCCCGGCGTTGTCCCTGCGACCCCGGCAACGGTATGCACCGGCGCATGGCGAGGCCAACGCGAATCCAGGGGATCGGTATGCAGATCGAGACTGTACGGAAATACGCCGGGGTACTTGTGGTGATGGCGCTCCTCGCATGTTCCACGGCTGCGGCTCAGTCCGGTGTGACCGTCCAGTTGTTCCAGCCGCCGCCGAACCAGCTCAAGATTGCTGACCTCTGGCGCATCAAACTGGTCAACAACTCGCAGATCACCTACACCGTCTGCCTGTTCGGAACATTGGATGAAACCGCGCTCGGCAAGCGGCTTGTTGACGCCACCACCGCACAGTTCCGGCTGCCGCCGGGGACGAAGCTCATCACCGGCGCGGACATTCAGCCGATCGACGCGAACTACTACGACGATCGCTACAAGCAGATCTTCCTGCGCACCGGGCAGGCGCCTGCCGGCGAGTACAGGATCTGTGTGGAGGTGCGTCTCGAGTGCGGCGCCCAGGTGCTGGCCCGGGACTGCAAGGATCAGCATGTGCAGCCGCTCACACCGCCCGTGCTGATTGCTCCGGCGAACGAGTCCACCGTCCCCGACAAGCTTCCAACCTTCAGCTGGCTGCCCCCCTCTCCGCTCGGACGCGGGCAGTCCATGCGCTATGAGTTGAAGATCGTGGAAGTGCTGGGCCGCCAGACGCCGTACGACGCAATGGGCTCCAACCCCGCATGGTTCCAGCGGAGCCAGATCGCTCCAACCGTGCAGCAGTATCCCATCTCGTCGCGCGCCTTCGTCAGGGGAAATACCTATGCATGGAAGATCGCCGCTTCGAGCGACGGGATTCCGATGGGTGAGAGCGAGATCTGGTGGTTCATCTACAACCCGACCAGCCTGATCGGCAACGACGGCGGCGGGCGCATCGTGAACGACTCGCTGCAGGCCCATCTCACCGGCAACAGGAATCCGCTTGTGCCTGTGTATCAACCAACCACCCATGGTGTGATCACCATCGATCCCGCGGACATCGGCACCAACGAGCTGAAGTTCTTCGGCGATCCAACCAAACTCATCCCAGACAAGATCGAAGTCATCCCATCCGCCGATCAGTTGAAGAAGGATTTCCTGGAAGTGTACAAGGAGCTCCTTCGTTCGTGCAACGATTGACGATTCCCGCCAGCCCGGGCTGCGTCCCGGTGTGCGCGGTGCCGGAGGGCGGGAACTCCCGGCCCTCCAGTGCCCGGTATGCACGGCACATGTGATGAAGACGCCCGTCGGCGCTGCATCGGCAGGAAACCGGGCGGCATCCGAATTTTGCATGCTGCACATGAAGTGGTAACGCGATCGCCTCGCTGTTCCGCAATTCCATAGCCCCCAGGGAGATCCATGACCATGAGACCGACACGGCTGAACCTCGCTGCGCTCAGGAGCAATATCGTACCTCGCTCCAGGCGTCCGCGCGACATCGAGGAGGTGATCGCGCAGCAGGGCGGACCCGCGCTTTCGCGCCGTGAGATGCTCGGGCTGGTTGGCGGCGCAACGCTTGCCGCAACGCCGGCCGTGGCCTCCGTGCGGACGATGCTCGCCGACGGCTTCGAAGTAGTCACCGGCAGGGATCGTGTTGCCCTGATGCTCGGCGGGCAGGAGCGATGGGCGATCGATGCACGGGCCTTCGCAGGATCGCCGCGGCTCACGGTGGAACGGACGGAGCGCCGCATCGCGATCGAGCTTGCCGGCGCACGGTATCCCGGCACCGGCATACCCGCCGACCTGCGATGCGAGATACGCCCGGGGCTCGTGCGCCGAATGATGTCCATGGAGATGGCCTTCGGCGGCTTCTCCTGTTCGATGCAGTTGGAACGCTGGCTGCTGGGCCTGGAGCCGGCCCGTTCCCGCGTGCGGCTCCCCGGCCATGACTGTCCGTTCGAGACCGGCGCCGGTATCACCCTCTCGGGGAAGGGTGTGGCGAGCTTCACGCCGGACTGGTGTCTGGACCTCGAGGGCGGATCCATTGCCGCGCTCTCCGGTTTCGGCGGGGCGGTGCGTGCGGACGCCGCGCAGATAGCCCTTCCGGATGGCGCCGCCCCCAGCCTGTTGGATGATCGGCCGGAGCGCCGCACGCTGGTGTCGCTCGAGCGAGGGGAGCAACGCTGGGGGATCGATCCCGGTGTCCGCGACTTCGGCGGCTGGAACTTTCGCGGGCATGGCGAATCGTTCGACTCGGTGCGGGCGGAGTTTGCGGAGCACCACGACGGCCGCACCGAGAGCGCCCTCGTTGCCGACGGTGCCGGAGGGAACGTTCGTGTGGAGGCGTTGATGCACGATGCCTATCGCAACATCGACGGAGCGCCGTTCGGTATTGCGCTCCGCAATGTTCGCTATGCCGTTGCCTTCAACGGCAGCGGCCGTCATGCGGCGGTGGTGGCCAATTACTCCGCGGAGCCTGCCTGGCTGCATACCGACGGTGTGAGCGTGCTGCTTGGTGATGACGAGGAGCATCGGCTCTTCGAGTTGAGCGGGGCCAACGGGGCGGTGGAATCGCAGGATGTCTCCCCGGCGATGCTCGCCACCGTTGTACCGCTGGCCGGCGCCGCGATCACGCGCCCCGCCGCACTGCCGAAGGGGACACGCCTCGCGGTTGTGAACGATTCGCGCCCGGAGATCCTTGCCGGCCATTCGAACCATATCGCCTTCAATCCCAATCAGCCGGACGATACGCCCTCGATGCTCCTCGGCAAGGCAGCGGCGATCGTCGTGCGCCCGAGCGACCTCGTCTTCCTCGTCTTCGCCTTCGTCGGGATGAAGCTCTCGCCGAAGTCCGGAACGGGCAAGGCCACGTACGAACGCACCGGCGGCGACGCGAAGATCCTGGTGGGCTTCCAGCCGCAGAACATTGCGGAGGAGGCGTTCTTCGAAACCGCGAGCGGCTATCCGGTTGCAGCCGGCAATCCGAGCGATCCGGACAAGTCCAGCGACGGGAAGGACGGCACGCCGGCCATTCCCGCACCGTACGCTCCGCCGGTGCGCGCGCGCATGGCCGGGCCCAGCCGCCTGGTTTTCAACGTGCCGCCGGAGGTCAGCTCCATCGAGACTACGCTGGAGGATCTGCTGAAGTACTGCGGCCAGATGCCGATGAACGTTGCGCCGCATGCGTTGCCGCCGAAGGATCTTTCGTGGCATCTCGTGGCGGCGAACACCTACACGCTCTCCGGTGCCTCCAAGTTCCTGGGCAACAGCTACAAGATGCAGCTCGCCGCGATGAAGGGGGAGAGCCTCGGCACGAAGGGGGTGGCACTGACGACGCCCGGCAAGCTGACCGGAGCGCAGCAACTGATCATGAAGTCCCGTTCGGCTGCGCTGGAGAAGATGGACATGAGCGCCGGGAAGGCGTTCAAGGTATCGGACAGCGACATCGAGAAGATGATCTCCGTCGATTACGGTTCCATCGCCGTCACCCGCCCCGAGTTTCGCGCGCCGAAGCTGGACGAGACCGCGATCGAGTCCCCCTACCGGCTCTACATTTCGCCGAACCGCTACGGCGCCTGGGCGCATGCGGTGAAGCCGGTCTACGGCATCCGCACCGGGAGGGTGGAGCTGTGGCATTCGCGCCTTGGCGTGCGCGACGGCAGCGGTGTGGACGAGGACGACCCGCGCCTCCGCACCATACGCGCGATCTGGGCCACGGATCTGGACAAGCTTCCACCCGGCACCATTCCGGATCATTCCAACGATCCGTTCCGGATGAGCCTGGATTCGTTCGATCGCATCAACATCGCGGCGCTATCGTCGGACTTCAATCTCACCGGTCCGTCCTCTCCCGGCAAGCTGCGCCCTCCGTATCTGCCGCTGCCGATCGCAACGGAGCGGCTGATGCTCAGTTCGCTCGGCGCGTGGATGAACGTTCGGGGCCTGTGGCCGCGCGATACCATGCCGCTCGGCTTCTCCGTGGAGGAGTGGACACATCGTGCCGCGATGGGACGCGATACGTTCGTGCGCGTGGTCTATGCCGGCTTCCTCTATCCCTTCGGGCACTACGCCTCGGTGATCAAGATCACGGAGCGGAAGTTCCAGCCGCATCCGGCAAATCCTGCCGTGAAGGTTGCATACCTCCGCCAGCGGATGTTCATCGTGGTGCGCCAGCCGGAGGTGACGCTGCGGGTGAGCGGCCTCGCGATCAAGGACTTCGTGACCGGTACGGACGGCATCAACATCGATCTGCAGATGCCGTTCACGAGTGCCCGCATCACCACGCTCATCACGCCGAATCTGGACCCGCCGGAGTTGAGCGAGATCTGGCCCGGCAAGAAGCAGGGAGCGTTCTGGCCGCGCGTCAACAATCAGGACTTCCAGTTCCACATGGTGCTGAAGGATGTGGACGGCAACCATGTGGAACTGACGATGCCGCTGGTGTTCATCGGCAAGGAGGAGAACGATCGCCCGTCCGGTTCCACGCTGATCCCGAACATCTCCGTTCAGTACGAGAAGGCGGCGAACAAGGACCGGCGCGAACGCCCGGTGAACGGGCAGCGCGTGGCGTATACGGAGAGCGTGAAGCCGGGGGATACGCAGTTCGCGACGGACACCATCGTCTTCGGTGTGCAGTCGCCCACGGGGGCCACGTACGACGCCATCCCATCCACGCATCCGCGATACTTCCCGGTGGTTCGCCGGGCCGATCTGCGGATCCCGGCCGCGCAGCATCTCACCGGCAACAACAATCCAACCTCGGTTGTCTTCGCGGACCTGTTCCTGAAGGAGGGATATCTCGGCGGCAACCCCGGCCAGGTATTCTTCCAGCTTCTTCCGGGGAAGGAGTTGAGCTTCGACTTCAATGCGAAGGGTGACCGCTCCGGCGGCCTGGTGAAGCCGAACATGAAGATCAGTGCCCTCTCGCGCCTCTCCGGTCCGATCGCCGGCGATAATGCGGTGAGCAAGTTCGGCGCCAGCGGGCAGTTCAATCCGAAGGACTTCTTCGGCAGCTTCGGCGGCATTCAGGCGAAGCTCTTCGGCGTGATCGATATCTGGGACATCATCGATGCAATCGGCGTTGACAAGAGCGACCTGATTCCAAAGTTCGTCACCGAGGCGCTGAACGTTGTTGAAGGCTTCCTGCAGGATATCGAGACCTTCCTCGGCTATGTGGACGAGGTGAAGAAGGCCGGCGGGACGATTGCAACGGTGATGACGAATCTGAAGACGGATATTCAGAACGTCATTGCCGCGAAGGACGATCTCACCACGCTTCCATCGGCGATCAATACGTTCATCACGCATTTCAACGCGCTCCCCGGCGGCTATATCACCGTCCCGTCCACGGCCTCGATGCAGGACGGGATCCGTCGCGAGGCGGAGAAGAAGCTGAATCAGTTCCGGCAGTTGATCGATTCCGGCGCCGCGTTCCTGGACGCCGTTCAGAACTTTGCCAAGGCGATCGAGATGGCGAAGGAGATGAAGGTGAAGTTCGAGTGGAAGCCGGAACTGCACGACTGGGGCTTCGATGCCGGCCATCCGCTCTTCATCGCCAACAACAAGGGGACCAAGGCGGTATTCCTGATCTCGGTGGAGGTGCGTGCCAGGACCAACGGCAACAGCTCGCCATCGATCGATGTGATCTGCGGTCTCGAGAACTTCACGCTGGATCTGATTGCGCCGGCCAGCTTCATCAAGCTCTACTTCGACAAGGTGGAGTTCGTTGCAACGGCGGGGAAGAAGCCGGAGGTGAACGTCGGCCTTGCCAACATCGAGTTCGTTGGCGTGCTCTCCTTCGTGGAGGCGCTCCGCTCGCTGATTCCGCTGGACGGCTTCAGCGATCCCCCCGGCATCGATGTCTCCGCCGACGGGATCACGGCCAGCTATTCCGTCTCGCTCCCCAACATCGCATTCGGCGTGTTCAGCCTGCAGAACATCTCGCTCGGCGCGGGCTTCTGCATCCCATTCATTGGCCAGCCGCTCAGCGTCAACTTCAACTTCTGCACGCGCGAGAATCCGTTCCTGCTCACCGTCTCGATGATCGGCGGCGGCGGCTTCTTCGGGCTCACCATCGATCCGGGCGGCGTCCAGATCCTGGAGGCGTCCTTCGAGTTCGGAGCAAGCCTTGCACTGGACTTCGGCGTTGCGAGCGGCGAGGTGCACATCATGGCCGGCATCTACTTCAAGATGCAGGCCGGCGAATGCACGCTTACCGGCTATCTGCGGATCGGCGGTTCGGTGGACGTGCTGGGGCTGATCACCGCATCGATCGAATTGAAGATGGAGCTCACCTACGAGTTCTCCTCCGGCAAGTGCGTGGGGGGCGCTACGCTCACCATCGAAGTGGAGGTGCTCTTCTTCAGCGCGAGCGTGGAGATCAGCTGCGAACGGAAGTTCGCCGGCTCCAACGGCGATCCCTCCTTCCGCGCCCTGATGGAGCCGGAGGATACATGGCATCCGTGGGATGACTACTGCGAGGCGTTCGCCTAAGTACGTGCGAAGAAGTATCCTGATATGCTCTGAAGGGCACGTTGGGCCGGAGTTGTACTCCGGCCCCATTCTTCCGATGACGATCGCGGAGTCATACTCCGCGATAACAGATCGATGTGCTATCAGGAAGCAATTCCCTCTGTACGTAGCAGGCCCGCCAGCTGCGCCCTGCGGTGCGGATGCCGTCCCGGCCGGTGCGCCGGCCGCGCGGACTCCGTTGCCGAACACGTTGCGAATTATCATTGCTCACTCAGGATGGAAGGTCATGGCTAGCCAAAAGATTGTCTGGACCGCATTGCCCAAGGGAGTTCAGGACGGGACGATGAGACTCTCGGTGTACGTATCACCGCGTCTCACGCCTCCCGGCGGGAGCGGCAAGCTGGGCTCGTTCCCGGACTTCTGGAATCCAGCGAAGCATCACTGGCCCGGCCTCGTGCGCGACCGTACGTTCGAGCTGGAGTTCCGTGTTGGAGGGGGCGCCAAGGTTGCGAAGGGATCGTTCTCCGATGGAACCAAGTTCGACGCCGATCTCTGGGCCGCGCTCTTCAGCGAGAAGACGCTGGTGAAGGCGTTCGACTACACCGATCTCAGCACCCGCTTCATCCACAGCTATCCGGTGCGCACGGTGCTCGAGTATGTGAAGGGGATCTATCGCACGGTTGCCGGATCGCCCACCCGCTTCCCGCGGCTCGCGCATCTGAAGGACGACATGCCGATCCCTGACCTGCATGACCTGCTCGGCACCCTCGGCCCTGTCGCATCGGACGAACGCTGGCAGCGCAAGCCATGGGACCCCACGCGATACGTGAAGGATCAGAAGCTGAAGGTGCTCGATCCGGGCAAGTACAACTCCTACGGATTCAGTTCGCCGGAGCAGATGGCGTTCGCGGAGGTGAACCGGTTCTACGATCGCCCGCACGCCGGCAACCCGTATCGCGAGTCACCCGATCCCGGGCTGGCCGGCGTTCGGCATCGCCTGCCGGTGGAGAAGCCGGACTTTCATGCCATGCTCTCCGCACTCGCGGACTATCCGCCGCTGATGCGGATGCTCGGCATCGTGATCGATCTCGATGTGGTGATCCCTCCCGGTGAATCGCTCGGGAGCCTGCTCGCGGCCGATGCCGTGCGCGTGAAGGCCGCCTCGAGCCAGGAGTATTCCCCCTGGACCTGCATGGACAAGGCGTTCGTTCCGGTGCCGCGCGGCGGGAGCGATATCCGCGACGGCATGCTGCGGCTGGATGCGGGGGATCTCTTCGAGATGGTGCAGGTGGATGCCGACTCCGTGGGCCTGAAGACGCTGCAGTTCGCGGGCTCCATGGAGCGCGTTGCGGCCGCGCATTCCTCGTCGCAGCCGGGCGTGAACTACACCGTTCCGAACGAGGCATCGCTTCCGGCGGTGCGCACCTCCGGCATCGGCGTGGCGCGCAACAACCGGGCAATGGTTGTTGCGCAGCGGCTGGTGAACTCCAAGCAGCTGGACACCGCGCTTGCATCGAACGCGCCGGCCGATCTCTACGCCGACGACCTGGTGCGCGGGTATCGCGTGGATGTGCGCGAGTCCGGCGAGGATTGGCGCTCGCTCTGCTTCCGCAGCGGCCGGTACGTGCTGCTGGGCGGTTCGTACCCGGAGTTGAATCTCAACGACGAGGGATACATCAAGAGCGCGTCATCCACCTCCACCAACGACGGCATTCCAACGGACGACGAGCTCTATCTGCACGAGAACCTGTTCCAGTGGGATGGCTGGAGCCTCTGCGCTTCGATGCCCGGGCGGACCATCGTACCGCAGACCTACGATGCAACGGGCAAGCCGCTGGTGCATCAGGAGGAGAAGGTGGAGAAGCCGGCCAACAAGGCCGTGGAGGGTGTGAACATGGAGGTCTCCACCGGACCGCAGCCCGGCACGCTGCCGCGCCTGCGATATGGACGGAAGTATCAGATGCGGGCGCGCATCGTGGATCTCGCCGGCAACAGCGTGCCGTTGAAGGCTCCCGGATCATGGAAGAATGCGGACCCGGAGTGGATCGCCATGTCCGCTGCGGACCATGCAACCCAGGTGATGACCTACTGCCGCTTCGAGCCGGTTCCCTCGCCCGCGCTGGTGCCGCGCGTTGCCTACGGCGAAGGGGAGTCCGCCGAGCGCGTGGTGATCCGGAGCAACTACGACAAGACCACCGCCGAGTACATCGCGCAGGACTATGTGAAGAAGGCGATCGACGGGAAATGGTACGCATATGCCGAGACCAGCGAGCGCCACGTTGTGCCGCCGAAGACATCGCAGCTTGCCGCCGAAACGCATTCGCTCCTCGACGAGTGGATCGGCAAGGGGAAGCCGCACGAGAAGGCGTACAACATCTCCGTGAAGGAGGCGGGAACGCTGCTCGACACGACCATCGTTGACATCTCCACCGGTGCCGCGAGCCTTGCCGCGGACGGCATCGGCATCGTGACGCCTGCGGGCACGCCGGCGCCGCATGCGGTGCTGCCGGGGACGCCCGCCGGGCCGGGCGAATACGTGCTGGACTCGGGCGGCCGCCTTGCCGCGGGGCAGTACGTGGTGCACAACACCTCCAAGTTGATTCTTCCCTATCTCCCAGACCCCTTCGCGCGCGGCACCGCATTCCGGGGGCTGCCGAAGGTGGATGCGCCCGGCACGATCGCCGGCGGGCTGCACAAGGTGAAGCTGGGGCCGGCATACGACGGCGTGGTGCTGAAGGTGCCGTTCGAGGGGGGGTGGCCGGATGCCGCGCCCTTCCGTCTGCAGGTTGTGGAGGGAACCGGCGAGCCGTCGTGGAATGCCGGCGAGCGGCTGCTGACCGTGCCGGTGCCGAAGGGGCGCGTGGCCCGCGTGATCTACAGCAGCTACATGGGGAAGGACCCCAAGACCTCCGTTCCCGACTACCGGTTGATGGGGATCTCCACCTGGAGCGACGATCCGGATGCAAAGCTCGGGCCGTTCTCCGAGACCGGAGGCCACTGGATGCTGACGCCGTTCCGGCATCTGGAACTGGTGCATGCGGTGCAGCAGCCGCTGAAGGCTCCGGCCTTCTACAAGTCGCAGGTGCGGAAGTGGAAGATCGGCGACACGTTCGTGAACATCTATGGCTTCATCGATCACGATGCGCAGAGCACGATGAAGCTGGAGGTTGCCGCCGAGTGGTTCGATCCGATAGACAGCCTCACGGCCGATGCGCCGGACGACGACCCTGCCCCCGGCGGCACGGAGCGCTTCAATCATCGCGGCGTGGTCTTCTCCACGCATGTGGATGACGACGCGCCGGACCTCCTGGCAATCCATTGCCCCGATGACGACAACATCGGCCTGCCCCAGAGTTACTTCAAGGGATTCCCCGGCGTTGAGCTGCCGGCCGTGCAGGATGGTGATGCCTCCAAGCTGGGCGTGAACCCGAAGGAGAGTGCCGTCACGAAGGAGATCACGATCGAGAAGACGCCGGCGGTGGAGGGGAGCGGGCTCACGCTCTCGAAGGCCGATCCCAAACTGATCGGCCTGGAGAAGGCGGGCGATGGCTCCGTGAAGACCGGTGTGGCGCCCGGCAACGCGCCGTGGTGCCGCCATGAGTTCCACGATACCAAGCATCGTTTCGTGAACTATCGGATCACCGCAACCACGCGCTACCGCGAATACTTCCCGGAGGCGATCATCAACGATCCGGCGAACATCACACGGACCGGCGCACCGTGGAAGAGCGTCAACATCCTCAGCTCCGCGCGTCCGGATGCGCCGAAGGTTCTCTACGTGGTCCCGACGTTCGGATGGGAGGAGAAGAAGATCGGCGATGAGCTGGTGAGCCGGCGCTGCGGCAACGGCCTGCGGGTCTATCTGGATCGCCCGTGGTATTCCTCCGGCATCGGCGAACTGCTGGGCGTTGTGCTGCAGAGCCAGAGCAACCTCAGCTTCGGCAAGTTCGAGGGGCCGCTGAAGCCGTATCTGACGGATGTGGGGATGGATCCGATATGGGGATCGGAGTTCACTCCCTCCACGTTGAAGATCAGCGACTTCCCGCTCGCATCGCATGGACAGAACGGGCTCACGCTCGATGAGATCGGTGGATATCAGGTTGGTGTCGCAGGGCATGCGGTGGATTTCGACAAGGAGCGGCAACTGTGGTACGCGGATATCGAGATCGATGCCGCCGACAGCTACTATCCGTTCGTGCGCCTTGCGCTTGCCCGCTACCAGCCGGACTCCATCCCCGATGCGCATCTCTCGCGCGTGGTGATCACGGACTTCGCACAGCTTGCTCCGGATCGCATCGCCGCCATCCTGTTCGATCCGAAGGATGCCAGGAAGGTCGTCGTTGCCGTCTCCGGACCGTACGGAACATCGAACCATGCACCGAACGCAACGAAGTACAATACCTATCTGCAGGGCTCCAGCAAGGATCCCATGGCGCTGGCCGTGCAGGGGATGTCGCGCATCCTGCAGGTGACCGTGGAGACCCGCATTGCCGGTTCGCCGAAGGATGCGCCGTGGCTGCTTCTTGGCGGAACGGCCGGCACGGCAATACTTCAGCCGGTTGAGAAGAGCGAATCGAAGATGATCTGGCAGGGGGAGCTCACGTTGCCGGAAGAGGCACGGAAGCCGGGCGGGCGGCAGTATCGTCTCGTGATCACGGAGCTCGAGCTTCTCTCCGCCGACAACGGCGTGCAACTGCCGGCGTTCAGCGACTTCAAGTTCGAGCCGATCGCCACGCGTCTCGTCTACGCAGATGCAATCGAACTTCAATAGGCCGGTGCAGTATGAACCGAATGCTTTCTGTGGACCTGAGATGGATGTTGCCTGCGATCGCCGTGCTCGCACTGCTTGCGGTGCCGATGCCGTTCACGGGCGCCATGCACGCACAGCCGGCCGGGCTGCCGGCCGGGCTGCCGGCCGGGCTGCCGTCTGCCTCGCCCGATGACATGCCCGGGCCGCTGGTGTTCTCCGGATCGTCGCGCATCTACGGGCAGATCGCCAACAGACGCGGGACGTATCAGTACACGCCGGAGGACTTCGCAACGCTGGAGCTGCATCCGACGCTTGCATTCTACGGCGCGCCCTTCACGCTCAACGTTCTGCTCTCCACGGAGCAGAGCACCTATCGGCAGAATATCAACAGCGTCAGCTTCGACTTCGACTATCACAAGCTGGAAGGGGCGCTGCTGGACCGCGCGTATGCCAAGCTCGGCGAGCTGGACGATCTCAAGGCGCTGGCGGAGGCCACCGGAGGCGTGGAGAAGCTTCGCGATTCGCTGGAGCGTGTCGGCTCCGACAAGCTGCGCGATGTGGATCATCTGAAGGACTATGCGGACCTGGACAGGCTGAAGGATCACGCCCTCTCCGAAGGGATCGACAAGCTGGATGAACTGGGACTCGTCTCCGGAGCGGAGAAGTTCTTCGCAAACTTTCCCGCGCTCAGTGTGGGCGTCACCTATCCGAACTACAGCAGCCTCACGCTCAGTTCCGTTCCCGTCACGGGGTTCAACATCGAATGGAATCCGGGCAACTTCTACATCGCCACCTGTGCGGGGAGGGCGCAGCAGGCGATCGTTGTTCCCGGCGTGGTGGGGAATGTATCGGGCGTGGTGGACTCCGTGCTGGTGAACCCTGCCTACTCGCGCCAGCTCTACGCCGCCCGCATCGGCTACGGCAAGAAGGAGGGGGCACACGTGATCCTCACCGGCGTGTATGCGAAGGACGATCAGAGCTCGCTTCCGCTGGACACCAACGGTTCGCCGCTGACACCGATGGCCAACTATGTGCTCGGCCTGGACGTGAGCGTGCCGATCGTTGAGAAGTATCTGGATGTGCAGGGGGAGGTGGCCGGCTCCATGCTGACCGGCGACATCTCCGCGGCGCAGATCAAGAGCAACGACATTCCGGACTTCATCCGCTCCACGTTCGATCCAAACATCTCCAGCCTGATCGACTACGCCTACGCCGGCAAGGCCGTTCTGCATGTGCCGGAGAGCGGCACGAAGCTGAGCGCATCGATCCGCAAGATCGGTCCGGTGTTCTTCTCGCTCGGCGTCCCCACACTTCGCAACGACAATCTCCGGTGGGAGGGACGCCTGGAGCAGCGCCTGCTGGATGGCCGCATCAATGCCGCCGCCTACTACAAGCACGATCAGGACGATCTGTACCCGGGATTGCAATCCTCGCTCTCCACCATCACGTCGCTCGGCCTCTCGCTCGGGTTGAACTTCCCGAACCTGCCCTATCTGCGACTGGAGTATGCGCCGTATCAGCAGCGGTACTCGCGCACGGAGGATAATGCCGATGTGGTGAACAGGACCACGCTTCTCTCCGCATCGGCCGGATACTTCTACAAGCTGGGCGGCCTTCGCGCCGGCACCACGGCTTCCTATGCGTCGCAGCAGAGCAACACGTTCGAGTCGCTGAGCGATTACGGTGTCGCCACCACGTCCATCGGCCAGAGCATCACGTTCGACTTCCCGCTCATGCTCCAGGCCGGCTTCACCACCTCCAGCCTCAGCGCAGGCGACAGCGCGCAGCATATCATCTCCTTCGATCTCGCAACCTCCTACACCGCGTTCAAGATCTGGACCAACACCGTTGGCATAACGCTTGCGGACCAGAGCGGCTCCGACAACACCCTCGGCTTCTCGCTCACCAGCTCCGTGCAGCTCTGGCAGAATGGATTCTTCGAGGTGCGCGCGGAGAAGAACGCATACAAGAACCTCCTGGTCACCGCGGCCAACTTCGACGAGTTCCTCTTCACGGCATCGCTGGTCACTACATGGTGATGAGTTATGGGGTATGAGTGATGGCTGTGTCAGGCACGCAGCCGGGCCTCGACTCCGATGATCACCGGTCCATCGATTCTGCCTCAGGCCGATCTCTCTCCAACAACCCGCGCGCAACGTCCAGATTCCACTTTCCCTGGTTCGTGGCCTTCGCAGGTCGCTCCGCTGCCGGCGCGGCGAGCTGCCAAGGCCGGCCCTGCCGGTCACAATCACCGGGTGGTGCCGGTCACAATCGCCGGGTGGTGCCTGTCATTGTGATATTCGATCGTTGCGATCATCGCGAGCCTGCCTGCCCGCTCCGTTATCGATTCCCGTGATTCGATACGGACATCCGGATCCTGACCTTCGTCATTGTGCGATCGCGCGCACGGCGTAGATTTGCCCCCTTACTCCGACATATGGACAGAGAGAATAGAACGATGACCGAAGGGAACGGACGTGCCGGCTCCGGCCAATGGCTGGATCGCAATGCCATGATGCTCGTACGGGTGAGCATCGGCATCGTCTTCATCTGGTTCGGTGCGCTCAAGTGTATTCCCGGCATGTCCCCCGCTGAGGATCTTGCAGGGAAGACGCTCGGCATCCTGACGTTCCATCTGGTGCGGGAGGATATCATGGTGAGAATCCTGGGTGGGGCGGAGCTGCTGCTCGGCGCCGGCTTCGTCATCGGACGTGGCATGCGCGTTCTGCTCTGGGCCTTCTTCATCCACATGGCCGGCACGCTCACACCGCTCGTGCTTCTCCCACGCGATACGTTTGCCTGCCCTCCGTACTGCCTCACACTCACCGGGCAGTACATCATCAAGAACCTCGTCTTCATCACCGCCGCGCTTCTGCTTGTGCGCTTCGAACGGATCAGGCCGAGAGAGCGGGCGCCCGGCATATCGTGATCGCCTTCGGACGTATGCAATCGATCGGTTGAACATCCGGCCGGCCTAGAAGCGAACCGCCATGCCGCCCCGTATCGAACGTGGTGTGCCCGGTGTGAAATGAAGTTCGCTTACGGGAGCAGCCTCGCCGCGTAATCTGCTCTCGGTGTCGAACTGCGCCTCGTTCCACTCTGCGTTCAGCAGATTCTCCACATTGGTGAACAGCTCCACCTGCCCGATCCGATACGACGCCGAGAAGTCCACGATGCCGTAGCCCGTTGCACGCACGGTGTTCTCCGGATTGGCCGGGCGATCGCCCACCATGCGAAGCCTCGCCGCCGCCGAGAACGGACCGCCGTGCGCCATGATGTTCGCCGAGAGCGTGAAGTTCGGTGCAAGCGGAATCGCGTCGGCTCCGGCAGGCGCGTCGAGCGAGCGCCCGCGTGAGAGCGTCGCATCCGCGCCCAACGTAAGCCAGTCCATCGGGTTCACGCGCCCTTCAACATCGATGCCGATGCGCCGCGTGCGGCCGCTCGGCTCCGTGGTTCCCTCGTCACCCACATACACCAGTTCCTCCTCCAGATCCAGCATCCATGCGGAGATGGCGCCGCTTGCAAGGCCAGCCGGTGCGCCGCAGCGGAAACCGATCTCGCTCCCGAACGCACGCGGCAGGGTCTTCGTCCGGTCCTGAACCACCACGCGCGCATCGTTGGAGTGAAAGCCGAACCCCGCGTTCAGGAACAGCGCCGCGCTCTCGCTGAAGGGAATCGAGACGCTGGCCTTCGGCGATACCAGGAACTGACCCGCGATGCCGTCCGGCTGCGCGCCGTCGTGCAGCAGGTTCTCCACGTCGAACGTGAAGTAGTCCGCGCGGAGGCCGAGAAGGATCTCCGCCCACGGAAGCACGATCTCCTGCTCCAGATACGGACCGATCTGGCGCTGCGCGATCTGCGCGTCCGCCTTCGTCTCCAGACGCACGCGCGCAGAGTCGTGATGGAGCGCGGCATGGATGTCGTCGCTCCGCAGATCGGCACCGAACCGCGTTCGCATGCCGACATCACCAAGCGAATAGATGATATCGTTCTCCGCCTTGAGCGCCAGAATCGACCGGCGATCGGTCTGCTCGATCATGTCGCCGCGCACGGAGTCGTGCGCGAAGAATGTGAAGTCGCTGAAGAGGCGGAACCGGTAGTCCGTGTAGGAGCCGGTGATCGTGAGGGGGGAGCTTCCGCCGGACGCATACTTCAGGATGGCGGTGGTGCGCGAGGTGGAGCCCCCTTCGTTGGGGTCGATTGAGCCGAAGCGCGATATCATGCCGCTCTCGACCGCGCGTTCCGGCACCTGGCCGCTTGCGTTCCAGCCGGCGCTGAAGGAGCAGAGGCTTGCGCTGATCGATCCTCTCCCCGCGAGCGCCTCGCGAACCGTTGCGAAGAGGTTGGCGCGATGAAAGTCCTGCGAGGCATCGAAGTATCCGTTGGAGCCGTAGAGCTCTCCGCCGAAGTATGCGCTCAGGCCGGGCGTCTGCACCGGTGCGCGCAGCAACAGCACGCCGCGATAGGTACCGAAGGAGCCACCCTCCATCTTCAGCATGCTCTCGCGCAGCGTGTCCGCGGTTCTGAACGTTACCGCGCCTGCCGTTGCCAGATCGCCGTTGCGCGCGAAGTACGGCCCCTTCACCACATCGATCGCCTCGATCGTCTCCGGGATGATGAAGTGCAGGTCCGCGTATCCCTGCCCGTGACCGTGCGATACCATGTTGACCGGCGCGTCGTCCACGGCGATGTTCACATCCGTGCCATGATCGCAGTCGAAGCCGCGAAGGAAGATCTGCTCCGCCTTGCCGCCGCCGGCGTGCTGCGCAATCACCAGGCCGGGGACCACGCGCAGCATGTCCTGTGCGGAACTGCGGGGGCGGAGCGCGAAGTCCGCAGCGCGGAAGCGGGCGTCGCTCACCGCGGAGTATGCACGCTGTGCCTGCACCGTCACGGAGTCGCCTCGCACATGCAGGGTATCGTTTCCGGACGGCCCGTGCTGCGCGACGGACGTGGCTGCCCCCATCACGAGAGTTGCCACGATTGCGATCGATGCTCTCAACGGAGCGGATGCGAAGGGTCTGGTGCTACGGGACATGATCGGGAATTGTGTTTGAGCGCCGCCGGTGCATGCGAATCGTCCATGCGGGGAATGATTCACATACGAAGATACAGTGCCGGTGGATTGCGGAGCGCGGCGGGCGGAGGCCTTGAATGTGCACATGGTGCGATGATTGCGCGGCAGCCGGCAACGCCGCCGCTGCACGTATCATGAACAGCCCGGCAGCGGACATGCCGGGTGCCGGCTGTCACTCTGCAGGCGGCGGCGCACCGTTCCAGGCCTGTATGCTCCCCGGCCTTCGGCTGGAGGCTGCAATCATGGTTCGCGCCATCTGGCATCAACGCCGGCGCCTGCTGCCGGAAGCTGCATGGTATCTGCTGCAGACGTGTGCGTCGCGATGCGTGTGCGTCGCGATGCGTGTGCGCCGCGATGCGGGGCCATCTCCGGCATGGCCGGACGTTCTGCCGATCCCTGCGATATCGCAGACGCAGTCCACTACGTACAGAGGGAATTGATTTCTGATGGCACTTCGATCTGTTATCGCGGAGTGTGGCTCCGCGATCGTCATCGGAAGAATGGGCCTGAGTACAACTCAGGCCCAACGTGCTCTTCAGAGCATATCAGGATACTTCTTCGCACGTACCTAGTTGCCCTCGATGCGCTCGAGATCCTGCGTTGCAGGGCCGCGCAGCACGCGGCCGTACGGATCGAAGCGCGATCCGTGACAGGGGCAGTCCCATGTCTTCTCGAGGCTGTTCCAGTGAACCACGCATCCGAGATGCGGGCACTCGGCGGAGCATTGGTAGAGCGTTCCGTCCAGATCGCGATAAGCGGCAACCTTGATCAGCCCCTGCCGAAGAAGCGCCCCCTCGCCGGCAATGAGGTCGTCCGCGGAACCAACGTCGCCGCCGGTGAGATAGTCCTCCGCATACTGCGCGGCCACGTTGAGGTTCTCCCGAAGAAATTCACCCGTAGCGCGAAGCGTTCTGCGCGATGGATCGTAGAGCGCAGCCCAGGGATGCCTGCGGCCTGCAATCAGCTCCGTGAGCAGGATACCGGCAATCGTGCCATGCGTCATCCCCATGCCCGAGTCCCCCGTTGCGATGTACACGTTCTCCTCGTTGCCGGGATTGCGTCCGATGAAGGCGACGCCATCCACCGGTTCCAGCACCTGGCCGGACCAGTAATACTCCACGTTCTGAATCATCGGGAAACGCTCGCGCGCCCAGGCGGCAACCCGCTGCAACCTCGTCTCTCCATCGTCCGCCTGGCCCGCCCTGTGATCCTCGCCGCCAACGATCAGCAGATCGGTGCCCGGATTGTCCGGCAGGCTGTAGAGACGAACGTAGTGATAGGGATCCAGTGTATCCCAGTAAAGTGCCCGCGCAACCGTGCCGTGCGGAACGGTTGCACCCAGTGCATAGGTGGTGTACGGCGCCTGCTTGATGTGCACGGCGATCCGGTCGTTGATCGGGACATTGGTCGCCACCACAACGGCGCCTGCGGTGACGGTGTGCCCGCTCTCCGTTTCCACGCGCGCGGTCTCGCCTCCCTGTACGGTGGTAACCCGAGTGCCGGTGTAGATGCGCCCGCCACGACGTTCAACCGCCTCCGCAAGCCCGGCGAGATACTTCAGCGGGTGGAACTGCCCCTGGCGCGGGAAGCGGAGGCAGGGCCCGGTGTCGAAGAAGACCATCGGTGCGCGCGCAACCATCTCCACGGAAGCCAGCCCCGCATCGTGCGCTGCGGCCAACTCGCGCCGCAGGTTGCCGCCGTCATCGCCCGGGGGAGCGAACAGATAGCCGTCCAGCCGTTCGAAGTCGCACGCGATGTTCTCCTTTTCAACGATTGTCTCCACGCAGTTGATCGCCGCCGTGTGGCTCTCCGCAGTCATATGCGAGCCGGCTGTGCCATGCAGGTGTTCGATCAGATAGTAGCGATCGTCCACCGCGTTCGTGAGGTGCGCCGTTGTGCGCCCGGTCATCCCGCCTCCGATGCTCTTCATCTCCAGTACCACAACGGACCAGCCTTCGCGCGCCAGCATATAGGCGGTGGTCAGGCCGGCAATGCCGGCGCCCACGATGCATACGTCCGCATGCATGTCCGAGGGAAGAGGGGAACGGGGAGCGATCTCCGCCGTCGCCATCCAGATCGAGGTGGTCTGCCTGGGGAACTCATCCATGATATCGGCCTCTTCATCCGGTGCAGTGACCGCTGACGGCTGCGCATGCAGCCTCGCGTTGCGGGGCTCCGGTACCCGGGAATTCAACGGTCGCAGGGGGGAGCGGGTTAGAGATGGCGGGCCTCTGCCGGGGGAGTGCTGGTGGAATGGAGGCGGACTCCGCCGGAAATAATACCGGCCCGGAGAGAACGGTGGCCTACCGAACGGATCTCCGGGCCGGTTACTGCGCAATCGCAGCAGGAGCCCTCGGGATGTTCCTGTGTTCAGGGATGTGCGGGCCGCGACGAGCGCTCAGGAGCTCAGACCCCAGATGCGTGCAACGATCAGCACAGCGCCGATGCATGCGATCACCCGCGATACCTCCACCACGATCTCGCGTTCCTTGCCGTAGCGGCGCAGGAGCCAGAGGAGTGGGAAGGCCGTGCCGATCACGAGCAACTGCCCCGCCTCGATGCCGAGGTTGAAGCCAACCAGCGGCGCCCAGATCTGCCCCATGCCGAGCATGGTCTTCAACAGATCGGTAAGATGTCCGGAGAACCCGGCCCCGTGAATCAGGCCGAACAGGCCGGCGATCATCCAGCGCCCCCTGTATTCGCGGCGCACCACGTTCTCGATGCCGACGTAGACGATCGAGAGCGCGATGAGCGACTCGGTTATCACCGGATCGATGGAGATCACATCCAGCGCACAGAGCACCAGCGTTGTGGAGTGCGCTATCGTGAAGGCCGTCGCAACGCTCAGCAGCGAGCGCCAGTTGCGCGTCACCATGATCAGGCCCAGGAGAAAGAGGAGATGATCGTATCCGGTCAGGATGTGACGCAGACCGAGGTCGAAGAAGAGTGTGAAGTTGTTCATGGTTGAGCCTGCAGGTTGACCGAGATGGTGGGCCTGGACGGAGTGAAGATGTAGTTGTACTCGCTTCCGCCCGCCTTCAGCACCATCAGGTTCATCTGGTCGCTGTAGACGTGGAACAGAGCGTTGTGCATGATCGTCGCGGACTGCAGGCGCGTTCTGGATTCGGCGCGGAGCTCGAACCAGACGGACTTGTCGTTCTCTCCCTTGCCGATGCTGCTCCAGGCAAGCATCTGATTGCCGGAGTATACCCGGAAGTGATCGCGCACGAAGTCCGTCATGGCCGCCTGCTGCTGCGCCGCCGGCAGACTCCGGACGTTCGCCTTCCAGTCCGCGATCGCGCGAAGCAGGTCATCCCTGTAGTAGGTCACCTTGCACTTGAAAACATTCCCGGTGATCTCGGACTGGCAGTAACTGATGTGCACGTCGTGCGGCTCCGGCATTCCGAAGCCGCAGAGTGAAACGATCGTGAAGCAGATCGCGAGAAGTACGGACGCGTGTTTCATTGTTGTTCCTTCCTGGTTACGGTACCGTGATTCTGCGATCGCACTACATCCGGTTGCTGCCGGCATGGGCCGCCTGCCGCTCCGCCAACTGCCGGCGCGCCGACGTGCGGGCAACCGGCGCCAGCCATGGATTCTGACGGAGCGCGAGCTTCAGCTCCGAGGCTCCCTTCGTACGATTGCCTGCGCCCATGTAGATCGATCCGGCGTAATAGTGGAGCAGGGGGTTGATCGTTCCAAGGCGGAGCGCCCGCTCGATGTATGGAACGGCCTCCGCAGCGCGGCCGTTCTTGAAGAGCAGCCACGCATACGTTGTCTCTGCATCGATATTGTCCGGGCGGCGGTCGTACTCGCGGCGCGCGCGCTCCAGCGCCTCCTGCAACTGTATGCCGTGGTTGCCGCAGTACTGCGCATACTCCCGGTCCACGTTCCAGCCCCCCTTCTCGTGCAGCCGGAACGCCTCGAGCACCTTCTCCTCCAGCGTCTTCACGTTATCCCCCTGGCCCATCGCCAGATAGACATCGGACAACTGCTCGGAGAAGAGATGCTCCGGTGAGATCTGGAGCGCCTGCACCAGCAGTTCGATCGCGCCGGTGTAGTCACCCTTCACATTCTTCACGGCCGCCAGGCCGCTCAACGCATATGGGTAGTTCGGTCGTTCCTGAAGGATGCCGTTGAAGATGTAGGCCGCCGTATCCGGCTTCCCCGCGTTGAGGAACAGGTTGCCGAGATTGTACATGCACCACTCGCGATCCTCCTGCCCGTAGGCTCCGGACTCTCCTGCCACCTTCATCGCCGCGATCGCGCCGTCGCGGTCGCCGTGCAACTCGCGGATGTACGAAACGCGTGCGTAGGAGCGAAGGTCCGGACGAATCTTCATCATGGCATCGCATGCCTTCACGGCAGCGTCGTAGTTGCCCAGCTCCACATAGGAGTCGCAGAGCACTCCGTAGGAAAGCGCGCTGTACGGATTGCCGGCCACCGCCCGCAGTGCGATGTCGTTCGCAGGCTTGAACTGATGCTGCGTCATCAGCAGCGATCCCTTCGTCACCAGGGCCTCGAAGTCGTTCGGGCTGCGGCGGAGCGCCTCGTCCAGAAGCGCGTTCGCCCCCGGAATGTAGTCGTGATGGCGGCCGGTGATGCGCGCCTCGTTCATGAAGAGCTGGGCCATGCGGGTACAGGCCTCCACGTCACGATTCTTCGAGACGATGCGCCCCTTCAACTGTATGTACATGTCGCGCACCTTCGCGAACTCGGCGTCGCCCAATCCTGCCGGGCGATCCTTCAGATCCGGGACCGCGAAGGCCGTCTCGTCCGGGCCCTGAGCCGCGTGGCCCGTTTCGTTTCTGCATCCGGAGGATGCGAGAAGCATGAGTGCTGCCGTTGCGCAGAGTGTGAGTCTGGTAAGCATTGCCGTATATCTCCTGATGCGATTGCCTTCTGTGCGTTCGTGCATTGTCCGTGAGTCGATGAACCGCGCCGCACGTTCCCCTTCGGCATAACGCTCTCCCCGGGAGGGCGCACGTCGGATCAACGTGCGGCGGGTTCACCAGCCATCTCCCTGTCCGTCCGGCAGGGCCGGCTTGAACCATCACTATTCGAGGCGCGCGTTCGCGGTTGCTGCCGGGCGGTTGAGTCGGCCGCGGAAGTGGAACGTGATCGATGCGCGCTGGCCATCTCGAATACGTGGGAATGCGTCTCCGTGGATTGGGCCGGCTTCCCGGAGACCTCCCCGATGATGCCGGCATCGGGCCTGGCCATTGCCGGGACGCGGAGGGGAGGCGTCCCGGTAATGGCGCGGTTGTTCGCCTGAAGTCTCCGGCACCCTGCCGTCGGGCACGGATCAGGGCGAGCGCTGCCCCGGCATTCCGCCAACCGGGCACGGTTCGGTGCCCGACGAGTTGAACGCCATGGGGATTCGCTCTGTTGGCGGGATCAGTGTACCACGGTCAACTTCGTGGTGGCGATCGTTGCGTTGTGAACGTCGAGCGTTGCGATGTACGCGCCTGCAGGCACGTTCCCGCCCGGTGTCCACGTTGCATGGTAGTCGCCGGTGCCGAGATGCTGATCAAGGATCGTGGCTACCCGCTCGCCGTTGCTGTTGTAGATGTTCACCGTCACCGGACCCTGAGCATTCAGATGAAAGTTCAGCGTGGTGGACGTCGCGGCCGGGTTGGGGCTCGCGCTGCCGGTGAAGAATCCGGCCGGTGCCGCCATGCCGAGCGGGCTGCCGCCGTCGTCGCCGCGAACGGCGCTGGTGGTCAGCTTCTTGATGTAGTCGTAGCCACGGTGCGGCGGAGCCATGTACGGGAACGTGTTGCGGAACGGAAGATCGTTCGCCTCCGGACCCGCGGAGTATCCCAGCACGCCGAGCAGCTTCGGGGTTACCGGGCTGCCGCCGGACTGATAGTCGTCGTACCAGAGGCCGAGGGCTGCCAGTGCAATGCCGCCTACCGCCTGCAGCTCGATGCGCGTGACATCATCCTCCAGACGGCGGCCGTTCGGGAAGCCATCCATGTTCGGAATCCACTGGATGTTCGCGTTCGCATAGGTGGGGTCGGTGAGGCCGAGCACCGCCGTGGCGAGGATTCCCTCGGAGCTGAACTGCGGATGGTTGCGCGGCGTTACCGGCGTTGCCATGTTCAGGCGCAGCATGTCGCCGAGCGACGGAAGGAAGTTGTTGATGAACGGCTTGCCTGCAGAAAGCGGGCCGCCGGTCTTGCCGGTCGCGAGCTGGTACGGCGCCAGGTTCGGAACGCCGGTGTAGAAGATCGGAAGCAGATCGACCGCGCGCGGCGACATGCTGTCCGGAAGGAGAATGGGGCCGAACGCCGCATCGCTCAACGCCGTTCCCTGGCGTGCGCTCTCCGGCAGACCGTACAGGCCCTTGTGGCCGTTGCGGAAGTCGAATGCGCCGAGCGAGTTGCTCTGTATGCGGAGTGCGGAGAGTGCGGGAATCGCGCCGCCGAACTTGCTGTCGTCCATGTAGAGCGCAAGCTCCGGGTTGACGAAGTAGGGAGCGAAGGAGAGTTCGTTGTTGCGATCGTACGGCGACGTGGCGTTCCACTTGTCCTTTGCGCCGATCGGGATAACGGCTTCGTTCGTCAGCGGCATGCCGAGGCGCGATACCTGCACCCACGGGCCCGATGCGGAGGGCTTGTCGCCGGTGGTGCTGAGCGTGGTGATCTGCTGGCGCGATGCCGAGGCCCACACGCCGATCACATAGTCGCCGTCGAGAATGCTGGCGGCGTTCGCAACGGACTTGTGATCCTTCTGCAGCGACTGGATCGGCACCTGAATGGCGATCGTGTGGCAGTTGAATCCTGCAAGGCCATCGCGCGCGCGCGCGTCACCGGTGCCGTCCTTCAGGCGCGTCTGGCCCAGGTCGAAGATGCCGCCGAGATCCACGAAGAACGGATCGTCCACCGGACCGCAGTAGATCTTCTCGCCGGAGGATGCGGTTGCGATCGCATCGGTCATCAACTGCTCGTAGCTCTTGCCCATGCCGGCTGCGCCGTCGATGGAGCGCGGGCCGATGTTTGCCGGCGGCACGACGCCGTTGGTCACGATCGTTGTCCACGTGGTCCCCCCGTCGGTGCTCTTCTCGCAGGTGTAGGTGGTCTTCAGGTTCTGCTTGCCGAGACGGATGTTGAAGAAGGTTGTCGGGTCTTCGTTCGTCTTCGTGAACGTGAAGCGATAGGTGATTTCATCACCGACCTTCGCGGCATCGTTGTCGATATGGATCTCGTAGCGGATGTTCTCACCGAAGCTGTAGTAGTTCGGTCCTCCTTCCGGAAGCTCCAGCGGGATGTAGTTTGCGATGAGCGTTACGGTGTTGGTGTCGTCCGGACTACGGAAGGCGTAGAGATCGGTGTTGTCGGCCAACGGATCGTTGGCGATCAACGGCGCCTCGCGGTGACTCGAGGCATATCCCATTCCCACGGCAAGGCTGATGCCTGCCGCAGCTAACAGGAGTGCGCTCCTGGTGCGTAGAGTTCGCATGATCTGTGTTGAGTTTGTGAATGAGTTCGTCCTTCACCTGCCACTGCACGTTTGAAGGCTCACATCCACGTACGAAGCGCCACTCGCTTTGGATTGCCCGGTTATCCGCGGGGATGCCCCGGGGCGAACCGCTCCGGCGAACGGGAGGATGATGGTACCTGCGGGGATATCGTTAAACTTCCGGCCGTGTGAGCGGTGTCTGAGAACGATCGGCGAGCGTGCATGTTCGGCCGTGTCACATACGGGCCCCAACAACAATCATGTATGAAGTCGCGTCTCTCCCCGCGACGGATCAACAAGGAACGAGGCATCATGAACGGAAGAATCATCACCCTGGCACTGCTCCTGGCAGCAGGCCTTGCCGCGTGTAATACGAAGGTCATCGATCCGGGGCCGACGCCTCCGGCTGCCTCGATGACGTTCAAGAATGGGGCGCGCTATCAGTACGATAGCTACCAGACCGATCCCACGACGTCCGAGAAGATGTCCGCCACGGAACGGACGCGCACGTGGACTCTGGTGAATCCTTCGGCATCGGCCTACGGCAGGGCCGGAGTGGCCGTCTTCATCGACAGCATCGTTGCAGGCGGAACCATCGTTACCGTTGCGGACTCCGTTCTTCTCGAGCAGTCCTCCGGCAGCAACGACATCAACCGTTATGCGTCGCTTGCACCGGAGCTGGACTTCTCCGGGAACATCCCCATCAACGTGGATCTCGGGCGCCAGTGGATGCGCGAGGCCACGCTGAATGCAACAACGGCGAACTGGTTCGTCGGCGAGGCATCCGATACGGTACAGATGAATCTGAACATCCCCGGATTGCAGGGGGTGAAGGTGGGCGTTGCGGACTCCGCGATTGCCTCCGCACAGGATAACGTGGTGGTGAACGGAACAAGCTATACCGCCACCAAGACCACGCACAATCTGGAGTTGAGCATCTCGCTTCTCGTCAACGTTCCGATTCTCGGCGTGCAGGCGATCAAGGTGAAGAGCGAGACGCTGACACGCACAACGTGGACGGTGCCGTCGCTCGGTGCGATCGCGCGGGAGGAGCGGCAGGGAAAGGTGATCGATGTCAGCGGCAGTACGATCAGCGGCATCACCATCCCCAGCTTCTCGCTTCCGGTGCCGGGCTATGTGTCGGTGATGACGCAGGTTCTCGCAACAGGAAATTGATCCGGTGCGCGCGATGCATTGCGCATCGCATGCGCGCGGAGCAGAGTAACGGCAACGGCCACGCAACGCGTGGCCGGTGGCG
>DASZRW010000123.1:0-7495 GCA_035549015.1 Kapaibacterium sp. (SeqCode)
CTGCCTCGTCACGAAACTCCTTCGTGTACGTTGTTCGCGTGCGTGCAACGGGGTTGCTCTGCTGCGCTCGTTTGCTCATCGAACACCTCCTGAGGAACGTTACTCCTCATTCTCTGTCCACTAAAGCGGGGGTGGGGCAAACGTACGGAACCGGCAACTGGGATTTCTATCACATCGACTCGGCATCGTATATCCAGCTCCCTGCAATAGCCGAGCATAATGGCGGCAGCTACACCATTCCGCTTCTCAAGCCCACCACGCTCGGCGTGTCGCTCTATACACACACTCACGCTGTTCGATATGAACGGACACATGATGCGAACGATTCTGAACGGATCCATGATGGCTGAAGGTCGCTACGCCGTGGATATCCCGGTCAACGGACTTGCGGCGGGCTCGTATCTGGTTGAGCTCCGTTCGGGTGAGAAGCGCAACTTGGCCAGACTGATTGTCGTGCGTTGATAGAGTGCACGTTCGGATTGAAGCAGCCGCGATCGCGACGCGATCGCGGCTGCTTTGCTTTCGACAACCTGGGGACGCTCGGGAGCGTCAAACGTCTCGCTACGTCACCACGATATCATATCTGGAGAGAACGGGCCATCGCATGGCGCAGCATCCGCACAATTCCGATTCTCCGACAACCCCTCACAGCAGCTTCCGCGCGTCGATGCAGCGAATCAGCCAGTCCCGTTTCCGCGTCAACTCGTTCAGGCTCAACTCACCCTGCGCCTTCGCGAAGCGGCGCTTCGCCTCCGCATGGATGGTGCTCACCTCGATGATGCGCCCGGTGGACTTCAACTGGAAGGAGAGCCGGGAGGCAAGGTTCGCGCACTCCTGGCGCAGTTCCTGCTCGCGGCGGCTTACATCCACAACGGCCGCCGTTGCCTGGGCCGCCTGCGGCTCCGCCTCCAGCGGGCGCGCATATTCCGGGAACAACTCCAGGCTGTGCGTCTGCATGTCGCGATGCTCCACCTGCCGCAACTCCCACATGCTCACCTGCGGACCGGAGCGCGCAAGCGCATCCACGCGCTGCCGCTCCTCCCGCAGCTTCACGCCAAGCTGCTCCTCCGAGGTGATCCACTCCAGCGTGCGCACCACTTCGGAATCGTTCGCCGAGTAGATGTCGCACAGATTCGCCTTCTCGCCGAAGCCGTCGTAGTAGCGCATGCCGCGGAACACCTGCTGCATCGTCTTGGAGTAGGCGCGCACCAGATCGGCCTTCACGATCACGCTGATCGGCTTGATATCGGTCCCCTCGCCGATCATGTCCACCTGCACCATCACGTCGATGCCGCCGTTCCGGTATCGGTCCAGCAGGTCCTCCCGCTCCGCGGCGGGGACATCCTGCCCGATACGCGCCGCGCTGAACTCCGTGAAGTGCAGCTTCACGAACTCCAGGATCGCGGCCGCATGACGGTTGCTCATCGCGATGATCAGCATCTGGTGATTCCGCCCGCGCCGGCTGGCCGCATCCTCCCCGTGCGCGCGCCGCTTCTCGGCGAACCGTACGAATGCCGGGCGGAGCAGCGAGTCCAGGTAGACATCGTGGAAGCGGAGCTTCTTCCGCGCGAGGAAGGCATCCACATCGTTCTTCGTGCGCGCCATGTCCGCGAGCTGCGAGAGCGACATCTCCACCATCTGCCCGGTGTCGGACCGAACCATCGTAAGACGATAGTCCACCACGTGCGCCTTCACGCGCTTCAGGATCCTCCCCTCGGCGTGCGCGTCGCGCATCGTCACCTCGTGCAGCGCCTCGTAGTACTGCTCGCCGTTCGCCGCCATGTGAAACGGCACACCGAAGAGCGTCCGGTTGTCCGAGCGCATCGGCGTGCCGGAGAGCGAGACGCTGCATGCGAAGGGGAACTGCCCGATCTTCGATGCCCAGAGTCCGTCGTCCGAGAGATGGTGCACCTCGTCAAACACGAACATGCACGGAGCGCTCTGGCAGTACTTCAACAACGCGCCGTGGCCGCCGCGGCCGCTGGCATACTGATAGGTGGTAATAATGATGGAGGTGTCCAGGTTCTTCAGGAACACCCGCTCCGAATCCGCAACGCAGAAGGAGAGTGCCGGCGCACCGAGATTCTGGAACACGCGGTTCAGTTCCTTCGGGTCCGCATACTGGTCGCGCAGGTTGCCGCGCGGCACGAACACCACGAGCTTGCGCGCAACGCCGAGGCTATGGGCTACCAGAAAGGAGGAAAGCGCCGTGATGGTTTTGCCGTAGCCGGGAACGAACACGCCCAGATGATTCTCCTCACCGCGTGCAAGCGCGGCGGCGAGCTTCGTCAGGAATGCCAGCTGCCCTTCGCGGAAGGAGAAGCCATTGCGCGGCCTGAGCCCGGGAAGGAGTTCGCCGGAGGAATCCCCGGCGGGATGTGACTGCGACTGCCCTTGCGATTGCCGTTGAACGTGAGTGGGGGGAATGAGCGTATCGCTATGTGACATCGGAGATGCTGGCCAGAGGAGATGAGGCGGAACGGCGCACGGACCATCACACCGATCGTCGCTTGCCCTCACTGCGCCCGGAGCTCCCGCCTGCAGGGAGTGCGACGCCGGGGCAACGCTCATCGCAGTCCTGCCGTGCAGGGAACTCTCGTTCCGCGACCCAAGATACCGCGGCCACCCTCCAAAAAAAGCCTTGACTTTCCACTGGTGATCGGCGGTTCCGAAAAAAATATCACGCCCGGGGAGGCTCCTCTTTCACCAGGCACCGAATGGCCCCGAGTCTACAATCCGGCATCGCGCCGCCCGCTTGCAAACCGCCGGGGCAGGAGCGGGCGGCAGGCCGCACGGCGCGCGGAGATCGCGATCGAAGAAACGCGCGCCGCGGATCCGATGGGCCGAATGGATAGGGCCTTCATCATCCCGGCGCCAGCCGCATCGCGGCAGCCCTTCACGCCGCCAGACGTGTCGCGCCGTGTATGCCGGTGGGGAGGGATGCGGCGTGGCCGTTGCCCCGCAGCCCGCTCACTCCCCCTGCCCCGTCTCCAGCATGCGTCGGGGCGGTATACTAACGCGATGCGCGAATGAATCGTTCAATGATACGGAGGCATGTTTTTCACGTCAGTGGATAGCGAACGCCGTTGTATATTGCCAAGGCACTATCGTGTACTGAAAAGTACGACTCCCCCTCATGTTTCGGTTATACTGCCTTACCGCCCGCATCCGGGCGAAGCCGGGGCATGCCGTTTCCTTTCATCGAGGTGATTTCATGACAATGCAATCGGGCTATTATCGATTTCCTACGCTCCAACAGGATACGATCGTATTTACGAGCGAGGATGACCTGTGGTCCGTACCGGCCGGCGGCGGTATCGCGCGCCGGTTGACCTCCAGCGTCAGCCAGGTATCGCGCCCGATTCTCTCACCGGATAATGAGTGGCTCGCGTTCGTTGCCCGCGAGGAGGGGTACAATGAACTCTATGTGATGCCCTCCGCGGGAGGTGAGATGAAACGTCTCACCTTCTTCGGTGCCGGGACACAGCCGGTGGGATGGAGCAGGGACGGATCGCAGATTCTCTTCGTCACCAATCACGCGCAGCCCTTCCCCCGCATCATGAAGGTCTACTCCATCTCTCCCGAGGGTGGAGCGATCACGGAGGTGCCGGTAGGCCCCGCCTACAGCATCTCGCTGGGGCGGGAACGCGGAACGGTGATCGGCCGCAACACGCACGACCCCGCGCGCTGGAAGCGCTATCGCGGCGGCACCGCAGGCGATCTCTGGATCGACGCCGAGGGGAACGGCAACTTCAGCCGCCTGATTTCGATGCAGGCGAACCTGGCATGCCCGATGTGGGTTGGCGATCGCATCTACTTCCTCAGCGACCATGAGGGATACGGGAATATCTACAGCTGCGCCATCGACGGAACCAATCTCGCGCGCCATACCGATCACGACGATTACTACGCGCGCAACGCATCCACCGATGGGCGCCGCATCGTCTATCACTGCGGCGGTGACATCTATCTCTACGATCCTGCGTCGGACAGCGGCGGCAAGGTGGCCATCGAATATCACTCGCCGCGCACGCAGCGCAACAGGAAGTTCGTTCCGGGTGCGGACTATCTCCAGAGCTATGCGCTCCATCCGAAGGGACATTCCGTCGTGATGGTGCAGCGCGGCAAGCCGATCACCATGGGCAACTTCGCCGGCCCCGTGCTTCAGTACGGCGATCCCCTTGGAGTACGCTACCGCCTTGCACAGTATCTGAACGACGGCAAGCGCATCGTTGCCACGAGCGACAAGGGGGGCGAGGAGGCGCTGGTGATCCTGAACGAGGAGATGGCGGAGTCCGAGGACAGAATCGAGGGGCTGGATATCGGCCGCCCGGTGGATCTGGCCGTCTCGCCGAAGCGCGATCAGGTGGCGTTCGGAAATCATCGCAACGAGATCATCGTGGTGGACCTCGAGAAGCGGACCATGAAGCTGATCGACCGGAGCTCCACCATGCACGATCACGCGCTCGCCTGGTCGCCGGATGGGCGCTGGCTCGCGTTCAATCATGCCGATGCGCCGGAGACCTCCTACCTGATGGTTGCCAATGTGGAGACCGGCGAGAAGCATCAGGTGACCGATGCAATCCTGCACGACGTGGTGCCGGCGTTCGATCCCGAGGGGAAGTATCTCTACTTCCTCTCCTATCGCGAGTTCGATCCGGTGTACGACAATCTTCACTTCCATCTCAGCTTCCCGCGCGGCATGCGGCCCTATCTGATCACGCTGCGCCGCGATACGCCGAACCCCTTTCAGGCCAAGCCGAAGGCGCCGCGGAAGGAGGATCCATACGATCGCGAGAACTTCGAGGAGCGGAAGGAGAAGAAGGATGTCGATGTGGAGATCGACTTCGAAGGGATCACGCGGCGCATCCTCCCCTTCCCCGCCAAGGATGCGAAGTATGCACAGGTGATCGGCACGCGCGGCAAGGTCTACTTCCTCAGCCAGCCGGTGATCGGCACGCTTGCGAACAACGCCGGCAACGAGGCGCCGGCGATGGGGAAGCTGGAATCGTACGACTTCGAGTCGCGCAAGCTGGAGACGGTGGCCGAACGCGTGAGCGATTTCGATGCGGCACGCGACATGCAGACGCTGATCTATCGTTCCAGCAAGCGCCTGCGCGTGTTCGGCACCGGGCAGAAACCCGATGAGAAGAACGGCGACGATCCCGGCATCGCGAGCGGCTGGCTGGACCTTTCGCGCGCGCGCGTCTCGATCACTCCAACGGATGAGTGGCATCAGATGTACCGCGAGGCGTGGCGCCTTCAGCGCGACTTCTTCTGGACGGAGGGAATGCTCGGCATCGACTGGGAGAAGGTCTACACGCGCTATCTCCCGTTGATCGACAGGATCGGCACGCGCTCCGAGTTCAGCGATGTGATCTGGGAGATGCATGGCGAACTTGGAACCTCGCACGCATACGAAATGGGGGGCGATTACCGCGAGTCCCCGACCTATGCCCAGGGCTTCATGGGCGCGGACCTCGCATACGATTCGGAGCACGGGGGATGGATCGTGCGTCACATCGTTCGCGGCGACGTCTGGAGCAGCCAGTACGGTTCACCGCTCGAGACGCCGGGCGTGAACATCGAGGAGGGAGACATGATCGTTGCGATCAACGGACGGCACGTATCGCAGGCGCGCTCGCCGTACGAGCACCTGGTGAACACCGCCGGCTCCGAGATCACGCTCACCTTCGTTCCGCGCGGCACGGACACGCAGCGCACGGTGACGATAAAGCTTCTGGGCGACGAGACGCCGGTGCGATATCGCGAGTGGGTGGAGAACAACCGGCGCATCGTGCACGAGGCCACCGGCGGAAAGGTCGGGTACGTGCACGTGCCGAACATGGGTCCGCTGGGCTACAGCGAGTTCCATCGCGGCTTCCTTGGCGAGGTCGGGCGCAGTTCGTTGATCGTGGATGTGCGCTTCAACGGCGGCGGCCATGTCTCGCAGTTGATCCTGGAGAAGCTTGCGCGCAAGCGGATCGGCTACGGGCTACCGCGGCACGGCATGCCGGAGCCGTATCCGCTCTACTCCGTTGGGGGCCCGATCGTGGCCATCACCAACGAGCATGCCGGATCGGACGGCGATATCTTCTCGCACGGATTCAAGCTGATGAACCTGGGACCGTTGATCGGCAAGCGCACATGGGGCGGCGTTGTGGGCATCTGGCCGCGCAACCCGCTGGTGGACGGATCCATCACGACGCAGCCGGAATTCTCCACCTGGTTCGAGGATGTGCGGTGGGGCCTGGAGAATCACGGCACCGATCCCGATTTCGATGTGGACATCACGCCGCAGGAATACGTTGCCGGGCGCGACACGCAGTTGGAGCGCGCAGTTGCCGAGGCGATGCGCCTGATGTCCGACAAGCCGTTCGCGATGCCGGCGTTCGACGATCGCCCGGTGATGGCGCCCGATCCGCTGCCGGAGAAGGTGGCCTCCAACGGCTACGCCTCGCACGCTGCCGAAATCAGTTAACAACCCGCGCGGCGCCGATCCCGCGGCGCAGGCGCAGCAGGAATACCAGCGCCGTCCCGGCATGTCCGGGACGGCGCTGGTGTTTCTGGCTCAGATGTCTCTACCCGGCTGCGGGCGCATCGCCGACGCCGTTCAGGTTGCTGTCCTCCTGACCCGGGTTCCAGTGCACCTTGCAGTTGTCGCAGCTGTCGCCGATGCCGTCGTGGTCGAAGTCCTCCTGCAGCGGGTTGGCCTTGAGCGGGCAGTTGTCGCATGCGTCGTCGATGCCGTCGCCGTCAGAGTCCACCACCCCCTCGGTCCGTGCTCCGCCGCGCTTCGCACGGCTGCCCCCCGCATCTGCATACGGCCCCTGGGACATTGGGCACACAACACGCGATATTCGCTATTCCCACGATGCCTTTTTGATTCCACGCTTCTTTTCCTCTTTTTTTCTATTGAAGCCCAAGCTTGTTTCGAATTGATCAATTGCAAGCCTCGCCTCTGTTTCCGTGTCAGGGTCATCAAACATTGCATATACCAACGGAATAACAACATCCATATCGAGACGCCGATGAATTCTGGCGATATCGCCCAAAGCCGATGCAACCATCATACGCACATTCGGATCGCTATGATTGGCAAACGAAACACAAAAATCCTGAGCCCATTTCCAATCTGCGTCGAAGTTCGCAATGCCAAGCATCGCCTTTATGATCAAGTCGGCCTTGCCACTTACGGCGGCAGCTAAGGCTTCGTCCCGAGATACAGAATCTAACGGTCGATAAATTCGTTCAGAGTCCTTTTCGTTTGAGGACTTTTCCGAGTTTGTTGGTAATTCCATTGCGAATGAAAACATTTTTTTTGTTTTTGAATTACCGACAAGCTCATTGATAACTATGGACACTTACTTTGCTTGGTTAATTATGGGTATCCCAGCCCGAGCAAAGAAGCTCATGAGAAGCTTGGGTCGACGACGGATGCGAGTGAACTCTCGCTCGGCCATCAGCAGCAGTTCCTGAGCATTTTCTGGGGTGC
>DASZRW010000124.1:0-14526 GCA_035549015.1 Kapaibacterium sp. (SeqCode)
GCTGCACCTCCCGACGCGGCTGCACCTCCCGATGCGGCTGCGCCTCCCGATGCGGCTGCACCTCCCGATGCGGCTGCACCTCCCGATGCGGCTGCACCTCCCGATGCGGCCGCAGCGATCGCTCGCGGGCATGGCGATCGCACGTGGCGCCGTCCCCTCCGGGTGCGGCCGGGTGGCATCGGGATCATCCCGGTGCGGTATCGGGCGCAGCCCGGACACGATGTCCAATCGCTGCCATCCGGATCCTCTTTCTGCAATCACCGGCCGCGGCATCCTTCCGTGAGAAAACTCCTCCCGGCGGAAGCGATGTACGGCGGCGCGCACCCATTCACTGAAACCATTGCAGAGGATTTCCCATGGTATCACGATCGAATCGATCTCTCATGATGGCGATGGCCATCGTTGCAATTATGGCCGCGATGCTGTGCAACACGCCCGCAGCGCAGGCCCAGTGCTGCGGCTTCGGCATCGGCAACGGCACCGGCTGCACCTTCCGGGTGAAGCTCACCACGCCCGGCGGCGACACCGTCATCGATGTTCCGCCTCCCGGCGGTTCCTGGACCATTCCGAACTGCGATCCGTTCCGCCTCTCGGTTGTGGATGCATGCGGTGTCGTGCACGGCCTGCCAACCGTTGTCGGCAACTGCATCGACGTCTACTTCGGCCCCGGCTGCTGCGTGCAGTTCTGCAAGGTTGACGACTGCCGATGGGTGGCCAGCCCGTCGCACTGTGTTGCCTGCGTGTGAGCATCCCACCGCGTTGAGCGGAACGTTCACCGGCATGCCGCATAACCATGACCCTTGCGACACGATCCCCGGCCGGCTCGTACTCTGCGAGGCGGCCGGGGTGGTTTCAGCCGGCCGCCCCGGACGCGCAGGCTTGCACTCCTCCCGTGGTTCGAGCCCGATCTCATCATTCCATGATGCATGCCGGCTTCCCGCATACATGCATGTGCTGTATCTTGCCGCCTTCGCTCGTGAGCACGGACTGCAGCCTGCCCATCGTACATAGCGTACCCCCACATATGCATCGAGCAATCGTCCTTCTTGTTCTTCTCAACCTGGCAACGGCCTCCGCACAGGCACAGAAGCGGCAGCCTGGGAGCGAGTGGCTGGCTCATCTCGCTCCCCTGCGATCGGGCGATGCACAGCCCTTCCAGTTTCAGGAGGAGATCGTTGCCGGTCCGGAACGCCTTGTTGCATACGTCTCGTGGGCGCCGCCGGACAGCCGCTGCGTGATCCTCTGCGATCGCTTCGATGGTCTGCCCCTCCTTGTGGCGGTGGATGGGAAGGCGTGGCTGTACGATCCCATTGGCGGCCAGATCGTTCTGGTCCGGGCGGAGCCGCAGTTGCTGACGCGGATGGTGGAGGAGGGGATCAGAAGCAAGTGGGGGATCTGCTCGGACTCTCGCGACCCTGATTCACAGATCACGATCAATGTGGACCTGGCCGGCGTGATGAGGCACCTTGCCGGCGGTACTGAAGTGCGGTGCGCATTCGATGCCGCTTCGCGCACCATGCGCTGCAGCGGGGAGCAGCGCCGGGCCGTGCTCACGGGATCGGCCGCAGATGCCGCGCGTCCTGCCTCGTTCCTCTTCGTGGATACCTCCAACGGACCCAACCGCTTCGTGGGCATGCGATTCGGTTCGTTCGTGTTCGGCGGGCCGGTCCCCTCATGGCACCATGCGGTGAACAGGGATTCGCTTGCGGCGCGTCTTCCGGTTGTTGCCTCCGCCGATGCCGCGCGCCTGCCCGAAGACGTGCGGAAGCGTCTGGATACCATGCACGCGGTGTTCGTGAACAATGGCCTCTTCATTCTCCGGCCGGCGCTCCGCGATTCCGTACTGCGTCACACGATCGAGGAGCACACGCCGATCCACCTGGACTTCAACGCCATCGCCGCGAACGACACCAGGATGCGCGATGCATGGCGCGCCGCACTCCATTCCCAGGGCTTCGATCTTCCGGCGCTCACGGAGCCGGAGCTGCTTCCGCCGCAGCCATGGAGGCAATGAGCGGAGAAACCGTTGGCGATGGCGCTGTCACTTCGCCGGTCGATCATCGTCCAGCCGCGCTCTTCGTCGTGGCAGGCGATGGTATGCCGTGCGGCGCAGGGTAGATGAAGACTCGCGCCTGCTGATCGCGCGTGGCGATGGTTATCACATCAACCAGGCATCCGTTCGTCTGCCGCGCCGCAGCCGGCTCCAGATGCAGATGCAGCCGGAGCGTATCCCCGGGATGCAGGTGGTGCGTGAGCGTGTCGGTACGCCCGAGCGTGATACGGAACGGCGGCTCCCCGTGCGAATGTGCCTCGAGGCCGGCGCGTGCATCCACCGCGGAGTCCGCGGTCACAACCACCTTTACCACGGTGTCCAGCCTCCTGGTCTCGTCCACCGCGATCCACGAAGGCTGGGCCTGCAGGTCCGGAACCCGTTCTGCCTGCGAGCGAAATGTCATCTGCTCAACCGCTCGCCACGGCTCCAGCGGAGCGGAGTGCCGCATCACCTTCATCGAGACGATCTTCTCCAGATGCCCGTTCAACGATGCCACATCGTAGCCGATCGTGAGATGTGCCGTGTCGTTCGGTGCAAGGCGATCCCTGTCGATCGGGAAGTAGTCGCAGCCGCAGCAGCCGTGCAGATCCAGGTGGAGCGAGTCGCCGCTTCGATTGATCACCAGCAGGTGCCGCTCCACCTGCGCCGCCCGGATGCGGCCGTGCCGGATGATGCCGGGCTCGTCAACTCCCAGGATCTCCAGGTACTCCGTCCGCCACGGCTTGGCCTGCGCCGGCCTGGTTACCAGTATCGGGCGCTGAGCGTATGCCTGCATCGCGAGCCCGCATGCCGCCGCCGCAAGCATCGCAATGCGACCGAGGGCGCGCAGAGTCGCACTCCTCGCGGTTCCGTTGATTCGAAGTGATTTCATCATGCGGAGTAGGTGGGGAGAAGGGGAGGCGGTGTTACAGAGCGCCCTCCGGGCCGGTAGATTACTGCGGGCGCGAATCCGTGCCAGGCGGCTCCCGCTCCCGTTATGTTGTCAGGTGCGGATGCGTGAGGCGTTATTGGAGGCGCGCAGCAAACGGCGTGATCATGCCGGACGCATGCGGCCGGCCGATACCGGATTGTCGGAACCGGTACGGCGCCGCCGAACGCGCCGCTGCCGCACTGCCGAACTGCCGAACTGAAGCGTGCGCATCGATATATTCGGCGTCATGGCGGCCATGTGCCGCGAATGCCTTCCGCAAACAGAACTCTATTGGGAATTCGCATGGAACCACGAAATGTCTTCAAAGTGATTGTTGCAACGATCGGGTTGCTCGGTGTGGGGTACGGTCTGCTCTATTTCGTCGACGGAATACTGGAGGCGGCGGATCTCGGCTCCAAGGCCGGCCTGGCACGCTACTATCTCGGGCGCGGCATCATAGAGATTGCACTCGGACTGGCATTCATGCGCGGTGCCTCCACTCTGGCGGGCCTAGCATTTCCCGGACATGAAACGCCGATGCTCCAGGGGCTGCCGGGCGATGGGACTGCGGAGGGGGATGCCTGAGGCCGATGACGCGTGATGAAAACGGCGGGGCCCGCATCGATGTCGTTATCGGTGCGGGCCCTGATTGTTCCGCGCGCATCGCCGGCGCCGCCGTGTCGCAGCCCGGCGCTCGCCTGCGGCGTCTGCCTGCGGCGTTACGGCTTCAACTGAAACGCATGCACATCCAATGTCGTGACGTGCGGCTGCCCCACACCGCTCTGCTCCAGTGCATTCTTCAGGTGCTGGTCGAAGAATTGCTGGAACGCCTCCTGCGACTCCCACAGGTCGACGATCTTCAACCCGGTTGCGGTCTTCGCCGCGAAATGCGAAAGCGCACCCGGAACGCTGCCGGCGTCGCTGTTCAGGGATGCACCTACGGCGTCGTACTGCTCGAGTGTTGCGCCGGGAAAGTCCAGAATGAATGCCACTGCCATGGATCTGCCTCGTATGGTTGTATCGTGGTGCCGCGCACTGTGCGTCGCGGCGTATCGTGGATGCAGTGATTACGTAGTAGGCGGCCGGACGGATTGCATTGCTTGAATCGCGTCCGGTCCCGTACGAACCCCGCAATCGAAAATGCCGCTGCAATATCCGCCGTCCCCGGCTCCCATCCCGGTTACGATCACGTATTGGAGCGCCTGTACGAAGCATGCTTTGCGTTGCTGCCCGGCGAAGCTGCCGCGGCAAACAACTGAGCCTCCTCCCCCACAGGGAAGGAGGCGCCTCGGCAACAATCACGGCGGACCGTACCGCGGTCTCTTCTCGCAGTTCGTCTTCTGGTTACTTCGCCAGGATCAGCTTTCCGCTATTGAATGTCCGACCTCCCTGCGTAAGTGTCACATAGTACATCCCGTCCGGAAGCGAGCCGCGTTCGATACGATCGCCGCTGGCCACATGTTCCATCCGGATCACCTCGTGCCCCAGGACGTCGAACACCGCCAGCGTAGGCCCCGATCCCTCGAGCGCTTCCGGCAGCTCCACAACCGTGTTGTCCGTGCACGGGTTCGGATGGAATGCCACCGCTTCCGCGCCCCTCTCCACCGGTTCCACGGAGGCGGGAGATTGATAGGCGAAGTGATACACCGTGCCGCTTCCCGGCGTTCCAGCCATCGGATAGTAGGCCTGCGTCAGTTCCAGACTCGGCCGCGTGGGGTTGCCGATCAGATGTACCGTGGCATCCACCACGCTGAAGTCGTAGTTGGACAGGAAGCCCCCGATCGCGGGACCGCTGTTGTTGTAATAGGCCGCGGTGCCGGTGACGTGATTGGGGCCAACATGCACTTCATAACTGTTGTCCTTCTCGCTGAGCCAGATCTGAAGGTTCACGAAGTCGGTGGATCGGTTTCCCGTCATTCCCATGCTCTTCCATTGCACCTTCAGCACCCGTTCCCCCGCCGTTCCCTGAAGTTGATAGGAGATGGAGGAGGTGCTGTCGTGCCAGGCGAGCTTGGAGATGAATCCGTCGAAAATGCAGAGGCGCTGGATGGACTGGATATTGACGCCGATAAACCCGCCAACGAAGAAGAAGGCGCTGGGTGGAGTCTGATTGAAATCCAGATGCTGACCGAATGCATCCATCGCAAACGGTAGTGCAAGTCCATAGCCGGCTGTTTCGCTGGCCATCTGGTCCGGCGAATTGACGATCACCGTGGGATTGTCGAGTTCCGTGTAGGCTCCGCTTCCGGTGGTTACCGTGTAATACCCTCGCTGCGAGAAGGCCCGGCCGCCGCACAGTAACAAAACAATTGGTAGGGCATAGATTATCCGATTCATGTTCCTGGATGATTGTGTTGAGAGATCGTTGGCACCAAGCCCTGCCGCTGCCGGCGAGCTGCCGTCTGCGGAATGGCGTATCGGCGCGCGCCTGACGGAGGAGCTTTGTACGGCCGCGTGATGCAGCCGGGGCCAATTTGCATTGGCCTCGGGAGGAGGAGCAATCCGATCGCATTGCCGATATGATGTTTCTACCGGTTCCATTCAGCATTATCCAGCGTACCCATGGCGGCCAGCAGCGACCTTTTCGAGCTGATTACATCTCTCTCAAAATCGGAGAAGCGCTATTTCAGAATATTCGCCTCGCTCCATGCGCGGGATGGATCGAACAAGTATCTTCAACTGTTCGATCTGATCGACGCACAGCGTGAATACAACGAGGAGGAAGTTCGCGCGCGGTTTCAGGAGCGATTTGCCCTCCGGCATTTTGCCGAGGCGAAGTATTATCTCTACAATGCAATTCTTCGAGCGCTCCATCTGTACGCTGCGGACCAGTCCGTGGACGTGCAGATCACCACGGCGCTGCATCAGGCGATGATCCTGTACGATCGCAATCTGTTCCGACAGAGCGAGAAGATGGTTGCGCGTGCTCGCGAACTTGCGATTGCGAACGAACGATGGCATCTGGCGATCGATGCGGACATGCTGGAGCAGCGCTTCGCCGAGCGCGGAGGTGCATCGCCGGAGCGCATCGGCGAATTGCTCGAACGCATTTTCCACCACGATGATCTTTCCAGGGATCGTTTGGAGCAGTGGGCAACGTACGTGCGAATGATTGCGCAGATACGTGCATTCGGGCAGCCGAGAAACAACGATCAGCTTGCAGCATTTGTCGGCCTTCTCCAGGGAAACCCGGAACCGGGCCGTCTGAACGCCGCCACGCTCACGGCAGCGATCTATCATCTCTACAGTCGCGCCGTCCTGGAACAGGCGGCAGGGAATTATCGCGCGGCTGCGGAGTTGTACCGTGAAATGCTCCCGATGTTCGGGGCAAGTGCGTATTGGGCGAATTGCGAGCAGAACAGCGTGCTGCCGGTGATCGCGAACATCTGCCTGCTCAGTGTGAAGGCCCGTGACCGGGAGATGTTCAACGAATACTATCCGATTCTGCTGGAGCAGGCGGAGCGCTCGCCGCGCAGCGCCTATTACGAGGCATACATCGGCGCATTGACACTCAAGGCGGAGTTTCATCTCGCGTTGGGGGAGTACGGCGAAGCGCTCGCTGCCGGCATGGAGCTTCAAGGGGCCATGGATGCGGCCCGGATACCGCCCGGCATTGCCAGGCGCGCGCGCGCGGCAATGCTCCTGATGGCGATTCACTTTGGCCTCGGCAACTATTCGCGCTGCATCGAGCTCCTGAACATGGTCTTCGCGATGAAGCCGGAGGGACTTCCTCCGTATCACTTCGGCGTTGCTCGTATCTATCAACTGATGATTCACGTCGAGCGGGGAGATGATGACCTGCTGGAACATCTCCTGCGCTCTGCACACAGGTATTTCGTGGCCGGCAGCAGCGGCTACCGCCTGGAAGGGATAATCATCGAGTTCATCAAGCAAACCCTGCGCGCTGGCAACCGGATAGGGAGTCCTGCGCTGCTCCGGGATCTGCTGGAGCGGATCGCACCGCTCCTGGACGATCCTTTCGAACGAAGCCTTCTCAACTGGGTGGATATCGTTGCATGGCTTCGGAGCAGGGTATATGGAATTCCCTATGCCCGGGAGCGGCAGAAAGCAATCGCGGCCGCTCGGCACGGCGCCCAGGCGGCCGATGCCTGAATGCATGTCTGGCAGAAATACCTGCTTCCAACTCCGCGATATTCTCGTTGAAGAGAGCCAGGATCTACGGCTCAACTGTTTGTTGCCGCTCGTTTCCGCGCCGCATGAATCGGCGCGTTGTAGACATTGAGAAGCGCATTGAAACGTAAATGGCGTCTGGTTGATTCAACAACCGCCGTGTTATCCTGACGACGAGCGCGCGCGGAGGAAGATCGCCGAAGGCAGCCGCGTAGCGCATCCTGGCCATGCCGCACCATGAAGCACGGGAGCTTGAGGCGTAAGGTTCCCTTACCTCGTTCGGGATGACAACAGGCGCGTGCGCCGCATTGGTTAGCGATATGGGAGCCCGGCAGTATGTATTCCCCGGACGATGTGGAACGGGACAGTGAGCCGCATGCGCCATCCGTTTTGCCTCCAGCGGGAATGTGTTGTGACTATCCCGGCGAGGCCGTCCGGTGCGACCTCACCAATGCGCCGCGCGGTACCTACCTGCTTCGCCTCCATGCCGATGGCAGAACATATCGAGATGTGGTGGTGGTGCGGTAGCGACTGGCTCCCACGCCAACAACTGCAACGCCGACCCCTCAACGGAGCCGGCGTTGCAACGGTTCAACTACATGAGCGGCACCTTTGCACAACTACCCAACCGGAGCGGCTCGCTTGCACGAACCCTGACACTTCAGCCGGTTCGTGGCCGAAGCGCTACGCCGCAGCAGGCGGTCCGAACCAGGCGGCCAGTGCCTCGAAGAGTTCCGGCTGTGGCGCGTCACCGGCCCAGGCAACGTATCCGTCCGGTCGTATCAACACGGCCGTGGGAGCGGGGACCATGCCAAGCACCGGAAGCTCCCAGGCCCCATCGTAGCCGGCCTCCACAAGTCGGACGCGATCGGCCCAGGGGGTGATATCGAAGCCGCCCGGCATGCCGAGGTTGAGCAGCAGCGGCCGGGCATCGTGCAGCAGTGTGAATACCCGCACCGGCCCATCAGTGGTGGCGATGTCCAGATCCGGCATGCGCCGCCCGAGCAGCGGGTGCCCCTCGCCCAGGTCGTAGTGAACCCCCAGGCCGGACATCTCCGCCGCCAATCGCCTGCGTGGCTCATCCATCGCGAGGAACTCTGACACCATCTCATTGAGCGCCTTCGTGCGATCATCCGTGCGGCGGAGCGCGACCTGGCTCATCGTGTTGCGCAGCACACGCGCGGCGATCGGGTGCCGCTCCGTGTGATAGGTATCCAGAAGCGTATCCGGCGACGTGCGCCGCACCACCTGCGCCAGCTTCCATCCCAGGTTCACGGCATCCTGCACGCCGATGTTGAGCCCCTGCCCGCCCATCGGAGGATGCACGTGCGCGGCGTCGCCGGCCAGCAATACGCGCCCGCTCCGATAACCTGCCGCCTGCCGCGACATGTCGGTAAACCGCGAGATCCAGATCGGGCTGTGTACGCCGAAGTCGGTTCCGTAGATGGCGATCAGCGCGTCGCTCAGATCGCGCAGCGTCGGTTCGCTCTCCTGGTGCAGCTCCCGTTCGGTCAGCACAATCCGGGCCGCCCCTCCATCCTCAACCTTGCCAATCCCATGAACGCCCCCGGCATCTTCCAGGAATCCCCATCGTGGTTCCTCGGAGGTATGAACCTCCGCGATCAGCCAACTGGTTGTCGGGTCCCATCCGGGGAAATCGATGCCGGCCGCCTTGCGAATCAGACTGCGCCCGCCGTCGCAGCCAACCAGGTACTCCGCCCGCAGCGTGCCGCCGTCCGATATCTCCACATCCACGCCGGTGCCATGCTGCACCAGACCGCTCACCTCGCGCGAGCGGTAGATCGGCACGCCCAGCTCATCGACCCATCCGGCGAGGATGCGCTCGATATGCTTCTGCCACAATCCCAGCACGTATGGGTGCCGCGTGGGAAAATCGCGAAGGTCCAGTTGAACCATGTGGTAGCCTACCACAGGATGGATCTGTCCCTCCGAGAGGAAGCGATCCGCGATTCCCCGCATGTCGAAGACTTCGATCGTGCGTGAATGCAGGCCCCCCGCGCGCGAGCCCACAAGGTCCTGGTTCGGGCGCCGCTCCACGATGGCGACGTCGATCCCCGCCAGTGTAAGCTCCGCTGCCAGCGTCAGTCCGGTTGGACCTCCTCCGGCGATCAATACTGCATGTTCGGTCATGGTTTTGCTCCGGCTGGTGCTATCCGCTACGCCGCCTGCGCACCGCATCCATCGGCCGGGTTGAAGCCGCTGATGCCCGGGCCGCCGGGGGCTGTTCGGGGTGAATGCGCTGCGCGCCTCTGCCGCTGCGCCTGTGACGAGACTGACGAACCCGGATTGCGGTTGCGGGCACAGGTTCGGGGCGTCCCGGATAGTGTAATCGGTAAAACTACGATGGGGGTGGCGAGGATTTCTAACGAAAAGTTGTAGGGGGTGAAGAAGGGTGTGTGAATTTCATGTCGTGGCGTCCGCCTGTTCGCCGATGCTCTATCATCGCGGCGGCGCGCTCCATTGCGAACTCGAAGCCCGCGGAGATCGGCCTCTGCCTGCTGAACCGTGAGGGGAGCGGAGGAGTGGGGGGCGCTGCTCAAAATCCTGGCGGGCAGCTGCAACGTGAAAAGGCTGCCCGCAGAAGCAGAGCAGCCTTTCGTGTCGGAACACCTGGTGAACCCTCGGTCAGTACTCGATTCCCACTGCCGGCGGCCCCGGTCTCAATGCATCCCGCTCTTCGGATCGATAGCAGCTGCCGGCGATCCCGTGCCGATGAACTCGAAAAACATGCGGACCTGCTCGTACTGGAGCGGCGTAGCCTGGAAGTGCCGGGGTGCGCGGGAGATCAGGGAAGGAGCGTCGTATTGCTTTACAAGGAATTCCCCGTTGCGTTCCTCCCCTTGCCAAGGGGAGGTCAGGAGGGGGCGGCCCGGTTGAATTGATGATTCCACATCGCGGTGGGGTGAACTCCCCCCAACCCCTCTTGCCAGGAGGGGAGAAGAAGGAAGCGCTCGATCCCTTTTGATCGCATCTACTACCGCTTCTGTTCTGTCAGACATACCCCTGCATCTCGATCTGGCTGAACAGACGATCCTTCCGAAGAAGGTCCGAACAACCATTGCCTCACTCACTTCCAGAGCACAACGCGCGTCATCCTCATCCCGCCGCTCGCCGCGCGGAGGGTGACGACGTAGGCGCCGGCCGGCAGCCCGGCCAGATCCATCTCCGCATGTCCGCTTGCCAGAGCCGGGGCGGGGAGCTCAATCGTACGCATCGTCCGGCCCAGTGCGTCGAGGAGATCCACCATGTATCGCTCGCCCTGCATCGGCTCGAACTGAAGAGAGAGATGACCGGCTGATGGGTTCGGATAGGCGAGAAGCGATGCCGGGTGGCCATCGCGTTCGGGATACACCGAGAGCGGCGGAGTACCGAACTGGTCAAGGCTGCACTCCCACAGGCCGCGACCGTATGTGCAGGCGCGCAGCTGATTGGCCTTTGCATGGATCTCCAGCTTCTTCACATCCGCATTCGGAAGTCCCTCGCCGAACAACGCCCAATCGGCCATCGAACTGTCGCGATAGTAGACGCCCATCGCGGTCCCCACAAACACGCGCTCGGGTGAATCGTTCTGATAGACAATGGCGTTGACCTTGATCTTCTTCGGCAGAGAACCTGTGATATCGGTCCATGTGGTTCCCCCGTCGGTGGACTTGAATACGCCATCACCGGTCCCCCAGATCGTGCGCGGATCGTGCTGGTGTATCGCAATGTTGTCGATCGATGGGTATTTCAGTTGGTCCCAGTGCGCTCCACCGTCCGTGGTGCGGAACATCCCGAAGCCCCATTCCTTCAGCATGTAGATGGTATTGGTGTCGGCCCACGAGACCGCAACACGCTTGATCGTTGTCCGCTCCGTCACGTCCGATATCTTTCGCCAGTGCGCACCCGCGTCGTTCGTTTTCCAGATATCCTCGTACCCCGCGTAGGAGGTGCTCGGGTTGCGCGGATCGAGTATGAAGGGGGTGGTCCAGGCGCCGCCGGTACCGGTCACCTCCGGACCGATGAAATGGGCGAAGGTCTTGCCGCCGTCTTCCGTGCGGTCGATACGCCCGGTCTGGATCGAGATATAGAAGATCTTCTTGTCGGTGAAATCCACCAGACATTCCATCCCGTCACCGCCGGAACTCTGCATGAAGTTTCCGCCGGTGATCCAGCCGACGCCGATATCCTGAAACCCTCCAACGAAGAATGCGGAATCGGTGGCGGCCCCATCGAAGCCATATGCCTCACTGATCGCCATGTCACCAACCACATACTGCCAGTAGTTCGGGTGGCCCGGATCGTAGGCCGAGCGAAACAGGCCGCCGTCGCAGCCCACGAAGACATCGCCGCCGCGGTAACGAATCTCGTGAATGTCCACATGCAGGAACGTTCCATCACCCTTGTTCCCTCCGGCCTGATGCGGCTGTATCCAGGTTTTGCCGGCGTCGGAGGAGCGGAAGACGTAGCCGCCGCCGCAATAGACTTCATCGGCGTCCAACGGCGATACCGCCAGCGAGTATCCATACCAGCCGACGACGGTCTTCGTGGCGTTGTCCGCCATCTTCTCGAAGGTCGTGCCGGAGTCGTTGCTGCGATAAATGCCTGCACTGATATTGTTCGGCGGCTCACCCTCTTCCATCACATAGACCAGACCGGGCCGCGCGGGCGTTACCGCCACGGAGAGCCACTCGTGCTTGCTCGTATCCGGGAACCCGAGCGATGCCGTGCGATCGGTCCACGTCTCGCCGGCATCGGTGGAGCGGAAGAACTGCCCGTTCGCCGACCCGGCGTAAAGAATCATCCCGTTGGTTGGATGCATCTCCAGGTCGCGCATCGACGTTGCGAGCGGGTGCGTCCATGTGGCTCCCGCATCGATGCTTTTGAAGATGCCCTTCGTGGTGGCCGCGTAGAGCGTGCGCGTGTTGCGCGGGTCGATCAGCACGCGAACCACGAGCTCGGATTCCGACCCGGTAAAGATCAGGCCCGTCGTGTCCCATGTCATCCCGCCATCGATGCTCTTGAGAATGCCGATACTCTTGCTGTCCCAGAGATCCTTGTCGCCGGTAGCGATGTAGATGATATCGGGGTTCGCGGGGTTCACGGCAATATCGCTTACACCGATCGAGGCAAAGTGATCCGTGGTCGTGATCCAATGCTGGCCGCCGTCGGTGGTCTTCCAGAAGCCTCCGCTCGGTGCACCGGCAAAGATGATCGAGGTGTCGGTCGGGTGAAATGCCACACAGTTGATTCTCCCGATCCCGTTCGGTGCATGCCACGGGCCAAGCGCATGCCACTGCGCGGCGTTCGTGGAGCTTCTGAACAGCGGATGATCGTGCGCACGCACCACCGCGTCGATCCACGGCCTGTTGCTGAGGTACGCGCCTTGGCGCTCCATGCGGGTCCGTGCATACTCTTCGCGTCGCTCCCGTCGTCACTTCCTGCAGGCTCGTTCTCCTCGAGACGTCCGTCACCGTAGTCGTGGCGATCCCCGTGGCCGTCCGCTTCCTGGGCGCGAGCAGAGCCATGGAGATTGAGCAGCAGCAGAATGCATCCGAGTAATGTGGCAATGCGCATGGTCGTGTGAGTTAGCAGGTGAGTCGAGGAGCGATCGAGCGGAGGTGGGTATGTTCCGCGGGCAAATAGGGGAAGAAAACCGCATTCTCACATATCGTATCGCGATGAGGTAGCGACTCAGTTTGAGCGGGAAGAGCCGGGAGACGGTGGACGCCCCGATAGATCGGGGTCTGAGACGCAGACGCCGGACGTCGGTTCGGACACGAGGCTCGTGTTCTCCTGCCCTGAGATGCCGTATCGCAGATCCCGATTCATCGAGGAGAGAGTTGAGTCCAAACTGCGTCACTACTTGCCTATTGCACCACTACAAGCGGAACGGTGATCGTCCGGTGTGTTACTGTCAGCCTGACGAAGTAATGACCGCATGGGAGAGGGTCTGTGTGGGTGATGCTGTAGGCTTCACTTGGGAGAGGTCCTGTGTAGAGCGTTGCAACTTCCTGACCAAGAACATTAACAACGGAGAGCTGCACGGGATCTGTGCTGGGGAGAGAGAACGAAACGGTAAATGGCGTAGTACGTGATGCCGGGTTGGGATAGACCTGCAACGTTGTTCGTGTGCCGGTTGTGCGCGGGCTGCGTTCAACGCCGGCAAGCTTCGGCGAGTAGACAAGGATAACTCCGGTAGTCGTGGCGGCCCATGCCTTGTCCGGGTGCGGGTAGGCAATGCTTGTAACGTCGTTGATGCGGAAAGCTTTGCCAAGGTTGGGGCCTGACTGCCAGTGTTCGCCGTTGTTCGTGTACAACCATCCGCCGCCGAATCCTCCCGTAACTCCGTGCAACGTATCTGCCATTGCTACCGCGTCCGTGCGATCTGAGAACACGTCTATGGTGTCGTCGAAGACGGTGCGCCATGTCTTGCCGCCGTCACTCGTGAGGGCAATGGTGTGCTTGAATCGTGCGTACTGCGTGGTGTCCTCGTTGTCGTGGTATCCGGCCATGACGCCGTGAAGGGAATCGAGGAAGTGGAACCGGCCTGTATTGTCCGGTATGGGGTTGAGTGCCCAGGTTGTTCCGCTGTCGTCGGTCCGATAGATGCCGGTGCCCACCATGACGAAATACGTTCGGGGTGACAGACACTGGATGCCGAAGAGTAGACGAGCAAAACGTTTGGTTGGATCTGGGAGTCTTCTCCAGGTCTTACCGCCGTCTGTTGTGCGGGCCATGACAAGGTTGTACCCGGTAAGTATTCCGTTCAGCGAATCACACATGGAAACGTAGACAAGGGCAGTTCGGTCGCCGCTTGGGTATCTGCATGAATCGCACCACCCTTGTTGCCACGTCTCGCCGCCGTTGTGCGTGTAGAAGATTGTTGCTCCGGTGTCGCGAAACATCGTGTCACCGACAACGACGGCAACGTTCGGCGTCGGGTATGAAAGGTCTTGCAGCTTCGTGTTTTCAATGAACCAGTGGTCGAGTGAGCCCGCCCAGGTCTGTCCGCCGTCTGTAGTCCGATCAACAACGTTGAGTGACCCGATGAACCCGAGGGCCATCGCGTGTACGGTGTCGGGTGCGTCGATCTTTGAGAACGAGATGGTTCCGGTATCGCCTCGCTTGTCGATTGTCTGTATCCTCCACGGCAGTCCTTGCGCGTGCACGGCCGTTGTGGTCAGAATCAACAGAAGTACAAGTGTGAGTCTGTGAGCATTATTCATTGCCGAGTTGTCCTGATTACTGAAAGGCAAGAGTATGGCCTGCCCCCGCTATTGTGGACATGATTTGATGGAAGAAAATACCTGCTCAAATTCGACGGGACTGCGATAGTCGAGCGTCGAGTGCAGGCGCTCGCGGTTGTAAAATGCCTCGATGTAGTCGAAGATGCTTCGCCGCGCATCGTCGTGCGTTTGATACTGCTGGT
>DASZRW010000125.1:0-36633 GCA_035549015.1 Kapaibacterium sp. (SeqCode)
CGTCAGCAGCTTCAGCCCGGAGATCGCGCTGTCTGCCATCTTCGAGGTTGTCACCGTACCGTTGGCAACCTTCGATGTCGTGATCGCGTTGGCAACGATGTCGCTGTTCTGAATGCTGTTCGTCAGGTTCAGCTTGCTGTACGCGATCGCCGCCGTCGGGCTCACGTCCGCATCCACGATCGTGCCATCGGCAATCTTCGCAGAGGTCACCGCACCCGCAGCGATCACCGGATTCGGATAGGTACCGCTCAGGTCACCCCCCGCCGTGCCGCCCGGCACGGCGCTGCCCCAGACAACGTTCGTGCCGTCGAATACGATGGCCTGGTTGGCAATGGCGCCGGTGCTGGAGACCTTCGGAAGTGTCACCGCACCATTTGCGATGTGCGCCGTGTTCACCGCGTTCGTCAGCAGCTTCAGCCCGGAGATCGCGCTGTCAGCCATCTTCGAGGTGGTCACCGTACCGTTGGCAACCTTCGATGTCGTGATCGCGTTGGCCGTGATGTCGCCGTTCTGAATGCTGTTCGTCAGGTTCAGCTTGCTGTACGCGATCGCCGCCGTCGGGCTCACGTCCGCATCCACAATCGTGCCATCGGCAATCTTCGCAGAGGTCACCGCACCCGCAGCGATTACCGGATTCGGATAGGTACCGCTCAGATCGCCACCGGCAGGTCCGCCGGCAGCAGGTGGCAGCCATGCCACGCTGGTTCCATTGTACGTGAGCACGTTACCCGTTGTCGCCCCGGTGCTGTTCACCTTCGCCGTCGTCACGGCGCCATCGGCGATGTGCGCCGTGTTCACCGCGTTCGTCAGCAGCTTCAGTCCGGAGATCGCGCTGTCCGCCATCTTCGAGGTGGTCACCGTACCGTTGGCAACCTTCGACGTCGTGATCGCGTTGGCAACGATGTCGCTGTTCTGAATGCTGTTCGTCAGGTTCAGCTTGCTGTAGGCCACCGCCGCCGTCGGGCTTACATCGGCGTCCACAATCGCCCCATCGGCGATCTTCGCCGACGTCACGGCACCGTCTGGAAGCTTGGCGGTGGTCACCGCGCCATCGGCAATGTGCGCCGTTGCAACGGCTGCGGTGCCGATCTTCGAACCCACCACGGAGCTGTCGTTGATCTTCACGGTGGTCACCGAGCCGTCGAAGATGTTCACCGTGCGAACTGCAGCGGGGCCGATCTTCGTGGAGATCACCGAACTGTCGGCAAGCTTGGGCGTCATCACCGATCCGTCCGCAAGCTTCGCCGTGGTGATGACCGCGGGAGCAATCGTCGGGTTGGGATACGTGCCGGCAAGGTCACCGCCCGCCGCGCCGCTTGGCGGAAGGGTTGTAGGCCCGCCCGTGATCTTCGAGTAGCTGATGCCGCCGGCGATCTTCACATCGGTCACGGAGCCATCGGCCAGATGATTCGTCAGCACCACACCGTTGGCGATCTTCGATCCGACAACGGAGCCGTCGGCGATCTTCGCAGTAGTCACCGAGCCATCGGCGATCTTCGCCGTTGTGATCGCGCCTGCGGCCACGGTCGGGTTGGGATACGTGCCGGTGAGATCACCACCCGCCGCACCGTTTGGCGGGAGCGAGGTGGGAGCGCCGTTCAGCTTCGAGTAGCTGATGCCGCTTGCAATCTTCGCATCGTTGACGGAGCCATCGGCAATCTTCGCCGTTGTGACGGCGCCGGCAGCGATGGTCGGGTTGGGATACGTGCCGGCAAGATCGCCCCCCGCCGCGCCGCTTGGCGGCAGCGATGCAGGAACGCCGGTAAGCTTGGAGTAACTGATGCCGCCGGAGATCTTGGAATCAGTTACTGCTCCATCGGCCAGCTTCGCCGCGGTAACGGCCTGGTCCGCAATTTTCCCCGTTGTAATTCCCAGGTCGGAAACGGCAACCTGCACCAGAGCGCTGGTGCCGTTCTTCACCGAGATCGATGGATCCAGCGGAGCAACTTCCTGAATGCCTCCGGTGGAGGAAATGGTAAAGCGGTTGCCGTTGTGCGTAACCGTTGTCGCACCCAGACCGACGAAGTCCACCGAGCCCGTGACGCCGTTGATGCTGGAAACACCGTCGCTGTTGATGGTAATGGTGTTGCCGGCCTGGGACACCGTTGTATTGCCGGTACCGGTTACCTGCAGAGCGCCGGACTGTCCGTTCACCATCGTCACAACGCCGCCCGCCGACGGTGAGAGTGCCTGGGCGACGTCGGCAACAGCCGAATGCATCGCATAGGCGCCGGCGGTGATCTGTGTGCGAGGCGTAAGCTCCTGTCCGTTGTCGATGGAGATGCCGAGATAGTACGGCCTGTCGAACGCCAGAGTCGCCGGGAACGGCGTCTTCGAGCCGATCCCCACGTTGAAGACACCCCGGAAGAACTTCACCGTCTGTGTTTCGGTGTAGAGCGGGGCGCCGCCGGTTGGCGCATCGTAGATGTTCATCGTGATGGATCGGTTGCCATCGGAAACCGGGCCTCCCGATTGGTCGACGAGGGCACCCTGATAGCTGATAATTCTGGGTACCTGCGAAAATGCGTCGCTCGCCATCATGAACGAGAGAAGCAATACGGCAGATATGAAGGACCTCTTCATCATAGCACGTCTTGAATTAGGATGTAAGTGAGGGATTCGCCGCGGAGAATTGTCTGTCGAGGGACCCGGACAATTCTCTTCCGCGGCCAATGTTGGTTTACCGTTCATCATCGCGTGGATCGGAGGACGCCGATCCTGGCAAGGCACCGCGCACCGGAAACGTTGCCCGGGAATTTGGAGCAATCGTATCACTGGCCGGACTCACCGATAACGACGCGAGCAGAGCTCCCGCCGAATCGAATTACTTTGTCGTCTATATATTCAACCCCACCTGACCGAACACAGTATTTCCTCTCCGTTGACAGAGAAGGTGTGAATATCATGAATTGGCAACACTGGCACCTATGCGGCGCACGGCTGCGGCCGTGTCGGAATTCGGGAGCAATTGCAGCAGCTGCTGCCCCACTCCCGGCGGGGGCATTGGAACTCGAGAACGAGTATTTCCGGTGCGCCGACGGATCGATCACCGCGTGAACGTATCGGTCTGCCACGCATCGTTGCTTCGAATCATGCCGTCAGCAGAAATGCTTCCGGATGGATCGAGCCAGGAAGACGGGAATCCTAACGAAGAGCCGTTTTGGTGTTCTCATGAGTGGACCTCAATGAGATACGCTGCATGCGTAAAGTTCCGGATCCAGGACATTACGAATCAGGGTGCTATTCACTATGCCCTGAACCGGCACGATCGGATGCTCCGGATTACATCCTCAATCATGCAGGCATTCACGGACAGACAGCGGGCACTTTTACGATGCGGGTGCAAAGCTAACCCATAAAAATGAGGCCAACATGAAGTTGATACTGCGGTTACAAAATGACGATATCCGCCCCGGGTATCCAGAAATGGTGGGTGTTGGATCCTGATTGCAAATACGGCATGCCGGGATGAGGCACCCGAAAAGCCAGCATAATGCGATTTCGTCCAGAAAATGCGGCCCAACCGGTGTTCATATGATGACGCCGCGCAACACCGGCACGGGGCTGAATGGATCGCAACTCCTGCGTCCGCCGGATATCCATTCCCTGCGAATAAATATTCCAGGGATGGAAAGCATCCGCCGGCGGCTCCGCATCACGCCCCCCAAACTGCCATGCGGCGCCCCCTCCTATCTCCGCCCTTCATCCAGACTACCCCGTTCGAGACGTTCGAAGACGAAGACGATCTCCTGCGTTACGGGATTCTCCTCGATAACCTTTCCGACATCGCGAATGCCGATCACCTTCACATTCCACATGGTATAGTTCTGCGGATCCCCTGCGATCGACTTCACCGTGATCGTCATCGCACGGATCGTCTGATTCTGGTCGAGAAAATTCTGAAGGATCGGAGAGAAGATATCGGACCGCCGCTGCACGATCAGAATGGGAGGACGCGTGATGCCAATGGGCGGCACGATGCTGGAGTCCAGCGCGATGTCCGACGGGAACGGACGATCGCCCCCCCAGCCGTATGTCAGTATCGGCATCACGCCGCCGTTCGGCCAGGCCACGGCCCCCTCACCCGGATCCACTTTCAACTGCGCCACGGTCCGCTGAGGTATCGGCACGAGGCTCTCCGCCCGGTTCGCCGCTGCAGCGGCATGCCTTCCCTGCAGGGCAGATGCCGATATGAACACGGGCCCTGCCGCAAGCAAACAAACAAGCATGGTGTGGACATTCATTTGCGTCCCTCTTTCCCCACGGCCGCAGATTGCGATCACGGCCGGATTTCTGATTGATACTTGAACGCCTCCTCGACGCCCGCGGGCAGGCGCCGCGGCGCTCGCAAGATAGGACCGCCTGCGATCATCAGTCAATTTCATCGCGGGTATGCTTCCATGAATAGAAAGGCACGGGGAGGGTTGCTCCCCGTGCCTGTACATCACGTTCGTTCCGGGCGGCGAATTACTTCGTCAGTTCGAGACGAAGCACCGACGGAATGCCGTTGACACGCAGCGCCACCATATAGACGCCGCTGCTCATCGAGGCAAGATCCAGCGTACGATGATGCTCGCCCGCTGCAAGGTGCTCGCCGTGAACCAGCGTTGCAACCTTCTCGCCACGTGCATCCACGAGATCCAGATCCACGACACCGGCGGACTGCAGCGTGAAGCCCACGTCGCAGTGTCCGTTTGTCGGGTTCGGCTGCGCAGTGAGTGCGCCCATCACGGCCGCCATCTTCTGCGCACCACCCAGGCCGGAGACGGCCCGTCCGGGCGGATCGCCGCCGGTGACGTCGACTGTCTCGTTGCCAACCTCCTGGCCGTTCTCATCATAGTAGATGATCTCCACCGTCGGGTTGTTGCCATCGGCCGACTTGTAGACGACCGTTACGAGCGGATCGTCCTGGTTGGCCCGATCGTCCAGATCGCGGCGCAGGTCGATCATCATCGAACGATCCTGTACGTGCACCTCCTCGAAGATGTCGTTGCAGTTGCCCTGCTCGCCATCCACATCACATGGATAGTTCGCACCGGTAACGGCAACGATCGAGGTCACCGGATCGCTGTAATGAACGGCGATCGAACGCACGTGCAGGTTCGCGGCGTTTGCGCGCGAGAACGTGAGCGCATGCATGTGGAGGAGTGCCCGATCCGGAACGTCCGTGGACGAACTGATCACCACAGATCCCTTCTTCGAAGCATCCCACGGACCGTATGTCATCGTGCAGCTGTCGCCGTCGCAGTGATAGACGGTTACCACGACGGTGCCCACCCAGCCGATGCCGTAGTCAACCGCGAGGTTGAACTGCACCTTGGTGGAGGCAGGCAATCCGTGTGCTGCCGTGATCTGCGTGTAGCCGAAGGAGGAACCGGCCGGCCACGAGTGCGACGTGCCGTCGATAACCAGACTGCCGCCATGCAGACCGCTGCCACCCGGAGGCGGAGTTACAGTGATCTTCACACTGCAGATCGGCGAGACCGGTGCCTTCAGATTGAAGATCGTGAAGGTCCGCGTGCTCTGGTTTGCATTCGGATACGCCTGCACCGCCATCGAGTCGCAGCGCACCTTCGGTGCCGGATCGCAATGGAAGCAGACGGTATCGCGGCACTGGATCACCGTACCGTTCTTCTGAACGATGGTGGCAATCAGTTCGATGCAGACCTCGCCGGTCACGTTCGTGCTGGCCGCATGGATCTGTACACCAAGCGGGTTCGGGCAGGGCGGTGTGAAGAAGAGCGAGCCGGCCGTAGTACCAGCCAGACTGCTCGGCACCGTGGAGCTGGGGACGCACGGCGTGGTGAGCACACTCTGCACAACACCGCTCGGCGTGGTTCCACCAGGCACCGGAAGCACATGGTAGTCCAGCTGCGAGAGGCTGCCGAGCGTGTTCAGGATGGACGTTGTCAGCGTACAGCACGGATCAACCTGAGTCTGACCCCAGATCGAATCGCACTGATGCTTGTCCGGCGGGATCACCGTCACACATGCCGGCGTGGCCTCCGTCTTCAGGCAGGTCGAGGTGCCGTACGGCGTTACCTGGAGTCCGAAGGAGTTGCAGGCCGTTGCACCGATCGGCGCCGTTGTCGGCACGGTGGCGATGTAATAGAAGTCCTGCGTACCGCCCGGCGCTATCGTCGTTGCCGGCAGCCCCTGGATCTGGAAGGAGAACGTGGGGCCGGTCCATGCACCGAAGACGCCGGGTGTCAGCGGCGGAACACCGCCGGCCGGATTCGCCACGCTGCAGAAGAGCGTCGAGCGGGTCGGGTTCTTGGTGTTCGTTGAGCTGTTGTAGCCGTAGTTGTAGCCGGCAACCGGCGACATCGCCAGGCTGATCGGCAGATCGTAGGCACTGCCGCGCGGGCTGTACGGCGGCAACACCATGATATCACCCACATGCGGCGTGATGTCCAGCAGGTAGATGTTGGCGAGCGTCAGGATGCCGGTGTTCTTGATCCTGAGCCGGTACTCCGCCTGTCCGGTCGGCTGTACGTTTGCGCTCGAGGAGAAGAGCGTGCCGGTGGTGTTCTGGCGAACCTCCTTGTATACCTCCACCTTCGCATAGCCGTTGATCGTCACCTGGGCCGGGTTGGATGTCACCGGTGTGCCCAGGTTGCCCGCGGAGAATGTGAAGGTGTTGAAGTAGTTGCCCGGCGGAATCGTCGGGCTGTTGCTCGCCTTGGTGTCGAACTCGATCACGAGGTAGTCCACGTTGCCGCTGCAGTTGGCCGGCAGCGTCGGGAATGTCCAGGTGAGTGTGGTTGCTCCAACGGCCGGCGACGAGATGCCGCCGGTAACCGCGGGAACCGCGGGCGTCAGCGTACAGCAGGTGGGGTTGTTGCTGGTTGCCCAGACAATCGGCCCATAGTAATACGTCGGGTTGCCGATGTAGCTGAAGCCGGATGGGAGCGCGTCGGTAATCGTGCACGGGGTTGCCGTGGCGCTTCCAACGTTGGCGATCACCATGCGCCAGCGCACGATATCACCGGGATAGAACGGACCGGCCGTTGCGGGCGCACAGCCCGGCATGCAGGAGCCCGCCTTGCCCTCGAAGAACTTCGCGGCGAGGATGTTCGGCGCCGTTGCCGTTACCGGATTGTTGCTGGTGGCGCAGAGGCCGCCGGGAACGTTGGTGCCGGTGACGCATGCCGTGTTGGAGATGTTCTGCCCTGCCACCACAGCCGGGAACGGAGCAACGTAGCTGTTGGAACGCACGCATACATCGATGCGGTTGTAGAGATAGTTCCCCGGATTTATGGTGCCGGTGTACGACCATTTGATTCTACAGATCGGACCCGGCAGGCCGGTTGGCGAGTAGGTGGACCACGCACCCGGCGTGGTGTATGTCAGCGTCGTGGTCGGCACCGGAGAGCATGCGCCGGCCACGTAGCAGTAGACATCCATCGTCACCGTTCCCACCGACGGCGGCTGGTAGGTGTTGATGTTCCCCACATCCACGGTTGGAGGCAGATTGTCGTCGATCACGACGCCGGTCTGCGCCAGGCCGCCGCTGTTGTTGTAGTACACACCGTACGTCCCGCAGCAGCCGGGTGCCCACGATGGGGTGTACCACGGGTTCGACGGGAAGTAGAGCCAGTTGTCCAGCCACTTGCTTATCCATCCGCCCGGCAGGACGACCGGGGTGCAGAGCGTGTTGGTTGCGCTCGCATTCATCGTCAGGAACTGACCGTCGCTGCAGGGCGTCTGGAAGCGAAGCGTTGCGTTGTTGGTGACAACCTGGCCGGCGGTGAACGTGGGGCTCGGGAAGCGAACATAGACATAGCAGCCCCACCATGCCCATCCCGGCCCAACAGTCAGATTCACGGGGCCGCCCGTCAGAAGCACGGAGCCGGTGCCCGCTGCCGGACCACTCCAGCAACCGGCATAGAACGGCGATACGCCGGCGCCGGTGAGAACCGCGCCCGGTGGGAGAATGTCCGTCAGCGAGATGTTGTTCAGGTTCAAGCCGCCGATGTCGTTGCCGGAGGGATTGATCACCGAGATTCGGTAGACCACCGTGCCGGTATCGACGATGCAGCCGGAGACCCAGTCCTTACGGAACTGCCACTTGTTCGAGGCGGTTGCCGTGACACAGTCCGGGTTGGACTGAACGGCCTGTCCGCCGGGAATGTTGATGGTGGCCACGTTGCAGGCGCGCGTGTTCGGGCAGGTGACGCCCGGCTTGAAGCGCGCATTGATCTGCACCGTTCCCGCGCCGGAGGGCGCCGTGGTGCTGATCGTGAAGGTGACGGTATTCCCCACGATCGTGGAGATCGGGCCTCCCGGCGCGGCGCTCATCACGTCGAGCGCCGAAGGGACGACGTCGGTTATGATCAGCGTGCCGGGCGTGGAGGTGGACCAGCCTACGCCGCCGGACCAGCTATACGCGATGGTATAGGTGAACACCTGGCCGGAAGGAACGGGAACCGGAGCATCATCGGTCTTGGTAATGGTGAGAATCACCGGTGACGCGGCCGTTGCCACATGCGTGCACGCGAGTACACACATGACAACGAACAGGAAGAGCAGACGCCATTGACATCGCCTGGCGCCGGACGTGGTGACGACATTCATCGCAACCTCTTACTGGTTTATGGTGTGGAACACGACGACCACACGACGCCGCCACTGCGACAGTGGATCGCAGACGCGCAGCAATCGATGTGAGCCAGCCGAAACGGACACGCTATTGCGCGCCGTTGTATTGAGCGACGACAGTATCGGTGGAGGATCTATGGAGTGGTACGTCCCGGGGCATGGTTGGAACTGTGGGTGTTCCGGGAGGTACGGCTCTCGCCTGCCTCGGGTTCGCGATGCCGAAGGTTCGTCAGCGCGAGCGGTGCATGCGAGCGTGCAATGGGATCGAGGTCCGCAGTACTCAATCCCGATGCGTTCGAATCGTTGAGGCAATGAGGTTCCGGGCGAGATGTCGCAATGGGACATGCCGCAGGTTCGTTTACCCTGTATGCCGTCTGTCAACCCCGGCGACGGCCGGAGCGTTCTGTTTCAGTAGTGTTCAGCGATGTTATCTGTGATCCGTGATGCGTGCATTCGTTTCCGCACGTAGTTGGATGCCGCTATATACCGCGGATCTTCGGAACGCAACAGTACATCATCATGTACCCCTCCATATCACCATCGGCCCGCACGCGAAATGGAACCGGAGACTGCCGCCCGCTGCGCATCCGAAACAGCACGGAATCGGGCCCGGGCATCGCCATCGAGCGCAGCTCGCTCCCGCGGCGCCCTGCATCTGCAAGGGCTGGCGGAGAGGCTGTGGCGGCGGGTCGATCCGTTCAGGCAGGCCGCCGGTATTCCGACACAGCTTCGGAGAAGGAACACCGGCCACCGGGCCGGACAATAGTAATCACATCTGTCCTCATCAATGTACCTTCCGCGGATTTTCGGAACGCACTGTATGGAGGGGGTGCCGGGAGCCGCGTTGGCGGCCGGCGGAACGCGAACGCGGGTGGTTATCAATAGCGTAAAGAATATCCGTCATAGTTACCATTACCGCCGGGCCGGCAGTACCGCTATATTCGTACCGGCACGAAGGAGACTGCAGGATGAGTGCTCAGCATGTGGATACGCCGGCCATGGAGACCGCATACAGCCCAGACCTTCCGATGCGGGAGGCTCGCCGGATCTATTTCGATCGCTACGGATTCATCAACGGCGGGTACGACGAGCGGTGGGTGAAGTTGAAGGCGGGACCGATACCGATCTACTTCCCGAACATTCCCTCGCGGGTCGTGGCTGCACAGTACCACGATCTTCATCACGTTCTCACGGAATACACTGCAACGTGGATCGGGGAGGCGGAGATAGGAGCGTGGGAGGTGGCCAGCGGATGCAGACACCACTGGCCCGCATGGATACTCAATCTCTCCGCGATGGGAGTCGGCATGGCCATCGCCCCCGGCCGCACATATCGCGCGTTCATCCGCGGACGCTCCTGCGGCAACCTCTACGCGCTCCCGTTCGACGATATGCTTCTCCGTGCCACCGTTGGCTCGCTCCGCATGCAGCTGGGTTTGAACCGATCCGCTGTACGAAGCAGTCCTGGGAGCATTGCAAGCTTCGTTCTCTGGACGTTCATCGCCGTAATCATTACCCTGTTTCCGTTGCTGGTGGTAATCACCTCGGGCATGCTGCTCGCGCAAGCGCTCGGTTGAGGAGCCCGGATCAGAATTCCAATCGATAGTCGCTGCAGGGCCGGCAGGCAGGCTATTGCCGCACGGTGTTGCCGGGAACTCCAACCGCAGCGCCGGCAGCCATGATACCGGCGCTGCGATCGTCGATCACTCTCCGTCGATGCCGCAGCTGCATCGCCTGCTGACGGCATCGCCTACTGGCGGCATCGCCTGCTGGCTGCATCGCCTACTGCGGCATCAGGACGCCGTCGATAACGTGAATGACGCCGTTGGATTGATAGACATTCGGCGTCGTCACATGAACAACGCCCCCGGCTTCATCCTTCAGCGCAATCTGATTGCCATCCATCGTGGCACTGAGCATCGTGCCGTTCACCGTCTTCAGCCGCGCAACTCCGTTGCCTGCCTGCATCCTCGCTACGAGCTCCGCAGAGTCCAGCTTCCCGGCTATGACATGATAGGTAAGGATCTGCTTGAGATGCGTCTTGTTCGCGGGCTTGAGCAACGAGTCCAGCGTTCCGGATTTCAGCTTCGAGAACGCCTCGTTGGTTGGAGCAAACACCGTATACGGCCCGGCCCCCTTCAGCGTCCCGCCAAGGCCGGCGGCATTGATTGCCGCAACAAGCGTCGTGTGATCCTTCGAGTTGGACGCATTGTCGATGATATTCTTCGTCGGGGACATCTCGGCGCCGCCCACCATTGGATATCCCGAGGCGGAGGCCGCTCCGGTATTGCGGCGCATGCCGGTATCCATCCGTGCACTGGTATCCGTTCTCGGAGCCGTGTCGGACTGCTGGGTGAGCGTATCCCCCATCGGCGGGTTCTCCGGTTTATTGCTCTTGCAGGCCGGGAGGCAGACAAGTGCGAGAGATAGTGCGGATAGTATCGCCAGAGATCTTGAGTTATGCATCAGCGCTGTCTCCTTGATTCGGAATTTCGGACTTCGAGGAAACGTGTTCACGTGGACGAATGTTTGTAGACGCAGTGTACCCGGCTCCATCAGGACTGCCGGCCGAAGGCATCGGCCGGGTGCGGAATTGGAGGAGGACAGGTTTGCATCGAACGGAAGCAACATGCATCAGTAATCCGAGCGGACAACGCTCAGCCTGCATCGATGCGGATCGTTGCTGACGCGTGCAACCTTCACATCCAGATCCTCGATCCGGTGATTGCCGTTGAGATCGAGATGCACCTGCGACTCGTTCACCATGCTCTCCACCGCCCAGCCGGCAATGCCGTTCACGAACTCATCCAGCGACGCAAAGGTGCGCCCGTAGCTGGGATCGTAGTAGACTCCATCGATCAGCACAAGCGCATGATCGTGAAAGAGGGACATCGGATCGGGCTCGCCCTGCCCGGCGAGGCCCGGCTTGCTGAACACGTCCGGCCCGATCAGATCGCCGGTGAGCGGGCGGGCGAAGGCGGCGAGATAGGGGAAGTCCGGACAGGTGGCAGCGGCCGAGGGGGTGCCGAACGTGCAGTTCGGCATCAGCATGCCGATCACCGGTCCGCACGACGTCGTGTTCGGGGCGCTGAGAACAACGTAGCTGCCGTGGCGCGTGATCCCCTGTATGCGGAGCAGGTCGATCAGCAGATGCGCCCACGCAAAGCAGACGCCTGACCTGCAGAGGATCAACCCCGCGGTGGTCTCCTGCTGGTTGTTCTGCTTGTGCGGATAGAACGCAAGTGTGTCCCCCTTCTTTGTGCGCACCACCAGATCGGTAAACTCGCTCCATACATGTTGAATGATGTCCGCCTCGCTGCTGTAGCCGTGGGCGCTGCGGCAGGAGATGTCGAACAGCGACTCGATGTAGCCGAACCCCATCTCCGGATGTTCCGGCGTTGGGCGCCCTCGGGTTACGTAGATGGTTGTGGATGATTCCCCGGCACGCATCCAGGTGGCGCCGTTGTCCGCGGAGAGCTCCCATGAGACCGTGAACGGATCGTAGCAGCAGACAGTGCCGGGATCGAACGGGATGGTTGACGGATGCGCGGGATAGGTCACCGCAGTGGTCCCACCGGACTCGCGGACCACCGCGGGCAGCGGAGGGAACGACATCCCGTCCGGGCCGTTGCCGCGCATCAGAACGGGTGCGGTGAAGGTGCGATGCGCCATCTCGACCGTGGCACCAACCTCGGGATAGGATCCGCTGACGTATGCTACCGAGAGGGTCGGCTGGCCCGCCGTCCATCTGGCCGGAAGTTCGGCGAACGGAAGCTCCCGTGTGGGATCGGGCCGGAGCAGAATCCGGCCGCTGCCGGAGAACTCCACCCGGGCAAGGGTGGGGGCTGCATCCAGACCGTTTGCAACGGCTGCAACGGTGACACCAAGCAGGAGCAGCAACACGCAGCAGAAAAAATACATCGCGCCGGATCGGGATCGATCGCGTTGCATGATTGCCTCGGGATGAAAGAGTGTTCAGCAGAATACATGTCAGCAGGTCCCGGTAGCCACGTTGCCCGCTTCTCCTGGCACGATGGGGCCAGGCCGGCCTCAGTGCCTGCCCCAAAACGTCAGGCACCGTTTGCTCGGCGTACAACGACTGTCTCGATTACGGTCCCGGGGGAGTGATCCGACATGCATGCGTCCGACGAATGACTGATTGCTGGCAGACAACATCACCGTGCAACGACAAGCAGTGCAAACTTATGAAGTGTGGTATGAACAGCGAAGTATCAACATGCCGGTACCGAGGCGCGAAGGCTGGTGCACGTAACGCGATCTGGTGCGGCACCGCAGGCGAAGCCCGGCCTGCAGAACCGGCCGGGAGCCGGCGCCCCCTCGTACTGCCGGCAATCACCAGCAGGCGTTACTGGCGATCGGCTGCAAGCTGTTTCAGGACGCCGGCACGCAGCAGCGCCGCATTCAACAGGAGCACGCGCGCCGTATCGCTGTGTGCATACTCATTCAACGCCCTGTCGAATGCCCGCCACGCCGCCGCGCTATCGTGGGCGCGATCGATCTCCACGGCGAGAGCGTACCGCATGTGCGCCACCAGGGTGCTGAACCGCCCCATGGAGCGGCCGTACAGATACTTCATCGTGGCGACCGGAGCGCTGTGAAAGAGTCTGGCGCAGGCGCTGTCGTAGCAGGGGCGGATCTCACCGTCGGCAATCGATGCGATGGCGGCAAATGCGTCGTAGTAGCCATCGCCGGCAGCGCCGATCGCGCTGTCCGCGAGGCGCCCGATCAATACGCGCAGGCAGGCCGTATTGGCGCTCCCCTCGAGCGAGGCGGGCGACTCCGCAATCGTCGAGAGCAGTTCCGGCAACCTCTTCAGGGCATCGCAGGCATCCAGGCGCCCGCCCGCCTGCGTATCACCCCCCGGCGTCCCAGGGTCCGCCGTCCCCCCGCGTGCCGGGGCAGCGCCAACCGATCCGCCCTTCAGACGGCGCATCGAATCGGCCGCGGCCGCAGATCCGGCGACGGCCGAATCACCTCCCCGTGTTCCGGAATTCCGGTGATCGCGGCATCCGTACAAACAGACCGTCATGATCAACACAGAAAGCAGCGATATGCCGCCAGCCCACCGATGGTACGATCGATCTGTATCTACGTCGAGGTTGTTCAGGAGCACGGGGGTAACCCTTCGTTCGACAAACGGTTTCGGTTGATGCCGCGCTCCCCCCCCCCCGTACATGGAGAATGCCGGGAGCCGGAAGCGCCCGCATGCGGCTTGCCGATGCGGAATCGCGGTGCCAGAGCCTGCGATCGGCATCGAACTGCCAATCGATAGCACTGCCGCCGGGTGTTCGGGGTGAGAAGGGTGATTGCCGGAGTGGATATGACAACGAAGGCCGGATGCCCGTTCGCATCCCAGACATCGAATCGGTGCGGTTCGTCGCGGACATTGTCCGCCGATTCATGCAATGCCGCACGTCCAACATCATTGGCCGTCGAGTATGGCCCAAGATACTGCGCCGGCTCGTAATCATCACATAGATATTCATCTCCGATGGGGCGGCCTCCCTTCCATCGCCCCGCCGGGAATGCAATCGGCGCCCTCCTCGCGAAGCCACGCGGAACACCAATTTCCGCGCCCGCCGAATGGATTGGCCGCCGCTGACCGGCTTCAGACTGACGAACGTCCTCCGGCCGGGTGTCAGGATCTGCCGGCCGCAAATGGCTGTTGAGCAGCAGGATGCATAACTATACATTTGGCCTTCTTCGCCTCCTTCCCTCCCGCCCGTCGGACCGGCCGCACCGCCGGGGCCGGGGCTCCCAATCTGCCAGGGCATCTCCGGCACCACTTCAATCCTCCCCCCTGCCGGCCCTTCGTCGCCGAGCAGGGCGCTCCTTCCCCGGAACCCGCGACACGTGCGCCGGAACGCCCCCGGATTCCAACCCGCCCGCCTTGCCGCGGACACAATGCCGGGATGCGGTGATCTCAAAAACACACGGGTGCGCGCTCCGTAACTCAGGAGCGCGCACCCGGAAATACAGGGCTGTGCATGAGAAGCCCGAATTATTTCATAGCGCCACTAGAATGACCCGAACTTGAACAGGAGCCGCGCGTTCGGCCCCCCGATGTCGCTATTACTGATTCCCTGCAATTCAATGCCGGAGACAAATCGATAGCCGGCGCCAATTCCGATACGAAAGCATTTTGTGACATTGATCTCCATCTGAACGTCCGGCTCCAGCACAAAGAATGCATCGTTGAGCGAGTCCCGCGAGTTGGATTGCTCCACGGCCGTATTTGCCAGATCCGTTCGGTAGCCCACGCCGCCGCCCCCCACCAGCACACCGCCGGTAAAATGAACGAGGTCGTTCGACCGATGGATGTACTGAATATATGCCCCGCCGTATCCAACATTGAGATATGGATGGGAAGCCGGGGCGCTCGCATCGTTCACATTGTTTGCAAGACCGTAACCGGCCACTCCCAACACTATCGTATGATCAATAATCAAACCTCCTCCGCCTCCCACGAAAACACCGAACTGCTTGTTGATGGAAGTACACTGTACGATGGGAGCGCCATATCCGCCAAAATCCACGTCGCCATTAATCAATGTCTCCTGCGCCGCTGCCGGCAACGCAAGCATCAAACCGAATATCATACAACCGAGCGTTTTCATGGCGTCACTCCACAGATGTTCATGATTGATTGCAGCGGGCCGGATTCCCCTCCATCACTCGTACATTCATCGGCACGATATCCCGTTCCCGCGTTCTCTGTCACAAACGTACGGCCGATGCATGCCGGCCAACCATGACCTGCATCAACTTTCGCGGGTTCGTTCCATTACCATGATGCCTCATCACGTCTGCACACCCGACGCACATCATCGTCTTACCGCCCATGCTCATCGAAGTTCCTATTGTCGGCGCAGGAGGATGCGGATATCCGCACCCGGTGGCACCGAAGGAATCGGGCGGAAGTCCTGAGCGTCCCTGCACGCAGGAACCCGGCAGCATATCCACAGCGGCCGGCAACGGTTCATGATTTCGATCTCATGACCTCGATCACGGGCCACCGGTAACGCCGCGGCTGGCACGATTTCAGAGAGATATGCATGACGAATCAGAACTGTGTCGAGCAGGCATCGAACAGGGACAGCCGAACGGAGCGCCCTGCGAAGGCGGTGGCGCGCAACCCGGAATCGGACCATGTGAACGATGGCGAAGGTTGTGTACATTCTTCCAGCATGAACTGCACTACTGAAATCGGGAGCGTGTGGACGTGAACGAACCGTGGCGCGGCCGCCGCCTGCGGCTCTGGCTTCTGACGGTTGTGGCAATCGCATATGCCGCAGCCATTCGCATCCTCTTTACGCTGACCGGCTCCAGTCTGCTGGACGGGATCGTCGGCATGCTGCTTGGCCTGTTCGTCAGCGCGCAGCCGGCAGCCAACATGCTGACGCTTCTCTTCTACGATCGCGCAGCACGCCGCCAGACTCTTTCCACAGGGGCGGGAACGTTGTGGCTGGTATTGAACATCGTGGTATTGCTGGTTGGTGCAACGCTCGTTGCCCTTGGAGCAACACTTCTCGCGCAGCAGGCATTCCACAACGGACCGGCACCAGGCATGGAGTAGCCCGGCGCCGGCCCGGAGTCCGCGCAACCCCTGATGCGGCCTGGCCGCATACCGCACCATCCACGCGCATCCATCGGGCCCGCCCCCTTTCCTCCATGATCCACGCACGCCCCTCTCTGCCGCGCCGGGCACATCGTTCAACCCCAGCTCGCAATTCCTGACCCACATCATAGTCTTCCCCCCGCCACTCCTCTAAGTTCGAGGTGCAGGCCGGCATTGAGGTGACGAGGTATCGAGTCAGCCGCATGCGGCCATAATCATTGAAGTCGATTTGCGACATACGAAATGCCAACACACTCGGGCAGTGGAGATGACACGATGAGTACCACACACAGGAATACGGGAGCCGGAATATTTGCGGCGCTGTTGATGATTGCGGGAAGCGGAACGATGAACGCCCAGGCCGGCAAGCCCCAGACCGGTTTTCGTATCGGGCTTCTGGGAGGTTTGAACTACAACTATGTGGAGGCGCCGGCGCAGCGATTCATCAATTATCCGGGCGACCCGCTCTTTGCCGAACAGGATTATTCCAGGATGAACGGCAACTCCCTGTTTGGCGGAATCATCGGCGAATATGTCTTTACCCAATCGCTCGGGCTGCAGTTGCGCGGGACGTATGATGACAGAACCGTTTCGAAGACGGCCAACGGCCGCACCATCACGCCGCATCTGGGCTATTGTGATATCGAGCTCGGGTTCAGGGCCAATATCGATCAATACTTTCATCTGATGCTCGGCCCGTCGGCTCACATCAACATCACGAAGACGTTCGATTACTCACCGGAAGGGATCGAGAACGTGACGGCTGCTTCGGGAACGGAGCTGCAGAACGTCAGGGGCACGGCCTACGGCATCTGGGGCGGATTCGCGTACGACATTCCGATCTCCAATCCGAACGAATCGCCTCGCTGGTACCTGACCCCGTTCGTGGAAGGAAGCTACGTGATCGATCAGAAGGGGGCTGACGTTGCGCAGAGCGATCTGAACCGGAAGTGGAGCACGCTGACGGCGCGGGCCGGATTCCGGATGGAGCTTGGCTTCGGAGGCGGCGAGGAGATGGCGATGCAGGCACCGGCACCGGCCGTGGACTTCACGGTACAGCCGCCGGTACTGGGTGTTGCCCGGCCCGCAGAGCGGATCGAGCAGCTGCCGCTCCGGAACTACATCTTCTTCACCGCAGGTTCGGCCAGCATTCCGGCGCGCTACCGGCAACTGACACCGGCCGAGGCCGAGGCCTACAACGAACACGCGCTGCCGGAATCCATCGGCACCGGCGGCCCCGCATCGACGGCGCTGGCAGACCGGCAGATGCAGGTATACCACAACGTGCTCAATATTGTCGGCAGCCGGATGGCGAAGAACCCGGGCGCACATATCGTACTCACGGGATCGGCACCTGAGCAGGCAGTTGGATTGCAGATGGCGCAGAATGTGAAGACGTACCTGACACAGACCTTCGGCCTCGCACCCGGACGGATCGAGACGGCCTGGCGCGCACGCCCGGAGCATGCATCGGGAACGTCGCTCACGCCCCGCGAGGAGAGAGCGCTCGTGGCCGAGGAGAACCTTCGCGTGGAGATCCAGAGCGATGCGCAGGACCTCCTGGCACCTGTGGAACTGCGTACGCCGCAGGCAGTTCCGGTCAGCAGCGATCTGTGGATCAACGTGCGCGGGATGGCATCGATCGTCCGGTGGAGCGTTCTGATCGAGGGGAACGGATACAGCAGAACCTTCGGCCCGTTCAACGTGCAGGAGAAGGCGTTCAATGCGAGCGAGATCCTGGGGACGCTTGCGGCCGGCCACTATTCAGCCACCGTCACCGCAACGGCCCGCGACGGCCAGGTTGCCTCCAGCACCCATTCCTTCGACCTCAAGCGGCGGAACACCGCCGCGACAACGCACGGTGCACAGACCATCCTCTTCGAGTTCGATGATTCCAAGACTCCCCAGATGTACGAGACATTTCTCCGGAAGGAAGTGGCACCGCTTATCACGACCCGGTCCGTTGTCTACATCCAGGGATAGTCCGACATCGTAGGCTCGAGCCGTCACAACACCGTCCTCTCGATGCAGCGTGCGGACAACACGGAGCAGATTCTGCAAGAGGAGACGAAGAAGCTCGGCCGGAACGCATTGTTCGTGAGCTATGGCTTCGGCGAGGATGAAATGGAATCGCCGCAGGAGAACGATACACCGGAAGGACGCTACTACAACCGGACGGTGGTGATCGAGATCGAATCGAATTAGCGCTGTTCCGCCCGCGGCAGCGCCTTCCGGCACCGGGGCGCAGCCGGAGCGGATCTGCGAATGGCGCGCGCCGAGCGCCGAGGAGTTCGTATCGCAGGCGTAACCATTGTGCCGCAATGCGCCCGAGGGAGCGCGGCGGCACACCGAATCCCGGATCGCTTCGGCATCCGGGATTCACCTGTTGCAGGTCCATGCAGCACATCGGAACCGCGCTTCACGGCGGCGGCAGCCAGCGCATACTATCTGCGCAGCAGCGCAAGCAGCAACTCCACAAGTATCAACAGAATAACCACGAGTTCCAGAGTCTGGCTCTGAGCAGTACGGACGCGATCGGTCAGGAGCCGGTAATAGTTGTCGATGATGCCGAGCTTCCGGCTGATGGCCTGCTCCCATTCCAGCAGATAGAACCGTCGTGCGGCTGCCGCGTGGAGGCGGGCAAGGTAGAGATCGCCGATCAGCTTCAGAGCATTGTCCACACGCTCGGCGAGAACCGAGGAGGCAATCTGAAGTTCCGCCAGATCGTTCAGCGTTCGTTTGTACGGCGTCCGGAACGGGATGGACCAGCCGGTGCGTTGATGCAGGAGGCCCGAAACAGCCTCGATGTGTTTATCGATCTCGGCATCGGTGAACCGCGCCTCCAACAGCTCCACGTTCAGCAACTCGAGGACGCTCGCGGCATCCTCGTACTCGCGATCGTAGATGATGGCCGCGTTCCAGTCCACCAGCACGAGATCGCCGTGATAGTAGGAGATGCGCTGCGCAAGGGCTTCCTCCTGCTGGTGGCGGCTCAGGCCGCCGCTCTCGAACTGCAGCGCGTGCGCAAGCGCGTGGCGATGCCCTTCCATCAACTGCTCTGCCGTCAACTCCGGCTCCAGCCGTTCCAGCACGATCAGATAATAGTCTTCCACCAGCGCTGAAAGGGACGGCCGGACGATGGCCGCCTCGATACGCTCCATCAGGGAGGCAATGCGATCGCGCGCATCGCGTTCCAGCATGCGCTCGTGGAGCTGCCGGCTGATTGCGGGCAGATCGTCGATGAGAGGCCGCGTTCCGTTCCAGGTGAGCGGGATTCGATAGGACATGCTTACCGCGCCGAAGTCGAACAGCGTTGCCTGCACATCCCCGGAGGCGGGATTGTCCGGCTCCACGTATCCGCAATCCAGCTTCAACGGAGGCCGCGTGTACTGCAGATAGGAAGGCGTCTGCTTCTTCCCGGACAGCGGCTGAACCGGCTGGGGCGAAGCCAGTTGATGCACGCGATCCAGCACCACCTCGTAGCCGACATCGAATGCAAAAAGCGCAACGATATGCCCGCTCGCAATTGCAGTGGTGGCATCCCGGCGCAGGCGTTCATCGTTACTCCCCACGTTCTTCATCCTTGCAATATAGCGTGCGCGGGGGGCGGCAACCGATCAGGTCTCGACACATCGGGACATTCGAGCGTGGCCGAAAAACTTCGGAGGGATCCTGATGCAGATCATGGTTGGCACATCGCGGCGAGGCTAGCTTGCATAAAAACCCGATGAAACGGGGTGGGACGATGAAGTGAACTTGGAGGATGCGATTATGAACGTGCACGAGATCATGGAACCGAACGTACAGTGGTGCCGGCCCGACACGAACCTTGCGGAGGCGGCCGCCATGATGTGGCAATACGATTGCGGGATCCTTCCCGTCATCGACGGCAACGGCAAAGTATACGGCACCATCACCGATCGCGACATATGCATCGCCGCCGGAACGCGCAACATGCCGGCCTCGCAGATCAAGGTGGATGACGTCATGAGCCATCATGTTGTGAGCTGCGATGAGGATGACGACGTGGAGACCGCACTGAACGCCATGCGCGCTCAGAAGGTGCGGCGCCTGCCGGTTACCAACGCCGGCGGGCAGCTTTCCGGCATCATCTCGATCACGGACGTGATCAGGCATGCGAACGATGCACGACGGCCGGGGAAAGCAGGAATTCCGATGGCCGGAGCTCTCAAGGCACTGCAGGAGATCAATACACGCGAGCCGCGGGAAAACCGTGCGCTCGAACAGATGCTGGAGAGCGCCGGCGTTCACACCGGGGATTTTGATTTCGAAGAATAGACCACGGCCGGAAGGGCATGGTTCTGGGGAAGGGGCCGGACGGGAACAGATTCCATCCGGCTCCTGTTATTTGTAGTATACCGGCAATGAGCACGGCTCCGTATCGCCGGCACCGGCACGGGAACTGCAACGAGCCGCGTGTTGCCATCGGGCCGGCGCATGCGCGCGCCATGCCGATTACCGTCCACAAAAAACCGATTACCGTCCGCAAAAAAATGGCGCCTCCCAGATGCAGGAGGCGCCACGTATCCCCGATGCTGCTTCGCTTCATCCACTGCCGGTAATCACCACGGAAACAGCATCAACCCAATCTTCGTCCTTCACGCTCCTCCGCTGTGCAACCGCGCATCCGCCGGCGTGCCTTCATGCGTTCACTTCCGATCGTCATTGTTGGCATGCTCATGCTCGGAAATTTCAGCCTGCGTCTTCATCAGACGCACCAGGCTTCGCATGAGGATCGCACCGGCAAATCCGCCGGCAACGATCAACGGCACGATGGCGCGCGGATCGCGAATGCGATGAAAATTCGTTTCGCCGTTTTTCATCTCGATGTAGCCCATCGGCGCAGCCACCAGACCGCCGCCGCCGCCCGAGCCCTCCTGCTTGTTCTCCCCTTCCCCGCCGCCGCCGCCGAATCCATACCGGACCTTGGCAACCGGAATGACGGTTGTTCCTCCCTGCTCCACCGGATCGCCGTACACGGTTGAGGCGGATGTCCTGCCGAATTTCTCCGCAAGCCGATCCACCAACGTGCCGCCTCCGTTCATCGAGGCTTCATAACCATCATTGTTCATCGAGACCTCACGGCCATCATTTTTCATCGAGACTTCGCGGCCATCATTTTTCTGTTTCATGTCGTTTGCTCCTGTGCTGCTCTCTGTCCGCAATTCATCATTGCCGGCTGCGCCCTCGCGATCCGATTCATTACGCTCTACCATTGCCATTTCCTCCTGCTCCGCATTATTATGAGTCCTGAACGTCATCACTCGATCACTGGGGCAAGGTAGACCGCATCCATTCCGGGAGCAATGATCTGGATCAGGAACGCAACGTTTCACGGAGCAGCGGTCATCGGTAACGAACGCAGGACCCCCGAACCGGACGTCCGTGCCGAGAAGCCCATGACCGTACCCTCGCTTCAGCCTCGCGCGGCATCGCACTGCGCATTATCGATAATGACACCACCATGATAACGGTTGCGCGCATCGAAGTGTTTGTGCGCACCATGGGCCGGCAGCCGGGCGCTCCCCACCGCCGGATCATCCGCGATCCGGGTACGGATCGAGGTCACGTCGTTGCCGGGATCGGCATGGATGGACGGCTGCCAAGGCGCCAGCAGACGATGAGGCAGAGGAAGGCGAAGAGAGCCAGCATGACGAAGCCGTAGCTGAAGCTGCCGGTGGATTGCCGCAGGGCACCGAGCACGAGGGGCGGGAAGAATCCTCCAAGGCCGCCGGCGGCTCCCACAAGGCCTGTCACGCTTCCAACGCTGCTCGGGAAATATTCCGGCACCAGGCGGAACACCGCTCCGTTGCCGGCACCGATTGCCGCCGCGGCCCCGAGCGCTCCGATGGTGAATGGCACGATCCCGCTTGCGGTCATCAGGCACGCCATCACCATCACGACGGGAAACACCCGGATCAACACCGCCCGCCCGCCGATCCGGTCGGCGAGAATTCCCCCCAGCGGACGCATCGCCGTTGCCAGCAGTACGAACCCTGCCGTGCGCGTACCGGCATCGCCCGGTGTCAGCTTGAACAGATCGGTGAGAAGCGTCGGGAGATAGATGCTCATCGCCACGAAGCCGCCGAATGTCAGGAAGTAGAAGAGCGAGAGCGTCCAGCTCATCGGCTGCCGCAGTACGGCCAGTGAATCGGCGAGCGACTTCGGCGCACTCCGTCGCGGCGCATTGCGCGCATAGGCCAGGAAGAGAATACTCCAGCAGAGCGTCAGCGCCGCGAATACCCAGAAGCCCCAGACGAAGCCCAGTGCCCCGGCGATAAGCGGTGCGCCGTACGCGGCCAGCGACTGGCCGATGTTCCCCGCTCCGTAGACGCCGAGCGCGAAGCCCTGACGCCGGGGCGGATACCAGTTGCTCACGAAACCGGCGCCAACGGAGAAGCTGGCCAGCGCAATCCCGATAAGCAGTCCGCAGGCGATCACCTGCCAGTAGGCATCGACCACCCCCATGAGCAGCGCCGGAACAACCGAACAGAACATGACGATGGGAAATATCATCCGCCCGCCACGGCGATCGGTAAGAATGCCGAGCGGAATCCTTCCCAGGCTTCCCAGCAGCACCGGCGTTGCGATCGCGATACTTACCTGGATCGGCTCCAGTCCCAGCCTGGCCTTCATGATCGGCATCATCGCGGAGACGGAGCCGAACACGGAGAAGCAGACGGTAAAGGCACCGGTGGCAAGGAGCAGCTGCATCGAACTGCCGCCGGCCGCCGCGCCTGCATTACTTATTTGTTCTGGAGTTTCCATGGAGATACCTCAACAGTCCAAGGTTGAATAGAAGACATACAAGGCTGGCGAGAGCCGCCGGGAGAATAATTCCCACGTCTCCGCCGAGAAACGCATTCATCGTTGCCGTGAGCAGCCACAGCTGAACAATCACCATCACGACAATCACGCTCATGATGCCGTAGACGATGATGGTGCGCTGGCCGCGGGTGAAGGGTGCTTCGCTCATTGCAGACGCTCCTTCACCGCCGTTGCATACACCTTGCCGCCGCGCACCTCCAACTCCACGAGCGGAAGCGGGCGGCGCGGCGGGCCGCCGGTAGGGCGCCCTGTTGCGAGGTCGAACGATCCGTGATGGCAGGGGCATAGGAGCGCATTGTTCTCCGGATCGGGACGCACGGGACAGGAGAGATGCGTGCACTTCTGGCTGTAGGCAACAAAACTCTCCCTCCCTGTTCGCACCAGGATGCAATCGTCGTACTCGTCCGGATAGGAAAACGTCAGCGAGCCACCCACGGGAAGATCGCGCGCGCCCCGGATCTCCGTCACCTTCCCCGCATTGCGGCCACGGCCCATCATACTCTGGGCGAGAATCCAGAACTGGCCGAGCACGAACGCAAGGCTGGTAAGCCCGAGGAACTTCGTGAAGTCGCGACGCGCCACATATTCATCCTGGGTCCAGTCGATCGGGAAGTCATGCCGCCACTGCGGCTCCTCCCCGTCCGCGCCGGGAGCCGGGGCCGCCCCATCGGGATCACGATGCATTGCGTTGGTCCTCCACATATATGCCCGCCAGGAGCGGATCGATTGAAATCGAAATGCCGATCGGCTCTTCATCGAATGCGCCGGTAACGTTCACCGACGCAGCGCTGCTTCCCTTCGGCAGCAGCATGTTCACCTTCGTGGTTATCGTCTGATTGCCGAAGTGAAACGTGTTGACCGGCCTGGAGCGCGGACGCAGTTCCACGAGTTCCTCACGCGTCCCGAAGAAGAGCGCCTGACTGGGGCAGACCGTTGCGCACATCGGCTTCAATCCTGCGGAGGTTCGATCGTAGCACATGTCGCACTTCATCATCAACTCCATCTCCGCCTGCATCTTGGGCACGCCGAACGGGCATGCCATCACGCAATTGCTGCATGCGATGCAGCGCGGCTTGCGGGCACTCTGTACAACCCCGTCGGCAGTGCGCTTGATGGCATCGGCGGGGCACACCTCCGCGCACGTCGGTATGTCGCAGTGCATGCAGACAACCGGAGCGGTCTGGGTGGAAAGGGATCGATCGATGTACTCGAGATGAATCATCGCATGTCCCTTGTGCGTGTCGCATTCGCTGCAGGCCTGCACGCATGCCTGGCAGCCGATGCACCTGCCGGGATCGATGAAGAACTCCATGTTCTCGGGAACACCCATGCTCTGCTCCGGATGATTTGATTCGCGCGCCACGCCAACAGCCGCACCCGGCGGCAACGTTGGATGTGGCGTCACACGAACTGCGCGTTCGTCCACGAACACGATCGCGCAGATACGTTACCGTTTCGTCTCCTCGTGTTCGTACTCCGGCGCGCCTTCGGCCGGACGCAGGCGAACCGCACACACCTTGTACTCGGGGATCTTCGAGATGGGGTCCTGCGCGGCAATGGTCAGTTGATTCGCGCTCCGTGCATCGGGCCAGTGATACGGAATGAACACCGTGTCCGGCCGTATCGTGTTCACCACCATGGCGCGAAGCGTGCATTCACCCCGGCGCGACTGAACCTGGGTCCATGCGCCGTCGCGTATGCCCAGGCGCGCCGCGAGTGCCGGATGGATCTCCACACGCGGTTCGCTGTACTGATCAACCAGCGGCCCGATCCGCCGCGTCTGCGTTCCGGAAAGGAACTGGCTCACCACACGTCCGGTAGTCAGGATCACCGGATACTCCTCATCCACATCCTCCGACGGAGGGGAATAGGCGGCCACATTGAAGCGCGCGCGCCCATCGGGGAAATAGAACGGGCCGCCCCCGCGGGCTATCGGGTTCCAGGAGCCGGGCTCGAACAGGCGCGGCGTTCCCTCATGCTCCAGTTCGGGACATGGCCAGAACACTCCCATCCGGCTTTCGATCTTCTCGTAGGTGATGCCGTAGTAGTCGCAGACGCCGCCTCGCGACGCTGCCCGCAGCTCATCGAAAATCTCCCGCGGCCGGGTGAACGTGAAGCCCCGCTCGCGTCCCAGCGCAGCGGCGATATCCTGGATGATGCGCCAGTCCTGGCGTGCGTCTCCGGGAGGCTCCACGGCCTTGTTGATCTTGATCACCCGGCCTTCGGTCTGCGTCACCGTTCCCTCGTCCTCCTCGTGCAGCGAACCGGGAAGCACGATGTTCGCATGGCGCGCGGTCTCGTTCAGAAAGAAGTCGATCGCACCGTAGAACTCCAGCTTCTCCAACATCCGCCGGACGTAGTTGTTGTCCGGAAGAGAAACCACGGGATTGAAACAGATGCTGAGCAGCCCGCGGATCTCGCCGCGTTCGATCTTCCTGAAAATCTCGTAGGCGTCCACGCCGGGCTGTGGAAGGGATTCCGGCTCGATCCCCCACACCGACGCCACATAGGCGCGATGGTCCGGGTTTCCGAGGTCCCGCCCGCCGGGAAGCTGATCGCACTTCTGCCCGTGCTCGCGCCCTCCCTGGCCGTTGGCCTGTCCCGTAATCGTAGCGTATCCGCATCCGGGCCTGCCGATACGTCCGGAGGCGAGAACGATGTTGATCGCCCCGAGCACATTCTGCACGCCATGGCTGTGGTGCTCGATGCCGCGCGCGTGGAGCAGGAAGCTGCGCCGTGCGGTTCCCCACATCTCCGCAGCCCGGCGAATGTGGGTCTCCGCAATTCCAGTCACCTCCGCCGTCCGCTTCGGCGTCCACTGCTGCACGTGTTCGGCCACCGCATCGAAGCCGGTTGTATACTGGTCCACGAACAAGTGATCCACCCATCCGTTCTGGATCATCAGATGCAGGATGCCGTTGAACAGGGCGATGTCGCGCCCCGGCTTCACCGGCAGGAACAGGTCGCACGTGCGGGCGATCGGCGTAACGCGTGGATCCACGACCACGATCTGCGCACCGTTCTCGCGCGCCTGCCAGACATAGTCCGTCGTGATGGGCGCACACTCGGCGATGTTCGCGCCGCTGATCCAGACCACCTCCGCGCGCGGGATGTCCTCCCACGGGTTGGCAGCGCGGTCTATCCCGAATGCCTTCTTGTTCGCCGCTCCCGCACTCACCATGCAGAGCCGGCCGTTGTAGTCGATGTTGGATGTCCGCAGGCACATGTGCGCGAACTTTCCCATGAGGTAGGCCTTCTCCGTGGTGAGGCTGGCGCCGCTGAGAACGGCGAACGCATCGTTGCCGTATGCGGATTGAATTCTCTCTATCTCGGCGGCAACCCGGGATATCGCATCACGATATCCAATCGGAGCGAAGCCCCCCGGTGCGGATTCACTGCGAACGAGCGCCGTGGCAAGCCGGTCCGGGTGCGCTCCCTGCAGGTATCGCTTCACACCCTTGGGGCAGAGCTTGCCGCGATTGAAGGGGAACTCCATCCACGGCTCGAAGCCGATCACCGTGTTGTCCTTCACCTTGAGTTGTATGCCGCACTGCTGGCCGCAGAAGCAGCAATGAGTCTTCACCAGACCTTCGGCCTGAGCGCCGGCATCCAGGCGTTTGCCGTGGGCGTAGGCAGCATGGGGGCCGAAGTGATCGATCACATCGCTGGTTCGTGTCGGGATTGTTGCCATGCTTCTCCGCTCCTGTTGGCGATCCTCAGTCCACTGTGTTGATATCGTGGGTTCGAAGAGCAGCCGGCTCACCAAAGCCGGGCCGCTCCTCCGCCCAGATGCGTCCCTGGGCCAGCACCAGCATCTTGCGCCGGCATGCCGGGCAGATATGCTGATAGTGGCCGATCCGCGTGTCGGCAACGGCATAGTCGAAGCCGAGCCTGCGTTCAACGTCCATCAGATCCGCAACGTGCATCGATGTGGCATAGCCCACACCGCACCGCCTGCATCGAGCAAGCCCCTCGCGTTGCCCAACGTCGCGATAGAACGATACGCCCAGTTGTGCCATGCGCTGGAACACATGGAACAGCTTTCCGAACGGAAGCCAGAGCAGCGTAAAGATCACGGTGATGGCATGCAGGATTGCGATGAACTCGTAGCCGTACCCGTTGAGCCAGGTATAGCACACCGTGAGCATGAGCCCCGTGATGCTCACGCCGAAGAGAAGGATGAGGGGAAGGAAGTCCTCACCGAAGCGCTCCAGTGCGGCGGCACCGTGATCGCGAACGCGGCGCCGAACGGCGAGCATTACTCCACCGATCACCAGGATCGAGGCCCAGACAAGGCCATGAAAGACGATGAAGCCGATGGCCGATTCCGTGGAGAAGGTGAAGGAGGGGAAGCCGAACAAAAACACCCGGTACCAGCCCGGCCTCTCCGCCACGGTACCGAAGTGAAGCCAGCCGAAGACAAGCGGTATCGTGATTGCGAAGGCGAGGAGGCATCCCCACATCAGCAACAGATGTGCGGCCCAGCGTAGAATGTCGCGATGACGAATGAAGCCGTTCAGCGCAACGTCCTTCACCATCCGCACTCCCCACATTGCGGCATTGCGCCGCCGGTGCCCGCGCTTCAGGAACATCTGCCACCCGCGCCGCCAGTAGAGTGCAGTGGGCGGACGCTGCAGCCACATCGTATACCGATAGACAATGCCGAACGCGGCGAACAGCACCGCAAACGTGTAGCCTACGAGGGCTGCATCGAAGTGAGTGAGGTTACGCGAACCCAGTACGATCAGAAAGGCAAGGACAATCGTGGCAACGGTTCCATAGGTAACGGCTTTCACCACCTCCGGCTTCATGGTGCCTCCTGTACTACTCCGCGATGCATGCAGGCTGAAGGGACCGGCCGACGTCGCGGGGAATAATGGCCCGGCCGCGCGCTCCGGCCCATCGAGCATCCCCCGGCGCCGGGAAGCGTGAACATCAGGGCACAATGTAGGGCTCTGCATATGAGCCGAATATGATCCGGATCATAGTTCGAGGCCGGAAGCCGGAACAGAAGGAGAGTGGATGGCGGGTTGGCTCCAGGGCGCGGGGGGATACATCCCGGTCGCGGATGTCGAATGGAATGAAGCCGCGTTCGGCCGGCTCAATGTCACTGCCGGCTCTACGTCGCTGCCGGCTCTACGTCGCTGCCGGCTCTACGTCACTGCCGGCTCTACGTCACTGCCGACCCGGCTTCGCGGTCGGTCTCCGGACGGGGCTGCGCGAATCGGGGGTGATAACGACTCCACGAAGCCGGTGGTGTTCCGGTCCGGACTTCGGCAACCGCGTGGATCGGCAGCGGACATACCGATTGCCATTCATCATTCAATTATGTACGTTCACTCCGTCCTGCACCAATCGGATCTACCCAACCGTTGAATCCGGGCCTCATGCCTCCGATGGAGGCGGCGCCGTTCTGTTGTCCTCGGGCCGCACAGCCAGTCCGGTCTGCAACTTCGCCGCGATCAATTCCTGCGTGTCGGCTGGAGCCATACTGCAACGTCATTCCGATTGAAGGGTCATATGATCACCGAGCCCATGTGTTGCACCTGCCACGGCTCACCGCCGCGGGCAGCAACGCACCAGACCGTTCGTTGGCACACGATCCGACTCTTCCTTCACCGATTCCGGTTCCTCCTGGCTCGGCACTCCAGGGTTTGGCGCTGCTACGTCCAGCCATCGAGTCCGGTAATGCCGGATGTTCCTCATGCAATGAGTCCGGCGCACAGATGCATGTGAATCGAATGATACCTCCCGGGCGAATGCTCGCCGTTCGCGCGGCCTCGTGGCTCGCAGCCATGCTGCTCTGTGCCCAGGCGGCAGCGCAGGTAACCACGCTGAAGTTCGATCGGTTTACATCGGAGAACGGGCTCTCGGATAACTATGTGCTCTGCGCCCTGGAGGACAACCACGGGTTCATGTGGTTCGGCACACGCGACGGGCTGAACCGATTCGACGGCTGCTCCTTCGTGGTGTACCGCCACGATCCGGGCCGGCGCGGATCGCTCTCCGACGCAAGCGCCAAGTGTATCTATCAGGATCGTCATGGCCAGCTCTGGGTGGGCACACACTCCGGCGGGCTTGAACGTTTCGACCGCGTCACCGAACAGTTCCACCATTATCATCACTCCTCCACCGATCCGCGCAGTATCGGCGATGGGCCGATCTCCTCGCTTTGCGAGGATACGAGCGGCGATCTGTGGGCGGCCACCGTGGATCGCGCGAGCGGCGTAAGCAGACTGGACCATGCCGATGACCGGTTCACCCGCTTCGAGCACGATCCGCACGATCCCTACAGCCTCTCGAGCAACAACGTGGTGGGGGTCTGCCGCGACTCATCCGGCTCGCTCTGGGTTGCCACCGCGGATGCAGGATTGAACCGCTATGTCCCGGCTCTCTGTGGCTTCATCAACCGCAATACCGTTCCCGCCTACGATTGCGCCATGCGGGAACCGATCGTGGCGGTGCATGCGGATCTGGACGGCCGCGTACAGGTGCTCACTACCAACCGTATGATGCTCTTCGATCCGGCACGCGTCTCCGCCTCCATGCAGCGGCTCGGCATCGAATCCGCATCCAGTCCGCTCACGCTCGCTGCGGTAATGAACGACCGGAACGGCACCTGTTGGATAGCCTCGCTCAAGCATGGCGTGATCGCGCACAATCCGCGGTGGGATCATGACCTCCGGCTCCGTCATTCGCAGAGCACGCCGAACAGCCTTGCATCGAACGTGGTCTTCTGCATCTGCCAGGACCATGCCGGCAACGTATGGTTCGGCACGGAGCACGGCATCAGCAGGTTGAACCGGCGGATGTGGCAGTTCCGGTGCTTTCAGCACGATCCTGAGGACAGCGGCACGATCTCCGCACCGATCGTCCGTTCGATTGCCTTCGACTCCGCCGGCACGCTCTGGATTGGAACGGACGGCGGCGGCCTGGACCAGTTGAGACAGGGCTCCACGCATGCATCGCACCAGCGATTCGACAACGACACGACCGGAAACGATGTGAATGTGGTGAATACCGTGTTCATCGATGCAGATCAGACGAAGTGGCTGGGAACCAACTGGGGGCTTGTGCACATCGAGCGCAGCGGAGCGTGGCGCCTCTGGCGCAATACGTTGCACGACTCCACATCGCTCGGTGCCGGGGGCGTGTGGTCCATCCTGGAGGATCATGCGGGACGACTCTGGGTTGGCACCTTCTCCGGCGGCATCAATCTGCTCGACCGGCGTACCGGACGGTTTCACCGATACCTTCATCGCCCGGACGATCGCACGAGCCTCAGCAACAACTCCGTTCTCAGTCTCTTCGAATCGCGCGACGGCGCCATCTGGGCAGGCACGGACAACGGATTGAACCGATTCGACCCGGCCACCGGATGCTGCCGGCAATTCACGAACGACGTGGATGATTCAACGAGCCTGAGCAACAATCGGGTCTGGTACGTCCACGAGGATGAACATGGGAAGCTCTGGATTGCCACATCCGGCGGCGGCGTGAACATGATGGATACGGCCACCGGCAGGTGTGTGCGGTACATGGAGAACAACGGGCTGGCCAGCAACACCACCGCAGCGATCATCGAGGATGAGCACGGCCGCATGTGGGTCAGCACGATCAAGGGGCTCTCCTGCATCGATCCGGCATCGGGAACCATTCGCAACTACATGCCGGCGGACGGGCTCCCCGTGTACGAGTATCATTTCAAGGCATGCTGCCGTGATGGTTCGGGGATGATGTACTTCGGCGGCACGAACGGCATCACCTACTTCCGCCCGGCCGATCTGGTGGACAACATGCGTCCTCCCCCGGTGGAGCTTACATCGTTCCGTGCGCTCGATACCACATTCCGATTGGACTCATCGATCACGACGGCACATTCCGTGCATCTGGAACACGACAACAATTCCTTCTCGATCGAGTTCGCAGCACTGGACCTGACGAACCCGCTCGGCAATCGGTATCGCTACATGCTGGAGGGATTCGACCGGGACTGGCGTTCGGTACCGGCATCGCATCGCTTCGCGGAGTACACAAACGTTCCTCCCGGGCATTATCGCTTCATGGTAATGGGGGCCAACAGCGATAGCATATGGAATCCCGGCTTGCGTACCCTGGAGCTGACAATCACGCCGGCATACTGGCAGACCTGGTGGTTCCGCATACTGGCGATTCTGATGCTGGCGGCGGCAACCGGACTGCTGCTTGTCATCTGGGTACGGAGCGTTCGCGGCAAGGAACAACTGGAACGTCGCGTGGTGGAATTTCAGCTGCAGGCGCTTCGCGCGCAGATGAACCCGCACTTCATGTTCAACGCGCTCAATTCCATCCTCCATTTCGTAGTGCGCCGCGACATCGAATCAGCGCAGTTCTACCTCTCCGCCTTCTCCAAGCTGGTGCGGAACACCCTCGAGAATGTGCGGAGCGATTCGGTGTTGCTGGCCGACGAACTGGCATCGCTGCGCCTCTATCTGGAGATCGAGTCGCTTCGGTTCCGGAATCGATTTCGCGCATCGATCGATGTGGCGCCCGAAGTCAATCCGGATCAGACGGAGATACCGCCGATGATCATCCAACCGTACGTGGAGAATTCGATACGGCATGGTCTGGCACATAAGGAAGGGGGGGGCTCCATCATCATTCATATCACCCGTGGCAGCAGGCATCTGATCTGTTCGATCATCGACGATGGCGTGGGGCGCCGGCGCTCGGAGGAGATACAGCGTAACGATCTTCGAGCGCACCGGATGCACGGCATGTCGCTCACGCGCAACCGGCTCGAGACTCTGAGCCAGCTGCATCGCCAGCGATACCATGTGGAGATAACGGATCTGATTGGCGACGGCGGCTCGGCACTCGGCACCCGCGTGGATATCTCCATCCCCATCGATGTTACCACCCCCTCCACTCCGGCAACGGCATCGGCAACGACGTCATCATCGACAACCATGAAGGAAGCCAACATATGATTCGATCCATTCTGGTCGACGACGAGCAGATCGGGCGCGACCTGCTTGCGGACCTGCTCGGGGCGTACTGCCCGAACGTTTCCGTTGTGGCCCAGGCGGACTCCATCGCGTCCGCACGCGCGGCAATTCACCGGCATGAGCCGAACCTCGTATTTCTGGATATCGAGATGCCGATGGGGAATGGATTCGAACTGCTGGAGGACATGCGCGAACTCCCGTTCGAGGTGGTATTCACCACCGCGTTCGAACAGTACGCCGTGCGCGCAATCAGGGCCTCGGCGCTCGATTACCTGCTGAAGCCGATCAATCGCGACGAGCTGGTGGCGGCAGTGGCAAAGGCGGAGCGAAAGCTCACCACCTCGGCCAATACCCGCCCGAATCTGGAGGCGCTGCTGGAGAGCCTGCGTCATCCGAACTCGGAGCCGAGCAAGCTTGCGCTCCCCACGGAGGATGGGCTGTTGATGGTTCCGGTTGACGACATCATCCGCTGTGAGGCCGAAGGAAGCTATACGTGGTTCCACCTGACAGGCGGAGAAAAGCGGATGGTAAGCAGGCCACTCAAGGAGTTCGAGGAGATGCTCGCCGAGACGAACTTCATGCGTGTGCATCACTCGCATCTCGTCAACATCGCCCACGTGCGCCGCTACGTTCGCGGTGAAGGGGGTGAGGTGGTGATGTCGGACAACTCCTCCGTACTGGTTGCGCGGCGCAAGAAGGAGGAGCTGCTGCGCACGCTTGGCGCGGCGGGTCTGCGCCGGCGCAGGTAGCAGGGCCACGCAGGTATGAGATAGGAGATAGGAACGATGAGACAATGACTCATATCTCGTATCTCCCACTCCGCCGTTTGTTCGCATTTCGCCACCACCGGTAAACTCATCGCCGCCGCGGGTTGAGTCGCGGTTCCATGCAAGGTCATCGCGTCCCACTTTTCCTACCAGCCAACATGGGAGCGCGGCAGGCGGAGCCTTCGGCATGGTGTTCGTATGGCGCCCCTTCCGTTCCCGGATTCATCCACCAAGAACGCGGAGCCATGTCCATGCGCACAGTTCGAACAATTGCGTCCACATCATCCGGCCGAGGCCGACAGAAACGGCGGCACTGGAGTGCTGCCGCCGTTCCGTTGCTCACCGTAATCCTCATGGCACTCGCCCTGGTGATGCCGCACAACGCAGCGGCCCAGGGAGCGGGTTCATGCGCCGACAGTTGCTGCCTTACCGATGCGCTCTCGCTGAATACCGGCTACGATCATGCCAACGGCACCACCTACGCGATCGGAAGTTCCGATCGCTACTGGACCATCGTGAGCGATCCTGCAGTTGGCCCCGTGCCGCGTCCCGCCACGGTTGTGGCGCCGGCGGCAGGTTGGGGACCGGCGCAGCCGGGAACCCGATGGATCGCTGCGATGCCGACGGCGGCGGACAGCATCCGGCGCACCGTTGTCTACCAGAAATGCTTCTGCGTCTGCGACACCACCACGATCACGATCGACCTGAATGTGATGACCGACGACACGGCACGGATCTCCGTGGACGGTGTGATCATCGGCACGACAACCGGAATCGCATCCGGAACTCCTCAGCGCATCGTGGCGACGTTGCTTCTGGTGCCGGGGCGCCACTGCGTTCGCGTTGCGGTGATCAACTCCTCGCTCCCGTCTTCCGGACTCGATATCCGCGGAACGATTCAGGGGCCCCACCTGCGCAAGTACAGTTGCTGCCCGGACCTTACGCCGTGCCAGACCGATTCGCTGACGCTGGGCACGGATGATTCCTGGTCCATCATTGCGGATCCGAACGGCGGCGTGCCGCGCTGCGCGCAGATGATCGTGCGCCATCACTTCTGGGGACAGCAGAACGCCGCAAGCTGGATTGGGCCGAATGCAACCGGCTTCGTGGCCACGGCTGCCGCCTACACCTACCAGAAATGCTTCTGTGTGATCGAGCCCACAACGGTGAACATCATCATGAATGTGATGGGCGCCCACGCGGTGGACATCCTGATAGACGGTGTCTTCTGGCAGCATCTGAACAGCAACGCGGCAGCAACTCCAGCCAACATGTGGCGATCGATGGACCTGATGCCGGGATGCCACTGCTTCCAGTTCGTCGTCTACGACTCCGCCGCGGTGGAGAACGGTTTGAATGCACTGATCACCATCAGTTCGACAACCGGGCCGGCATTGATGAAGGATTCCTGCTGTACATGCGCGCACTGCGAAACCAATCCATGCGCAACCGGCCATCTGCATCTGGGCTCGAATCACTACTGGAGCATCACGGCCGCTCCGGACAGCCAGGTTCCGCGCTGCGCCAGCGTTGTCACCAATCTCGGATCGCATCCGTTCTGGGGAGCACAGCCGGGCGGGGAATGGATCGGACCAAGCGCAACGGCAATGACCAGCGGCGGCGACTACACCTACCGGAAGTGCTTCTGCGTCCGTGAGCATGCAACCATCCTCTCAACGCTGAGCGTGATGGGAGACGACGCAGTAGATGTGAAGCTGGACGGTGTACCCCTCTTCACCGTTCCGAACTACGGGGCCGGCTCGCCGCACCTGCATACCGATACCATCCAGGTGGACAGCGGATGCCACTGCTTCGAGTTCGTCGTACACGATCTCAACGCGGTGGAGTCGGGTCTGAACGCCGTCATCGATCTGCAGGCCCTCGTTGGCTCGCCGCTCCTCCAGGACTCCTGCTGCCCGTGTTCGCGCTGCTATGATCCGTGCCGGACCGATTCGTTGAACATCGTTACGGACAGCAACTGGACGCTGACGGCAGCTCCGGATAGTATCGTGCCGCGATGTGTCGATGTGATTTCCCGGCACGCGGTATGGGGGCAGATTCCGGGCGCGCAATGGATTGCACCGAACCCCACCGGGAACACGGGTTCGCCGGGGGACTATACCTATCGCAAGTGCTTCTGTGTGGAGGACAGCACCGTGATCACGTACCGTGTGGACGTCCTCGGCGACGATGCCGTGGATGTGAAGATGGACGGCGTGCTTGTTCTCAGCGTTCCGAACTACGCCGGACAGGTGGTGCACTCGGTAACGCGCACGATTGCCGTTGGGCCGGGCTGCCACTGCTTCGAATTCATCGTGCACGATGTGGGTGGCGTGGAGACCGGATTGAATGCGCGGATCACCATCGGATCGTCGGTGCCGGGCGCGCTGCTTCAGGACTCCTGCTGCGAGTGTGCTTCCTGCCATCGGCAGCAGATGATGCCGTTCCACGGCAACCGGCCGGACCTTTCGCACGCCGTCGCCAAGCCGAAGGTCTGCATTCCATGTTCGCAGGCGGCCGGGCGCGCCGTGTTGTTGAACGTGGAGCCCCCGGTGACATCGGGAAGCTCCGGCACCAGCGGCACCGGCGCAATGAACGCGTTCCCGCGAGTCGTGGAACCACATGCGGGCGGAAGCGGGAATACGGGCGCATCCGAAGAGCCGCGCCGCTGACCAACTGGGCAAGGCGAACCCTGCCCCCACACTCCTCCCGGCGTATCGAGGCCCCTGCATCGGCAGGGGCCTCGGCGTTTCAGCCATTTCATTATTCGCCCACGTGATGCATTTTGTGCGCGCTGGAATTTCATCCAGCGGTGCCGCTGATTGCACCACCTGTTTTCTGGTCCCCCGGATTTCGGCCACCCAACCCATGGTTCCCTCCCAACGGTACTGCAGTGCCTGCACGCACCGCTCCGCCGCATGGTATTGAGGGGAACCGCATCAATCAACATTCTGTATTTCAGAGGAGATTCCGTCATGACCAGATCGAACCGCAGAATAACGGCGGCGGCGATTGCCCTGCTCGTTGCCATCGGAACAATGATAAGCGGGACCTCGGCGCACGCGCAATGCCAGGTTCCAACGATCTTCAACAACGCCGGCTGCACAATCACCGTAGAGTTCCGCGACAACACCGGCAACATTGTCGGCCCGCACACAATGGCGCCGGGCACCAACTGGCTTCCGACGCAGCCTCCGGGCTGGAGCGGGATCAACAGCTACCGCCTGAGCCTGCCGGGACTGGTTCCGCCATGGGTCGGCGCGTGGGTGGCAATCAACCCTGCCGGCGGCTGCGGCCCGTGTGTGAACGCCGGATGCTGCTGCGTGCAGGGATGCGGCAACATTCCCGCATGCCGCTTCGACTTCAATGCGTGCGGACCGTGCTGAGAATGGAAGGCATGGAATGAAGAAGGAAATTGTCGACAGCGCATGACCGGCCGTGCGGCATGATGACCGAACCAGGTGCAACGGAATTCCGGGGCACCTGGTTCGCACTATGCAGCATGAAGTCGATGCCACCTGCTGTACTGTCCGCTCCGGCGGCTATCCCCTTCGGCATCGCGCGAGCAGGAACCAAAGGCAATGACGGGGGAGATACCGGAGTACGATTGGCCACGCCAAGGGAACCAATCCCTCCGAATAGACTCGTGATCGGGTAGCCGGTGGAGGTCACCCTCCCCCAGCTCCCACACCACCGTACGTGCCGTTCGGCATACGGCGGTTCGTTAGAGATGCTGAAGACGTTGATGTTCATCGAGCAAGCTCGGCAGACCCCAGTTGCGTAACAGCTT
>DASZRW010000126.1:0-6647 GCA_035549015.1 Kapaibacterium sp. (SeqCode)
ATCCGCATTGTCGAGCTCGCGGGGGTCGAGGAGCCGGAGACTGCTGCCGATGCACCGGAATGGATACGCCAGCCCGCTGCTTATCTCACGTTCAACGCCCTCGTGCCGCGGATGCGATCACCCGAACTCATCACATGGGCCGCCGAGCGCGCTCGCGCCGCCGAGGCCCAGTTGAAGGGCCGGCGCGGCAGCACACGCAGCTCCGGCTCCGGCGCCTCGGTCGGGGAGATCAAGCACATACCGCACTGGTAACCGTGATGGGCATCATCAACTACATAGCACGGTCAGCATACGGCCAGCGACTGCAGGAGCAGTGGGAGAGGCTCGTACAACTGCCGCGCGATCATGTGGAGGAGCTCTATCCCGGCATGCGCGCGGAGGCCATCATGCCGGGCCGGTATGATGTGGATCTGCAGTTTATGCCGCCATGCCTCTATGTGTTCTGCGATGCCGGCGGCATGTGGCGGAAGGAATCCGGGCAGCGTGGGCGCAGCCGCGTGGCGACCGTCACGGCCTTCATTGGCATCCCTCCGATGGCCAGCAGCGATGCGCGGTCATGGCGGGATACGATACAGCCGAGATGCTGCTCGCACTGTATGAGAGCGCCAACATGGTCCACGATGCCGGCGACTCTCCTATCACGCTCGACACGGTCGAGCCAGCGTTCACAGCCGTGGCGCTGACATTCCTAACCAGGTACTGACGATGAACCAACCTCATTTCACACCCGCGGAGCACGCGCACCTCACCGCGTACATGCTGACGCTCGCGCGGGCACTCGACCTCGGATCATGGGATATCACTCTGGACCATCATCCATCCAGCACTAATACGCTGGGCCAGAACAAGACGATCCATGGTAAACGGAATGCCACGATTTATCTGCATGGCGACTGGCGCACAGACACACCCGCAGAGCTACGTAGCATGCTGGTCCATGAGCTGCTCCATTGCCACTTCGAGCCGGCATGGGACATCATCGATATCGATCTCGCCAATACCCGGCAGCTCGCGGTGCCGGCGCAGGAGATCCTGGAGAAGACATTCGGCCACCAGATGGAACTCCTGATCGAGCAGATGGTGTATCTGATTGCTCCGGCATTGCCGGCGTATGAACCGCCCGGTACGCCGCCGCTCCCAGATACACCGCTCACCGGTACGCCACCGCTCACCGGGCATGATGCATGAGTGCGCCGGCACCACAACGGCAGCCGAAGGCCCGTGCGCGAGCGTTGCGCCGGTCCACACAGCTCGCCATCGCGAAGTACAAGCAACGGAATGCGCATCTGACGTACGGCGATGTGGCGGCGAAATACGGCGTGACGTATGACCAGGCGAGAGATGCCTGCAAGCGGTATGAGGAGGGGGTCTTGGGCGGCCAGCGCAGTGCACGTAAGGTCAGGCGCACCCAGCCGTCGGGGAATCCGATCTCGCTGCTCGGAACCCTGCTTGACCGCGCGCTGACAGCCGTTGACCGGGATGGCGGGCTCACCGGCGTGGAGATGATCGAACTGCTGGAGAAGGCGGCGCCGATCCTGCGGACCGTGCAGCAGCTCTCCCTGATGGGGCATATCAAGGGGTTTGACTCGGTGATCTTCGCCGCGCTGGTGCGGCGCTATCAGCCGAACGCCGGCGATGAGGACATCGTCCGCATCTATCACGAGATACGCCAGGAGTGCCTGGCCGCAACACGATAATGGCGGATCGCAACACGACATCGCGCAGCAGCAGACAGCCGTTCAGCACGCTTGCGGTGAGTATGAGCGCGTTCGGCGAGGAGACTCTTGCCCGCCAGACGATTCTGCCGGTGCCTCCATGGGAGGATGCCGAGCGGACCGATGCGAAGCGCCGGCAGCGTGTGACGAAGGCCAGCAAGCCTGGCGATGCAGCGCATTGCTACTTCAGCCGCCTCTACTATCCACCGGCTCTCTACCGTGGCGGGTATGCCGAGCCGGGGCAGATGCATCGGGAGATCGTACGGCTGTTCGAGACCCCAGGCGTGCACTGGGTGCTGGGCTCTCGCAAAACTGGCAAGACTGTCACCGGGAAACGGGAGTTCATACGGCAGTTCGTATCGGACCGGCATCGCTTCGGCGGCGTCTACGGCGAGACGCTGATTCAGGCACGCAATCTGCTGGAGGACATACTGTACCTGATTCAGGAGAACGGGCGCCTGATGGCCGACTTCGGCATCACGATCCTGCGTGCCAATAGTGACACGATCCGATTCCGGGTACACCGCCCGGACAGCCCTGCATATGACTGCATCATTACGGCATTCAGCCAGGAGCGGTCCATACGCGGCCATTCAAAGCTGTTCGATCGTCCCGGGCTCCTGCTGATCGACGATCTGGAAACGCGAACGTCCCCGATCGGTGATGATCATACGCGGCGGCATGCGAGCATCATCGCCGAGGCCCGGGGTTCGCTCAGCACCAACGGCGTGATCGTGGCATTCGGTAATAACTGGCACGAGGACACCTATGGCAACAGCCTCGTGCAGGAACAGCGCAACGGACTGCTGCCACCCAGCTACAGCGTCCATGTCTACCCGGCATGGAGTGACGAGCATGGCAGTGTATGGCCGGAACGCTATCCCGCAACGAGTGAGGCGGAGATGCGCCAGATGCTGGAGCCTGCCGACGAGTCCGAGTGGGCTGGCGACTATCAGCAGGATCCGCAGCCGCCGAACGGGTTTGTATTCCTCCGCGAGTACTACCAGGAACTGCCGGAGGGCGCCGCAATACCTGATGATGCGCGTGGCGTGCTCTACGGCGATCAGAACCTGGCACCGAAGCGCAAGGGTGATACCACGGGCTCGCTCGAATACCTCTTCTCGCCCAGCACGCAGGACTACTACGTGGGCTGGGCATTCTGCGATTCCATCGATGATCCCAACCTGTTGCTCGTCATGATGCTCGCGGCACGATCTCCACGTGTACTGCGCATGGGCCTCGATGGCCATGTATCACAGGAGGCACACTGGAGGGCACACATCCGGAGCTACTGCACGCAGCATGCCGTGCCGTTCCCGCATGTGGAGTGGTGTCGGTATCGCGTGGATGCATGTGCCGGCAACCTGCAGGCGATCTGGGTGGCGCGGCGGGTCTGGTTCCCGCATGGGTTCGCCCAGACTCCCCATGGCCGGCGCGCGCTCAAACAGATGTTCAGCTTTACGACCAAGCGCGCTGGACGGCCGGATGACTGGCCGGATGCCATGATCAACGCCAACGAAATGATCCATGCGACCGGGTTCGTGCGTCCGCAATCATCGCGACAGGAACGGCGGACGTGGACTGTCAGCATCACCGAGGATAGGAGGCTCTTCTGATGCCATCTCCGCTGCCATACGTCTACAGACCGCTCCACCAAAGCACCTACCCGATGCTGGGCGATGCCCGCAGAGCAGTGCAGAAGGCAGACCGTCCGGGAGATCTGCGGGATACGCGCGAGCTGATGGCGATCCTCGAACGCATATCCCAGGCATCCCCGCGCATCGTCGGGGATCTGGCCACACGCCGCGCCGCGTTGGCGGGATTTGGATGGCATATCGCGGCGCGTGATCCTCGGGATACCGATCGCGCCACGCAGGCCGAAGCGCGGTTGAGCCGGCTGATCCAGTGGATACGCCGCTGGTGGTGGAGCGTACCCTGGTATGGCGCGGGATGCGTGGAGATCGAATGGCGGCCGCTCGCGAGCGGCGCCGGCCTGCAACCGGTGGTAGTGAAGAGCTACCGGCCCACGGAGATCGAGCGCAACGGGCCTGACCCGCAGGCGATCAATCTGCTCGCGGATACACCACTGCTGGTGCGCCTGCCGATCACTGCCAAGGTGGAGAATTCCATGTTGGCAGCATGCGACGGGTTCCACCAGGCGGGCGGCCTGGGGCGCACGCTGTTGTGGCACGATCTGCTGCGCAACGATGCACTGCAGGAGCAGGTGGCATTCCTCCGCATGGTCAAAGGGCTTGCCGTCGGGCAGTATGAGGAATGGAGCTCTGACGAGGCGAAGAAAGCGCTTGAGGAGGCACTGGCGAATTTAACCAAGCATCAGTACGCCAAGCTGCCCAAGGATATCTCATTCCAGTACCAGCAGATGGTGAACAGTATGGGGGCGACAAGCTTCCGCGAGTTCATCGATTCGGTGGAGGAGGCATGCTCCATCGTGATTCTTGGCCAGGCGAATACCACCAAGCTGCCAAACAATGGCGGCTCGCGCGCCGCCGTGCAGGTGTCGAATTTGATTCGGACAGACATTCTCTTCTACGACATCTCCGGGTGCGATCAGCTCATCAACGAACAGATATTGCTCTTTGACGCCCGCATGAACATCTCTCCGGCACTGGATGAGTCGCCATTCGTGTTCAGCACTGCCATCGAGGAGGATGAGGATCCGGAAGTGAATATGCGCGTCATCGCGGACGCTCTTGCCGCCGGGCTGCCTGTCATCGCGAATGACGCATATCGGCAAATCGGGTTGACGCGGCCCGATGGAGTGCCCGATATCATTGAGCCAGCTACCAAACCAGCAGTACCGGGGTTCTGATGATCGCACAATGGGATGAAACAGTCGCCCAGGGGGAGCGCGTGACGCGTGATATCTGGTTCGAGGATGAGTCCGGCAGCATCCTGCCGCTCGATGGTGTCGCTCTCGGCGCGCAGGTACGCCTCGTGGCGGATGGCGATGTGATCGCCACGTGGGCCTTCAGTGACCCTGTGGATGATGTCGTAGTGGCATCGCTGGATGAGTCGGCAACACTGGACATCCCGCCTGGCGTCTATCATCTCGACCTCTGGCGCCGGACGGATGCCGATGGACCGCAGCGCATCGCTGGTGGCACGCTCACCGTGGAGGCACGCTATACCCACATGGAGGACCTATGAGCGAGCTGCGCATCGTGATCCGCGAACGCCGGCCGCTGATCATGCGCATGGGTACGCCGGGGCCAGCCGGCGCCCCGGGAGACCCCGGACCGCAGGGTGAGCAGGGACCGCAGGGAGACCCCGGGCCGCAGGGAGATCCGGGACCGCAGGGAGACCCCGGACCGCAGGGTGAGCAGGGGCCACAGGGCGAGCAGGGGCCGCAGGGTGAGCAGGGACCGCAGGGAGAACAGGGTGAGCCGGGGCCTCCCGGTGACGGAGGCGCGCCCGCGGGCTTCGAGCGCATTGCATTGCTGCTGCATATCACCCACGATGGCGACGTCATCCCGAGCTTCACCGGTTCGGCCGGACTTAACAACGGTATCAGGGATGATTGCGCCCCCTACGATCTCCGCCCCCTCAATGTGGCGGCTTACGATCCTGGGGGCATCTTCGATGCCGGCACACATACGTTCACCCTGCTGGGGGGCTATGAATACTGGTTCGTCGGATTCGGGCAGTCATATCAGGCCATGTTCACGCAGATGATGGTGGCCCGCGATGCGGATGGTATGGAGGCCGTTCGCGGCAGCGTCGACCGCGCCTACGATGGTGCTATCATCGATACCGCCAAGTCGATCATCGACCGGTACCTGGACCGCCGGGAGCAGCCCGATGCCGCATTTGCGTTCTACCAGGCTGGCTGGCATGCCAGTGGCACCATGGGTGAGGACCGCGCCGGGCTGTTCTACCCTATCGGTGAGAACGTGTTGGCGTCACTGACCATCTATCGAAAATAACGCCGGCCATGCCGGCACATCAACCAAACGGGCACAGCCCGGAGGATCATATGTCCAACGTCATCATTACCCCGACCAACTCAGTCCGATTCCTCGATGAGACTGGCTCCATCGCAGTCAAAGGCTTGGCGCTCTTCGCCGAGATCGTCTACAACATGGAGGAGTTGGATGAGAACGGCAATCCAGTGCTGCTCGATTGCGGCATCTATGGCAAGCACTCCCGTGCCGAGCTCGTAAAGTGGCATGACTTCTATGTGAGCGACGTGAAGCCGGCCATTGAAGCAGCCAACCAGGTCGAGTTCGATCCCTTCGCATAGTCCGTACGGCCAGCGCGGGGATCCTCCGTGGCTCCGCGCTGGCCATCGTATTGAATCCGATGCACCAGCTTACCATCCGCTTCCAGATCCCTGAACCCGCGCTCCGCATGCTGGGCGTGCGCGCTATCGCCATGATCCGTACCCGTACCCAGGAGACGCATATCGATGCGAGCGGCCAGCCGTTCACGCCATACAGCACACGGCCGTTCGTGCGGCCTCTGGGTGGGATCACGCAGAAGGCCATGCGCGCGCTGGGCAAAGGGCTACAGCGATTCACGACGCGGCAAGGGAGGCTCTGGGCGCTGATCACCGGGGGATACGCCGCTTACAAGGCCGCTGCGTTTCCGGAGGATGGAGACGGCGTGAACCTGACCCAGCGCGGGCATATGCTCGGGGCACTCACGGTGGTGGGAGTCAGCGGCGGGGATGGTGGTCCGGCGAGTGTGCGGATTGGTTTTACGCGCCATGAGGAGGCGCTCAAGGCTCTCTATCACAACGTGACCGGGGCCGGGAAGCGTCACGTGATCCGGCGGTTTCTGGGGCTCACCCCTGCCGAACGGAAGGAACTGGCGCGCATGGCGGGCGAGACCATCATCTTCCTCCCGGCACTCTCATAACTCCCCCCGTCCCGGGGCGAAAATGAAAAGTGTCCGGCCGGACACTTTTGCCAC
>DASZRW010000127.1:0-16468 GCA_035549015.1 Kapaibacterium sp. (SeqCode)
ACCGGCAATGCACTACCAATGGTACGCCGCTATGCGGCTCAAGCGTTCGGCCGGAAGGGCCGGGAGTACAACTCCCGGCCAACATTCGTATACATCTCCCGAACAACGTCATGGCGCATTGTCGCGGAGAGTACTCCACCATAACAGTGCTCTCTTCGCCCGGCAGGGCGACCGAACCTGAGCCATGGGCTTTCAGCCCGTGGCGAGCGCGACGCGTGGGATGGGCCCGGGGTGCAACTCCCGGCCAGTATCGTTAGCCTATTTAGCGACAGCAGCCAGTCGTTGCGTTATGACTTCGCATAACTTGGCCATCTCATCTTTGGCCGAAGCTACAGCAAGCTTGGTGAGCTCCGCTGCAACATTTTCGACCGGCAGTGATAGACGCTGCGATGCTTCATAAAAGATACTGTGTGCATCTGCAAGTGCCGATTCATCAAGGATGTGAGCAAGTTCATCGACGCTGCAGCCGAGCTGTTGCGCAGTAATCGCAAGCTGGTCCGGGTCACGTTGTGCGACTATCCATTGCTCCGGCGGAGTTTCTCCCGGCAGGTAGTGCAGTCTGTCCCGAACCCAACCACTCTGATCGATGCCATTGCGTTGCCTCTCCATCGCTGAAGTGCATACAGAAATATTTTTTGATTCCTTGTTCCTCTGATCGGCATCGAGGAAGGCAGTGGCGTCTCGAGATTTCCCAGACTCGATATATCTTGCAGCCAAACTTCGCATGACAGCGGCAGCCGAACCGATTGCGATAATGTTGACACGTCTGCGCATATCCAATGGCATGGCCGAATGCACAAGACGTTCCGCGGTTGAATCTTCCACCAGGATATCGATCTCCGCTATGTCTTTTCCGCTGAGCTTACCTGTTGCAAAGGCTGCCGAGATTTCCGGGATCACATCAATCTTCTTGCCCGATCGCTGTAGATATATCCGTGCTATCGGCGGCAGTTCTTCGAGGATGCGCCCCGAATGCGTGGTACATATGACCTGAATATGCCGATCAAGGCAGATCTTTTTAAGCTCTTGTATCAGGCGAGCTTGCGCATCCTCATGGAGGCCGAGCTCGATCTCGTCGATGATAAACAGTGTTGCACGCGGGCAATCATGAAGCGTATAAATGAGTTCAAATAGAGCATCCTCACCGGCCCCCATATTGAAGCCAGAATATGTAGTTGATTCAATGGATACGACGGCAAGCCGATGCTTGCCATATTCATCGAGTCGAAAATGCGAGTACCCACGTCCCAAAATTCGTCCAACAATTGCAAGAACTTTCTCGCTCCAGATCTTTCTTTCGCCAGCCCTGAATGAGCCGCGATATGATTTCGAGACCGACTTCTCAGCGTGAGGCACCACTCGGCCAAGTCCGAAGAAGACGACATTCCTGTTAACCCGCAAGTCGTAGTCATTCCATCGTCCGAATGGCTTCTTCTTCCGTGTCTGTATTCCAAAGCCTTTTCCATCGGGGAATGCATCGATTTTCCATTGATTGCAAAGAATACCATATTCAATTTCCACTCCATCGAGCGTGGGTTCGTCGTGTGATTGGACGAAGAAGTCGCCGAACGTGTAGTATGTGGTCTTTCGTGTCGGCAGGTGGTACCCGTCAGGCGTATTGTGAAAGGCACATGCCGCTAACGCGAGTACGGTTGTCTTGCCGGATCCGTTCCGCCCAGCGATCGCAGTAATTGGATACCCAAATTCGATGTATAGTGCTCGGAGACCGCGCACCGTGCCAGTAGTAAGCTGAATGGACATTAGGGACGCACAATCATCCCGTGTGCCGAACCACTCGATATTATGCCTGTCGACTTTGGCTAGATTCTTTGCCATCACAAATACTCCATAGTGTTACGTTGCAACGGTAAACATATTCTCCACCTCCCTGATCTGCCCCAGCTCCGCAAGCGTCTGCAGGATTTCCTCCACGCGGGCCTTGCGGGCGGATTTGAAGCGGGCGGCGATATCGGTTGCGGTGGCGGGCGCGCCGTACGCAATCAGCGCTCCGCGCACGGCCATCGTCTGCTCGCGGTAGGAGGAGGGCCATGGAATCTTCTCCGCCGGTTTCGCGGCCGCCTTCCCCTGAGCTCCCTTGCCGCGCGCCGCGCGCCCTGCCTTGGTACCGGCGGCGTAGGCATGCACGGGCTCCGAAACAAGCCCCTCGAACTGCTGCGCGATGCCGGGGGCTCCCTTGGGGTTCTGGAACTCCGGGCGCAGCCAGCGGATCTTCCCCTCCGCCTCCTCCCGGGCGCGTTCGGCGTTCAGTGCCACCAGCCGCTCCAGGATCTCCTGGTCCGTGAGCGTGGAGGGCCAGCCGTAGGCCGCGAAGACGGCGGTGTCCAGATCGTCATGTATACTCCGCAGCACCGAAACAAGCCCCTCCTCGTGAATCGTCTTCTCCTTCGCGCTCAGCGCCTCGCCGCTCCGGAGCTTCTCCAGCACGTTGTACATGCCGGTAATGGTGAGCGCCGGGTGCAGCTCCTGCTGCCGCTTCCGATGCGCATCCAACCGCTCCCCAAGCTCGCGGATCCGGCCCTTCAACTCCGGAGACGGATCGGGGAAGGGGAACTGATTGAAGCAGCGGCTATTATACACCAGTGTGTTGGCAATCCCTTGATGACCACCTGTTCGGCTCGCAAATACTTTGTGAACCGAAGTCGAGAGTATCGCCAGTACCAATGCGTCATCAGAACACACGACGCGTAGCTTTTGGTCCGGCAATATTCCTTGATCCAGGAAGGTGAATACCTGGGACGGTGAGTTCTCGATAGTAACGATAAATCGTGTCAAAGTTGACAATGCAGCTCTCAGTTCTGGTCGATTTGCCTCGAATAGCCACCACTGTGAGCGAAGGCGTGGGTTTCGTTCCTGAGACCGCTCTGGCTTTACAGTTGTCAATAGATATTGATACAGATTCGGGAATCGTGATCTTACCTCGTCTTCTGATAGTCCAAACAAGTCAATTACATGAACATACCGCGGACGTTGTCCAATGTCATGTCCGTTGCGATATGGCGGTAGGTGGCGATTCCGCTGATCAAAGTCAGGAATCAGGGCTGAAGTATTGTTTGCATCCACAATGAGGCTCCTCGCATAGGGCTTCAAGCCGGCGTGGCATAAACCAGAGTTCGCCTTGAGATCGACAAGATGCGAAACGTCAATAAGTGGAGAGAGGTCAGGTGGGATCGAGATTGGAGTCAGTCGCTTGAAATCACTATCTGTGAGATCTCTGTTAATCGCAGCCCGTGAGGATACCACATCATGATCCGGTGAAATCCAAAGTTGCGCCTGTGTATGATTGAATTTCTTTACAACGACAGTCATTGCAATTCGCACTTTGGCACTTGCGATCTCGTCGATCCAAGGATGATCTGGAATGGCAAATACTATTGATGCCCCTCCGGCAAGGATCGATGTTACCACGCTTTGATTCTGCTGCATGCGAATGCTGTTCGTTGTCACGAATCCAAAGCGGATCGCATTGCCCGTCAATACTGCAATCCCAGCACGCCACCAAAACAACATCACAAGGTCAACAGCATCTGTAATTTCAGGGTATGATATATTCAAGGCGTTGACGTAGCCATCCCCTAATGCTGCCCGAAGGTTGCGGTTCGCTACAAACGGCGGATTCCCCACGATGTACTCCGCCTGGGGCCACGCGGCCCGGCGCGGATTGATATACCGGAGGACGTTCACCTGCGCGGATTCATCCGGCACCGGTTCGCCCGTCACCGGATGGAGCTTCGTGGTGCGGCCGTCCCAGCGGGTCACCGGCGCGCCGGCGGCATCGAGTACGGGTTCGGTGCCGCTATACTCCATCAGTGCGTCGCGGCACTCGATGTTGTGATACCGGCGCAGCACCGGCTCGCGCGGCTGCGCGTCGCCATGGGTGCGGTAGTGCCACTGCAGGTAGCCTATCCAAAGGACCAGATCGGCAATGGCCGCGGCGCGCGGGTTGATCTCCATCCCCAGGAACTGATGCGGGTCCACCGTCAGCTCCGTGAGCTCCAATGTGCGGTCAATCTTCCCCACCCCCTCCAGCATCGCCAGCACCTCCCCCTCGATCCGCTTCAGGTGGTCCATGGTCACGTAGAGGAAGTTGCCGGTGCCGCAGGCGGGATCCAGCACGCGCATCGTGCAGAGCGTGCGGTGGAACTCGCGCAGCTCATCAACAGCCTCGCGCTCCCGGCCGGCGTTGCGGTGGCCGATGGCGGTCGCCTTGGAGGCCTCCCACTCCTCGCGCACCGGCTCCACGATCGTGGGGATCACCAGCCGCTCCACATAGGCGCGCGGCGTATAGTGCGCCCCCAGCCGGTGCCGCTCCACGGGGTCCAGCGCCCGCTCCACCAGCGTGCCGAAGATCGCCGGCTCCACATCGTGCCAGTCCGCGCGGGCCGCGTCGATCAGCAGCTCCACCTGCTCCGGCGCAAGCGGCAGCGCCGTGGTGTTCTCGAAGAGCCCTCCGTTGAACTTCAGGATCTTCTCCTCCAGGATGGGGGAAAATCCGCCGACGGCCATGGTATCCCAGAGGGAGCGGAGCATGTCCGGGAGAATCTTCTCCCGCCCCTTCAGGCGGATCAGCATCTCCAGAAAGCTCCGGTTCGGGAGAAGCCCCACATCCTCCGCGAACATGGTGAAGATCATCCGCATCAGGAAGGCGGCCACCTCCTCGGGGGGATGGCCGGCACCCTCCAGCGACTTCGCCAACCGCGCAAGGCGGTCCGCAACGTCGCGCGTGACACGTGCGCTGCGGCGGGCGGGATCCAGTTCCTGCGGCTGGGTCCAGAGCGTGCGGAGGAGATCGCGCACGTCATCACGCTCCAGGTCATCCAGCATGATCCGCTGGCTGTGCGGATCGGGAAACGGCAGGTAAAGCTTGCCGGCGCGGGAGAAATCGGCATAGAGATCGAAGCAGTGGCCGATATCGGCCACCACGATGAAGGGCGGGTTCCCCTCCTCCGGCGGCAGCGCGCGAACGTACCCCTCGGCCTGCGCGCGGGCCTTCAGCATGGCGGTGTCCCACCCGCGCGTAGCGCGGCGCGCGGTTCCGGCCCGCTGCCGGCGCGGGGCGTTCCCCAGCGCGCGGCCGGGATCCTCCGCTGCCCAGCTTCCCTGCTTCGCCTCCAGCACGAAGCAGCCGCGCTTGTAGAGATCGATGAAGTTGGCTGCGGTGGTGCCGTCCGCGGCGGTGTAGTTGATAACGCGATCGATCACGTAGGCGTCATCATCCGGCCTGCCGCCGGCGGGATCGGGATGGGGGACGCCCAGCACGTCGCACAGTTCGGTGAGGAAGAGGGCATAGTTGCTCCGCTCGCTGGCGCTGGAGGCCTTCCAGCGGGCGATGAATCGGGTAACGGGTGTGTGGTCCGGCATGGAGGAAGGATCTGAATGGAATAGAATGGGCGAATATACGGAGGGGAAAGGGGTTCTGTCCCCTGCAACTGCGAGATCCACCCCCAGCCGGCGTACTCTCCCGGCCCCTCGTACAACGAGAGGGAGAAGGACAACGCTCAGGCACGGTTGCGTTCCTCCCCGTTCGCACGGAGAGGTCCGTTCAACTGTAAAGCTTTACAGTTGGGAAAGGGAGTCCCTCCCCTTTCCAAGGGAAGGTCAGGAGGGGTCCCCCCCTGCAGCTCCACGCCACCACCGCCAGCCGGCCAACTTCCCCCTGCCTGCACCAATGTTCTTCGACGATTCTGAGCCGGAATCAACGTTTTCTGTGGCCGCCATGTGGCGACCCGAACATCCTCTGGAAATGGTCCTGTAAGAAACGTTTGCGCCGGAGCATCGGAGTTAGACGTTCGCGAACGATTCAATTGTGAAATGGCCCGATTGCAATTCAAAACGCCACAATTGCACAATAGCAAAATAAACGCTTCGACCCCAGAATTGGAATTTCTACCATTGCGATATAGCGTTATGTATTTGCGATAAATAAGTCTTCCATCTTTCGGCAATCATTATTATCTTTGTGATAGTAAAAAACGATGCCGGCCGGAGAGATGATTCCGGACCGGCACCGCAACCCCTGGAAACTGTTTCCAGAAAGGCTCGGAGAAATGACTCCTTGCCTTTGTCAGCTATAGGGGAATAAACGGGGAAAGGGCAAGACCCTCTTCCCCTTTTTTATCAAGGATAGTATACCAAATTCTTCCTTGATTTCCAAGGAATTTTCGGGGCACCATTATTCCACGGCATTTTGCACGTCTTTTTCAGACATCCGCACCGCAACGCCCTTTCCCCCCTCACATCTTCATGTGATATTTGCCTTCGTGACCCGTATACGTGAGCCGATTACAACTTTCCTTTTGTACACCGCCACGCACGATCGTAAATTGCGTTTGCTAGTATCATGCTACGGCGCGCCGCGGCCGTTAACGCGGCGATTTTATTAGTTTCGGGGAGGCCCGGGACCAGTCTCCCATATTCGCGAGGATATGGGGCGCTATTAGCATGGCGCTAGCAAGGCTGGTTCCGGCCTTCCTTTTTCGAACATCCCGCCCGGTATCGGCGGCATTGCGGAAACGGAACGGCCGGCCGCCAGCCTCCTGCAGCCGCGAGACTGCGGGGCGCCTTCAACAGGTAGCGCAACAGCTGTCAGCGCTGGGCCGGCCTCCCCGGGATGTACGGAGAACCAGACCACCATGAGCGACCTCCTCTCACTGGCCGCCGAACGGCTGCCGCTGGAGCGGTACGGTGCCTGCATCGACCGCCTGGAACGGGCCACCGGATTTCTGGACTGCATCCGCGATTCACTGGAGATCGCGGCGGACGAGTACGATGATACCCTGGGTTCGCGGCTGTGGGTGTGCGACTATGTTCGGAGCGATATCACGGAGATTGCCGGCACGCTGCGCGCCATCGGTCCGGTATTCAGCCGGGCGCTGAAAGCCGGGGGAAATGAACCGACGAGCGGCGGGAGCGCGGCGCCCCATCCCGTGGCCGCTGCCGCGCCGGCCGGGGAGCCCCGGCCGGGCGTGGGGGGCCGTGAAATGAACGGGAGGCGCCGCACGGCGCCGGGCGCAGCGTAACCGCGGGGCACGGCGGCTGCAACAACGCCCGCCATTCGCAACGTAACGGTACTACGCGGGCCGCCCGGATATCCCTGAGGCGGCCCGCGGTAGGTTTCGCGCTGGCACTGCGGAGCTGGAGTATACATTCGCCTGAAGCCACCTCCACGGTGTTCCGTTGATGGTGTCCCGGCTCGGCGAGAGAACGGAAGTGGGCAATGCATGGCCAACGGAACATCGTGGTACAATCCAGACATCCCGCCCAGCCTCGATACACACCCCGCTGTACTCCGTGACACCACGGCCGGAGAATCGGAAGGTACCCCGCAGGGTACTTCTTTGCCCGCGGATACGTTCGATGTCCGGTATCGGCTCAGCCATGACTCTTTCTCGTGATGGCGTTCGCCACCCCCGAATCAACCATTGATCAATTGTCAATCCGGAATCGATCGTCGTGTCACGGGGGCCACCCGGGCAACAAGGCCCGGGCATGCCACAAGGGGTATTGAACCAACTGTTCCCGCGCGTGCCGGTACCGGATAATTTCATGCATGGCCTATTGCGGAGTATCACACCATGAAAATGTACACGTGGCAGCATTTGACGTCGCTCATCACTGCGGCGCTATATGTATTGATGATCCATCCTACTGCGCATGCCGCATGTCCTGGTTGCCGACCACCCGACCCGGTTGTTACGTGTGGGATGGATGGCTGCCACGCCACCATTGCCGGACCGGCAATTCCCCTCCCACAGTTGACGTTTACGAACAGCGCGCCGGGGCAGTTTCTTGTTACGCAATGGGATGAGGCCGCGCACATTACGTACCTGCAACCGCTCTCCTGGACCGCCTCGACACAGACGGAATTGGGCACCGTCACGTGGAACATCGACGCCACGCGTGCAGTGCAGAACTCCACGATCGCATCCAACCAAGGTGAGGGCGGATTCCCTGCAACCGGGGATCTGTACTTCTACATCAATGGCACTATCGATGCACAACCGGGTGTTACCTATCAAAGCCAGACACCGCTTCACCTGGTTGATGCAGACGTGAATGCCTTTGCTCCGTTCAACGGTGAAGTATTCGTGCTGGCTGCGCCCGTGGATTTTGAAGATGCTTCGAATCCCGGGCAGGTGGCATTTACGCTTTCGAACCTGACGCTGACATTCTCCAGTTCCGAATTGGGAGCGCTGTAGTTCGCATGCGGCTCCCTCCGCACACAGTGCCGAACAATCACCGAACACCACGCGCCCGCTCCGATATCGTACCGGAGCGGGCGCGCACTCGATCAATCACACAGCGGCAACACTACCGCGCCACCACAAACCGCCCATTCGCTACTCGCCCGCCGGTCGTGAGCGTGTAGAAATACGTTCCCGCCGCAAGCGCACGGGCGTCGATCGCAACCGTATGCGCGCCGGCATCCTGAACCTCATCCAGAAGCGTTGCGCAACGGCGCTGGAGCAGGTCGTACAACTCAATCCGTACCTGCCCCCCTTGCGCCAGGTGATAGCCGAGTGTTGCGGAGGTGTGCGCCGGGTTCGGCCACACGGCGGCATGCTGTGGAGCGGCAAGCCCTGCCCACACATTCCGGAGTCCGGCGGGTGACAGCATCTCCGAAAGAGGACGGTACCAGATCCCCGCCTGATAGGTCAGGATGTACGCCGTATCGTTCCGGACCTGAATGCTATTCGGCTGGTATCCGGGAAGCCCGTCGCTCACATCCACCCAGTTCGCCCCGAAATCGTCCGATCGGAACGCCCTGCCATCATCGATGAGCGCGAACACTGCCGATCCGGAGCGTCCCAGCACATTCGCATAACGGATGGTGCTCCGTGGGGACTTTGGGAATAACCATCCGCTGTAGGCCTTCCCGCCATCCACCGATCGATACAGGCTGTCCGCCGCAATGAGAAGCGTATCACCGACCGGCAGGTAGTCGTTAATGTACGCGGATCGTAATGGCCGCAGAACCGTGTCCCAGGTTGCACCATCATCCGAGGTTCGTATGAACCGGCGCCACCAAAGCATCGTATACAATCGGTCGCCGTCGGAGTGCATGTCGCGGCCGGCCGTTTGGGAATCGCGACCGGTAAAAACCCGGGTCCACGTTCTCCCCTGGTCGGTCGACCGGAAGACGCCGCTGTCACCCGAGAGGAAGAGCGCCCCATGATACTCAACGGCACAATACATATTGTGCCGGAACCGCTCGTCGATCGTCGTCGTGCGCCAGGTGAGCCCATCGTCCGATGACTGGTACAGCCCACTGTCCGCGCCCATGAAGAGCCACGGCCCGGCCGGGCGCACGAAGATGTGCAACCGGCTCCAGGGGAGATTTGCCGTAATGCGCTCCCATGTGCGCCCACGGTCGCGCGTACGCACGATGCCGGTGGTATCGCGCGTCATTACCACGATAGCGGTATCCGACACATACATCATGTAGGCCGCATCCGGACTTGCTATCGGCATCTGCTTCCACTGGGCAGAGGCAGTGGATGCTGCAAGGAGAAGGAGTGCAAATGCTGGTGCGATTGTTCTCATTGGCAAACGGTATGGGAGGGTAGGTCGACGGGTGCAATGAATGCGCCCACCTTATGATCCCCGTGCAGATGAAACACCACGGTTTGCTCGCCAGCCACCGCTCGGAGTCCATTGCACCGGTGCCGGCGGCTCCCGGCATATCCAGCCCGGCAACCGGTTTCTCATGGCGCCGGCGGAGCCGCAATTCCGGCAGCGGGGCTGGCGCCGCTCCTGCCCGGCAACGCTGCAGGGTGCCGCAACCAGGCCCCCATTCGCAGCAGGCCAAATCCGGAGGATATGATCTCCGGGCGGCCGTATTTTACGCGGCCTGGTTTATGGATGGAACGTGTGGCGGCCACGACATGGCTGCTGTGCTTCGCGTGCGCCTCACTCCGCACCCTCCCCCGTTTCATATGGAAATGCCGGGCAATTCGCATACCCGGATGGCGCATACGGCGGTATGTCAGGATATGTGACCCACGTCGATGAAGGCCTGGAGCTCCCGTGAGCGCGCACCCGGACGCGTCGCCGGCAGATGCCCGGATCCGCGGCATTATTTCCTGATGACAACTACCCGCGCGCACCCGGATACATTGCCGGCATCAACACAGACGATGTAAGAGCCGGATGCAAGCGCGGCGCAGTCCACGTCAATTGAATATTCGCCGAACGCGCCCGCAGTCAGGCGCGGCGCCGGCGGATGGATTTCCCTCCCCTGCATATCAACAATGTGCACGGAGATAGTGCGGTCCGCAACTGCCCCCATGCCCGAAACATGCACCGTGAAATGCTCCGAGGCGGGTGTCGGGGCCACAGATACGGCCAGCGTCCGTTCCCCCACAACCGGCCCAACGGGAGACACGTCAACGCCGGCCGGTATTTGTTGGGGAAGCCGCTTGCGGAGCAGAACCCCGGTGCCGCCTATTAGAATGGTTCGATGATCGGGAAGGAGGGTGATGTTTACAAGGTTCATCGCGCTATCCAGCGCCTGGTTGCCGGCGGGATACTCACGAACCCAATGGGCGCCGCCATCATCCGAACGATAGATCGAGCCCGGGTAACTGGTAACCAGATACCCCATCCTGGCGTTGAAGAATTTCAGATCGGTAATCGTCCCCGCCCCCTCGAGCCGTACGGAATCCCAGGTCTGCCCGCCATCCACGGTGCGGACGATGTATCCATCGGACCGCCCCACCTGCACGGTGCGTTCATCGAGAACAGAGATGGGCCAGTAGGAGACATCGAGCAATCCGCCGGCGTTGTTCACATTCATCGGCATCCAGGTTGCTCCGGAATCCTCTGTGCGGAACAGCAGGCTCACAAGGCGGGGCTGCTCATTGGGATGCGGCTTTCGCGTTCCCGCCGCATATGCAACGCGCGGGCTCGCCGATCTGATCATGCGAACCTGTGCGGTATCTCCGGCGGCCGGCATTGTCGCAAAACTCCCCTGCCACGTATTCCCGCTATCGGCGGTCCGGTAGATGTACCCATTGCCGCATACCATGAATCCACGTTCGGCGGTTGCGTACGAAAAGGCAAATCCATTCGTGGCCGGGGGCGTCAGCGTTGTCGGGAGCTCCTTCCAGGAATCTCCAGCATCGGTGGTACGAAGCACGTGGGGGCGGAAGTCATACAGATATCCAATGTTCTCACCAATCATTTGAATATCGAGAAGGTTGTTCGCATACTGCAGAACCCTTCGGGGGAGCCAGGTTGTGCCGGAATCCAGAGTACGGAGATATCTGCTGCCGATAATCAGCATCCCTGCGGATGCCCCGTCCGCGGCACTGCCGAACGCCATCCGGCCCACAACGGAGGTGACCGGGGAATGCGCCAGCACCTGCCAGGTACGGCCCCGATCCTCCGTTCGCCCGATACGGCCGTCCTGCCCAACCGCAAAGGCAACGGAGTCATCCGCGAAGGCAAGCCCCCAATAGAATACGATGCCGCCGGAATTGTCCGGATCGTCCGTCAATTGCCAATGCAGCCCGCCATCGTCCGTATAACCGGCATGGCCGATCGTCGCCGTAAATCCGGAGACGACGGCATGAAGTGAGTCGAAGACCTTTACGCCGGTAAAATATCCGTATTTACTCTCCCCCGAAGCCACCACTGCCCAGTGTTCGCCACCGTCGGAGGTGCGCAACGTTACGCCGTTCGCGCCAACGGCAAGGCCATGGCGTTCGTCGCTGAAATCCACGGAGATAATCCAGAGCGTGGTTCGGCTTGCAATCTTGCGCCACGACATCCCGCCATCCGTGGTGCGAAGTATCAGGCCGCTATCGCCAACCGCAACACCGTTATCACTATTTTGAAAATTGACGTCGAAAATATCACTCGTCACCATTGGATTCTGCTGCTGCCACGTAAGGCCGCCATCAATGGTTTTAAGCATTGCTCCGCGTAATCCAACCGCATACCCGATGGTGGGCGTTGGGAACACCACTCGGCGCAGATCCGATTGCCCCCCCGCCTGCACCGGCATCCACGTGGCGCCGGCATCCGCCGTTCGCACTATCGTCCCCGAATCTCCCACGGCCACGCCATGTTCGGCATCGCTAAACCGAACCCCCCAAAGATTGTTATCGGTATGGGTGGCCAAGCGCTGCCAGTGGCGGCCTTCATCGGTGCTTCGAATGGCGATGCCGTGATCGCCCACAACGGTGATGAATTGCCGGCCGCAGCAATGAACGCCATGATACGTCCCGGATATCCATTCCCACGGTTGCGCGGGGAGCCTGGTTGTCGCCGCAAGAAACAGCGGAACCACAACGGCTGCCAGGGAAAGAAGCACCGTGGACCTCCGGACGGGTCTTCCCCATTCTTGACCTGGGTTCATAATGAGCACCGAATTGATAGTGGTAGGGATTGGTGAACTGTGCGCACGGCCATTCCCGCCGTTGGGCGCCGGCGGGAGGATGGAGGGGGCGCGCTGATATGTGCCGATTCATGGTGGGCATACGGGGAAGCATGATGGATCGGTGCAGTCCGCCGTTGGCGTGTGAGCGAAGAAGCTGACCGTTCGGGTCCCGTCCGGATGGCAGCATACCGTATAGAAATCCATGCACGCTCCCTCGGCATTCGGGCAGGCAACGAATTGCGTTCCCCCCGAGGGCTGTACGATCGGCCGCACGCACGCAGCCCACTGCACACCGAACTGGACGTCCACGCTGGGGCATTGCGGGCAGGGGAACCCGGCCGCCTTATCCGATTGAACCAGCGCCATGCCGATTGCACGCATCATTGCCCCGTCGATCGGAGGCGCGCCTGGGCATGGAGGATCCGTGGCAACCGATAGGATGTCGTACATCATCGGCATGATGTTCGGACCGCTGTAGCAGTAGGTGACGGTGACATTGCTTACGCAAGGCGGGTTTCTGCTGGTGAACACAAACCCATTCCACGTAACGGTCGCGGGCCCTCCATAGCCGGGCCGGCATTGGGCATCCGCGCGTGGATGCAGGGCTCCTGCAAGCACCATTGCTGCAAGCAGGCAGCGTAGCACATGATTTTTCATCTTCTCACCTCGGAATCAAAAAATGAGCAAAGAATAACCGCAAGGGCGGATCCGAAGAGATTCCGACCTCGCAACGAGGGAAAATGGAACAATTGCTACGCCATGCAAGGCATCGTCCGGGTTGTACGAGGATGCCGAGCGGCAGATTCTGCTATGTTGAGCGACGTGTGGGAGATCCTGCCGATGCTATTGTGTCCATCGTGTGCATCGGCACTGCAAATCATCGAAGCCCATGCTAGGGCTGGGGAATGAGAGGGACCTGCCGGCGTGGCCCATAGCGTACAGACTGTACACTATGATATACAACCTTAGCCGTCAGGCGCCCAAAACTACATTCGGCGCGCGAAACATGCAAGCGACTATGGGCAAGAATCTGGTTCCGTGATAGTGAAAATGGCTGCTCGCGGTTCGTCAAATCCCGGAACCGGACCAGCACTTACGGAAAGTACAGATTCAAGGTTACTGAAGTCAAGCCCCCCGGCACGCCACGAAATAAGATTCGCCCAGATCAAGGTAATGCCGTGGAGTAAGGACTGGGAGTACATGATCATGTACCGGTACGCACTCCGCAATAATGATACGCCGGGGATCATCACAATCGATATGGCTCCGCATGGGGCATTGCCATAAGCGAACCTTGTTATCCTTCCCCCCTACCCAACCGCCGGCGAGCGAATGCTGCCATTCCGCGCCGAACGCATCTGGTGATGAGAATGCATCGAGAGTCGACATCGTGATACGACATCTCATGGAGGACACATGGGAAGGCAGTCGGGATCCGTGCAGTCCCCTGTTGGAGTATACGCCCAGAAGGTAGCCTGCCGTTCGCCGTTTAGGCAACAGACTGTATAAAAATCCATGCATGCCCCCTGAGCACCGGGGCATGCCATATACTCGTGGGTGTCTCCGGAGAGTGGTGTCAGCCTGAAACATGAAACCCATTGTACGATAACCCGCATGGCAGTATCCGGGCATTGCGGACAGGGGAAGGCCGCCGCTTTATCCGTTTGAACAATTCGGTATCCGATTTCCCGTACCATTGCGCCGGTCAATAGTGAATCACCAGGGCAGTGCGGCTTCAGGATAACCGAAAGGATATCATACGTCATGGGAGCGATGTTGTGGCCGCTGAAGCAATAGGTGACGGTGACGTCGGCAACGCACTGTGGCGTTGTGCTGGTGAAGACGAAGTCATTCCAGGTTACGGTAGCTGGCCCTCCATAACCTGGCCGGCACTGGGCCACTGCATGTTGCCAGGAGAACCCTGCCACAATCGTTGCCGCCAGCAGGAAACACACTCGATGATTCTTCATGAGAGCACCTCGAACTCTGGAAGTGAATAGAGGCACGTACGCAACATCACAAACGATAGGCACTGCATACGCACGGGGGATGGATTGGATCAACCGCCAGCATCACAGACGTGGCGCCATGCTACAGGACGTTGTCATGACGAAAGGTTGAAGTTCCTGGTTCGTCCGGCATATACCATGGCGTCCGGCACGCATGTCGGCTCCGTCGAGCCAACACCGTCACCGGTGGCGGCTATTATGAGAGCGTACAAATGGTACACGGTATGGTTGATGCAACGATACGCATGCGTACGGCGAATATGCAACCGGAGAATTGCCGCGCCCACCTCCTACCGGCACAAATACCACAATCCTCGTAGATGTCCGCATCATCATTGCGATATTGACCACGCACACATTTTCGAGGAGGGTATGCAGTTATGCTGGAATCAGTGCAAAATACCAATCATTCAAACGCCTTGCTATCAAGCACGGACCCGATTACTGAAAAGTACCTGAAGGCATTCATATCGAGGACGCAGGTGTGGTGGCATACGACGAATCGCGACAGGAATACCGCCGGTGCCCTCGTGCGATGGCCAGCCCCACACCGGACCAATGGCGTGAAACCAATTCGGCGTTCCAAGGGTCTCCATATCTGTACGCCGATTTGACAATTCCTCGCTGCGCGCAGTGTGCATTCCACGGCGGACGAATCCGATAGCATGCATGCGCTTACCCCGCAGTAGACGGTTCGTATCATTCCAATCTCTGGAGGATTGTTCGATGATAAGAATGCGAACGTCTGCGATCACGCTTGCGCTTCTGTGCGCGCTTGCCTATCAACCCGTACGGGCGGACGGAGTTCTGATTCAAATTGACTTCACGGGATTTGCCTACGATGCCGATGAGCTTTCGCCGTCGGAATGGGGCGATTCGGATGCATTTGTCTATCGCCTGCGGGCAGAGCCCTCCGCGCACAACCCTCGCGGAGACACACTCCCATCGGCAAATCTGGAATGGACGCTCCAGCAGAAGGGCCAGGTTCTCAATCTCCGGGGCCTACTCGAGTTCCGGATGCTTGAAGGAGACACCGCCGACTTCGCTATTTCAACCGCGCGCATCTCCAAGAAGTCGTGGGGAGAATATGTGCGAACGTTCGGCAAGGATCTTGGCCAGTCCGAAAAAGACATTCTCGGCATTCCGATCAAGTACCCTGGTTTCGTTGTGAACCTTCTATGCAAAGGAATCGGAGCGGCGTTGGACCTGTTCAGGATTGGCAGGACCGATGCGGTAATGGCGGCGATGAGGATTCATTTATACGTATATCGCGGCCGTCCGCACCTGGAATTCACAGGGCTGGATAATTGCAGCGTTCGCGACACATGGTACGTAAGCCCGGTATTTCGGGAGGAAGGATTTGTGCGCATGACCGGGTCCGGCAAGTATCACATGACCGTCAGCGTCAACGGCCACGCAGTGTAGCGAAAGATGCCGGCAATGTCATCGGTATGTTTGATCTGGAGTATCGCCCTGCGCCATTCCTATGGTCGCCGTGGCCCCGCTCCGCACACGCAGGAACCGTCACCGAGCAGCACGCACCCGTTGGAACAACCGGCGGGCGCGTTCATCCATCATCAAACAGGCCGCTCCCTGCGGGGAGCGGGGAATCAGAGGTGAGGCGGGGTTGCTACAGACAGGACGGAATGCACTGCCGGCATCGGTATGCCAATGCCGCGATGCACCGAACGCACAGCCTATATGTAGCAATTCCCTTCTCTCCCATCGTACGCGCTCTGACAGGAGCCGCCTATGCCTCACCGGAGTACGCATGCGGCTCCCTCCGCACACGGTGCCGAACAGCCACCGAACACCACGCGCCCGCTCCGATATCGTACCGGAGCGGGCGCGCATTCAATCAGCCGTATCGCGATAGCCCTACCGCACCACCACCATCCTCGCAACGCTCCGCAGCGGCCCCGAGCGAAGCTGCACCAGATACGTCCCCGCCTCGAGCCCGCGCGTGTCAACCTCCAGCGCGTACCGGCCGTCATCCATCGTAACGCCGTCCACCATCCGCCGCACCTCGTGCCCGGCGGCATCGAAGAGCGCAAGCGTC
>DASZRW010000128.1:0-5695 GCA_035549015.1 Kapaibacterium sp. (SeqCode)
ACCGGCAATGCACTACCAATGGTACGCCGCTATGCGGCTCAAGCGTTCGGCCGGAAGGGCCGGGAGTACAACTCCCGGCCAACATTCGTATACATCTCCCGAACAACGTCATGGCGCATTGTCGCGGAGAGTACTCCACCACAACAATGCTCTCTTCGCCCGGCAGGGCGACCGAACCTGAGCCATGGGCTTCAGCCCGTGGCGAGCTTCTCACGCAGATTCGGCGACAAGCGCCTTCGCCGCTGCGTTTTCCGCCGCCTCCAGCCTCCTTTGAAGCTCGGCTATCTCCGCATTCCGTTCCTCCAGTAGCCGGCCACGTTCAGCGTTCTCTGCATCAAGGCTCTCCTTCGCCCGAGCAAGGGTGCCGTAGCGTTCCTGCATTTTGGCATCTTTTGCATCCAGAATCGGGCCCAACGCGGAGAATTCGTGCAGGAATCTCCCCACATGCTCCGCATCCGGTTTCGACGCCGCAATCATGGCCTGGCAGATGGCGCAAGCCTGGAGATGGGCCTTCCGGCCGGCCGGAAGCTCCCCGCCGTTGCAGAATTCATGCACTTCATCGGGTATCAGGCACTCCGCCGTCGGATACGGCGCATACTCCATGGCCTGCGCATCCTCCATCAGCATCCGGCCCAGCGTTGTGTTCTGCGCCATGGCCTCCAATTCCGCCGATGCGATGCTTTCGGCAAGCCCGGCATCCGCGCCCATTGCCCGAAGCTGCTCGATACGCTCCCGCCTTTGGTTTTCCGCCGCCGGGTTGTTCTGCCCCTTTCGCTCTGTACCGTTCATGATAGATACCTCCTGACCTTATCCATATCAATGGAGAGCCTGATGGCAGACCGGGCCGGGGGCACATGCACCGCCCACCTTTCCGGTTCTATTCATGATAACCGCCCGGCGCGCCCGATCTTAACGGGGCGGAACAGCCCGTTGCGGACCGTTACAATCCGAGCCTGATGGCCACGCATGCATTATCCATCGCGAAGCCGCCGGAAACGCTCCCGCAGGCGTGAAACACGCATCGCGACAGCAGCATAGGTCATTCCCATCGCATCGGCAATCTCAGCAAACGAATGTCCGTTCACTACAAGCTCCAAAATGCCCCGGTCCTGCTCGCCGAATCCTTCCAGAATCGCCCGGTACTCATCCTCCGCGACAAAGTGCGCCTCGTCCGATTCCGCCACCCCTCCCGTGCCCTCTCCCGCGGTCGCCGTCTCCAGCGGACGTTCGCGGCTGGCCCGGCGGGCGCCCTCCGTCTCCATATCCGTGCATACGTGGGCACAGATCGCCGCCAGATACCGCTTGAAGCCCTCCTCCGTCCAGGGCCGATCGAACGCGGCATACCGCAACAACCGTACAAACGTCTCCTGAGCGGCCTCACTCGCCTGCTCCCGTTGATGATGCAGACGGCGATACGCAATGGCAACCGCATACGGCCAGTAGTAGCGGTACACCGCAAGCCAGGCGCGCTCGTTCCGGCGGTCCTCGGCAAGGCAGCGCAATGCTTCATCGATCGTCATCGGTCACCGTTATGATCTATGCTCATATGCGGAATGGGGGCACGCTGAGTGCCTTTTTGAGTGCCTTCATCGGATCCAACCCCGTCAGTTGATCCTCCTCCGGGCACTTCTTCTCCAGCTCATCCACGGCCCGCCCCACCTCCTCGCACATCATCAGCAACGCACGCGCCGCCCTGAGTTGGTTGCGGCTATCCGTGAGCGGGCCGAATGCTTTCTCCGCCACTTGCAACAACGACCCCTCATCCCCTCGAATCCAATCTACATCCTTCGCAAGGTTATATGCCCGGATCAGCACATCTACCGGTACACCGGAGGCAGGCACGCTCCTCGCATCGCGGCCGATTTTGCTGCATGTCCCCAGGAACTCCTGAAAGTTGCCCTTATCGTATCCAAGCAGCCACGGCAGCAGAATATGCGCCGCATGCACCCGCGTCACCATCATGCTGGAGTGCCGAAACCGGGTCTTCACATTATGCACAGGCACTCCGCACGGGCAAAGATCCGTACCGCCCTGCACTTCGTGAACAACGTCCCTCGACCCGATGAACCCGGCGAACCCCGCATCGCCCATATCCTTCAAGAACCAGCGGAACATGCCGGCCATTCGCGCGGGAAGGTCGCGTTCGCCGAACTCGTTGCGGATTGCCCTGATTCTCGGCTTTCCGCTCGCCGGCCTGACGTGGTACGCCAGCGGCGTTTCGCGCGGCAACACACTCCCCGCCAGAACAACGCGATCGAGGGTAACTACCGGCTGTTCCTCCAACGCCCTGAACACAATCGACGTCCCCAGACTGTGCGCGATAATGTTCACGGGCTCCCCGGGAGGCCCAATACCATCGTATCCGTACTGCAGAAAGTGGTCAACCGTCCGGTTGATGCGCGCACTGCCGGAGCCCCACGCCACTATCACCATTGCGGCAATGCCGAGCGGAACCAGCGCAACCGGCCACGAGACCATGAAGTAGAGAAACACTGCCGCGCACCCCAGAACGACCGCCGAAACGGCCGGAACCAGCTCATTCATCGGAAGCTTCAGGCCGCCCAACGCACGATACTGATCGTACTTGACGGGTAGGTATCGGAAGTGCGGCCGCATGATCGGCCCAATCCACTCCTGCCAGGCACCATACGTTCGGATGCCGTGAATGCTGATCAACGGTGGCTTGCTCGATGACATAGTACAATTGAATAATGGTTGAAAATAATTGGCCGCAACAATGTGCATGCCGTTTTCAGGATCGTCAACCGCTCCAGAATCTCCAGGCCCGTAAGAGTAGCCGGCCGGGCCATAGGCCGCAAGGATGACGAGGTCAGGATCGTCGTGCATACCCTGCAGCACCGAAACAAGTCCCGCCGCGGGAATCGTCTTCTCCTTAGCGCTCGGCGCCCCGCCCCTCCGGAGCTTCTCCAGCACGTTGTAGATGCCGGTGACCGTAAGAAGCGCATGCATCTCCCGGCGCAACGCCGGGGCGCATGGTTGCAGAGTGAACTCCGCGACAACGGTGGGGCACCTGCGCTCTCTTCGCCCGGCAGGGCGACCGAACCTGAGCCATGGGCTTTCAGCCCGTGGCGAGGGCGACGCGCGGGATGCGCCGGGAGTACAACTCCCAGCCAACGATGCATAATCCCCGACCAACATGAGGTTACCGAGACTTCCGCCTGTGGCGTCCCCTTTCCAACTTCAATTCCGATTTGCGAAATCCGATAACGCCGCTGCTCGCGGGCGATGCCGTCCGTTTGGTCAGTTTGTCCTTCACTCTCCACGACCTGACTTTCAAGGATGCTGCTTCCGCTGTTTGCGCTGTCGCCGGTATCAGGCCTTTTGATGCCGGAATTTCTGGACGAAACTTACGAGGCAGATTCCCGGCGCCTGCCTGGGGGCCTCGATGCCCCACTCCAGACAGCGGCAATTGATGCCTTGGGATTTCAGCCTTGAGATACGCGATCACGCGATTGAGACTGTCGCAGCTATGGATCAAGTCCTTGTAGTCCGGTCCCAGTGGATCCATACGATGCCTATATGTCGTATCTGCCAATCCCTTGAGTGAGTCGATTGTCTGTTCGCAGCGCTTTGCATCCCGGTTTCGTGCTTCAATGGCAGCTTGGAGATCCTTCGAGGTCTCCCGAAACGCCGCGTTGTACTCAGCGGCCAGATTGCCCGCGAGTAGAAACAGAATGGCGAATATTGTCGTGGGTAGAATCGCCAGCAGGTATTGAAGGCGTCGTGACGTGGAACTGCGACGCTGTATCTCGCGAACAGTCGAGGCCAGGCCGGTTTTGAATGCATTCATGGCTTCAGGACATGGTTTTCGAGCTTGTCGAGCTCCTGTTGTATCCACGGGAGATCCTCGGGGTTGATAGGCAGACGCTGGAGGATTCGAGTACGCCTGAGGATGAAATAGAGATTGTGGCGGCGATCTATGAAGGCGATGTGAATCGGCACGGTGTAGTAGCCGAGAATCAGAATGGTCAGCCCGAGAATAAACGGCAGCAGGCCCTTGTCGAAAATGCGCAGGATGCCGTCCTTGTCGAATGCTGCCGCAACGGTCGCTCCGGCGGTGATAATGGTTCCAAGACCGATAAGAATGCGCGTCAGGCGGCATCGGAAGTTGTCCGTGGCGCGGTCACCCTTCAATTTCTTGCGGGCGGTGCTGTTGATCTCGTCGATCTGAAGGCGCACGCACCTGACGCGCCCGAAGTCATCCGATGGATCGGTTGATGTGGACGGCTGAACAATCATGATGTGATCATTGAATGTATGATTACGCATGCGTGCCGGCTGGCTGCCGACGCCGTTGTTGGGGTGTGCCTGGGGATGGCGTTGTTCAACAGCCGAAAAATAGTGCTCTGCCCCCTACTCCCAAATAGCCTTTCATCAATCTACCTGATCTGCCCTCGCTCCGGCTGCAAACGCGCTGCCGGGGCCGGTCGGGGATGCAACTGCCGGGCAACGTGAAACTCCCGGCCATCGCGGTCCCAACGCCCGTACCGGCCCGAACCATGTTATCACGATGATGCCCCGTCTGTACCGGCCTGGGGCTGGACTTGTACGCTCAGAATGCCGCGCTCGATGAGGAAGTCCAGGTACCGTTCGTCGTCTTTGCGCTTTTCCTCCTCGTAGTTCTCGGCCAGCTTTTGCTCAATCTCTCCGGCGCGACGTTTTGATATTCTTTTGGCGATCATGCGAGCATCGCCTTCGATTGTCCGGATCGCCTCGTTGCGGATGAAATCTTCGGGAATGTGCCTGTACTTCTCATAGGCAGCCCGTTCGTCCGGCCTCGACCGATTGAGCATGTACAAAACCTGTTTGTTGTACGTTGGTATATACTGCGCGAGCAATTGCAGAACGGCGCCGCCATGGAGTTCATACGCCAGGAGGGGATCGAACGCGGCAACGGCGTTTGCTGTTTCGCGGAATCGATCGCTGAGTGTTTCGTCCCATGCGGCGGCATGCGCCAGTTGAACCATCGGCGCGGCCTGGTCCATTGGGGTTGATAATTCCTCAATTGGTATCCCTGCTTTTTCGGCAATTACTTCCCCTACGGCATGCACATTCTTTGTGGCATCGAATCGCCTGAGGGTCTGCCGAATCTCCAGAAGAGAATGCAGCGCCTGATTGAGCGCCCTGCGGCGATTATGCCGCTCCTCGATCCATTTGAGGAAGCCCGTGAGCAACGAACCGATGATGACGCCGAGAAGCGCAGCGCTTGCGGTGATGTATGGAGCTGAAGGATCCATGGTGAAATGATAATGGTTGATTGCCGTCGATGTGCGCAAAGCGATATGTGCCGACGCGGGACGTCCGCCTTGAACGGGCCGACCGGTACGCCGCTGCGCGGCCTGAGCGTTCGGCCGTAGTTTGAACTCCGGCCGCCAGCCCGAAGGGCCGCGAGGACAACTCCCGGCCAACATGCGGGGAGAACTCCGCGACAACCGAAGGACAGTATGGCCAATGGCGCCCGTTGGGCATCCCTCTCGGCAGCATCACGGCGCCATTGATTCCTCCTAGCACACACGATTCTTCCGCCCGCATGGAAGGCCGGTACGCTGCTGCGCAGCTTGGCCGGGACGAGACCGGCAATGCACTACCAATGGTACGCCGCTATGCGGCTCAAGCGTTCGGCCGGAAGGGCCGGGAGTACAACTCCCGGCCAACATTCGTATACATCTCCCGA
>DASZRW010000129.1:0-2305 GCA_035549015.1 Kapaibacterium sp. (SeqCode)
GTTCGCGCGGGACACTGCGGAGGTCGACCTCCGCGGCCGCAACGGCGATCGCATGGCCGTTCATCTTCAGATCGTTGCTCATGTGTACTCCATGGTTTGAATTCATTGCCAGATATCATCCGCCTCATCCAGATGCCGGTCGATGTCCGCATCCAGCGTGGCATCACCGGCAGCCGGCAGGTCTTCCGCTGCATCGGTGATGTGCTCGGTCTCGAGCACTGTTCCATCAATCAGAGCCGCCGCCTGGCGCTGGCCCTCAGCGCTCAGAGCCGGCCGTACGTCCAGTGCAGGGTGGGTGGTCTCCCATGTCTGCACCTCGATGCGCTCACGTGCCTCGCGCAGGCGTGCGCGCACGTTCCCCTGCACCTCACGTGCCAGGGGGGTCACCTCGCGGAGGTCCTCAGCAGTACGGATGTAGCCGTTGCGCGCGGTGTCCAGGTAGACCGGACGCTGGGGATCATCCACCAGCATCAGGATGGCGAAATCGGTATCCGGGATCGGCAGCACCATCACCGGGTGATTGTACGTGTGATGGTCGAGCTTCGCGGAGAGGCAGTGCCAGTACTCGCCATCGATCGTGGCATCCACATAGCCGAGCTGCGCGCGTACCGGCTGGCGCCGGCGGCTGGCCCAATACAACAGGTGCGCGATCCGCTCGCCCATGGGGAGCTGCAGGCGCGGGTCGTAGTAATACTGGAAGGCGGCGCCGATCGACGGGGTGATGCCGCGGCGTTCCAGCGTGGGGAACATCCGCGGCCGCTCGCGGGCCACGTAATCGCTGTAGAGCCAGTCGCCCAGGCCCGCGAAGTAGTTCGCTGTGCTGCTGATCACGGCCTCCGGGAGATACTCATGCGTAGCGCGATGCGTCACACGGAGCTGGACAGCCTCCTGGCGCGATCCTCCCTGATAGGTCAATGAGTGCCGGCTGGAGTCATACTCATCCTTGATCAGCCGGAAACTCCGCTCTAACGCAGCCTTGAACGGGCTGGTGGGGATGTTCGGCAGGTTATGCATGATCGGGGATGCCTCGGCTCCGAAGAGCTCCGGATAGCGCGCCGCTTCATCCCATGCGGATGCTGGCAGCAGGCTGCGCAGCACGCCCATGGTGCGCTGTGCCACCATGGAGGCGCCATTGTCGATCACGAAGCAGATGTCCGGTGTCCGTTGCCAGGCCATCATCGCCTTGAGCACCGCACCGATGATGCTGTCGGCCGTCTCGGTCTCGACCGGCTCAACCCAGATCGGCATGCCGGTCAGGCAGTCGCGGATGTACACGGCTGCCGGCAGATGCATCGCGCCATCATGGCCGCGCGTCCATGCGTCACCCATCCGTACGTCGATACTCCAGCCGCGCAATGCCCCCATCCCCCTGCCGGCCCACCCCAGATCCTCCCACAACGCCTGCCAGTCGAACCGCCGTTTCGCAAGACCCAGGGCCGTTGACTTCACGCGCCAGCGGGATTGATGCACGATCTCCCATCCCTCGCGATAGTAGGGGCTGACATGGATCCCATCCACGGTATCGCGACGTGTCAACCGCTTGTATACCTGCTGGTGCGTCAGCACCGGCTCCGTACCGGCAGACCGGACGGCATTGATGGCCTGCTCGCAGGCCAGGCGCAGGTTGGGCTGTGCGCTCGCCATGTAGAACCCCTGCACGATGCTGCAGAGGCTCTGCCATTCCTCCGGGGTGCAGCCGCGGACCTGTCCGCGGTCGCTCCGTGCGCCGCGTTGCTGGCGTGGTTCCGGCGCCACCGGGAGAGCCATCCCCCACAGGCCCAATGCGTCGGGGCTGTAGAGCTGCCGTGGCCGTCCAGGGCCCGGGACCTGCCCGCAGACGTATGCCTCAATCCCCTCGCGCTTACGCACAGCGCGCGCACTGACACCCAGGGCTGCAGCCAGATCCTCAGCGGTCATGCCGCGCATGGCGGTATTGTAGACGGCGGCCAAACGATGATCACCGGCAGGCATTGCGCAACACCTCCTCTGCTGCCGCACGGCGCGTAGTGGTTTCGGTGATGTAGGCGGCCACCGCCTCCATCACCTCGGGCGACCGGGACCGATTCACGCGCTCCCAGACTTGCTTCGGGTGCAACCCCAGCCGGCGGGCGACCGCGGCATAGGTCCCGCGGGGGAGCGTGAACTGCCGCCTGCGATCACGCTTCGCTTTCGTCGCTAGTGTTTTTCTGCTATTTGAAGCAGTAGAGCGTTCAGTTTGAGTACTGTTTCGTGACATCGGTTTGCTAGATTGCATTTTCGTCCGTTCTCGGCCCGGTATCGGCTGATTGACGGGTGCAATCTAAGC
>DASZRW010000130.1:0-94523 GCA_035549015.1 Kapaibacterium sp. (SeqCode)
ATCGCATCCATTGATCGCGGCGCGCTTGGCGTTGAGCTCGCCAACGGCTCCCGCCGGCGCGCGCCTCTCACTTGCCGAACTACTCAAATGTGTTACCTATGTCTTCGGACACTTTTGTTACCCATCTTCCCGGCCGCTCACATGGTGAATGAAGCCGGTTGATGGTGCAGGGAGCGCGTCGTACCCGGTGCAACGATCGGCATATCTGCTATGCGGCCGCAATGGCAAAACTCGTCGCCATTTCGCTTCCGGAAATCACCGGCAATGTGATGCCTTGAAGAACCGGGGCCGAACAATCGTACCACAGCCCGGCGCCGTCTCCCATCGAACATCCCCCCGCGCTTTTGTACACAGTTGTAGCCGATGCCGCGCGAAACCGCGCGGCTTTGTAGTTTTACGCTTCTTGCACCGATCAACGGCGCCCCGTACCGATCACGGGGCGTCCTGTACCGATCAACAACAGAACGAAGGGCATCGATGAAGCAGATGATCCGCATCGCGGCAGGCCAGGGATTCTGGGGAGACCTTCTCACCGCGCCGATCGATCAGGTGACCAGGGGACCGATCGACTATCTGGTGATGGACTACCTTGCCGAGGTAACGATGTCGATCATGCAGAAGCAGAAGCTGAAGGATCCGAAGCTCGGCTATGCGAAGGACCTGGTGGCGACGATCGATGCGATCATGCCGCAGTTGGCCGAGAAGGGGATACGTCTCATCACCAACGGCGGCGGAGTGAACCCGGAGGCATGCCGGGATGCGATCGTGGAGGTTGCACGCAGGCATGGCGTCAGCATGAAGATCGGAATCGTCACCGGCGACAACATCCTGGATGACCTCGATGCGCTCAGTGCCCAGGGGGCGGAGCTGCGCAACATGGAGAACGGCGAGCCCGGCTCATCGATCCGCGATCGCATCCTCTCGGCGAACGTCTATCTCGGCGCCGCTCCGATCGTCGAGGCGCTCCGGCAGGGGGCGCAGATCATCGTAACCGGGCGCACCACCGATACCGGGCTCTGCCTGGCGCCGATGATCCACGAGTTCGGGTGGAGCATGGAGGACTGGGACCGTCTGGCGGCCGGAACCATCGCCGGGCATATCATCGAGTGCGGCGCGCAGTCCTCCGGCGGCAACTACATGGAGGACTGGCGGAACGTTCCGGACATGGCGAACATCGGCTTCCCGATCATCGAGGCGACGCCGGGAGGCGAGTTCGTAGTGACGAAGCATGCCGGCACCGGCGGGCGTGTCTCGCGCGGCACGGTCGCCGAGCAGTGCCTCTACGAGATCGGCAATCCGAATGAGTATATCACTCCGGATGTGATCGCGGATTTCACAACGATCCATCTGGAGGACGAGGGGAACGATCGCGTTCGCGTGCACGGCATTACCGGCCGTCCCAACACGCCGTTCTACAAGGTCTCCATGAGCTATGCCGACGGCTACTCCGCATTTGCCACGCTTACCTATGCATGGCCCGATGCCATCGAGAAGGCGAAGGCGGCCGATGCCATTCTGCGCGCGCGCCTGGAGAAGCTGGGGCTGCACTTCGAGGAGGTGCTCACCGAGTTCGTGGGCTACAACGCCTGCCACGGCCCGCTCTCCGAGGCGGCCAACCCGGACCCGCAGGAGGTGATGATGCGCATCGGTGTGCGCGGACCGGACTTCAAGGCGGTGGAGCGTTTCGGCAAGGAGATCGCTCCGCTGATTCTCACCGGCCCTCCCAATGTCACCGGCTTCGCCGGCGGACGCCCGCGCCCGTCGGAGGTGGTGGCATACTGGCCGGCACTGATCGAGAAGACCCGCATCGATTCGCGTGTGCGTGTCGAGGTGACGGAAGTCTGAATGCCAGCCGCCTGCGGCAGCCCGGCAGGGCTGACACGCGATCCCGGAACCAGATCCTACGATATCTGCCCATGCGAATCACAATTGCCGGACTCTGCTCCATGCTGCTCCTCGTCTCGGCCTGCTCCGCTCCGAAGGAGGCGAACAGGGGGAGCGGAACGTCCGCCGCGCAGCCCGCGCACGACGAGGCGATGCCGATCAACACCGCGAACATCACCTATCCGGACTTCACGGCGGTGCGCCTGGACAGTCTGGTGGCGATCTCCGACGGCGACTACATTCACATGGAGATCGGAACCTGTTTCGGCAAGTGCGATGCCCGCATCTCCATCTTCCGAACCTCTCCGGCGAAGTTCTATATCTACGAGGCGGAGGCATGGCGGTACGATGAGTTCGATCGTGACGACATCCGCTACCGTTCGCGGAGGCCGATGGCGAACGACCAGGCGGAGGCGCTGTTCCAGAAGGCGCACGAGCTGGGGCTGCTGCGCTTCGTGAACGATACCACGATGATGATGACCGATATGCCGCACATCTGGGTGCGCGCCCGGCTTGGCGGAGCGAAGCTGAGCATCGACAAGGCATATCTGGGGGGGAAGCTCTACACGAACGACGGGAAGGGAGGCGGCCTCTCGGACATCTACACGAAGCTGCGCGTTGCCCTCCTCGCTCCGCTCTTCAACATCAGCGGCCCCTCCTCCGGCGGCAGGTAATCAACAGCCGGCGGACCGCCAGCAGTCCCGGTGGAAGGGCTGCGGATCGCGCGCGGCCGGCCAACAACAATCAGAGCCGATGAAACGAGTTCAACTGCTGAAGCTTGCGCACGCGCGTTCCGGAGACAAGGGGGACGCTGGCAACGTGGGCGTGATCGCGCGCCGCGCCGAGTGGTATCCCATCATCGCGGAGGCCCTGACGGCGGAGCGTGTGAAGGAGCACTTCACGGGAATCTGTCATGGTCCCGTGGAACGGTTCGAGCTGCCGAATCTCTGGGCGCTCAACTTCCTTCTGCACAACACCCTCGGCGGCGGCGGGACGGTGTCGCTGAAGCTGGATGCGCAGGGGAAGACGCTCTCCTCGGCGATGCTCCGGATGGAGATCGACGTTCCGGACGATCTCCCGGTGGACTAGCGGACTGTAGTGACGGAAACGCATGTACCGCTCGTCGGCGGATGCAGCGGATGCGGATGGGCGGCATCGCATCAGCACTCAACAGGATCACGCTCTGGAAAGCCGCACGGCGGCGTGCCGTTTGTAGCTCCATTATCTTCTCCCGGCCGCCGGGCCGCGTAGCGGCGCACCGCGTTCCATGCGTGTATGCTCCCCGGCCTTCGGCTGGCTGCCGGGATCACGGTACACGCCATTTGGCAGTGCGGCCGGCAATCTGGGGCCGGCAGCCAGATTGGGAATGGCCGGCAGCCGAGCCGTGAACGCACAGATATCTCTCATTCAACCGATACACAATGTCCGACCAATCGTTGAGCGAACAGAACCAGCTTCATGCGCGCGCCGTGGACTTCTTCATCAACGAAGGAGTGCTGACGTTCGGCGACTTCACATTGAAGAGCGGCCGCAAGTCACCCTACTTCTTCAACACCGGTTCGCTCTGTTCGGGGCGCCAGCTTGCGAAGATGGGGGAGCTGTATGCCGGTCTGCTGAATCTGATCCCGGATTTCGGCGGCGCCACTGTTCTGTTCGGCTCCGCATACAAGGGGATTCCGATAGCGGTCGCCATGGCGGCTGCGCTGGAGGGTTCGCCGCGCGAGGAGATGCGGGCCGTGAGCGATCGCAAGGAGGCCAAGACGCACGGCGATGCAAGCTCCTTCCTGGGCGTGCTCCGCTCGGGGGATACGGCGGTGATCCTCGATGACGTGATCACCACCGGAGGCACGAAGCTGGAGGCGATTGCAAAGCTGCGCGAGGCCGGCTGCGAGCCGCTGGGCTTCATCATTGCGTTCGATCGCGCCGAGGCCGTGGACGCCAGCGGCCGCACGGCACGCGAGGTCTTCGAGGAGGAGACCGGGCTGAAGGTCTATGCGCTCGCCTCGATTCACGACGTGATGAATGTGCGATCGGAGTGGCGTGAAGTGCTGGAGGCATATCTGGAGAGCTGCACGGCATGATCACCCTTCGTACTTCCACATGCGTCTGCCTGGCGATGGCGGCGGTGCTCTGCATGCTGTTCGCGGCCTGCGGCGACAAGGGCCCGGCTGCGAAGCAGTCCGGAGGCGCCTCCGGGCGCGATTCGGTAAAGGCGCCGGCCGATACCACGTTCCGCACGAACCTTCCGGCCGGCCGCTTTCATCTTCCCACGCGGCACACCCCTGCACCGGACTTCTTCATCACGCTCCCAGCCGGCTATACCGTGAAGGATCTGAGCCATCTTCCCAACGATGAATACTTCTTCGTTCGGAACGATGACCCCAGCCTGCGCGACTCCACGAAGATCACCCCCGGCTTCATGTGCTTCTACGTGGGCGTGAACCCGCGCACGGCGATCGAGAAGGGAATGAAGTACGGCGAGCAGCCGGCCACGCTCTGCAACACGCCGGTCATCTGGAGAATCTGGACCGAGAAGCTTCCCGATGGCGCGCCCTACTTCCAGCGCGAGATCGCGAGCCATGACATCTTTGCAACCATCTCTCCGGAGCTTGGCCGTGCGCCGCTTCATCTCTACGTCTACGTTGCCGGAAGCGATTCCACCCGCGTCGCCGAACTGATGCGGGCCGCCGGAACGCTCGCGCTCTCACCCTAGGCAGTCCGGTGCAGACTGCCGTTGCCCGCGCACCACGGTGCGTGCGGGGGATTGCAGGCCGGAGAACAGCCGGCTGCGTGGCGGCCGATCTCTAACCCACATTCGCATGTGCACGTTGTTCAATTCGACCATGGGCCGCGGGGCGCATGTCCTGGTGCTGGCGGCAATACTGCCGGTGCTGATCATGGGCATGGCAACCGGTTGTACTCCGCGAAAGGACCGAAGCGCCCAGCTTCGCGGCGTACGCATGGAGGAGATCCGGCTGTTGAACAGACACACCGGCGTGAACGACATCACGATGATGGTGCCGGAGGGATTCGCCTCCGAATGGACACGTGAAAACCGCTTCGACAAGTTCTTCGTCTACTCACCGGCCGACACCGGACAGACCCAGCGCGGAATGCTGGTGATCGACGTGGAGCCCTCGCCGATTCACATCATTCCGGATACGGCGGAGTGCGAACGGTATCGCGGGCGTGTTGCCGATGCCGATGTGATCTGGCGCGAACGCACCATCACCGGCGATGCGGGCGAGCGCCTGTATCAGCGGGAGACGATGACCGCGGAACTCTTCCCGCAGTCACGGATTCGCAACGTATCGGAGCCGGTGATGTTCCATGCGTTCGTGGTGGGAAGCGACAGCATACTGGTGAACCGGCTGACAGCTGCGGTGGAGACGATCAGGTTTCAGCCGCTGAAGCCGAACCTCTAGCAGACTCCTGCACGATCCTCCGGCGGACTCTTGAACGATCGCGACCGCAGAAGCCGGGCGCTGCATCCGCTCAGCCGCTGCATCCGCTCAGCCGCTGCGTCCGCTCAGCCGCTGCATCCGCTCAGCCGCTGCGTCCGCTCGGCTGCTGCGTCCGCTCGGCCGCAGGAGATCCAATCATTGTTGCACGGTGAACGGCATCGACATCCTTCAACAGCCATTCCGGCCTCGATGAGCGCTCCGCTCCGCTCCCTCACAACACTCGCCTTCCTGCTGGTCTTCTTCGTTGCGCAGATGCGCGCGCAGGGGGGCGGCAGGGTTTCGGATTCCGCCGCCACGGCGAGAAGGATCACGGCTGCGTTTCCGGGGCTTCCGTTTCTGGCTGCCGCGCGACGCTTGCTTGCGCGCGACCTCCAGGGGAGCGATCGCGCCGGAGCGCGCGACGTGCTGCGCACCATCGATCGTACCGATGCATCGGCGCTGACAGGTTCGGAGCGATTGCTTGCTGAGACGATGCTCGCCGACATCGCATTGCTTCGGGATACGGCGCGGCTCGGCGCGTTGATGGAGGAGGCGGTTCCGGCATACGGCGAGCATCCGGACTACCACGACCGGCTGTATCCGTTGCTGCGCGAGGCCCTGCGGACGCGGGCCGAATCCGTTGCCGCGGCACTGGACGAACGCGCGCCTTCCGATGCGGAGCGGATGTTCTTCAACCTGCTCATCAATCATCTCTTCGTGAGCGGTCTGCGAGGCCGTGAGGAGTTGAACGGGAGGGTGGAGAAATTCGCCGGGCAGTACCCTGCATCACAGCTTGTTCCACTTGCCCGGCGCTACATCCATCGAGACTATGGTGAGGTGCCGTTCGGTGCCGCCTTCAGCGCGGGATACGGCGTCGGCCGGTTCAGCGGTGACCTCGGCGGTCGCTTTGCCTACGCCCATGGGCCGCTTCTGGCCGGCGAGCTGTACATCCGTGAGGTGACGGTGGCTGCATCGTTTCTCTTCGGTGTTGCGCACGCCTCCAGTCCGTTTACGGTCCGCGGCTCCTCGTGGCCGCAGGGGAATGCGGAGCTGACCAGCATTGCGCTGGATGTTGGCTACGAGTTCCGCAACGGCCGCCTTGCCGTGACGCCCTTCGCGGGGCTCGGTGTGCAGAACATGAGCGTTCGGACAACCGATGACACCGCGCCGGAACCTCCGCATACCGGCGACGCGATCGGGTACGACATCGGTGTGATGGTTGGCTGCCGCGTCCCGTTCGACGTTGGACCCCATCTCGATTTCCGGGCCCGCGTTGGCTGTACGCACACCGGGCTCTCCTCCTACGACCCATCGTTCTCCGGTTCGTTCTGGTATGTCACGCTGGGCTTCGCGCTCGTGCAGCGGCCGTACGAGGGGAAGTAGGAAGTTCTACCGGCGGCTGGCGGTCTGCGATTCATGACCGCGAATCACCAGTCTGCATGCACAAACAGGATCACCGTGAATCTCTTCGTCACTATCGTCATCGGCGCCATCATTGGTGTTTCATCCGGGATGTTCGGCATCGGAGGTGCTCTGCTCGCAACTCCGTTGTTGAATGTGTGGCTGCTTCTGCCGGCGAAGCTCGCGCTTGCAACGCCGTTGCCGGCCGCGATCCCGTCGTCGATTTCCGGATCGATCGCCTACGCCCGCAATCGTCTGGTGCGCTACCAGGTGGGGCTGCGCGCCGTCATGGTGGCGATGCCGATGACGGTGGTCGGCTCCTATCTCACGAAGGTCACGCCGGATGCGGTTCTGATGGTGGCAACCGGCCTGACGCTTCTCTTCGTATCGTGGACCTTCCTGCGGCGCGGGCTGCGCAAGGATTCGGAGCTGGAGGCACTGGAGGCCCTTCCGGAGCGGACGTTCGGAACGCAGGCCTATCTGGCATGTGCGGTGGCCGGCTTCATGAGCGGCTTTCTGGCCATCGGCGGCGGAATGGTTCTGGTGCCGACCTTCGTGAAGATCCTCCGGCTCCCGATGAAGAGCGCCCTCGCGACCTCGCTCTTCTGCGTTGCGCTTCTGGCGCTTCCGGGCGTGGTGGTGCATGGCATGCTGGAGCATATCGATTGGAACGTTGCGCTGATTCTTTCCATCTCCGTGATACCGATGAGCTATCTCGGCGCACGTATCGCAACGCGTCTGCGTAATGTGACGCTGGAGAGAATCTATGGCGGTGTGATGATGCTCTTCGCGATATATTTCATAACGATGCATCTGTTGAATCCGTGATAGATGCATCGGCCGGGATCGGGAGCCGGAAGGGGAACCCGCCGGCCGCCGCTGTTGGAATCGTCCCACGAAGGAACGTGTAGTCCCATGCTTTGTTTGAAGGTACCATCGCAGCCATCCTGGATCGAAGCCGCACAGGCCGATCTGGATCGCGTTCTGCTCGATCATGCACACTGCGAGAAGAAGGCGGCGGTGAACGCCATGGCGCTGGTAAGCCGGTATCCCGGCTGCGAGATGTTGGTGCGGGAGATGATCGCGCTGGCGAAGGAGGAGATGGAACACTTCGGCATGGTCTATTCTCTGCTGCGGGAGCGGGGAGTGGATCTGGAGCGCGATCCGGGGGATCCCTACGTTCAGGCGCTCCATCGCGAGGTGCACCAGAACGAGCCGCAGCGGATGATGGATCTGCTTCTGGTGGCGGCGCTGGTCGAGGCGCGTTCCTGCGAACGCTTCTCCATGCTGAGCAGGCACGTTCCGGATGAATCGCTTCGCGAGTTCTACCGGTCGCTTCTTGCATCGGAGGCCGGCCACTACCGTACGTTTTACGACATCGCCTGCGAATACTATCCGGAGCCGGACGTACGCGCACGCCTGGATGCCCTGGCTGCCCGCGAGGCGGAGATCGTGCTGGCGCTGGCCTCCGCTCCCACGATGCACGGCTAGAACGGCCTGCAGGGGCAACCCACCTGCAGGGCTGCTATCATGAGGGCGGGTCCGCACGTTGGAAGGCTATGGAGCCGCTGCATCCGCGCGATGCTGCGTTTACGTCCGTTGATGAGCGGATGGGAGTGAAGGAGTGGGGAGGATCGCGCGCGGCGGCTGCGAATTGATAGCCGAATTGATAGCAGGTGCCCTCGCCGTTCGGGCATGCCGTGGCGGGGCGATCGATTAGTTTGCGCGCAGTTCGTATCCTTCGCGCCGTTGCGATACGGAACAACCGATCCACAAATGGAGCGTACAGAATGAACAGAGTTTCCAGAGTTGCATTGCTGGTGGCGTTCGCCGCGCTCGTTGCTCCGCTGGCCGTTCATGCACAGAACGATGCGTTGCTCACCGGCCGCTGGACGATTACCGATGGCCGTTACGGCGGCTCGCGATACGATGGTTTCGTGGATATCACCCCCGGCAAGCTTATCTACAACCTTGCATGGAACGCGGCGGGGAAGACATACAAGGGCTTCGGCGTCGAGCAGGATCGCATGCTCTACTGCGCCTGGGGCAACGCCAACTTCGGCTTCGTTCTCTATACCATCGTCAACGATTCCACCGTGAACGGCGTCTGGGCCAACTCCGGCAGTCCGGAGGATCAAGGGGCGGAGTATCTGGTTGGCGGCTCCATCTCCGCCAAGGCGACGGAGTTCCGCGTTGCAGGAACCAACCCGCCTTCCAACGGCAGCTCCTCCGGCAGCGGCTACAGCGGCACATTGAAGGTATCGCACGACGGCGACATGTACAGCTTCGAGTGGCATGTCAATCAGGATGTCTACTACGGAGTCGGCATTCGCTGCGGCAAGCAGATCGCGGTGGGATGGGGGAGCGCGTCCGATGACTTCGGGGCGATCTGCTACACGGAGGCGCCGGACGTGCTGCGCGGCCGCTGGGTTGCTCACAGCGGCGCCGAGATCGGCGCCGAGAACCTGCAACGCATGAAGACCGGCCAGCCGGGGCGCTGAGCGCGACGGCGCCGGGCTTCATGGCCGTGGACCTCATGGCATTGGGCGTCGCGGCGTTGAGCCGCCGGCCGCAGTGTACGATAGCGAGCCGCCGCCGGGGCCGCCCCCGCGGCGGTTCCGGTGCAGGCCGGCATCCCGGTGCAGGCGCGTACGCCGCCGAGCATTGTAATCACCTCGAACCGAACTACATTCGTTGATGCGTGTGATCTTCATGGGGACGCCGGAGTTTGCCGTTCCCTCGTTGCGAGCCATCCTCGATGCCGGACACGATGTTCCGCTCGTGGTCTCCACGCCCGATCGCGAGCGCGGCCGGGGGTTGAAGCTGAGCCCCTCCGCCGTGAAGGCGTTTGCCCTCGAGCGCGGGCTGGACGTTGTTACCCCGGAGTCGTTGAAGGAGGAATCGTTCTGCGACCGGATTCGCTCGGCGGCACCGGACGTGATTTGCGTGGTGGCATTTCGTATCCTTCCGGAGATGGTCTACACGATTCCCCGGCTCGGCAGCTTCAACCTGCACGGATCGCTCCTGCCGAAATACCGCGGCGCGGCGCCGATCAACTGGGCGATCATCAATGGTGAGCCGGAGACCGGCGTCACGACGTTCTTTCTGCGGAAGCGCGTGGACACCGGCACCATCATCCTTCAGCGCACGATCCCCATCGGCCCGGAGATGACGGCCGGGGAGTTGCACGACGTGATGATGGAGGTGGGGGCGGTTGCCGTTCGCGACACGCTGGCGATGATAGAGCGCGGGGCGATCGTGCCGGTGGAGCAGGACGATGCGGAGGCCACGCCGGCGCCGAAGATCTTCCGCGAGGACTGCGCGATCGATTGGAGCCTTCCGGCCGGGCGTCTCCACGATTTCATTCGCGGGCTGTCGCCGCATCCCGGCGCGTTCACCTCGTATGCCGGAGCAACCATCAAGATCTATCGCAGCCGCCTGACAGACGTTTCAGGCATTCCGCCGGGAACCGTTGAGGCGCGCGGCGAGCGGCTGCTCGTGGGGACCGGGACGACGGCCCTCAATGTGCTGGAGGTACAGCAGCAGGGGAAGCGGGCCATGACCGCTGCGGAGTTCGTTCGAGGTTTTCGTTTCGACCAAGGAGAGAAATTCGAGCATGCTTCCCCCACTGCGTGAATATCCGTTTGGAACGCGTCCGCTCGTCGTTGCCCATCGCGGCAGTTCGGGCACGGCGCCGGAGAATACCATGGCAGCCGTGCGTCTCGGCGTCGAGGCCGGGGCGGCGATGGTGGAGATCGACGTGCAGCGGACGCTGGACGATCGCCTGATCGTTTTCCACGATCACGTGCTGGGGCGAACCACCAACGGAAGCGGGCGCGTGGATGCGCATGCATACTACGAGATCGGCACGCTGGATGCCGGCGGATGGATGGATGAACGCTACGCCGGCGAGCCGGTGCCGCTGCTGCTCGACGTGCTGGAGTATCTGAAGGGGCGGGCCTATCTCAACATCGAACTGAAGCGTTACGATGGCGATCCCGAAAACGGTGAGAAGCTGCTGGCAGGCGTTCTGCGAACCGTGGAGGTTGCGGACATGGTTCCGTACACGCTCGTCTCATCCTTCGACCATGAGATGCTTGCATCGGCGGCTGCGATAAACCCGGACGTTCCGTGCGCCGTGATTCTGGGACCGGAGGATCGCGCCCTTCCTTCCGAGCGTGCTCTCCCGGTTGGTGCCCGGGCGGTTGTGCTGGGGAAGCACCAGCTTTCACACGAACGCGTTCACGATGCGCGGCAGCATCACCTGCCGCTTGCGGTCTACACCATCAACACATCTGAGGAGATCGAGCGTGCTCTTCGCTACGGTGTGGACGTGATCGTCACCAACTTTCCCGGACGCGTGATCGCTGTTCTGCGCGAACGCGGATTCCTATAGGCTGCGGCAGCCTGGGCATGATCTCCGCCTGCTTCGCCGCCATGCATCCTTACTCTCTGTGATTCCTGCAACCAGTCACGGGATACCATGTACTGCGAAACCTGCCTGCTCGAGTTCGAAGAGGATGAGACCGATTGCACGGAGTGCGGCGGGGCATTGAATATGGATGTGCCCCGCTTCTGGGCCTCGAGGATGGTGAGCCGCGAGCGCGCCGGCATGTACCGTTCGCAGGCCCGGCGGCTCCTGTACATCGGCATCGCCGTACTGGTTGGGAGCATGGTGATCATCGGTGTTGCCACCGGCGGGCATTCCTCCTCGTCCGACGGCGGGTTCTCCTTCGCAGGGGTGTTCCTGTTTCTCGCGCTCGCGGCGGCGCAGTGCATCTTCATTGCCAGCGCGTTCTCCTTCGCCCGTTCCAAGGGATATCCCTGGTATACCGGGTTGCTGATATTCGTTGGGATGATCGGCCTCCTCATCCTCTTCGTCATCCGGGACAGGTACCGGACGTGATCGCTGCGGCCGGCTGACCGGAGAACCGAGGACGCTCGTTCGGTCATCCGGCCGCGGTGCCCTGGCCTCGCGCAGGCCGTGCCGGACCCGGCACGGTACCAACCGGCTCCGGCTGAAGGATCGCTTCCTGTCCGTCGCGAACAACACGTCGCGAACGAACCGGTGGATCTCATTGCAACAACGATTCCTCTCCGCCATGTACTGTCCACAATGCAGCGCCGAGTACCGTCCCGGGTTCGCGTTCTGTTCCGACTGCCACGTTGCGCTGGTGGAGGATCTGCCGGCGGAGGCTCCGACTGTCGCGGCCGAACGGATGCGGCGTGGTCGATTCAAGAAGTGGGGCGGGCTTGCCGTGATTCTGGGAATCGTGCTCGGGCTCTCGCCGCACCTGCTGTTCCCGGGATCTGCGATCTCGCTCTCCCTGGCAGGACCGGCGTTCATCCTTGGGCTTGCAACCTACCTCGCCGGCGCATGCATGGTGGCCAGGGGGAAGGGCTTCCCGTACGCGGCCGGGCTCGTTGCGCTCGGCAGCCCGCTTCTTCTTCTGCTGCTCGCCATCTGGCACGACAAGGCACTCCCCGTGCCCGACGAGTGGGATGAGCATCTGGAGGAACTGGGGGCCTGAGCATCGGGTCAAACCGGGTAAAACCCGTCAACAATCCCCAAACGTGACATTTGTCATGCGCTGTTAGGGGCACCTCATTGTATCTTCTCCCGGTCTGTCCTGCGGTTGTCCTTCCATCGGGCGGCCCGGCACACTCCTTCGGAGCCCGGCTCACCGGGTTCCGCGTGTCAATCGAATCGCTATGAATAACCAGTCACGTTTGTTCTCGGCTCTCACCTCGCAGGTGGGGCGGAAGGTGCTTACGGGCATCACCGGTGTGCTGCTCGTTCTCTATCTGATCGCGCACATATCGGGCAATCTGAGCCTCCTCGGCAACGATCCGACGGCGTTCAACAAGTACGGCGCCTTCCTTCACGGCTTCGGCAAGCTCTTCTACCTGGTGGAGATCGGCCTCGGCGTAACCATCCTGTTGCATGCCTACATCGGCATCACGATCTGGATGCGCAAGCGTGCGGCGCGCAGGCAGGGATACGCAGTACACGGCAGCAAGGGAGCCCCCAGCAGGCAATCGATCTCCTCGCGCACGATGATCATCACCGGAACAGTGATGCTCATCTTCATCACCGTTCATGTGCTTCAGTTCCGGTTCGGTCCGGGCGAGGCGGAGGGATACGTGCAGACGCTGAGCGACGGCACGAAGATCCATGACCTGCGCCGCATCACGGTGGAGACCTTCTCGCACATCGGATGGGTGATCTTCTACGTGGGCGCGGTTCTGCTTCTCGGCTTCCATCTTCGCCACGGCATCTGGAGCATGCTGCAATCGCTCGGAGCGATGAAGCCTCGCGCTTCGGGCACGATCTATGCTCTGGCGTTCATCCTCGCCATCATCCTTGCTGCAGCCTTCATCTTCCTCCCCATATGGATTCATTTCCAGGGAGGTGCGGCATGACGTCCTCAACCATGAACAACTCTCCCCGACTGGACTCCAAGGTCCCCGCCGGCCCGCTTCAACAGAAGTGGGAGAACTATCTCAACACGGCGAAGCTTGTCAATCCGAACAACAAGCGGAAGCATACCATTCTGGTGGTTGGCACCGGTCTGGCCGGCGCATCCGCCGCGGCAACGCTGGCAGAGCTGGGCTACAACGTCCGTTCCTTCTGCATCCAGGATTCCGCCCGCCGCGCGCACAGCATCGCGGCGCAGGGTGGCATCAATGCCGCGAAGAACTATCCGGGCGACGGCGACTCCGTCTGGCGCCTCTTCTACGACACGATCAAGGGGGGTGACTATCGTTCGCGCGAGGCGAACGTGCACCGCCTTGCGGAGATCAGCAACAACATCATCGATCAATGCGTTGCGCAGGGCGTTCCGTTCGCGCGAGAGTACGGCGGCCTCCTCTCCAACCGCTCCTTCGGCGGCGCCCAAGTGTCGCGTACGTTCTACGCGCGCGGGCAGACCGGGCAGCAGCTGCTGCTGGGTGCATACCAGGCGATGGAGCGAATGGTGGGTGCCGGGCGTGTGAAGCAGTACGATCGCCGCGAGATGCTGGATCTGGTGGTGGTGGACGGGCGGGCGCGCGGCATCATCGTGCGCAATCTGGCTACCGGCGAGTTGGAGCGCCACGTTGGCGACGCCGTGCTTCTCTGCACCGGCGGCTACGGCAACGTGTACTATCTCTCCACGAACGCGAAGAACTCCAATGTGACTGCGGCGTGGCGTTGCCACAAGCGCGGCGCGTTCTTCGCCAACCCCTGCTTTACCCAGATTCATCCCACCTGTATCCCGGTGTCCGGCGACTATCAGAGCAAGCTGACGCTGATGAGCGAGAGCCTGCGCAACGATGGCCGGGTGTGGGTGCCGAAGACCGCCGGCGACAAGCGTTCGCCGGAGCAGATCCCGGAGGAGGAGCGCGATTACTATCTGGAGCGGAAGTACCCGAGCTTCGGCAACCTGGTGCCGCGCGACGTTGCCTCGCGCAATGCCAAGGAGATGGCCGACCACGGCAAGGGCGTTGGTGAGACCGGCATGGCCGTCTATCTGGACTTCGCCGAGTCCATCAACCGCCTCGGCGAGAAGGTGATCAGCGAGCGGTACGGCAATCTGTTCGAGATGTACGAGAAGATCACCGGCGACAACCCCTACAAGGTGCCGATGCGAATCTATCCCGCCGTCCATTACACGATGGGAGGGCTGTGGGTGGATTACGATCTCATGAGCACGGTTCCCGGGCTCTTCGTGCTGGGCGAGGCGAACTTCTCCGATCACGGCGCGAACCGTCTCGGCGCGAGCGCGCTGATGCAGGGGCTCTCCGACGGGTACTTCGTCATCTCGCATACGCTCGGCAACTACATCGCCAACACCTCGCTGCCGAAGCTGGAGGAGAGCAACGCCGCGTTCGCCGATGCCGAAAACGATTCGCGCGAACGCCTTGCAACGCTGCTGGGCATCAAGGGGGAGAAGACGCCGGTGCATTTCCACCGCGAGCTTGGGAAGATCATGTGGGATTACGTGGGGATGGCCCGCAACCGCGACGGCCTGAACCATGCCATCGGTGCGATCGGCCGGCTGCGCGAGGAGTTCTGGAACAACCTGCGCGTGCCCGGCTCCAACGACACGATGAACAAGAACCTGGAGTTCGCAGGACGCATTGCGGACTTCATGGAGCTTGGCGAGCTGATGGCGCGCGATGCCCTGGAGCGCGAGGAGTCGTGCGGCGGGCACTTCCGCGAGGAGTATCAGACCGAGGACGGCGAGGCGCTTCGCAACGACGATGAGTTCGCCTTCGTCGCCGCCTGGGAGCATACCGGGCGTGTGGGCGAGGAGGTGAAGCACAGGGAAGAACTCGTATTCGAAAACGTAAAGCTGACCCAGCGCAGCTACAAATAGAAGAGTGCCATGGCAGACAAGTTGATGACGATCAATCTGAAGGTGTGGCGGCAGGATGGCCCGGACAGGCCCGGGCGTCTGGCTCCGTACACCGTGGAGGGTGTGAACCCTCACATGTCGTTCCTCGAGATGTTCGATCTGTTGAACGAGCGCCTGATTCTTGGTGGTGAGGAGCCGATCGAGTTCGACAGCGATTGCCGCGAGGGGATCTGCGGATCGTGCAGCATGGTGATCAACGGCATTCCGCACGGGCCGCATCGCGGCACCGCTGTCTGCCAGTTGCACATGCGGCACTACAAGGATGGCGACACGCTCACCGTGGAGCCGTGGCGGGCCAATGCGTTCCCGCTGATCAAGGATCTCGTTGTGGATCGCGGCGCGTTCGATCGCATCATCGCCGCCGGCGGGTTCGTTTCCGTGAACACCGGCAGCGCGCCCGATGCGAACTCGCTTCCGGTGGAGAAGGCCAAGTCCGACGCCGCGTTCGACTTCGCGGCCTGCATCGGCTGCGGCGCATGCGTTGCGGCATGCCCGAATGCGTCGGCCTCGCTCTTCACCGGTGCGAAGATCGCCCATCTCTCGCTCTATCCGCAGGGTGAGCCGGAGCGCAGGCGTCGCGTGATCGCAATGGTGAATCAGATGGAGGCGGAAGGCTTCGGCGACTGCTCCAATCACGGTGAGTGCGAGGCGGTCTGCCCCAAGCAGATTTCCATCAGCGCGATAGCGATCATGCGCCGCGAGTACGTCAAGGCGGTGGTGGCATCCAATGACTAGTTCCATCCGGCAGAACATCAACGTGGAACCGGCTGCATGACTCTTCGCGACTACATCCGAACGATCCCCGACTATCCGAAGCCGGGGATCATGTTCCGGGATATCACAACGCTCCTGGCCGACGGCAGCGCGCTGCGCGAGGCGGCGGACAATCTGGCCGCATACTATCGCGATTCGGCGATCGACAAGGTGGCCGTCGTGGAGTCGCGCGGGTTTCTCGTGGGGGGGATCGTTGCGTACCTGATCGGTGCGGGGCTGGTGATCATCCGGAAGAAGGGGAAGCTGCCGTATGCCACCTTCAGCATGGAGTACAGCCTGGAATATGGAACGGACAGCATCGAGATGCATCAGGACGCGATCGCGCCGGGTGAGCGGGTGATGCTGCACGACGATCTCCTTGCCACGGGGGGCACCATGGCTGCCGCGGCCGGGCTGGTACAGCGGAGCGGCGGCACCATCGTCAGCGCCTCGTTTCTGGTGGAGCTCTCCTTCCTGCACGGCCGCAACGTGCTTGCGAAGGCAGGTGTGCCGGATGTCCATGCGCTGATCGATTATCCCGGCGAGGAATAGCGCTCGCGGCCGGCCAACCTTTTGCGCCCGTTGTACGTCGACATACCGGCGCACGGCGGGCGCAACTCGTTGCCCCCAGCAGGCCATTGGAATCGCGGGCCGCCGTTCGTTGCAAACCGGTTTCGACCGAACAAACACGAGTGGATGATCATGCTGGAGAACGAACCGACATACGACGTGGTGATCGTGGGCGCAGGGCCTGCCGGCCTTGCCTGTGCCGTCGAGGCGAGGAAGCGCGGGTTGACGCATCTCGTGCTGGACAAGGGGACGTTGGTGAACACGATCGTCGGCTTCCCGACCACCATGATCTTCTTCTCGACGCCGGAGCTTCTGGAGCTGGGAGGGATGCCGTTCACGTCACCCAACGTGCGGCCGGATCGGATGGAGGCTGTGGAATATTATCACGGCGTTGCACGCGCCGGCGAGGTGAATCTCTCCCTCTACAACGGCGTGACGGGCGTTGAACGAACGGAGGAGGGCTTCATCGTTCGCGCGGAGCGCGGCAGTTATCGGGCACGTCATGTGGCCATTGCCACGGGATACTTCGATCAGGTGAACCCGCTCGGGATTCCGGGAGAGGAGCTTCCGAAGGTGAGCCACTACTATCGCGAGGCGTACGGGCACTACGGCCAGGAGGTTCTGGTGATCGGCGGACGCAACTCCGCTGTGGAGACGGCGCTGGACCTCTGGCGGCACGGCGCGCGCGTTACGATGGTGCATCGCGGCGACTCCTTCGGCCGCAGCGTGAAGTACTGGATCCGGCCGGATATCGAGAACCGCGTTGCGAAGAACCAGATCGCCATGCTCTGGAATACGGAGGCCGTGGAGATCATGCCGCGCGCGGTGCGGCTGCGGAACAGGGAGAGCGGGGAGGAACGTACGATTGCCAACGACTTCGTCTATGCGATGATCGGCCATCGCCCCAGCGTTGCGCTGCTGGAGGCCTGCGGCGTTACGTATGCGGAGGAGACGCTGGTGCCCACGTACGATCCCGCGACCTTCGAGACGAACGTGCCGGGCCTCTTCATTGCTGGCTCCGTTGCCTGCGGTTCGAAGACCTGGGAGATCTTCATCGAGAACGGCCGGCAGCATGCCGCCGTTGTCATTACCGGGATCGCGCGGCGTCTCGGCAGGGGGACGTGACATGCCGGTAGAGTTTCATCGCGATCGATTCACCGTCAGCACCGATCCCGGCCGCCTGGATCGGGAGGCCATTCACGCGGCGCTGCAGGAGAGCTACTGGGCGCCGAACCGTCCGCGCGAGGTGGTTGACCGCTCGCTGCAGAACTCCGTCGCCTTCGGCCTGTACGATGGCGACCGGCAGATCGGCATGGCACGCGTCGTTACGGACTACGCAACGTTTGCCTGGATCTGCGATGTGTACGTCCTGGAGGCATACCGCGGTCAGGGGCTCGGCAAATGGCTGATGCAGTGCGTGGTTTCGCATCCGGAGATGCAGCAGATGCGCCGCTGGCTGCTTGCCACGCGCGACGCCCACGAGCTGTACCGCAGATACGGCTTCAACGAACTGGCCATGCCGGAGCGCTGGATGGAGATGCGCCCGGCGGACTCGCCGGACAATCGGGTACGGTCCGGGGGATGAGTTCTCGTGTTTTGACAATGTTCCGGATTGAAGAATCACCGCAAAGGACGCAGAGGGGCGCGAAGGAGAACCGGGGCGCTGCGCCTCCGAATGCACCAGGGGGCGCGGTCTCGTGCACCGTGAGCCCGCCGTGAAACCCTTGCAGGGACTGGTCTGGCGGGCGATCGCCGCCTGCCGAACCGCGAAACGACACGCCGCCATCGTACAATCGCCTCGCGATATAATCACGAAGAACGGGAATGCAAGAGCCGGGAGGGACGGTACACAAAGATGTACTGTCAGGCCCCTGTGCCGTGAGCGTACTTTTGCATCGTAAACGTTCGGCACAATTCCACGTGGCCAATCGGCATACCGGCGATACCAGGTGAGGCACCACACCGAACGATGGAAAGGTTCTTGCAAATAGGCAGCCTCGCGCTGTTTTTCGCAATGTCGGCGGGTCGTCTCTCGACAACGGGGGATAGAAAAAGGGAGCGGCCCGTCGGCATCGATTTTCTTCTCGCATCGTGCGAACGAATGCCTACTGTTTCGGGCTCGCATCATACTACATCACATCATCATTTCTCGATTCCTCTTGTCGCACGCCGAACGGACTGCGGGCAGTTGCAATGCTGCACGCGTGATACGTGAGTGCGACGTGCAATCGGTTGCACCGGGCCGGCAGTGAGGAGGGAGACGATGCGAGCCGCTGCGAATGAAGAACACATCACGAGCGAACGTACCAACACATGGCAGCAGTAGCTGGGCGCGATTGGCGCCGCACGCAGCCGCTGCAGGTGTTCCACCATACAGGATCACGTTGAACAACGTGATCCCCGAACCGTGCTGGCCTAACCGCCGGCATTGTTCGTTTGCATGAACGCCGATCGTTCCACGCCCGCCTGTCTCATGCCGATTCAGTAACTTCGGGCTCTCGCACGTGCCACGAGGCCTCGTGCAGGTGCGGGAAGGGAGCCGCCCGGCTCGCATTGCCGAAATGCGAACGCATGCCGCTCCTCGATCTCAAGTCTCATCGATTCCAACCCGTTCGTGTCCTCATCCTCCGTCGCCGATTCATCCGAAGGTTCCTCCAAAACGCAGTCCGGTACCGGGCGCTCCGCATTCCTCGTTGCCGCCGGCATTCTTCTCAGCCGCATTGCCGGGCTGGTGCGCGAACGCGTCTTCGCCTACTACTTCGGCAACTCCGCCGCTGCGGACGCATTCAAGTCCGCCTTCCGCATTCCCAACTTCCTGCAGAACCTCTTCGGTGAAGGCGTGCTCTCCGCCTCCTTCATTCCGGTGTACGCCGGCCTGCTGGCACGGGGCGATGAAAAGGAGGCGGGTCGTGTCGCCGGCGCAATCGCCGCCATCCTGGGGCTGGTGGTCTCGATCCTGGTGCTGGTCGGCGTGCTGGCAACGCCGTTGATGATCGACCTGATAGCTCCCGGCTTCAGCGGCGACAAGCGGGAGCTTACGATATCGCTGGTGCGGATCCTCTTTCCGGGTGCCGGACTTCTCGTGCTCTCCGCCTGGTGCCTCGGCATTCTGAACAGCCATCGGCGCTTCTTTCTCTCCTACACGGCGCCGGTGATCTGGAACATTGCGATGATCCTCACGCTGGTCTTCTTCGGCCGGAGGATGGATCAGTATCCGCTGGCCAAGGCATTGGCATGGGGCTCGGTTGGCGGCAGCCTGCTCCAGCTTCTGGTGCAGCTCCCGTCCGTGCTCCGCCTGGTGCGGCATCTGCGCATTGCGCTGGCATACCGGCTGCCGAACGTGCGGACCGTGGTGACGAACTTCATGCCGGCCTTCATCGGCCGCGGCGTCGTACAGATCAGTGCCTACATCGACAACGTTCTCGCAAGCCTTCTTCCCGATGGGGCGGTGGCTGCGCTCGGCTATGCACAGACGCTCTACACACTTCCGGTGAGCCTCTTCGGGATGGCCATCTCCGCAGCGGAGTTGCCCGCGATGTCCAGCGCAACCGGAAGCGCGGAGGAGATAGCGGTCTATCTGCGTTCCAGGCTCGACACCGGACTGCATCGCATCGCCTTCTTCATCGTTCCGTCGTCCATGGCCTTTCTCGCACTGGGGGATGTCGTTACCGGCGCCATCTTTCAGTCCGGCAGATTCACACACGATGACAGCGTCTACGTCTGGGTGGTGCTGGCCGGATCCACGGTTGGCCTTCTCGCCTCGACGCTCGGCCGCCTGTACGCCTCCACCTACTACGCGTTGCGCGATACCCGCACGCCGCTTCGCTTTGCATTGATCCGCGTGGCGCTGACAACCGTGATGGGATACATCTGCGCAGTGCCGCTTATCAGGCTCCTTGGAATCGATGCACGGTGGGGAACAGCCGGGCTTACGGTGTCTGCCGGGCTCGCCGGATGGATCGAGTTCACCATGCTGCGCCGCACGTTGAACGCCCGCATCGGGATAACCGGCCTTCATATCCGATACGTTGCTCAGCTCTGGGGTTCCGCAATCGTGGCGGCGGCTGTGGGATGGGGGATCAAACTGCTCGTGGGACACGCCCACCCGCTCGTGATGGCGACCGCCGTGCTGATTCCCTACGGCATCGTCTACTTCGCCTGCGCCTCCGTGCTCCGCATTCCCGAGGCCTCCAGCGTTGCCGAGCGCGTTCGCCGGCTGCTGCGCAGGTTGAAGCGGTAGGATCCAAACGATCCGTGTGGTGCGATTGCGAGCGGAGCGGAAGCCGGCGACGGAGGATCATCGGGCTCCGCGAGTGGTCGCGAACGGGAATCCCTCACACATTGCTCGGCGGTCTTCCGCCCACCCCTCGACAGGCAGACCGGTAGCCGCCCGCGCGGCCATCCACCAATCCTACCCATCCTCCATTCCTACCCATCCTCACGGAACTGCACCTCGTAGAGCCGCTTGTAGAGGCTGCCGGCGGCGAGCAGTTCCTCGTGCGTTCCATATTCAACGATCGCTCCCTCCTCCACGACGGCGATCATATGCGCATGCTTGATCGTGGAGAGGCGATGCGCGATCACGATGGCGGTCCGGTCCTCGAGCAGCTTGTTGATCGCCTCCTGCACCAGCATCTCCGATTCGGTGTCGAGCGCGGACGTGGCTTCGTCGAAGAGGAGGATCTGCGGGTCGCGGGCCAGCGCGCGTGCGATCGCCAGACGCTGCCGCTGGCCGCCGGAGAGGAGCACGCCGCGATCGCCGATCGGCGTATCGAACCCGTGCGGCAGCCGCTCGATGAAGTCGATCGCATTCGCCGCGCGTGCAGCCTCCACGATCTTCTCCTCCGAAATATCATCCAGTCCGTAGGCGATGTTGTTCCGCACGGAGTCGTTGAAGAGAATGGACTCCTGCGTCACGATTCCGAACTGGCCGTGGTAACTCTCCAGCGTGAACTCGCGGATGTCCACACCGTCCAGATAGATGCCGCCGGAGAGCGGGTCGTAGAGCCGGATCACGAGATCCATCAGTGTGGACTTGCCGCCGCCCGACGGTCCCACGAGCGCAAGGGTCTGGCCCCGTTTCACCGTAAGCGTCACGTCGCGAATCACCGGATGCGCCGGTCGGTAGCTGAACCCGACGTTCAGCAACTGGAGCTCGTTCCGGAGCGCGGTTGCAGAGCGAGTGCCGCCCACGACTGTAGGCATCGTATCCATCACGGCGAAGACCCGCTCGGCCGCATACAGTCCGCGCTGGATGGTGGCCGGTATGCTGAGCGTTGCAACCACCGGTTGCATGATGGCGAAGAGGAGAAAGAGGAAGGTGAACAGTTCGTCGGCCTTCATCGATCCCTCCACGACCTGGAAGCCGCCGTAGAAGAGAACCACGGAGAGCGCCACGATGGCGAAGATCTCGTTGACGGGATTCATGAGATTCACCATCGCGGAGTGTTTCAGTGCGGAGCGCACATACCACGCCGTCTCCTTCTCGAACCGTGCGGCCTCGTAGCGTTCCGCGGCGTAGCCCTTGATGATGCGGATGTTCAGGAAGCTTTCCTGCAGCCGGCTCGTAATCTCCGCCAGCGCATTCTGAATGCGCTGCGAGTAGCGCTTGATGTACTTGGTGAGAAACCGGACCGCCACCACGGAGAGAATGCTGGTGGAGAAGGCGATCAGCGTGAGCGTGGGGGAGATGGCAAGCAGCCCGACCAGCATGATCAGCGCCTGCATCGGCTCGCGGATTACGGTGCCGATCATCGGCGTCACCGCGGCGTTCATCGTGCCCACGTCGTTGGTGACAACCGATATCAGATCGCCGGCGCGCTTCTCGTTGAAGAAGCCGATGGAGAGATTGATCGCCTTGCGGAAGAGCGTGTCGCGCACATCCTTCATGATCCGTTCCTCCACCGCCGTGTTGAGCACGTAGGTGATGTACTTCACGATGTTCTTCACCACGAAGATGCCGATCACCAGGAAGCAGAGATTCCGCAGCGAGATCAGCTTGTCCGTTGGGTGGATGATGAAGGTCTGCATCGTGTTCAGGCACCACTCCTTCACGCCGTTGAACGCGCCGCCGATGCCGGCGGGAGCCTGCACCGGAGACGAGGAGCCGCTCTGCGGGAAGATCACCTTCATCACGGGCCAGATCACCGCGATCGAGGCGGCGCTCACTGCCGAGAGGACCGCGCTGAGAATCACGATCAGCACGAGCAGCGGGAGATAGGGCTTGAGGAAGGGGAGGAATCGTCGGATGACGCTCATGTGCCTGATGACGAAGTGTGTGCCTGTGTTGTTTCGCAGGCCAGAGAAGTAATCGCTTCCAGCAGATCGGTTGTCGCGATCGAAGTAATCGTGCCGTCTCCGACCACGGTACGGAATGGGACGCCCCATGGCCCCCAGATGTTCCCGGTCTCCGCATCGGCAACCAGTTCAACAACCGGCCTGCCGAGCGCGGCGGCGATGTGCACGATGGATGTGTCCGGCGTTGTGACCATCGCCGACCAGCCCAGCGCCTCTGCAAACCGTGCCAGATCCGGCAGTGGAGGAAGCACGTCGCATTCCGCCAGCGCTCCGATCGCTGCGGCCTCCTGTGCGTCGGAGGGAGCGGCGGCGATCATCGGACGCATTCCGCGCGCGCGGAGTTCCCGTGCAAGGCGGGCATAGTTCTCGCGCCCCCAGTATTTCTGCGGGCTGGATCCGGAGATGTTGATCGCAATGCGATACCGCTCCGCTTCGGTGCCCGGGTGCATCGATTCGCCGCAAGCCGGTATGACCACGGAGAGCCGCTCGACCGGACGCAGCGGCAGCGGGCCGAGGGGGGGGATGCCGAGCGGGCCGAGGAGGCGCCAGGTGCGGCGCACGATGTGCTCGCCCGCGGCATCGTCCGGCACCTGCACCGGTGCGTCGTAGATCCCGCTGCTGCTCCCGGCAAAGCCGATACGCCGGTGCGCTCCGCTCAGCGCCGTGAGCATGGCGGCGCTCGCGGAATCCTTTGCGAGCAGGTTGATCACGAGGTCGAAGCGGGAGCGGCGCAGTTCGCGGATCGTTCGCGCGATGCCGGCGGGCGTGCGCGGGAGTACGAGCGTTCGGTTCAGGCCGCCGAGGAGCGGCGCCGCGCACGCATTCTTCGTTCCGAGCAACATCACGATCTCCGCCGCCGGATAGCGTTCCCGCAGCGCGGCGACAACCGGCGTGGAGATGATTGCATCGCCGATGCGATCGTGCCGGAGCAGGAGGATGCGCGGAGCGCTGCCGGAAATTATCGGCGCGATGTCCGGCGGCGCCGTGCCGCGCCAGGCCGGGCGGCTGCGCGAGGAGCGGCCCAGCAGCGCGAGCATGCAGCGCCGGACGGCGCGTTCGATATGTTTGGCAAACGTTGCCACACTCAGTTGCCGACCGGGGCGTTCCCGGCCCCATCGATGCAGGAAGCGATCAAGTTAGCGAGATGGTAAAGACGTGATTCGTTTCAAGATGAAGCCAGCTCCTGCCTCGATGCAATGGTGAACCCGGTACACGTATAATTTGGGTATTCGCGGCCGTTTATGTAAGCTTCGGTGCTTTGTACGCACGTGCGCCTTGGTCCCGACGATGCAGGTTGTACCATGCCGCCGTTGACGTCACTCCGGTCATCGGCAATTCCCCCGGCTTACAGTTCCTATCAAAACCAGGTTGCGTTTCGGAGGCTACTGGCCTTGCCGCGCCGAATGTTAGGAACCCTTAGTACTATCCCCGTGCCTCAGACGACGCAATCCATGACTGCCAGCAGCGGTAGTGTTTCCACATCCTCGGTACGAATCGCGACCGTAGGGGAGCAACGTAACCGGCTCGCCGTGCTTGTTGCGGCGCTGCGCAACTCACATCATGGTGATGACGCGCGGCTTCGCGAACAGGCGGAGGAGGCGCTGGCGCTCGCCGAGGGATTGGGCGACCGTCACGCGCGGGCGCATGCAACACGGCATCTCGGCTGGTGCTCGCTTGCAACCGGCGAATACGGCGCCGCGCAGAATCATCTCCACGAGGCATACCGCCTCTACGAAAACCTCGGCGAATGGGCGGACGCCGCGGAGGCCATGCTTGGCCTGGGACGCGCGCGTCTCGGCCTGAAGCAGTATACCGGAGCCCTCGAGGCATACGAGCAGAGTCTCGAGATCGGGCGGCGCCACGGCGATGCCGCAACGATTGCGCTCGCGCACACGGCGCTCGGAAATGTCTACGTGGACATCGGTGAATACGTGCCGGCGCTCGAGCATCACTTCGAGGCACTTCGCATGCGCGAGCCTGACGGCGACGACGACGCGGTGGGCGTTACCTGCCTCGACATCGGCTTCGTCTACGCGCAGATGGGGGAGTTGGCAACCGCTCTCGATTTCTTCACGCGGGCAATAGAGCTGTTCCGTGCAAGCTCCAACAACTACCTCCAGGCGCGTGCGCTGGGAAACATCAGCGCAGTTCATCTCTCCAATGGCGAACTGGGCGCCGCGCTCGAGTGCGCCATGCGCACCCTGGTGCTGCAGGAGGGGCTGGGCGATCCCGTCGGCGCCGCCGAGGCGCTGGTGACCATTGCAACCATTCACGAGAAGAGCGGGCGCCTGACCGACGCCGTCTCGCATCTGTTGAAGGCGCGATCGATTGCCGAGACGCTGAATCGTCCTGCGCTCCTGGCCAGCGTGCTTGTTGGGCTGGGCGTTCTTCGCCGGCGGCGCGGCGAGTTCTGGAACGGCATTGCCGATCTCGATCGCGCGCTCGGCGTTGCAATGGGCCTGGGCGATCGCAGGCTGGAGTTCCAGATTCACGAAGCGCTCTCGCGGACGTTCGAGGAGCTCGGTGCGGCGGACAAGGCATTGGAGCATCACAAGATGTTCGCACGTCTGCGCGAGGAGCTGCAGGGGGAGGAGAAGCGGAAGGCCGTGGCGGAGATCGAGGTGCGTGTTGCACTGGAGAAGGCGGAGCGGGAGCGCGAGATCTACCGGCTCAAGGCGGAGCAGCTGCAGAAGGAGGTGGAACTGAAGTCGCGCGAGCTGACGGCGATGGCGCTGGGCATCGTTCAGAAGAACCGGATGCTCGACGTTCTGAAGGAGCGCATCGCGCGCACCGTTGGCGGCGGCGCAGGGGGGACGCAGTTGTTGAAGACCGTGGTGGACCAGATCGAATCCGCCCGCGATGTCGAGAACGACTGGAAGGCGTTCGAGGAGCAGTTCGATCAGCTGCATGGCGAGTTCATACGAACGCTTGCCTCGCTCCATTCCGAACTGACGCCGACGGAACTGAAGATCTGTGCGCTGCTCAGAACCAACCTGGCCACGAAGGATATTGCCAACCTGCTCTATCTCTCCGAGCGAACGGTGGAAAACCATCGCTATCGCCTGCGAAAGAAGATGGGGCTGCCTGCCGATGCAAACCTTGCCATTCATCTTGCCGCGTTGTAGAGCAGCGATCAACCCGCGAGCGGATTCACCCAGCATATGAGCACACAGTACGGCATCACAAACGACGTAGGCGAACTTCGCGTGTTCGTCACGTGCGACGGACGGGAGATGCAGTCGGAGCTGGATCTCCTCGCCCGGGATGTCTTTCCCAGCCTCGCAAGGATCTGCGAGGCCAGGGGGCTCGGCTTCACGCTCGTCAACCTTCGGCGTGGCGTTCAGCGCACGTTTGCACACCAGGCGAAGCTGCTCCGTCTCAGTCTCGATGAGCTTCAGCGCAACAGGCCGTACGTTATCGGCCTGCTGGGTGCCCGCTACGGATGGACGCCGTCGCGGCCCGTACCACCGGCCGATGCAACGCTCCTCGATCCGCACGCACGTGTTCTTCCGCTGATCGCTCAGAAGCGGAGCATGCTCGATATCGAGATCTCCGAGGGCGTGCTTGCGAGCGACGAGTTGACGGAGCGTTCGTTCTTCTACTTCCGCGAGGGGGACCGCCACGAAGCGCCGGATGAATCCGATCGGCTGGACGATCTGAAGTCGCGGATACGCGAGAGCGGCGTGCGGGTGCGCGAGGATTTCCCGACGCCCGATTCGTTCGCCGCTCGCGTGCACGACGATCTTCTCGGCGTGATCAACCGCCTTGTTCCGGAGGGGGTATCGCTTACGCCACTCGAGCTGGAGCGCAGGTCGCACGAGACATTCGCGGCATCGCGCCGGCACACCTACGTGCCGAAGGCGGAAGTGCTGGAGCGCTTGGAGGAGCACATTGCCGTGGAGGGGGCACCGCTGGTGATCACCGGCGCCTCCGGTGCCGGCAAGAGCGCGCTTGTGGCGTACTGGAGCGCCGAGTACCGGCGCCGGCATCCGGATGCCTTCGTGATCACCCACTACGTTGGAGCCGTCTCCTCGAGTGGAACGCGGGCGGAACTGCTTCGCCGCGTGATGATGGAGGTGCGCGAGCGGCTGGGGGAAGGTGAGGACCTTCCGGCCGGCATCGAGGAACTGGAGGAGGCCTTCCCCATCTGGCTAGCGAAGGCGGCCGCCATCGGCATGCTGTTGATCGTCGACGGCATCGGACAGCTGGGGGAGGGGGCGCGCGACCTGGAGTGGCTGCCGAACTATATCCCGCCCGGCGTTCGTCTCATCGTCACATCTGTCGATGTGCCGTTCCGGGCGCAGCAGGAGAAGTGGCCGCAGCTTCATCTGGAGCCGCTCAGCGTCAACGAGCGCATCGCCATCGGCCAGCACTATATCACCGAACACCATGCCACCGTGCCCGCCGATCGCGTGATGCGTGTTGCCGTGGATGATTCGTCATCCAACCCTCTCTTTCTTCGCACGCGCCTCGAGGAGATTCGTCTGTTCGGCTCCTTCGAACGGCGCGGACGGAATCTGGAGGGATATCTCGCGGCGGAGAGTCTGGACGAATTGTTCGATCAGGTTCTCGAGCGGCTGGAGGATCGCTTCGGCACAGGCCTGCTCGGGCACATGCTCTGCGCGATCTGGTGCGCGCGGTACGGCATGAGCGAGCGCGAACTGGAGCGGAGCGCAGGATGCTCGCCGCTGGAACTGGCCGAACTGCTGGGAGCGCTGGACTATCATCTGCTCCGGAGCGACGGACGGCTGCGCTTCTATCACGATGCGTTGCGCCGCGCCGTGGAGCGCCGTTATCTGAACAGCGATACGGCCCGCAGGGACTTTCACAGCCGGATGGCGCACTTCTTCGGCGAGGAGGAACCCGGGCGCCGGCGCGCGGAGGAGCTTCCGTGGCAGTTCCAGAATGCGGGCGATCGCGAGGCGATGAAAAGCTGTATCGCAAGCCCGGACGTTCTTCTTCCGTTGATTCGTGAGGAGCGCGGCTACGAGCTGCTGGGATACTGGCTGGAGGCCGATGCCTCCGAAAGTGTGGTGCCGGCCTACATGGCGGCCGTCGAGGAGTATGAGCGCTCCGGCCCCGACCGGCGCGAACTGGTAGCGGTGTTGAGTGCGGCGGGCGAATTCCTGCGCCTCTGCGCCCACTTCGACGAGGCGCTGACGCTGTTGCGTCGTGCCGCTGCTCTGCAGGAGGAGCTGCATGGCGGCGAACATATCGAGACCGCACACGTCTTCTATGAACTCGCACACATTCTGCAGGACCGCGGTGATGTGGACGAAGCGGAGCTCTGTTATCGCCGTGCGCTCGCCGTACAGGAGGCGGTGCTGGGGACGGAGCATCCCACGACGGCCCGTACCATCGGGAGCCTTGCGGGGGTGCTGCGTGAAAAGGGGGAGTACGATGCAGCGGAGCATCTGTACAGAACGGCGCTCACCATCGTGGAACGTTCGCCCGGCAACGACCCCTATCTCGCCGACGCCATCAACAATCTCGCCGGCATTCTACACGACAAGGGGCAGTACGACGAAGCGGAGATGCTCTTCCGGCGTGCGCTCTCCGTGTGCGAATCGATCTATGGTCCCGATCACCCCAACACTGCGATCACGCTGAACAATCTCGCGGCGCTCCTCTGCGACAGCGGAGACGGCGCCGGAGCGTTGGAAGCATTCAGTCGCGTTGCCGCATCGATGGAGCGCACGCTGGGGGCCGAGCATCCGATGGTGGCATCGGTGCTCTGCAACTGGGCAGGGTTCCTTGCCAAGGGGAATCCGGCGCTCGCTCTGCCGCTCATGAAGCGGGCGCTGGCCATCCACGAGCGTGCGCATGCCGAGGCGAACGGAGAGACTGCAATCATCGTCTATTCAATCGGCCGCATCTACTACTACGCCGGCAATCTGGACAGCGCCGAACGCTATCTGCGGCGTGCCTACGATCTGCAGTGCGCCATTCTTGGCCATGGGCATCCCGATGCGGCGGTTACGTTGAGCGGGCTGGCGATGGTCTACCGCGATCGCAACGAGCTCTGGGTTGCCGAGCGCCTGCTTCGGCGCGCGATCGAGATGCTCGAAAGCAGTTTCGGTGAAAGCCATCCGCAGGTCGGGATTCAACTGGGCAACCTTGCGGAGCTCGCGCGCCGCCGCGGCGACATTCAATCGTCGCGGCTGCTCGGCCGCAAGGCGCTGAGCATCCTCGCCAAGATGGAGGAGGCCGGGCATGCCAAGGCGGCCGAAGTGCAGGCGCTCCTGCACGACCTGGACGGTGCCCTGGGGGGCGAGTAAGGCCCGGGGCATTCTGCGCCGATCGCTTCTGAAACGGGAACGGTCCGCGATGGTATGAGCCTTCCATCGCGGACCGATCGTTCATCCGCCGCTGGGCCAAACAGACGGCGGTTGGTTGTTTCCCTGCGTGAGCGATTCAACGCCGGTACCACCGCAACAATCGGATCGAGCTTCGAAGAACCTCAGCCCTCGGTGTTGCCGGCAATACCGTGCACCCTGGTTACTCACTCGTTGCCGTGATGACCATGGCCGCCATGATTACCATGATCGTTGTCGTCCGACCGTCCTTCGGTGATCGGGAAGTTGCGAACCGTGATACGAATGGTTCGTTGCGTACCCGGATTGAACACCGGACAGACGCCGGTCGTAAGCACGACAACGGTGGAGACGGAGGTCGGCTTCGAACTGGTTGTGGGCATCGACACGGACACCTGACCGTAGCCCGTGGGAGGCGTGTTCGCATTGAGCTGTTGATTCACTCCATTGCCGTAGATCTCCGTTGAGACCTGGGCACCACTCGAGTCTACCACGTAAAAGGTGAGAGGGAAGTCCGTGGAGTCCAGGTTGGCGACGTCGGCGTAGTACCCGATGGGTGCGGTTGAATTGGCTGTGGAATCTGTTGCCATGGGAGGGCTCTCCATGATGAGGGTTATTTGGGCGGAATTCAGGCGCACCATCCAGGACGGCCGGTGGCCTGTTGTTGAAACCTAGTGTGGGGAGCGGGGCATACGATACTCATTTTCTACTCAGCGTCGTGCACGGCACCGGATGCACTGCTCCAGATTCTGGCCGGAATCGCCACTACGGCGGAGCAAACCGGCCGAAAGGGATAGGGCGAGATGACCGGTGCAATCTACGACGTGAGTAGTAATTGAGTACTCAATGCCGGATTCAGGAATCCATATTGCATCCGTGATTGATCGAGGGACTGCCGTCAACCGGCACCGTGAGACTTCCGACATATCATGAACCAATCTGGCATCGCGCAGAGTCCGGGTGAGGCGACCGAGGTCGGAATCTCGAAGTTCGACGACACTGAAATCCGAAATGAACCGACGCGCGATCCGCGCACATACCTATGGGCCGCGATCTGGAAATGATATTTCAGCAGTGCGATGACTCGTCGGGCTCCGGAGAGTTCGCGAGAAGTGGAACGAGTGCTTCGATTCTTCATTCACTCTTCGATTCGAACAGGGCATCGAATCGAGATCGTGAAGAGACGCCGCGCCCGCGCATGGCAGCCTATTGGGTTGGGTATGCCAACAATGGAATCCGTCTTGAGGCACTCCCCGAATATATCGATGTCGTCCATCTTTTTACGCTCAATATTTGGCCGATACGCGGATTGAACAACGATCTGCTGACCTCAGGGGGAATGAGCTGGGAGGAGATCATCGTGGGTGCCCACGCGTTGCAGAAGCGCGGTACACGCGTGCTTGCCTCCATTGTCAGCACTCCGTATCCGCGCATATCATGGAACACGATACCGGACCCGGTCGAGTTCGCCGAGCGAGTGGCCTCGCAGGTGATCGATGAATGGGGGCTGGATGGAATAGATATCGACCCGGAGATCGGCGACGGCGAAACACCGAACGAGACCTTTGTTTCGGTGGTGGAGGCATTGAGCCGGTACTTCGGGCCACAGAGCGGATCGGGACGAATGATGACATTCGTTTCCCGTGAAATGGAAACTGACTGGCGATTTCTTCAGCGGACACATACACTGTTCGACTACATCGGGCTGATGGGATACTTCTGGCCGATGACCGAGATGAAGAATCAGTTTGAACAGTACGCCGCGATTGTCGGCGCAAAAAATCTTCTCTTCGGTTTCTCGACGGCCAATCCCAGCACTCCGCTGCACGAGGTGATCCAGCTGGCACGCTGGCAGCCGCAGCGCGAGTGGAAGGGAGGAATGATGGAATTCAATATCAATGCAGACACCGGCTTCACCTATGCCGGTGCGATTCACGAAAGCTTGACTTGTTGTTGAGTGCCAATCGGGAGCATACTGCCAGCTCCTGTTGAGCCTGAAGATTGTCGCAGGGAACACCCGGCGTGGAGGATAGAGCGCCCATCGTAGGTGATGGTCCGCGAGCAATGAATATGAGGGGGGCTCGTTGACCGCATCTGAGGGAGCCACGCTCGAAAATGGTAGGGACCCCGGGGCCGTGTACGTAGGGGAATCGTACGCAGCCTGCTCAAGTTCGGTTCTCCATCCAGACACGCCGGGTGCCCGCTTTCGGCACCGTAGGTTGAAAGACGAAATGCCGTGAGTGCCGGTACAGGGTCGATGCCTGCTGGTGGCTCCTTCGGAGTCGTGACAGAGCAGACCCGCGCCGGCCGGCATGCGGCGCAGCCAAAACGGTTCCGGGCGGCGATAATCTTCCGAAGGGACGCTGCGAGCTTTTGTCCATCATCACACGATAGCGCTCGAGCGAGCATTGTGCCCACGGCAATCCGTGGCACGACGCTCGCTCGTGTTATGTGGAAACGAGGCTGTTGTTCTGTCTGGAAGCGGGTGGTTACGAGGGGGGGCTCTGATGCGGCGGGCCGTTCATTCCCGTCGCCGCGGCCGGGCGGGGAGGTATGCCGGCCATCACGCACGTTGCACCATTACGCATGCACCGCAACGATGCGCCGTGGCGGCACAGTGCATCAACTGCTTGTCACATACTTCAGCGGGTTGGGTTCGATGCGGCACTCCTCGGCGATGCGTATCGGTGCGATGATGCCGGCATCGCGCAGAGCATAAAGGCGAGGAACGATGCGGTCCCGCATTTCATGCGGAGTCATCGGGTTGATGTAGATGCTGGTTCCCCCCTCGAAGCCGGCGGTGACATTGATGCGCCACTTGATCAGCACATGCCAGGGCATCTTCACCATCGCATCGACCGGCGAATAGTACCACTCCTCATTGCAGCTTATCTCCGCTCCGGTGGCCGCATGGCAGGCGTGCACGAGATCGCTCACGCCGCGCAGTTCCTCCAATGAATGTTCGTACGGACGGTCGTGTACGGACTTCGAGAAGATCTCGATGGTGGGGAAGCGGTGGCCGATCCCCACGAGGGCCATCGCATACTCGTTCTCGGCGAAGACGAGGTTGTACATCGCGGCGAAGTTGGCGCCGTACTCATTGAACACGTTCGGATCCTCCTTCAACATCTTCACCTGGCGGGAGATGGAGGCGCCCCACTCATCGATACCAACCAGTTGTTTGTGAAGATGGTCGAAGCTTGCGCCGGCTTCGCGCAGCCAGTTCTGAAAGACGGAGACATACCGGACGTAGCGGTTGCGCTCGATGATCGCACGGATGGCATCCACCGTGATCCTGAAGTAGTAGTAGTGCTCCTCGCCGCTCAGTACGCCGCTGGAGACCAGGTCGCGCTCGGTGCTGCCGTCGGCACGGTAGTGCCGCCGCGCGGTGATCAACTCGTGGCAGCCGCCGAAGAACGGCTCGCTGTAACGGATCAACTCCTCCTCGTTCGAGAGCACGCTTCCCTGCGCGTCCTTGCTGTAGGAACGTTTGTAGGCAACCACATCCTCGAGATGCTTGTGGCCGATCGGGGAGGCGAGGTACTCCCGCATTCGTTCCTGCTCATGCTTGGGAAGAACGTATCCGTAGTTCTTCTTCCAGTAATCCAGCGTGACGATCTCGAAGAGGTTCGCCACGCGACGGAACTCGGCAACGGAATCGAAGTACTCCGCGGCGGGAAGTTCCACCAGTTCGCTCCACCGATTCTCCCTGACCACCCAACGCGACTTCTCCGGCGATGTCTCGAAGTATCGCTTCTCGCAGAATGAGCAGACGGCGAGCCTGTCGATATCACCAATCGGTTCCGGTTCCGGCGCTCCGTTCCCGCGGCCGAACTGGCTTGGTTTGGAAGCGCGTCCCGGAACGGCCCACACCTCGTTGCCGGTGAACGGATTGATCTGTTTCACCGTTCCATCGGGCATGATGCTGTAAAAGGTGGAGTAATGCACGATGAGATCCGTGTGTTATGGTTCCGATCGAAAGGCCGTCAGGCTGCTGCGCCACGCGTGGCGCGTACTCGCAGCGCGTACTCGCAGCGCATACTCGCGGCGCGTACTCGCTTCTCCAGATCCGCCGCGCTCCTCGGCAGCATGTCCGCGCAGGTGCCTGCTACGCCAGCTTCAGGCCGGCATCCAGCAGCCGGCCGACCTTCTCCTCGGAATCTGCCTCGGCGTAGTAACGGAGGAGCGGTTCCGTGCCCGATGCTCTGATCAGCAACCATCCGTTCTCCACGAAGAACTTGAATCCATCCAGCGTGCTGGTTGCGGTAACCGGATACGGCCCCAGCTTCGATATGCCGCGCTGTGCGCTCTTGAGGATTGCATTCTTCCGGGCAACGCTCATGCGCACGTCGCGGCGGCTGTAGCGATGCGGGCCGAACTCGTCGTCCAGTTCGCGCGAAAGCTGCCCGAGCGTCTTGCCGCGGCGCGCCATCATCTCCAGCACGAGCAGGCCGTTGAAGATGCCGTCGCGCTCGGGAATGTGCAGCGCCGTTCCCAGCCCGCCCGATTCCTCGCCTCCGATCACAACCTTCTCCGTTGTCATGAGCCGTGCGATGTACTTGAAGCCAACCGGGGTCTCGTGCATCGTGATGCCGTGCCGCGAGCAATAGGTGTCGATCATCGTGGTGAGCGAGATCGTCTTCGCAACCGACCCCTTCAGCCGGCGATCCTCGTAGAGGTACTTCATCAGCAGCACGAACACGCGGTGCGAATCGACGAAGGTGCCATCCTCGTCGACCATGCCGAGGCGGTCCGCATCGCCGTCCGTGGCCATGCCGACGGAGTAGCCGCCGCTCTGCATTCCACTGATGAGCCCCGGCAGGTACTCGCCCAGCGGCTCCGGGTGGTCCAGATCGCCGAAGCCGGGATTGAAGCTGTTGTGAAGCTGGTCCACGTTCGGCAGAAGCCGGTCCATGGTGTCGATGCCGGAGCCGTGCATCGGATCGTAGAGCACCCGGAAGTTCGCCCTGGCGATCAGGTCCAGATCGATCTTCTTCTTCACGTACTCCACGTAGCGTGCCTTCGCATCGAACCGCCTCACCTTCTTCGCCTTCACCAGATCGGCAAGCTCCGGAAGCGCCCTGCGCCGCAGGCTGCCGGCGTCGCGCGCCGTCTCCAGTTTCGTGACGTTGGCCTGCACCTTCGCGATATCCTCCGGTGCGGAGGGGCCGCCGTAGTCCGCCTTCAGCTTGAAGCCGTTGTACTCGGCGGGGTTATGGCTTGCGGTGATGATAACACCGCCGCTGAGCTTCTTCTGCTTCGCAGCCAGCGAGATCTGCGGCGTGGAGGCTATGCCGTCGGCAAGCCATACCGCCATTCCCTCTGCGGCGAACACGCGGGCAACGGTGGCCGCAAAGCTGGAGGAGAGGAAGCGTGCGTCGCCGCCAACAACGATGCCGTTCCCGGCATTCGGGTGCTTCCTGTAGAACTGTGCAGCGGCGCGCGCCACCAGTTCCAGGTTGGCGAACGTGAAATCCTCAGCGATGATTGCGCGCCATCCGTCGGTGCCGAACAGTATTGCCATGGGAACGGGAAGGATGAAGTGAAAAACGAACGAGGATGAAACGCGAGCATGCACCGGCATCCGCATCCCGGTACCGGGCCTGCGCCGCCTGCGTCTCGCACCTCATCCTCGAATATTCTCTGATCATCAGATAATGCCGCGTGAGAAGGCGGCCTCGCCGGCGAACTCCGCCGTCGGGCCCAGCTCCTCCTCGATACGAAGCAACTGGTTGTACTTGGCGATGCGATCCGTGCGGCTCGCCGAGCCGGTCTTGATCTGGCCGGCGTTGGTCGCAACGGCGAGATCGGCAATCGTCGTATCCTCGGTCTCGCCGGAACGATGCGAGATGATCGCCGTGTAGAGATTCTTCTGCGCGAGCTCCACAACCTCCAGCGTCTCGGAGAGGGTGCCGATCTGATTGAGCTTCACGAGGATGGAGTTGGCGATATCGTTTTCGATACCACGCCAGAGGAACTCGCTGTTGGTGACGAAGAGATCGTCCCCTACGAGTTGCACGTCACCGCCGATCGCCTCGCTCAGTTTGCGCCAGCCTTCCCAGTCGTTCTCGGCCATGCCGTCCTCGATCGAAATGATCGGATACTGCTCGGTGAGCGCCTTGTACCATTCCACCATCTCGTCCGCACTCTTCAAGGCACCGGTGGACTTGAACAGCCTGTACTGGCCGTCGCTCCACATCTCGCTCGAGGCAACGTCCAGTGCAAGCCAGACGTCGTTGCCGGCAGAGTAGTGCGCCTTTTCGATCGCCTCCAGGATCATATCGATCGCCTCCTCGTTCGAGGCGAGCGACGGAGCAAAACCCCCCTCGTCACCCACGGAGGTGGAGAGGCCCCTTGCCTTGAGAACCTTGTGCAGGGAATGGAAGATCTCCGTTCCCATCTGAAGCGCCTCACTGAAACTGTCCGCGCCGACCGGCGCGATCATGAACTCCTGGAAGTCCACGTTGTTGTCCGCATGCTTGCCGCCGTTGATGATGTTCATCAGCGGCACCGGGAGCGTTCGGGCGTTCACCCCTCCCAGATAGCGATACAACGGAAGGTTGTGGAATTTTGCTGCTGCCTTCGCAACGGCGACCGAAACTCCGAGGATCGCATTGGCGCCGAGCTTGGACTTGTTGTCCGTACCGTCGAGATCGATCAGGATGGCATCGATCACTGCCTGCTCATTTGCCGGCAGGCCGACGATCTCCTCGGCGATCGTGTCGTTGACATTTGCAACCGCCTTCTCCACCGAAAGCCCGAAGTACTTCCCGGGGTCTCCGTCGCGCAGTTCCACGGCCTCATGCTCGCCGGTGGAGGCGCCTGAGGGAACCGCTGCGCGGCCCATCACGCCGTTCTCGAGGGTAACTTCAACTTCGATGGTGGGATTGCCGCGCGAGTCCAGAATCTGACGCGCAAGAATATCCTGAATGATCGACATGGTTGGAACGCCGCCTTGCTGTTTGGATAGGAACTGCCTGAAGAAGAGTCGGCAAATAAACCGAAACGAGGGGTGAAATCCAACGTGAGCGCGGTGCGCTAACATTTTGTGGCGGGCGATCCTGCGCGCAGCCTCGCCGTGCCGGCGCGTGCGCTCACGATCCGACGGCAAGCCCCCGATGGTCGAGCCGTCCCCGTAACAACGCCTCCGGATATGTGTGATAGTGATTCGTGCCATGCAAGGGAACGTTCGCTGGTTGCGGCACGTTGTATCATCCGGAGCACCGTTGCAGTATCATCCGGAGCACCGTCGCAGCAGGAGCCGTTCCAGGTTGTCCGGGCGCATGGGAGAGGGGGGAGGGCACGTTCAGACATCTCCCCTCCATCGCAGGGATTCGGCGGAGCCAGGACGATGCCGCGGAGCAGTCCGTGGCCCGTTGGAGGGGCAACGGAAAGGGGAGTATTTGGTTACATTGATGTAAATGGCTTGTGGGTCTGTGAGGTGATCATCCGCAATAGCTCCGATTCCGTTCAACCAGGGCCGATTGGTGCAGGCGCCCAAATATTTCCGGCCGAAGTGGCGGAACTTCATTGCATATTGAGTGCGCAGACGGTAATATCGCGGCTCAAATTCGACTACCAGCACGTGCTCATTGCTCACTGGAAAATGACACGCGGCCATGCTTTCCCCCAAAGTTTACACATGCACCAATACAACCGCCTCCTGCGGGTTCTGCCGTATGCTCCTGGCATTCAGCGAACCGGCATTATGCGTCGCGCGGTTCCGCCCGGGTTCCGTAAGACATCCGCATGCGGTTGGAGGTCTCGTTCGCCCATACCACAGCACCGGAACGGTCAGGTTCCGGAATTCCCAACGCTTCCAAGTCTCGCTCGCATCATTCAGGACATTCGATGGGAGGTACCCTATGTAAAACGCTGATCGCCATCACTATCGAAGCTTCGCTAGGCGCTGCATGGGCTGATCCGTTCAGGATTCCGTTCTCCGGCCTGGTCGTTCCCGTTCCGACCCTGACGGGATCCGGCGGGGGAGAAGGGCATGCACGCATCCGTTGATGGAGCCTTCGTCTATTTCGTCACTGTGCCGGTGCTGCGGTTTGCCGGTGCATCGTTCATCACCATCTAAGTCGCGGCCTGAGCAACGCGGCGGCAATCACGTTCGTTCGTGGTTGAGCGTTCCCGCCTCTGTCGTACCCACATGCGACGGTTGGCGGCAAGAGACCGTGCGTGCCTGTGGTTTATTGATGCGTTCACCAATTGCGTGCATGGAGGTAGCATTGAACCAGTTGAAGTACGAATATGGTCACAAGACCGTACAGGATCTCGTGAGTCTGTTCGAACGTGGACAGCTGAATCTCGAGCCTGGGTTTCAGCGCGACTCGGTGTGGCAACCGAGCGATCGCAAGAAGCTGATAGAAACGATATTCATGCATTACCCGATCCCATCGATATTTCTCTACAAACAGGTGGATGAACAGGGACGCCTTGTTTACGATGTGATCGACGGCAAGCAGCGTCTTGAAACGATCCTCATGTTTCAAGGCGTGCGGCGATTTCGCGGCAACCGATTCAGTGCCGCCGTGCAGATGGATACCGACGAGTGCGAGGAGCTGGACTGGCGCACAGTCCGGCGTGCAGGGTTCGAACATCGGTTGATGGGGTACAAGATTCAGACCGTGGAGATCGAGGGGGATCTCTCCGACATCATCTCTCTCTTCGTCCGCATCAACTCCACCGGGAAGGGGCTTACCAGCGCCGAGAAGCGGCATGCGCGATACTTCCGGAGTCCGTGGTTCCTGGCGGCACAGCGCCTGGCACGGAAACATCACGACTACTTTGCGTCGCTGCTCACGTCGGCGCAGATCAGCCGGATGAAACACGTGGAACTCGTGTGCGAGCTGCTTGCCTCGGTATGCAACGGAGGGATCATCGACAAGAAGAAGGCGGTGGACAAGGTGATAGGCGGGGATCTGGTTGATCGCAGGGAGCTCGAGAACTCCGCTCGCAAGCTCTCCAGGGTGCTGCATCTGCTGCAGGGGATACTGCCGGAGATCACTACCACTCGCTTCGCGAACGTGGTGGACTTCTATTCGCTCTACATGCTCATCTATGAGTTCGAGGCGGATGGATTGATCCTCACCGACAGGCGCCGCAACGCCCAGGCGCAGGTTCTGCTGGTGGAGTTCGCCAAACGGATCGACGAGGTGCGCATCCGGATGCGTAACGGCGAAGGGGTTACGCTCGAGGATGCTCTCTATCGTGATTATCTGGTGACGGTGCAGGGGAACACCGACAGCCTGGTGACGCGGCGGCGCCGTGCCGACATCCTGCGCGGATTGCTCGGTGGGTTGTTCGAAGTAAAGGATGAACGGCGAGTGTTTACCCGGGAGCAGCGGCGCCTTGTCTGGCATACGGCCGAGACCCGGCGCTGTTGTAGCTGCCGGGAGGCACTCACCTGGGAGAACTTCACGATCGACCATGTTATCGCTCACAGTCGCGGCGGACGCACGTCGCAAACCAATGCGGCACTGATGTGCCGGAGCTGCAATTCCCGCAAGGGAGCACGATAGCGCCTACCGGCTCTCTGCTCCAGGATCGCCTACGGTACTGGAGCAGGGAGCCCTGTGAGTTGCGGCGCAAGACGGCCTTACCCGTTGCCGCTATGGACTCGGACTGCCGGGACCCTCGCGAAGATTTTTTTTTCACCGCCTGTCGATTTCGCCCGACCCGCTCGTCGTATGGACAAATGTGCGGCACGGAACGCGCCGCGATTGTTCACAAACGTCAACTCGAGCACGGAGACTCTCATGAAGTACATGTTCCTGATCTACTCGAACCAGGCCGAAGAGGCCCGGTGGACCGACGAGCAGCGCCAGAAGATGTGGACCGATTTCGGTGCCTTCACGGTGGACGCTCGCGAGCGTGGCGCCTACGTGTCCGGGAGTGCCCTGCATCCGGTGACCGTGGCCACAACGGTGCGCGTTCGTGACGGACGTGCATTGAAGACCGATGGTCCGTTTGCCGAAACGAAGGAACAGCTGGGCGGCTACTACATCCTGGACTGCAGGGACCTCGATGATGCACTGGAGTTCGCGGCCAGGATCCCCTCGTCGGCACACGGCTCTGTGGAAGTGCGCCCGCTGATGCAGGCGGGTGCCTGAGCCTTGTACACCGCGAGACATGCCAGACGGTACGCGCCGGCCGGTGTGTCGCTGGGTATGCCGAATGCGCGCGGTGCCCGGAGCCGCGCGCGGCGGCATTCCGGCCGTGATCCGGATGCACGGCTCCGGCGCCCGTTCGGAGGCCGGCGCCTGCCGGCGATGTTCAATGAACGTAGAGAGATACATTCGTCAACGGAGGGCACATGCAATTCATGATGTTGATTCATACGGACCAGGAACGCTGGAACCGGTTGGCTCCGGAGCAGCAGGAACAGCACACGCAGCATCACCGCAATCTTGCTCAGGAGTTGATCCAGCAGGGGAGATGGGTGGACGGCGGCCGCCTTCATTCGCCTGCATCCGGAGCTTCGGTGCGTATCGATAACGGGAGAGTGATCCGGGTGGATGGTCCGTATGCCGAGACGAAGGAACTGGTGGGAGGGTACTACATTGTAGAGTGCGCCGATCTGGATGAGGCCTGCGCGATTGCCGCGCGCATACCCACGGCGGCGTTCGGCACGATTGAAGTGCGCCCACTGATGTAGGCGGGCCGCCATGGGCGAAATGCATCGTTGCATTGAACAGGGTATGAGCAACATCGGCAGCATAGTGGAACAGACGTTCCGGCGGGAGTCCGGGCGCGTGATGGCGGCGCTCGTGGCGCAGTTCTCCGATTTCGATCTGGCTGAAGATGCCATGCAGGAGGCATTTGCGATCGCGCTGGAACGTTGGCGCATCGCGGGCGTTCCCGACGTGCCCGGCGCGTGGATACTCACCACGGCGAAGCGCAAGGTGCTGGACCGTCTGCGCCGCGATGCAGTGAGCGCGCGTGCGCTGGGCACACTCGAAGCCGACACCGATACCTCGGCGAATGAACCGACGGAGGAGGAAGCACCGAGCATGATTCCCGATGAACGACTGAAGCTGATCTTCACCTGCTGCCACCCTGCGCTTGCATCGGACGCACGGATTGCGCTCACGCTCCGCATGCTTGGAGGACTGAGTACGCCGGAGATCGCCCGCGCCTTTCTGATGCCCGTGCCGGCGATGGCACAGCGGCTTGTGCGGGCCAAGCGAAAGATCCGCGATGCGCGCATTCCCTTTCGCGTGCCGTTCGATCGCGACCTGCCTGAGCGTATCGAGGCCGTGCTGGCGGTGATCTACCTGATCTTCAACGAAGGATACGCCTCGTCGCAGGGCGATACGCTGGTACGGAGCGAACTTGCCGCCGAAGGGATTCGCCTTGGGAGGATCGTCTGCGAGTTGATGCCGCGCGAGCCGGAGGCGCTTGGCCTGCTGGCGCTGATGCTGCTGCACGATGCCCGGCGGCTGGCCCGCATCGGCGGCGGCGGCGAGTTGATCGTGCTGGAGGAGCAGGACCGGAGCCTGTGGGATATGGAGATGATCGCCGAAGGAACGGGTCTGCTGGAGGAGGCGATGGAGATGCAGGCGCCGGGGCCGTATCAGATCCAGGGAGCAATCGCGGCCCTTCACGACGCCGCTCCGCGTGCGGAGGAAACGGACTGGGAGCAGATTGCACTCCTGTACGCGGAGCTCCTCCGCCTGAACCCGACCCCCGTTGTTGCATTGAATCGTGCCGTAGCGGTTGCGATGGCCACTACCCCTGCCGACGGACTTCGCATGATCGATTCCATCGAGGCGGAGGGATCGTTGAATCGCTACCACCTGCTTCATGCCGCGCGTGCGGACCTGCTGCGGCGTGCCGGGCATCATGTGCCGGCGGCAGCGGCATACATGCGTGCGTTGGAGTTCGTATCCAACGGGGCGGAACGGCAATACCTGGCGCGCAGGCTTGCAGAGGTCACCTCGCGATCGTAGCATACTCCTGCAATGCCGTTGCCGGCGCAGCTACTGATTCGGCATGAGGATGTCGATGGGCCGCACGGACTTCTCCCAGAGCTGCGAGGCAAACTCCCGGTAGGATTCCGGCAGTCCGTTGAACGCCGGGTCGAACGTCTTGTCGCCGCCGATGATGCTGTTCTCCGACACCTGCGCCCGCGTGGTTCCTCTGATCGCCATCTTCGTGGTTCCGCTGTGCATGATGAGCTTCACCGTAAGGGGGGATACATCGCAGGAGCCCTCGATGTTGTAGACGAATGCGTTCTCGGCAACGCCATCGCTGTCGAGATCTGCCACGACGATCCTGGAGAGCAGGCCGTGGCCCAGGTCGCACATGTTGTTCGCCGCATCCTGAATCTTCCAGAGCTGTTTCGTAGTGCCTCCGCTCGTGGCGTACAGTATTCCGGCGATCTGCTCCGCCCTCGCGTCCGATCCATCCGTCTCGGCGCCCGGTGGGGTCTTCATCGTGTGGGTCACGATCAGCACATTGTCGCCGTTGGCGTCGTCCCAGCGGGCACCTCCCAGCACCTCCCCCGTGTACTTGCAGGCCGAAGGGATCTTTCTGATGTCGAAGTCATGCACCACGACGTGCGGTGCCCCCTGCGGTGCATTGTTATGGCTCCGGGTTCCGGCCGTATCACGCGCCGCGGTGCCGTCCTTCGCGGTGCCGTCCTTCGCGGCACCTTTCGGCTCCTGCTTTCCGCCGCATGCGGCAAGCAGGACCGCCCCGGCAAGGAGGAGTGCAATTGTGTGAATGCGCATTGTTGATGCCTGATGAATGTGAGAGGCAATCCGTTGGATGCCTGGAGCATTGTATATTTGGCCGCCCGCTACCAGCGTTTCCCCGTTACAGCACGACTGCATGCATGCAGTCCGTGATTCCTTCCACTCAATTCGAATTGCCATGCATGCCATCCGCTGCATCCTCATTGCTCTCGTCACGATGGGAGTCGTTACTGCTGCCCGCGCGCAGTCACCGATGGAAGAGATGATGAAGAAGGCGCAGCCAGGTCCTCAGCATGAGCTGCTGAAGGAGATCGCCGGCACGTGGAACTACAGGTTGACCGACTACATGAGCGGTACGCCTCAGACTTCCAACGGGACCGCCACGAGTGCAATGATACTCGGCGGCCGCTTCCTGAAGGTGGAAACGTTCGGCACGATGATGGGAATGAGCGCGAACACGTTCTCCATGATGGGGTTCGACAATCGCAACGGAAAATACTTCATGTGGGAAGTGGATGAGATGGGAACATACTCCGTCTTCGCCGAGGGCACATACGATGCCGCATCCAGGAAGCTTACACTGCGCGGTGAGAACGAGGAGGAGGGACAGAAGGTTCCGTTCCGGTTCACCTATACGATGATCGACAAGGACCACTTCACGTTCGAGATCGCATTCAGCCTCGGTTCGGCCGGCAAGCCGATGGAGCAGAAGGTGCTGGAGATTGCATACACGCGCGCATCGTAGCCGTCCGGTTCCAACGGTGGGAGAGCGCCGGGATGTTGCAGGGCCACATCGTCGTTCCAGGCCGACCTCCGGGCCGGCCGACCTCCGGGCATTCCGTGTCGCGGATGGGGGAACTCTGCGTGCCGGTGCGATCAGCGGCCGCTGTGCGAATGTTCCTCCCAGACAGTCGGCTTGCCGTTGTTCGTGGCCGATCCGTTCAGACGGATCACGTCGGTGCCCACCTGGTAGGTGTTCTCCAGCGCGTTGGTATCGCTGATGATCAGCCCGTAGTGAACCAGGTTGCCGTAGCAGTAACCCGGGCCGCCGATCTCCGCGCCGCCGCTTTTCACGGTGGCGTGAAGGAACGGATATTCTTCCGGTGAGAAGAGAACGGTGGAGTGCTCTTCGTACTGAACGCTCCCATCACTGTTGAGGAACTGCCGGTGCGTGGTTTGAAGCACCGCTCCCTCCGGCAGCACCTCGTAGCGATGTTCGACGCTGTAGCTGCCGGTTGCCTTGGTGCGATCATGCCAGATGCCGGTGCCTCGATACGTACCGGGGAGAAAGGGGAGACGGGTGATCTGTGCCATCTGCCTGGGCTGTTTGCTGTCGAGATGATGAGTTGCTATGCGCGAACCGGTTCCTGCAGATCGAATGCCCGCGCATGCCAGGAACTGCGCGCCGGAGTCTCCCAGCATCCCGCTCGCACATCGCGAACCCGTGTCACCGTACGGTCGAACACGATGGTGGAGGCATTCACCATGCCGGAGGCGGCGAGCCGTGCGAACGCATCGCGCGAGACACAGACAACTGCCTCACCGTCACGGTACGGAACGTCCGGCGAATCCACCAGATCAACTGCGAGTGTGCGGCTTATCTGCTCGAGCGTGTGCATCATGCTGTCGATGGAACAGCCGGACGGTGGAAGCCTCGATTCGTCGACGCCGAGCAGAATGAACTGGTTGTAGCGCAGATCGTAGGCGGCTGTCAGGTCCTGCCGGTGCGCCGCCCAACCCTCCAGGAAGTGCTCCAGTGCGCCGCGCAGTGCGGCGGTTTCGGAGTCGTTCAGAGGACGCTCCGCATGGAACAGCCAGAGGCGCGCATCATCGGGGAGGTTCTCGAATGTAGTCAGCGACATGATTGCTGTTTGATATCTGAAGATGAACGGTCCGGCGGCACAGGCTCAACAGGATGCGCCCGCATGCCTCGTGCGGATACAAGATAGAGTGGTTGCCATGTACCGTGGAAATTGCTTCTGTGTGACGAATGGCATCGAGTTCCGATTGTCGAGCCGTGCCCGGAAGCGGCAGGCAGCGCCCGTTCCCGGGATGCTCCAACCGGGATGCGTCAGCCGGGATATGCGCCCGGCACCATGCCATCCGGGTCCGTTGCGTTGCGTATCTTCGTGGTCACGGTGAACGATGCCGTGCCGAGACGCCTCACATACCGACAACACGCCTGCATTGCCCATGAATCGCAGAGTTCTTCTTCTTACCGCGCCGTGCATTGCTGCGATAGTGATGTTTGGATTGCTTGCACCCGCGAACCTTCGCACCGTGGCTTCGCGCGATATTCACGACGAGGCCCGGAAGATCGCCGATGACGACGTGGCCGGTGCCGATGACGACCCCGCGGCACGCGGCGAGTGGGAGCATGCACGCCTGTGTGATCCGGCCACAGGGCTTGTTCCGCGCGGCATTCGCTCCGATGAGCTCGCGTATGCTGCGTCGTTGCCGCGCCGTGAATCGTTCTTCGGGAAGGGAACGGGCGTATCGGACTACGGGTGGACGCTGCGCGGCCCGTTCAACGTTGGCGGGCGTACGCGCGCGCTGGCGCTCGATGTACGGGGCGAGGACACGATGTTCGCCGGAGGCGCTTCCGGCGGGATGTGGCGCTCCACCAACGCCGGAGCAACCTGGACGCGCGTAACGCCGCGTGCCGCGATCTCCAGTGTTACCTGCATAACGCAGGATGTGCGTCCGGGAAAGGAAAATGTCTGGTACTACGGGACCGGTGAAATCGTTGGAGGAAGCGCCTCGGCCGGCGGAGCCTACTTCAGCGGCGATGGAATCTTCAAGTCCACCGACGGCGGCCTTACGTGGAAGTCGCTCCTTGCCAGCCACACGCCGCAGACGTTCGACTCCTACAACGACTACGTCTGGCGTATCGCAACCGATCCGTCCGATTCCACGCACGACCGCGTGTACATGGCCACGTATGGCGCCATTACCGTCTCCACCGACGGCGGCACCACCTGGCGCAACAAGCTTGTGGGGAGCACTGCGAACTCCGCCTACACGGACATTGCCGTTGCCGGCAACGGCGTGGCGTACGCCACCATGAGCAGCGACGGACAGAGGAAGGGGATCTGGCGCACCGGTGATTACGGCGAGACATGGGTGAGCATCACGCCGGCGGCCTTTCCCGCGAAGTACAACCGCTTCGTCATCGGCGTCTCGAAGTCCAACCCCAACGTGGCCTACTTCCTCGGAGAGACGCCGGGTGCGGGGCATGTCGGGCACGACTTCAAGGGGACGGCCAACTCTGCATCGTTGTGGAAATACACCTATGTGAGCGGCAACGGAACCGGCGCCGGCGGCACGTGGGAGGATCGGTCCGCCAATCTTCCATCGTTCGGCGGATCGTTCGGTGATTTCAATCCACAGAGTTCCTACGATCTGCACTGTGTCGTATATCCGGCCGACGAGAACAGCGTATTCGTTGGCGGAACCAATCTCTACCGATCCACGGACGGCTTCGCGAGCAGCACAGGTACCACGTGGATCGGCGGATACCGCGATGTTCCGCTGGACAGCACCGTCCGTCTGCAGCTCGAGTATCCCAATCATCATCCGGATCAGCACTGGCTTCTCTTCTCAAGGACGAATCCCACCATCGCGTACACGGCGAGCGACGGTGGCGTGCATCGCACCGGCAACATCCTTGCAAACGAGGTTGCGTGGACATCGCTCAACAACGGCTACCTGACCACGCAGTTCTATTCGGTGGCGATCGATCATGCAACCCAGGGGGATCAGTCGCTGGTGGGGGGGCTGCAGGACAACGGAACCTGGGGTACGAGGAGCGTCTCCGCAACGATGCCCTGGAACTGGCTCGGGAGCGGGGATGGATCGATCTGCGCGATTGCGGATAGTGGTACATCCTACTATGTCTCGAAGCAGGAGGGGAAGACCTATCGGGTGCTCGTGAACGGCGACGGCTCGCTCAACACCTTTACCCGGGTGGACCCCGCCGGCGAATCGAACAACCTCTTCGTCAATCCGTTCGTGCTGGATCCGTCGGACAATCGCATCATGTACTTCCCGGCCGGCAACCAGTTGTTCCGGAACAGCGATCTCACCCAGATCCCGCTTCTTGCAACCGATCGGGCAACAACGAACTGGTTCACCTACACGCAGACGGCGATTGCGCCAACCGGGCACATCACTGCAGTCGGCGCGTCGCAATCGTTGCCGTCGCACAGGCTTTACTTCGGTACCGACAGCGGGCGCGTGTACCGCATAGACGGTGCCGACGCAGGCGATCCCCTGCCGGTCAACATCACGGCGGCCGGCTTTCCCAAGGGGCCTGCCTACGTGAACTGCATCGCCGTTGATCCGATGGATGGAAATCGCGCCGTCGTGGTCTTCTCGAACTATCTCGTGCAGAGTCTCTTTCTCACGACCGATGGCGGGGGCACCTGGACTGCGATCGGCGGCAACCTGGAAGCAAATGCTTCCGGTACAGGCCCCGGCCCTTCCTGCCGCTGGTTCACCGTCCTTCATCGCATCGGTGGAACGGTCTACCTTGTTGGAACCAGCACGGGATTGTATTCAACAACGGTCCTGAACGGCGCCTCGACTGTCTGGTCGCTCGAGGGAGCGGAGACGATCGGAAACACGGTGGTGGATATGATCGATGCCCGCCAGAGCGACGGGTTCGTAGCCGTTGCGACGCACGGAAGCGGGATGTTCACAACAACCATCGCCCCGCTTGCCGTCGATGACGCAGCATCCAGCCGGAACGGGCTCACACTCACGGCGCCGGTCCCGAACCCGGTATCCACGGCCGCCCGCATCGATTTCACCCTGGAACCGATGCCGGGCACTGCATTGCAGCAGGTCCGGCTTCTGCTCTTCGATCTCGCCGGGCATGCCGTTGGGAACCTTGTCGATGAGGCGATGCCGGCCGGAGCGCACAGCGCGTTCTTCGATCTTGCGGATTACCGATTCGCAATGCTGCCGGCGGGAACGTACTACTGCCGTCTCGAAGCGGGGGGGCGTTCGCTCACCCGCAGCATGACGATTCTGCGGTAGCCGCACATTCAGGCCGGGGCCCGTTCTCGAACGCTCTTCGGCATGCGGGCAAGCGTCCGCCGTGACGCAGAGTGCATCCTGCGCATCCTGCCACGGGGGCGTTCTGCACCCTTTGAAAACCGGTCTGCGCACCCGTATTTTGATAAATCGGCGATGTTCCATATTGCCGAGTGGTACGTCTATCATATTCCGGACCGGCACCGGACGAACCGCGTTGGGTGTCCGCGAACTGTCAGCCGAACCGGATCCAATCTGATATCATGAAGTTCATCTCGTTCCCTCGCATCCTAGCATCGGCGTTTGCGCTGCTGCTTCTGCTTGCCGCTCGTGGCGTGGCCCAGCCTGCCGACAGCCTGCTTCTCGAGAATCTGGGACGTAACATCAACTCGACGTACAACGATGTCGGACCGGTGATATCGCCGGACGGCAAGACGCTCTACTTCGATAGAACCGATCATCCGGACAACATCGGCAACGACGACATCTGGTACTCGACGCTGCAGAGCGACGGCAGCTGGGCGCCCGCGAAGAATATCGGAACGCCGCTGAACAACTTCGACCACAATTTCGTCAGCACCGTCACGCCGGACGGGAACACGTTGCTTCTGGGCAATGTCTACAATCCCGATGGCACCATGGGGCCGGGAGTCTCGATTGTTCACCGTACGCGCGACGGCTGGGGGAAGCCGCAGAAGCTCAACATCCGCAACTACTACAGCCGCGCCCTTTCGGCGAACTACTATCTGGGCAACGACGGCAAGACGCTCCTGATGGCGGTGGACAGGAACGATACACGCGGCGATCTGGATCTGTACGTCAGTTTCCTCCGATCCAACGGTGAGTGGAGTGAACCACTGAATCTCGGGCCCGACGTCAACACCCGTGGCGCCGATCGCACACCGTTCCTCGCTGCCGACGGCGTAACGCTCTACTTCGCATCGGACGGCCGCGGTGGTTACGGCAGCAGCGATATCTTCGTCACCCGTCGGCTCGATTCCACATGGCAGCACTGGTCTGCGCCGGAGAATCTTGGCCCGCCCATCAACAGCGAGGCGTGGGATGGATTCTTCACAATCCCGGCTTCCGGTGATTATGCCTATCTGGTTTCGGCGAAGAATTCGTTCGGCGAAGCGGATATCTTCCGTGTGCTTCTCCCGGAGCGGATGCGTCCGCATCCGGTGGTGCTCCTCTCGGGCCACGTCTACGACGCCGCAACCAAGAAGCCGCTGGATGCAACGATCACGTACGAGGGGAGCGGTCCCGGCGGGCGCGGCGGCACTGCGCGAACCGATCCAGCAACCGGTGCATATCGGGTCACGCTTCCTGCCGGAGCGAAGTATTCCTTCACAGCCACGTCCGACGGATACAGGCCCGATCATACATCGGTCGATCTGTCGAAGACCGCGACCTACCAGGAAACAACACACGACTTCTATCTCAAACCCGGCCCCAGGCCGGTCGCCGACGAGCCGATCGGTCCCATCGAGTTCGTTACCGGAAGCACGCAGGTGAGCAGCACTGCGGCCAGTACGCTGGAACGTATCGCCACCAAGCTGAAGGCCGATGCTTCCGTGCAGGCGGAGGTTGCCGGGCATACCGACAACGTTGGGGACGAGAGCGCCAACCAGGCTCTCTCCGAACGGAGGGCCGAGGCCGTAGCGGCGTATCTCAGGAAGTTCGGCGTTCCCACCGATCAGATTACAACCCGCGGCTACGGCGAATCGCAGCCGATCGAAAGCAACGACACGGAAGCCGGGCGCCGAAAGAATCGGCGGGTTGTCGTCACAATCGTGGCCCGGTAGCACGGGAACTCACGAAAACGGTTATCATCCCGGGCACGGCCGCATCGTCGAGCGATCTCGAGAAGGCATGTGTCCTTATCCTCATTACGTACTGCACACGACATGAACATCTGGCAAACCCTTTCCGCTGCAATCGTGCACTCCGTGGCCCTTCCGGGTCTTCTCGTGGTGTCGTTGGCAGCGGTCGGCTGCAATGGCATGAAGTCTCCCTCAACGGCTGGAGCAAGTGGAAAGCCGAAGATCATGATTGTTGGCGGCGACAGCGTCAGTTGGGGGCGCGTTTCTCCGGGGACGCTGCAGCGCGAGCTGAAGATTGTAAACGTTGGCGGCGACACGCTTCGCATCTCGGACGTTCACCCAAGCTGTGGTTGTACAACCGCTCCCCTGGACAGGAAGAACCTCGGCCCCGGCGATACCGGCGTTGTCAAGATCTCGCTGGATGCGTTGAACCGCAAGGGTGATCTGCACAAGTCCATTTCCATCACCACCAACGATTCCGCACGGCCGCGTATCGACGTTCCGCTGACAGCATTCGTGGTACGTGAGATGGAACTCTATCCGGACTTCTTCCCGGTGGTGGACAGCGCAAAGCCCGGTGTTGAGCGTGCTACCACGATCACCGTGCGGAACATCGGCGACAAACCGGTAAAGGTCGACGCGCCGTTCATGCAGAATGCGCCGGAGATGGTGGTCTGGTTCGACCAGACTGCGCCGAAGGAACTCGCCCCCGGCGACAGCATGAAGGTGACGGCCCATGTGAAGCCGATCAAGGCCGGCACCACATCCGCCGAGGTGATCTTCAACACCGACAGCAAGAACTCGCCGATACTGAAGGCCATGATAACCTGCACCGTGCGCGAGCAACGGTAGCCCATGCGTCATTCGGTGCCAGCAAGCGCGAGCACCGCTTCGTATACGGCTTCCAGGGGAATCGCCGCGAGAGTCTCTTCCTGTGCGGGCATCAACACGCGATGCCGGTCCGACAGTGGAGCGAATCTCGCGGCGTTTTCGTTGCCGGGGGGATAGAGCCCAACGCAGGGCCGATTGCGCGCCGACGCGATATGCACGATCGATGTATCCGGGCTGATCACCACGCGTGCCCGATCCACTACGGCGGCAGCCTCGAGTATGCTGTCCGTTCTGACCGTTCGTGCCGTGCGCCGCGTTGTGCAGATCTCATCGGCCAATTCCCGGTCATCCGGCGCTGCCAGCACCACAACGTTGAATCGGCGGCTCAGCTCCCCGATCAGGGCACGCCACTTTTCCGGCGTCCAGTAGCGGGAGGGATCGCCGGCAGAGATATTGATTGCCACCATGCCATGTTCACCCGGGTCGAGCTGCTCATCCACGGCGCGGTACGCCGCCGTTGGGATTTCGAGCGTCGGGCGACGACTGAACCGGCAGCCCGGTGCAAGCAGTTCCATGGGAGCAAGTGCGCTGTCCACGTAGTGGCCGGGGGGGAGGGGAACCGGCAGCTCCGAACCTCCCGCATGCGATCCGATGGCGGTCCTGTGGCCGATCATCCTGTGGGCATGAACGATTTCGGCCACGAGACGGGATGTCGTGGAGCGATGATCCTTGATATCGATATAGAGATCGAAGGCTGTAGCCCTCAACGTCGAGGCCAGGAACGGTATCTGGCGGAGCAGGCCGCCCGGAAGGGTGATCACTCTATCCACAACGTTCTGGGAGGACGGGATAAGCGCCGATGCCTCCGAAGCGATTACCGTGAGGTGCGTTGCGGGGAACTGCGTTTTCAATGCATGAAACAGAGGAGTCGTCAGGATCATATCCCCGAGACGGCCCGGCTGGAACAGCGCGATGGTATCCGGAATGATCGTTTCGAGAGGCGGAAGGGCCTCCGGTGCACTGCGTCGCGGTTTGAGCATTGCCGAAGATAACCACCGGAATCGAATGGCGTGTTTTCGCCCTCATGCATATCCCTGCATGCGAAGTGCTGCATCGGTCCGGACCGTGCTCGATATCGATCGGGACGGCGGCGAAAATTTTTAGTCGCATCGGGAACAATCTCTCCGCTCGGCTGGTATTCTCCCATGAAATGACCGGGGCACCAACCCTCGGCGTTCAATTGAGCCTATGCAGTCAGGGGTGAACTGCATGGGCTTTTTATTTGCCGCTCCGGAAAAGGTAAACATCTACTTGAGTTGAAGTCCCTAACCGTTTGCGGCTTGTCTCGCGAACGTATTCACATCATAAGCTGCGGTATATGGTTGTGGCCGCCTGCATGCGATCGCGGTACGGCCAGGGGGGCCATGCTGCCATGCTGGGGGTGATGGATCGGATTACGATATGTCCGAATCGCCATTCGCGGGGCCGGATATTTTTTCGTCGCCGATGGGAACAAACATGATGCGACGCGAGTATTCCTCTGTGAAGCTACTGAGACACCAACTCTCAGACTTCATTTCGGAACCGTACAGTCAGGGGTGAACTGTACGGTTTCTTTTTTTCTACCACAATCCACGATTCCAAAGCTGCGTGCAGTGCGTGTGCGATGAAGCAAGGGGACTCTGCGAAGCACCGTATCCGCTTCCTTTATCCAAGTTCGCAAAATTCTCCCATGCTCCGTATTGCGTGAGACGCGCCAAGAACCTATTATTGAGCGTTTGCCGCGCGTAAAGCTGCGGCATGCATGGTCCTTCCCTCGCACCCTGCTTCATTCTCATGAGAATCCTTGTCGTCGAGGATGATATCAACATCGCGGACGTAGTCAGGCGCGGTCTCGTTGCGCAGCACTACAGTGTCGATGTTGCCCATGATGGCGCTGCCGGATATGAGCTCGCTGCCACGAACGATTACGACCTCATTGTGCTGGACGTAATGCTTCCGAAAATGGAAGGAACGGCGGTCAGCCGTGCGTTGCGTTCTGAGGGGTATACCACACCGATTTTGATGCTGACGGCGTTGGGATCGGCTTCCGATGTGATTCACGGTCTCGATCAGGGAGCGGACGATTATCTCACCAAACCGTTCGACTTCGGCGTGCTTCTGGCACGTATCAGGTCGCTGACCCGGCGCACATCGGATCACCGCACATCCGAAATTCAGGTGGGCGATCTCGTAATCGACACCGCCCGGCGTTCGGTTGTTCGAAGCGGCAGCCCGGTGATGCTGACGGCAAAGGAGTTTGCGCTGCTGGAATACTTTGTTCTGAACAAGGGAAAGGTGCTTACGCGCGAGGCGATCGGCGAACACGTATGGGACATCAACTTCGACCCTCGTTCGAATGTGATCGAATCGTTGATGCATTGTCTTCGGCACAAGATTGACAAGGGACACGGCAAGCCTCTGATCCATACGGTGCGTGGAATGGGATATCGATTCGACGATCAGCTGGTGAGCTGACTCTGTTCCCTGAGCTGCGATGTTGTCTACCCCTGGCCCGGCTGCGAACTGCGACACACCCGCCCGGGCTTACACACGTCCTGAACCGCGGCATGGAAACGAAAGACCCGCCGATACGGGTACTGCTGGTGGACGACGATGAGGGGATGTTTGTCCTCATCAGCCACATGTTGCATCACTCGTCGAAGACGTTTGAAGTCCGTGCTGTTCCCTCCGCGGCAGGTCGTGTGGCACTCGGCGAATCGAACCACGACGTCTGCCTGGTAGGTGATGCCTCCACAAGTACGTCCGATCACATCGGCTTCGAACTCCTGGCATATGCCGATACGATCGGCTTCGCGGCTCCGATCATCATTCTTTCGGAAACGGCGGACGAGGAACTGGACCTGCAGGCGATGAGCCTGGGTGCCTCGGACTGCATTGCCAAGGGGCAGCTCAACGCCCGGTTGCTGGAGCGCTCCATCCGATACGGTATCGAGCGGAATCGCATTCACGCAGCGCTTCGAAGCAGCGAGGAACGTGCCCGGCGCGTGCTCAACGCCGCGCCGGTGCTCCTGTTCGAGCTGGATCGTGATGGCATCGTCACGTTTGCCGAGGGGAGCGCACTGCGCGTGCTGCGTATTCGAACGGAGGATCTGATTGGCCGTTCCGCCTTCGAGATCTATCCGCAGATGGAAGCGGAGACTCGCCGCGCCCTGAGCGGCCGCGCCGTTACCCGCACGATGGAGCTGAACGGCGTCGTTCTACAGACCCATGTCTCACCGACGCGCGATGCCGGCGGCCGGATCACCGGCGCTACCGGAGTGGCAACGGACATCACGCGGCGTGCCCGGTTCGAACGCGACCTGCGCGCCAACAAACGGGAACTGCAGGCAGAGCGCGATTTCATCACGACGATTCTCGACACGATGAGCAGCCTCGCCGTTGTCGTTGATCGCGACGGCCGGTTCGTTCGCTTCAACCGGGCATGCGAAAAGCTGACACAGTATCGCGTGCAGGAAGTTCAGGGGCGCTATTTCTGGGACTTCGTCGTGCCGCCGGACGAGGTGGAGGAGGCGAAGGCGCAGTTTGCGATTCGCCGCGACGGACCGTTCCCGAACGTGCGGGAGAATCACTGGGTTACACGTTCGGGCGAGCGGAGATATATCTCGTGGGCGAACAGCGCGATATTCGATTCCTCCGGCGATGTTGCCTACATCGTTGCAGCCGGGATCGATATCACCGAGCGCAAGGAGGTGGAGGATGCGCTGCGCTACAGCCAGCATCTCTTCCAGATGTTCATGGATCTCAGTTCCTCGGTGACCTTCATCAAGGACCGCAACCTTCGCTATGTCTTCGTGAACAAGACGTTCACCGAACTCGTCGGGCGCCCCGTTTCCGAGATCATCGGGCTGCGCGATGGCGATCTGTTCCCGGAGCCGCTTTCGGATCTGTGGGAAGAGGCTGACCGGATGGTGCTGACAAGCTCCGGAACCATTACGCGTGTGGACAAGGTGAGCGGCGATCGTCACTTCCTCACCACCAAGTTCACCGTCCCCGATGTATCGGGTCAGGTTCTGATCGGGGGCCAGTCCATCGAGATCACCGAACGTGTACAGGCGGAGCTGTCGCTGCGAAGGAGCGAGGAGCGCTTTCAGCTCGCGGCACGTGCAACGAACGATGCAATCTGGGACTGGGACATCGCCAGCAACACGCTTTCGTGGCATGCGAACGTTCATCACCTGTTCAAGTACGACCCCGAACTCGTAAAGGTCACGATGGACTGGTGGAAGGAGCGCCTGCATCCAGACGACTATGATGCCGTTACGCAGAGCCTTCGCGCCGCTGTCGAGGACAACGTGCAGTTCTGGACATGCGAGTATCGTTTCCAGTGCAGCGACGGTTCCTACGCATTTGTTCGCGACAGTGCATATCTGATGCGCGACGTCACCGGCACGCCGGTGCACATGATCGGCGCGATGACGGACCTGACCGAGAGGAAGAAGGTGGAGGACGCGCTGCGCGAGAGTGAGGAGCGCTATCGGCGAATCGTGGAGACAGCGCAGGAAGGGATCATCATGATCGATGTGGAGGGGCGTATCAGGTTTGCAAATGCCCGCATATCCGAGATGCTGGGATATTCGTTGGAGAAGATGCGCAACCGACACTTCACGGTGTTTGCCGAGTCCGGGCATGGTCTGCCGATTGAGATCCTCCGCGGCCACGCGGCGGGCCTCCCGCAGCGTCACGACATGAAACTGATTCGCGCGGACGGCACGGTGATGTGGGCCGTGGTCTCGGCCAATCCGCTGGTTGAACGCGACGGTTCTCCGGGAGGGACGCTTGCAATGGTCTCGGACATAACCGATCGCAAGGAGGCCGAGAGAGCACTGCAGGAGATCAACGACCGGTTGGAAATGCGGGTTGCCGAACGCACCGCCGAGATCGTGGACATGATGGCGAGGCTGGAGCAGGCGCATCAGATCCAGCAGCGCTTTGTGGCGGACGCCTCGCACGATCTTCGTACGCCGCTCACGGTTGTGCGTGCCGAGCTGGATCTCCTGCTGCAGCGGGAGGTACACGACCTCTCGACGCGGCAGTCGCTGCTTCGCATTGCCAACGAGTCCAAGCGTCTCGAGAACATGGCGAGCGATCTTCTTCTGCTGGCGACAATCGATTCCCAGCGAACGCTCACGGCCACGGAGCTGATTCAACTGGACGACCTCTTGTTCGACTGTGTCGCGCAATTGCAGACGCTTGCGGCCGACAAGGGCATTTCGTGGAACATCGACGTGCAGGAGCCGGTTTCCGTTCGGTGCAACGGGATGATGCTGCACCGTGCGGTGACGAATGTGCTGGAGAATGCAATCAAGTATTCGGGGCGCTCGAGCATCGTTGAAGTACGACTGACGTATGTGGACGGCACTGCCACCGTCGAGGTCTCGGACAATGGCGTCGGCATATCGCAGACAGACCTTCCGCACGTGTTCGATCGTTTTTATCGAGGCGATCTCACCCGCCAGACAACCGGCTCCGGCCTCGGGCTATCGATCGTGAAAGCGGTGATCGACGGGCATGGCGGTGCCGTCGGGATCGAGTCCGAGTCCGGCAGGGGAACAACGATTTCGATGGCGATTCCCTTGGCATCGTTGGCGGCGCCGGCCCCGGCCGTGGCGGGCTGAACCGGGCGCTTCCGGGTGGAGAGGGGAGGGGGAACGAGCTATATCACATCACGACACATCTCATCTTCTTCTCATTTACGGATTGTAGCTTGCCAACCGGTGGTAACAACGTCGACGGCAGTGGCTCATCTTTCAAATCACTGTATTTCGTGCCTGCGAACATGGCATTCGCATTCGGGGGGCATGAAGATGTGAGGGATGCAGTGCATTCTATCGTCGTTCAAGTGGAAACCGCCACCAAGGCTGATAGCCGTACAATCGAGCTTCAATAATCGACCACGAACCGCTGTGGCCGTGACTGGTAGTGCTTTGAATCCACTTCCGAGTCATGCGGTTTGCGTGGGGAGAGAGATTCATGGCAGCAACGCTGGAGCATCTGATGGATTCCTTGTCAGATGCGATCATCAGTACCGATCGAAGCGGCATCATTCGGAGTGCAAACGCAGCCGCGCGCCGCTACGTCGGTGAGTCGTTCGTCGGTGTTTCACTTTCGTCGTTCATCGAAGCGGACTCACGTGAACGGTTCGCAGCGATCGCGAACGGCTTCGTGGCGGAACCCGCTCCGATCGAGCTCTCCATGCAGTCCCATGTCAACGGTCTGGCCGAGCGAGTGATTATCTCGACGGCGCTGCCGTTCGATCACGATGTCGACGAATGCTGGTGGTTGCTCAGGAAGGCCGGCACGCACATGATGCCGGCGATGCAGGGAGGTACCTACTCCGGTGCTACCGGCTCCACAGGGACGTTCGGCGGCGACGGAGCATATCGCAGCCTCATTGAGCACATACCGGACATTACCTGGACCATCCGTGCCGATGGGAGCATGGCGTTCATCAGCTCGCGCATCGAGGAGATCCTGGGCTATACGCCTGACAGCATCTATGCGCTCGGTGCCGACATCTGCCGCCGGCTGATCCATCCGGACCACGTGCGGGAGTTCATTGAGGCACACCACCGTCTGTTCGAACACAATCAGGCGTACAGTGTCGAGTTCCGCATTCGCAACAGCGCCGGTACCTATATCTGGGTGCATAGTCGCGCAATCATGACCTATCAGCGCGACGGCGTTCTTCATGCCGACGGCGTCTGCACGGATATCACGCAGCGCAAGCAGTTGGAGGAGGCGCTACGCCATGAGCATGATGTGTTGATCCGGCGGATGGATGAACGATCGGCAGAAGTGAGCGCCATGGCCGAACGTACCCGCAGGTCGCAGGTGCGTTTTGTGGCACATGCCTCGCACGACCTGCTCACTCCGCTTACCGTTGTTCGCGCGGAACTGGAACTGCTGAAGCAGAGCACGGTGCACGATGATGAAACGCGCGAAGCACTGAACCGGATCGACATGGAGTCGCGGCGCCTGGATCATCTTACGAAGGACCTGCTTCTGCTTGCAACGCTCGATAGCCTGGATCCGAATGCGGACTTCCGGCCGACGCGCCTCGATGAGCTTGTATTGAACTGCCTGGCCGATTCAAACGAGCTGGCGAATGAGAAGGGGCTCATGTGGAACGTTCAGTTCAGCGAGACGCCGGAAGTTCTGAGTGCACCCAACATGGTGCAGCGGGCGATTGCCAACGTGCTGGACAACGCCGTCAAGTATTCCCCCGTTGGCGGGTCGATAACGGTCCGCGTGATGGCGAAGGAGAGGCGGGCCTGCATCATCGTTGAGGACACAGGAAGCGGCATTGGGGCCGATCCCGTGGAGCAGCTCTTCGAGCGCTTCTATCGTGGCGATGGTTCGCGAAGCACTATCGGAAGCGGGCTCGGGCTCTCCATCGTCAAGTCCGTGACCGATGCGCATGGCGGCGAGGTGATCCTTGAACCATTGGATCCGGTTGGTACCCGTGTTTCGATTGCCCTGCCGTTGTAGTGTCACGAAGGCGTAGAGCGGCCTGCGTGGCGGAAACCCGTCTTCGGCTGGATCAAGGAGCGACGAACTGTATCAAATCTCATCTTCTCCTCATATAGCGCGAGTATATTGAACTCGTTCTTTTGGCTTATGGGTGTTCTTTGAGAACCAGACTCGCGCTCAAAGGAATAGAAGATGATTGGAGGCAGATTCAAGTGCATGTCACCGAAAGCTGCTTCTTCATCGAGGTCCAGAAGTTTGAGGGTGATAATACACGAGAGGTCCTTCTCAGGAATGAAGTTCGGATGACCTTATGGCAGAAAAGGCCATCAGTCTTCTCCTGTCGCAATCCCTTCGAGGGAACGCGGTAGTGTATTTCCCCGGTCATGTTCTGTTCCGATATTGAGCGCGAGTTTTTTTTTTGCTACCACCAACTTCGCGGCGACCTGCACCCCGGGTCGTTCCTTGTGATAGAGTCTCGGCCCCTCGCTACGTGTACGCGAAACCTTCGTTCAATCAGTCTACGCTCTTGGGAATCGCTATCCCGACAGGTGAATCGTATCTGTGTGCCTTGAGGGTCGCATCCGTGCAGGCAGAACCAACGTGTCTGCTGCGGGATTGCGGCGTTGGGTATCACCTGCTGCGATTCGCGGCTGTGATGGGTGGCATGATGACAGTATCGCAGTTGCTGTTCCGGGTTGTGCACTGCAGCCACTGTCTGCCGCGTTGACGTCGCACACATTGCCGTTCTCTCCGTGCAGCGCATGGCGTGCTGATTGCGGAGATGCATTGCATGTGCAGCTCACCGGTAATTATTGCCGCCTCCTCCAGCCGCGAACAGTGCCTGCAGGACCCCATGCCGTCATGGGATACTGATCTGCCAACGCCGCTCCAAGCGTGCGGCGGGATCGGAGATCTCACCGCATGCCAGACATAGTACGGCCGTGCAGTCTCGCAACTGCACGGCCGTTACATTATCTCCCTGCTGCGGGCAGCACGCATGCGTTCTTCGGCCGGAGCCGGGTGAATGCTGCTACTTCAATGCCGGCTGCAGATCCGTATCGCCCGTTACGCTGGCCGCAACGAAGACCGGAGTGGAGGGCGTTCCCACGGTCACGGCGTTGTTCGTCTGCGAGGAGCCGTTGCGAACCATGAGACCGGAACCCGCGCCGTTTCTGTTCATGTCGTACACAACGGCCAGCCCGGGTGTCCCGGCCGGAGCGGGGCTGGTCATCGTCTGACGGATCTCGGCCGCGGAGCGGGCGGTGCTCCAGACGCGGAAGTCGTCGATCATCCCGGCAAAGTAACCGAACGGGCCGCCGCCGATACCACCATAGACATATCGTCCCGAAACCAATCCGGCCGACGGATGCACGTACTTCATCGTGCTTGCAAGCCCTGTGCGCGCCAGCGCGCCGTTGACATAGAGCGTGGGGAGGCGATCCTGATAGACCACTGCAATGTGCGTCCATCCGTGGATCGGCGCCTCGTACACGAGCACGGCCGGCATGTGATCGGCTGCGTGTTCGTAGACACTGATGCCGTTCGTCCCGACGGAGATCCCGACGCCCGCGTGGCCGGCTCCCCAGACCGCGGTTCCATGCAGAGGATAGACGGCGTAGTGCTCTCCCTCAACGCCGCTCTGATATCCGGTGGCAACCTCACGGTCGATCTGATGTGTGGTTGTGGGATTCACCCAGAGTTCGATGGTGAAGGTGTTCGTAACGTCCAATGCCGACGAAGCGACCACGTAGTCCGTGGTGCCATTGCAGGCCAGCACACTGTTGGATGCCTGCTGCGCAAATGCCGCCGCCGGCATCGCCGCAAGCAGTGCGAGGTAGGGAATGAATCGGTAGCGCATCATGGAATCGATTCCTGATCATGAAACGGACATTGTGAACCCTCGTGCCGAGGTATTCGGATTCGCGTCCGACACATCGTGCGCATCGAGGTTGAATGCCTCACGCCGCGCAACTGCCTCCATCCCACCGAGACGGGATGCGCGGAGGTGTTGCCGCATGCGGTGTGCAATCCTCGAAGACCTCTATTGATGCCGATCGTCGCGCGGCTGCTGGTCAACCGTCACCGTGGCGCCGCGCGAGAGAACGCGTCCCTCCGGAAGATCGTTCGGGAAGCGGCTCGTATCAACACCGGCCCCAAGGATCTCGATATCTCCAGGCTGAATGCCGCGCTGGCTCATGAACGTCTTCAGACGATCGGCGACATACTGGGCGCGGCCTCGGGAGAGCTCCATGTTGTACGAATCATCTCCGATTCGATCGGTATATCCAACCACGCGAACCCTGGCCCCGTCATGCATCTGCCCTGCCAGCTCGCGCAGCCACAGATCGTGCCCTCTGTCGCCGGCGGCGGAGCGAAAGCCGAAGCCGACCAGTGCGTAGTTGAGCCGTTCGAGCGAGGGAGTGCGTTCAAGCGAGCCATGTACCACCGTGCTGTTGCGTTCGAGTGCGAGCGAGATCGTGTCGTACGCAAACTTCATCTGTCCGGTGGAATCCTCCACCCGCAGTTCGGCAACGAGCTCCTTGAGCGAGCTGTCGATGCTGTTGTCTTCGAGCAGCCAGGAGATCTCGTTGTGTCCGGCTCTGGTATCCGCCATCGTAAAGAGTGCCAGCGGCTTTTCGCGCTGGCGTATCGTGATCTGCCAGTCCCGTACCCCAGCCTCGGCGCTCATGATCGGAGTTAGTTTCACGAGCGGCGGATTGAACTCCCGTACAACACGCTCCGTTGCCACTGGAGCCAGCATCTCGGCCGTTGCCGACGCGATAACCACCCGCCGGTTTTCGCCGCGGCCGTCGGAAGTTGCATCGTCCGAGCGCGGCAGAGGGCCGGTACCGGCGCGAACGTCGATTCGGTTTTTCGCGATCCCCCACACGGCGTTCAGGTAACTGCGAACGCGTGCAGCGCGCTGCGCGGCAAGCGAGTCCGGTTCATCGCCGGCGGTAGTTCCGAACAGTGTGATTCGTGCGGTGCGATCCTCGCGCAATCGCATCCCCACGAGGTTCAACACCTGGTGCGACATCGCCACCGGCCGCAATTCGGCTACGGCTGTGTAGGAAAAATCATGCGTTGCCTCGGCCGGGAGCGTCTTGTAGCGGGCCGCAATGGTATCGGAGCCCGGCTCGAAGTAGATAACCGGCAGCAGTGGAAGGTGGTCGCGGAAGACGATCTCGTTCACACGGATTACCGCCTGCGCAGTAGTGTGTCCGTTCGAATCGGATCCCTCCATCGTGATAGCGGCGGTGAGTGCCGGAACATGGCGTGCAGTGTCGCGTGCCGGAGTCTGCCGGATGGATGGCGTGTCCGGCGGTGAAACGGGCATTCGGTTTGTCGCCTCGAACTGCACTCCCAGGCCGAGATTCACCGAGGCATCGCGCCACGCTACTTCGGCGAGCGAACGGAGGAGATCGTATCGTGCCGATACCGAGGGGACCAGCCACATGTTCCCTGGAATCCGGAGCGGAAAGGAGAGTGCAGCCAGGCCGCTGACCGCAAGGCGGCGTATGCTGAGGGGAGTGGTGTTCGGTATCGGGTGCGACTGTTCACCATCGGAGAAGCTGCGGTCCGGAGTGAGAATGACGTCCGTTGCCGTGAAGGTTCCTCCGATCCGGTATCCCACGCATCCTCCGGCCGACAGGCTGATCGCCGGAGCAAGTGCATACTGGCCGAGCAGATCGAGCTCGATCGTATTGATCCTCGTGTTCAAACGGAACTCCCGGTCGATATCAACCAGCACATGTCCGCTGGCGGGATCGAGCAGTCGTTGAAAGTCGCGCGGCTTCTCGGCGAGCTTCGTTGCTGCGGAGGCAAACCCGAGCCGGACGCTGAACCCGAGGCGTTCCCCGAAGGCGCGGGGCAGTACAGCCACCAGCCCGCCGCGGATCGTGGTCGTGAGGCCGTTGGTGAATACGCCACAGTCCGGGGATCCCTCGTATACCGGAATCTGCGCGGGCTGTGCGCCAATACCGAAATCGCCAACTGCTCCAACGCGCACCGGTGCTTCGGGAATGTTCTGCGCATCGAGTTGCCGGAGCGGGGTGATGATTCCAGTCGCGAGAAGCAGAATGCCCGATGCAAACAGACGAACCCATCCTGCGACATCCCGGCCGGGCCGGGTCCGAGGTTGGGTTCCACTACGATGCGGGAGACGGCCATCGTCCATAAGTAGACGCAATCTATCAGCGGAAGGATGGTTGCGCAAGAATAGAAGAAGGGGCCGCTTCCCGTAAGCGGCCCCTTCCATGCGTTCGATCCGAACGTCAGACGCTTCAATAACGTCTTACGGGTGCGGTGCATGGAACACGCGGTCCCATATCACGATCTGATCCCGCGTCAGATTGCCACGCACGCAGAGGTCGAACTGATGCCAGCAGTCATCGTAGGCACGCTTGAAGGCGGCGTCGATTGCCTGGGCACGGGTCCGGTACGCATCCACAGTGCTGTCGGCAAGGCGCTTGCCCTGCTCACGGGTGATGCGGCCATTCTGCACCGCGTCGCGGATGCCGCGCAGGTCAGCCTGGAGCGAGTCACGCAGAGCCTGGAGCGCTGCACGATGACGCAGCTCGTCGGCATGGATGCAGTCGTTCAGATCGCGGAGGCAACCGCGAACTGCCGAATCCTGGGCCGGCGTGAGATGCAGTGCCTGAAGAGCTCTGCCAAGGTCATCCACCGGCGGATGCGGGCGATTGGTATCGCAGTTCGGATGTGTCGTGTCACCATGATGCGTGGAATCGTCACCTCCGCGACCACCCGGGCCACCAGGACCGCCCGGGCCACCAGGACCACCCGGTCCGCGACCACGTCCGCCCTGATGCAGGGAGTCGCCACCCTCGCCGCCGTCACCGCCATGGCGAAGCGTGTCGCCGCCGCCATGATGGGCGGTATCACCACCGCGATGCAGCGTATCGCCGCCGCCACGGTGTGTGGTGTCACGGCCGCCGTCGCCGGGTCCCGTCGGGGCCGGAGGCATGATCGAAGGGTCGTTCGCAATCGCGTCGATGGATTCGAGTGCGCTCGGCGTGGAACTGATCGGGTAGATTGAATACTTGTCGTTCGAGCCGGAGGTGACCGAGCTGGAAGACGGTGTGTTCGTCAATGAATCCTGGCAGCCTGTCACCAAGGCCACCGTCAGCACAAGCGCGCCGACAAGGGGGATCATTCTTTTCAACATGACTGATATCCTCTTCGGATAATGAAGCCGACCTGATTGCAGGCTAGTTGCGTGTCGTTGCGAGTCAGTCGGCGTTCGTCTCGCAAGCCACCCGACGGCAGTCCGGAGAGAAGAGAGGGGTTACGCTTTCGTCAGTCGGTTGGGCCAGTTTCCGACGAGCCTCCCATCTCCTGTTGGACCGTCAAGAACAATGATCCAAAGGGTGCGAAAAAGGTAACGGCGTAATGGTTGAGGGTGATGATTTTTTCCGGATGTGATGCGCCTCGTGCTGCGGTTCGCCGCGCGAGAGCAGGAGCCTCCGCCGGATGGTGGAACGATTCCCGCCGGCTGAACCAGCAGCCGTTCCCTTCGAACGCGCGAACGGGAGCGGCTCCGGGGTGGAGCCGCTCCCGCTCATCGATCGGCCGGAGTACGATCGGATCTGGAGAAACGGGCCGAAGTCGTTTCAGAAGTTGTAGCCCACACCAACGGCGAACTCCCCGGGAACCTTTTCGTCCGTGGCGTTCTGAATCATCGTCCAGTCGACTTTCACAACCGTGTTGTACGTGGGCTTGTAGGTGAGGCCGGCAACCACATAGGTGCGATCGTTCGCCTTATCCGCCTCGATACCGTTCGGCATCGACTGGTTGGTATTGAAACGCTCGTAACGGACGAAGGGGAGAAGCTGCTGAGTAGTGCCGTGGCTCAGAAGCTGTGCGATGTTGTAGGCCGCTTCGATATAACCGCCGCCCACTGCGGAGCCGATTGGATCGCTGTAGATACGATGGCCCAGCGAATCGAGCGTACTGTGATACGTGTCGTTGATCTTGCCCGCCTCTGCGATCGAGGTCTGGCCGATGATGCCGCGCAGGTTGAGATCGCCGATGGAATACTGGGCATCCAGGCCGTACATCGTCACCGGCGCGCCGAACAGTCCGTCGGCAATGCGCTCGTCGCCGTAGGAGCTGCCGCCGTAATACAGCCATCCCCCCGCCCGCAGGCCGCCGGTGACATACTCGAGCCTGCCGGAGAAGGCCAGGCTCTGCATGGCCGGATTGGCGCCCTCGAGCCGTCCCTCGCTGATGCCGATCGCGCCACTGAACCCCGAGGCGTTCAGTCCGCTGGTAAGGCAGGCACGATACTGCAGCCCCTCCACCTCCGGAATACGTCCGGCGATTCCAACGCCGAGTTCGCGCCACGTGGTCGGGATCACCACCTGATCGAACATCGGGCGGCGCGCTCCGTTGAAACTTGGCGGCTCGTGATATTCGTTGATGATGCCGATCGGCAGCACGAGCAATCCCGCGCGAACGTTCAGGCGATCGGACAGATGATATTGCAGGTAGGCCTGCTCGATCTCCAGTTCGCCTCCTTCCAGCGCCCCCTCCACACGTACGTGCTCCACCTCGACTTCGGAAAAGAACGTGATGTCGTCGGAGAACGTGTGCTCGACGAAGAGAACGAAGCGAGGGATGTCGATCGAACCCTTGGTCGGGCCCTCCGGCTCCACGTATACCGCTTCGCCGTATCCGCCGATCGAAGTGGATTGCTCCGCCGGCTCCGCAGCCTTCGTTTCAGGGGCCCCCGGCTTGCCTTCGCCCGGCTGGGCAAGCAGTTTGCCTGTGGAGAGGGCAAGAAGCATGAAGCCAAACAGGAATAGCTGTGTCGTACGGTGCCGGGGATGCGAGAGTCGCTTGAAGTTGTTGGTCATATCACGGTAAGGTAGGGGGGGCGAACGATCCTCTGATCGCGTTGCCCGCGGTTGAAAAATGCAGGTGCGAACTTAATCCTTATTTGAACTTTGTCCAAATAAGTTTTTAGTTGTAAATCTGTTTGAGGTCATTTGTCGCGACGGTAGCTTTGCGCCCGTTGCAGTTGAACACGATCCATGAAGAATTCAACAGCCGATCGTTCAGTCAGACCGAAAACCATGAGCTCTCTACGCAGCCTGGCCCTCGTGATTGCATTGATTCTGTTCTGGAGCACCCCATCGTCGGCCCAGAACGTGGGTGAGAAGATGATGGCCGCACTCAAACGCGTCTTCGGCGAATCGGCGCAGGCCGTGGTACAGAGCGCAACCCTGAGCGATCAGCAGTTGGCGGCAATCAGGACGGTGTCCGGAGCCGGCTACACGAAGAATGTCAGCTACTACGCCGTCTCCGTTGGAGGGAAACGGGTCGGCTATGGAATCGTGGATGATGTGAAGGGGAAGGTGAAGCCGATCACGTACGCGGTAATCGTTGACAACAACATTGCGATCAAGGATCTGGAGGTGCTGGTGTATCGCGAGACCTACGGCGGTGAGGTGCAGTACGACGCATTCCGGAAGCAGTTCCGCGGCAAGGGAACGCGCGATGCATACCGTGTAGGCACCGACATCCGAAACGTATCCGGAGCCACCATCAGTTCCAATGCCGTTGCCGGCGGCACGCGGAAACTCATGGCGGTGTTCAATGCGTTGAAGAGCGCGGGGGCCCTCCGATGAGCATGGGATCGCTGACGCTTTCGACACTTCCCTATCATTTCCGGCAGATCGCACTCTGGTTCATTGTCGTTCTTGGCTGCGGCTATACAACCGGGCTTGTCTTCGTTGCGCACACAACATCGCTGACGCCCCGGGGCGTGCAGGAGAGATATCGCGGCAACCAGCACGAGGGGGACAGTGCCGCGAGCCCGGCCTCTGCTGCTGCACCGGCCGGCACCTCCGGCCCGGCGCAGGACAGCATCCAGGCCGCGGCGGCTCCGGCGCAGGAGGAGGAGATGAAGTTCGAGAAGTCGCTGCCGGAGATGCTCAACATCACGCATACGCACATGCTTGCAATGGCGGCATTTCTGCTGCCGGCGGCCTGCATCTTCGCCCTTTCAACGCGGCCTTCGAGAAGGGTGAAATCCATTCTCATCGTGGAGCCGTTCATAGCGCTTCTGGTATCGTTCGCATCCATGTGGCTGATGCGCTACGTTCATCCCGGGTTCAGCTACCTCCTCATGGCCAGTTCGGGCTCGTTCGCGCTCTGCCTGTACGCGATGCTGCTCCTGTCATTCATCGAAATCGTGCGCCCGGCACCTGCTTCGGGCAACGAAGCCTGATACGACATTCCATGATCATCGACATAGCCTGAAACGCTCATGAGACGCAGACAGTCAACGCATCGGCATTCGCAATCACGGCGCACGTTCGCCAGGGCACTCGGGCTTGCGGCTCTCGGAGCCGGCGCCGCGCCGCTGCATGTCTGGGGGCAGATTCTCGGCGACCATCGCATCCAACTGGTGAAGCACTCCACATTCGTGATGGGGCAGGTGGCGAACGTGAGCATCGTTCATGAGGACCAGGCTCATGCCCGGCGCGTGATCACCGATATCTTCGCCGAGCTGCGCCGCCTGGATGCCTTGATGAGCCTATACGATGCCGGGAGCGGGGTGAGCGCCATCAACAGAAGCGCCGGGAGGGAGGCTGTGCCGGTGGAGGATGATTTGCGCGATCTGCTCCGGCGCTCCGCGCAGGTGTCCGCGGCAACGCATGGTGCGCTCGATATCACCGTGGAACCGTTGATGCGCCTCTGGGGATTTCGCGGCGGCCCGCGTACCTCGCGACCAACCGACAGCGATGTGCGCGCGGCTCTGGAATCGGTCGGGATGGGACGGCTGGTTGTTGAAGGCGCCGATGCCGGGCTTACGCGCGAGGGGGCTGCCGTCGATCTCGGCGGCGTTGCCGTTGGCTACGCGTTGGATCGCACTGCCGCGATCGCCCGCCGCGCAGGCATCGATTCGGCGTTGATAGAACTGAGCGGTGACTTCTACGCCATCGGTGCGCCGCCGGAAATGAGCGCCGGCTGGGAGATCGGCATCGTGGACCCACGGCACGAAGGACGAATATTCCGCTCGCTCCGGATCCGCGATCAGGGGCTTTCCACGAGCGGCAACTACGCCTCCACCGTTGTCTACAACGCTCATCGCTACGGTCACATCTTCGACCCGTCGCGCGGCCTTCCCGCCGAACGCCTTCTGAGCGCGACGGTTGTAGCCGATACGGCGTTCGCCTCCGATGCATACTCAACGGCGCTGTTCGTCTGTGGCGACCGGACGATTCTTCCCTCCGGCGCAACCGGCACATTGCTTCGAGCGTAGGCGCCGCCCGCAGCTCAGCCTGGGCGCACATGCTCGTCTCCGGGAAATCCGGATCCCCGATGTCGCAGACACCGTGGGGCCAAATGACATGGTGTCGCCGTTCTCATCACCGACATTCCATCCCGTTTCATAGTTTCGTTCGCACGCATGCGGTGCGTGGCCCCGGGCCATTGATGCCGATGTCGTGCACTACCGGCAGCACCCCTCCAGTGAGATCGTGTGCGGCGCCAGGGCGGAAGCACCGTTCGCTCTCGTCCATGAGGATGGCCCATGAGGATGGTGACATAGGGCAAGGCTTATGTCGTGCCAACACATATCTTCGTGACGGCCGGCATCCGTTGCCGCAGTATCAACAGCATTCAGCAGTTCCACTTCATGCAATCACGCCGCGAATTTCTCAAGCAGGCGGGTGCGTTTGCGCTCGGCGCGCCGTTTCTGATTGGGCGCGGTGCGAGGTTGTTCAAGCCCTCCTGCGTCATCGTCGGTGCGGGTCTTGCCGGGCTGGCCGCAGCCTACAGGCTTGGCGCTGCCGGGTGGAACGTGACGATCATCGAGGCGCGCGATCGCATCGGCGGACGGGTGCTCAGCTACAGGCTTCCGGAGAACCCTTCGCTGGTCTGCGAGCTTGGCGCCGAATGGGTTGGCGCCAGCCACGAGCGGATCCAGGGGCTGTGCCGCGAGTTCGGCATCAGACTGCAGGATCACCGGTTCAAGATCACGCTGCTGAGCGACGGCGCCATCAAGCGCCCCGGAACCTGGCACTACACGCCCGCCTCGGAGGCTGCGTTCGAGAAACTCAAGCACGACTTCGAGAAGTACGGGCAGAAGGAGAAGGAACAGCTTGATCGCTACGACTGGTGGACCGTGCTGGAGAAGATCGGTTTTTCGCAGGACGATCTGAGGCTGCGGGACCTGTTCGACAGCACCGACTTCGGCGAGTCGATCCGTGGTGTCTCCGCCTACGCCGCCGCATCGGAGTACTTCGAGTCCAGTCCCGAGAACGAGATGGATTTCAAGATGGAGGGGGGGAACAGCAGGCTCGTGGAGGAACTGGTTGCGCGGATAGGTCGCTCTGCGATACGGACGGGAATGCCTGTGGAGGAGATTCGGCAGCGGGCCGGCCGCGTGACGTTGACGGCGAAGGGGGAGACGTTCACGGCCGACGCATGCATCTGCACCGTCCCATCCCGCATGCTGGAGGCCATCCGGTTCGATCCGCCTCTTCCCTCGGCCCAGTCCGCGGCCGCACAGCAGCTGCAGTATGCCCGGATCATCAAGACCTCCGTTCTCTACAGCGAGCGTTTCTGGAGCGACGAGAACTTCTCCATGGTGAGCGACCGAACGGCACATTACTATTTCCACGCCACGCAGAACCAGCGCGATACCAACGCGGCGAACGGTGCTTCGCAGCAGGGAATCATCACCAGCTATGCGATCGGCGAGAAGGCCGATGTGCTTGCCGCGCAGTCGGACAAGAAGAAGATGGATATCGTCTCCAACGGTCTGATGGCGATCAACGAACACGCGTCGACGCTTGCGCGCGGTGTGGCGGCATATGCATGGCAGCGCGACCGTTGGACCGAGGGCGCCTACGCCGTCTATCGTCCCGGACAGTGGTTCGGCGTACGTCCGGTCCTTGCGAAGCCTCACGGGAAGGTGTTGTTCGCCGGCGAGCATCTTGCGGACTGGCAGGGCTTCATGGAGGGGGCGGTGGTAACCGGCGAGGAGGCCGCCGGCAGGCTGCTGTAGGGGGTGCTGTGGCTCCTTTCCCGGGAACAGATGCTGCAAGGCTCCGATCAACGATCGGAGTCTCTGCCACATATTCTCTTTATCGACATTCAGCATCGCCGATCCTATGTGCCGTGCGGTACGCAGTCGGCAGCAGAATCGATGGCCGGCTATCGCACCACCCGCAGCATGATGCTGCGACTCGCCTCCCCCGCGCGAACGATGCAGTGATAGGTCCCGCTGGGCAATCGGGTAGTCGATAGGTGAATGCGATTCTCCCCGGCCGGCATCCACTGTTGGTCGAGCGATGCCGCCACGACCCCCAACTGGTCCTGAACTTCAACCGAGACCAATGCCTCGTGGCCCAGGGTGAGCGGGATGGTTGTCCAGACCGAGCACGGCTGCGGATAGTTTGCTCCCACGGTCAGGAACTCCACCGCTGCATCCGCCGTGGCGGCCGAGGCAACTGCCTCTGCCGGTGCCGAGCCCGGGCCGCTGTTGCCGAGTGAATCGATCGCCACGATGCGATAGAACGCCGAAGGCTCCCCTTCGAAGTCCGTGTACGTTGTTGAAGGCGTCGTTCCAAGAAGCGCTGCCGGTGCAATGGGGACGTCCGGACGATCGCCGCGGTACACCGCGTACTCACGCACGTCTCCCGAGGTCGATGGCGCCCAGGTGATCCGGTTGCCGTTGCTGTTGCGATCCACGGCAACGCCGCCGGCGGCATCCGGGCCCACGTTGTCGTACGCCTCGCCGGTTGCCGCAGCCGTGGTGTAGTGCGAACCGTTGCCGGAGTTGGCCATGACGAGGAAGCGACTCGATACGGGAGCCGCCGCCGAGCCGGTGGCAACGGTTGGGACCACATGTGAGTAGAGCCCGCTTCCATCGGCAGGGACCGTATCGGCAACGGTCCAGCGTCCCTGCACGCCCGTTATCTTGGCTCCGGCAACCTGATCCTCCAGAAGGATGCTGTAGGAGATGATGCGATCGTTTGCACCTGCAACGTCGTCTGCATGGGATGCCCAGTAGACACGTACATGGCCGCCGTCATCCTCCGCAACATCGCACACCGCGGAGATGCCGAAGCTGCCCGGAACGCAGCCCCGAGGCCGGAAACGTTCGCATGTCGATGTCGGCGTCCCGCCCGTGGACATGCCGCCCGTCACCAGAATCTCTCCGGTATACATGAGCGTTGCGGTATGAGCGCCCCGCTCGTAGATCATTGGCGGGAGAGTATGCCAGTCGTTGCTGCCGGTGTGATAGCACTCCACGTCGTTGGTGCGCGTATCCCACAGATGCTGCCAGCCTCCCGTTGCGACGATATCACCGCTCGGCATGTGTACGAACTGCGCAAGCAGCCGCGGAGCTGCCATCGCCGCAGCCGGCTCCCAGCGATCGTGCGCCGCGTCGTAGAACATGCAGTCCGAGAGCGACTGGCGATCCACCTCACCGCCGATCGAGATGATTCTGTTGTCGCAGAGCGATTCCAGCACAACGGAATTGCGCTTCGATGGGTACGGCGCAGCGTACGACCACGAGTTCGTCACCGGATCGTAGATCTCGCAGGTCGGGTTGGCGGGCTGGGCCCAGTTGCTGGCGGCCGACGTATCGCTGGTGCCGCCGGTTACCAGCACGCGCCCGTCTGGCAGCTTCGCAACACCGAACGCCGTGCGGGGCAGGTTCATGCGCGCCGCCATCGTCCACTTGTTGGTGCGGGTGTCGTAGATCTCGCAGGTAGCGGTCGGCGCCCAGATCTGAAGATCGCGGTTTCCCATGCGCCCGCCGATCACCATCAACTGATAACGGTTCAGCACAACTGCCGCATGCGTTTCGCGCGGGATATGCATCGGAGCGATGGTGGACCAGGAATTGGCCCATGGGTTGTACACGTCGCATGCCGTGGTGGCCATGCCGTTGCCGTTGTATCCGCCGATGAACATCACACGCCCATCCAGCATGAGCGCGGCGGTGTGCCCGGAACGAGCCGTCGGCATGTCCGGCACCCTCTGCCATCGATCCGTGTAGGGATTGTAGATCGCACAGGTGAGTTGTACGGACTCGCCCCAGAAGTCATCGGCGCCGCCGGCCACGAGAACGCGCCCATCGAGCAGCAGCGTGGCGCTCTGCGTATGGCGCGGGTACGGCATCGACGCCGCAGCGGTCCACTGGCCCTGCGCCAGCAATGGGCTGCACGTTGCAAACGAAATGCCTGCGAGAAGCAGCAGTGTACGAAGTGGTCCGGTGTTCATCGGCATTTGCGGTATGCATGAATGAAATACATGTCCGCCGGAGAATGGGAAGGTTGTTATCGGCAGTCCCGAACCACACAGCAGTGCCGGTCTGCCGGTGAAGGATGGTGCCGAATCAGTGGAGCGAATGTAGCACAAACGTCGTTAGCAGATATGCCAAAATATGGGACAACGTCTGGGGGTTGTGCGATCCGTCTGCAGATGTGCGCGGGCGTCGATGCTTTCAACGCAAAAGGATAGGGGGGGCATGTGACGATGCCATGCCGGGCGGGAGGCCGGGCTGTAGATGCGGTGTGTTCTATGCGGCGAGTAGTTCAAACGAGCCGGGCATACGATGCATGAGCCGGCCCACTGTAGAGGACCGGCTCACTGCGTCGATGCGTGGGGAGGGCGGCGTCACAGCGAGAATATCAGGCCGCTGGTGATCTGCAGATCGCGGGCCTTCCATGATGAAGGGCTGGTAAACTGCTCTGCATGATTGGACTGCGTCAGCAGCCCGTAGGAATAGCGGGCATCGATCGCGATTGCGACATGCGAGGCGACCTGATAGGAGCATCCGCCACCGGCCTGCAGCGAGATGTTGACCGGCGAAACATCCGCAGCCTGAATCGCGGTGCTCTGGCCGTCGTTCGCCTGATATTCCTCCGCTGCCTTCAACAGTGTGCCGATGTTGGTTCCGGCGACTGCATACACCTGGAACGTGGAGCCCACCGCAAGCTTGAAGTTGATCGGCAACTCCAGGTAGTTCATGTTGACGAGTGTGGAGTTGGATGGAATCGCGGGGCCGCCTGCGATCGCGAACCCGGTTCGCAATCCCTTGCGCACGTATTGCACGCCCGCCTGGAGACGAAAGATGGACGAGAGCGGATAGGCGAACGACGCGCCGACGATCAGATCGTTTCTTGCGGCCTGCGTTGTGTTGGTTACCGATACGGCCCCCGGAACACTCAGGCCTGCGTTGATACCGATTTCGATTGGCTGTGCATTCAGTCGTAGCATTCCTGCCAGCAGAATGATTGCCGGCATTGCAAGTAATGACGCTGCATGTTTCATAGGAGGGACCTCCACGAATTAGTTCCGATTTGGTTGCGTCAGAGACACGAATTTGAGCGCTTGTTGCAAAGCCGGTGCTCACGCAGGACGATACGGGACAACGCCACGATCATTTCCCGGATACGGCATTACTACTGTCTCCGCGGGAATTACACTCGGTTCCCTCCGGCATCGACTCCGGACGTGACGACTATCGGAGCGCGCCGGGTGGCGCATGTCGTGCTCCGATGGAAATCAACACACGGCTGTACATGCCGTGATGAACCGTTGCTATCGATGGCAACGTACGCACCGTACATGATCCCTATGTGAGCGGGGATCCGGCGTGACGAGTTGCTGATCGGAATTCATCGATGCAGAATGCACGATTGCACCGGCTGGTACAATGCCACGGCGCCATACCATGGCGGCATTCGGACGGACGATGAATACCCGGAAACGGGCTCAGCGACTCATGAACTGATGTTGGCAGAATCGGAATCTGTGGTTGCGGCGCTTTGGACCTCGCAACAACGGGACAAAGATATATGCATTGGGCAAACCAGGCAACTATCTCCGCCGGAATTACCCGATGGCATTTGGCCAGGGGCCGGTTCAGCCTTGAAGCTCGCGCAGGCTTTGCTCGAGAAAGGCCAGTTGATCGCTCGCCTCGTGAATGCGGGTGGCGAACCGTTCATTGTCCAGCTGCGAACCGGAGCGGCTCGAGATCGAGACCACGCGAATGTGGTTCACCTCGATCGCGTTCGCGATAATGTCCAGCTGATGCCCGAGTTCATGAAGCTTCCCCTGCAGCGAGAGCACGGAATCAAGAAGGTCGCGACGTGCCTCCACAATGATCTCCAGTTCCGCACGCGTCGATGCGGTTGGGGCTGCCTCGAGACGGGACTCGTAGGCGGCGAGTTCCTCGCGCAGAGCGTTGGGATTGTAATTGCGCAGGTGGCGTTCGGTCTGTGCTATTTCGGAATGCAGTGAGTGAAGGCGCCGGCGCGCGTCGCGAAGCACGCCGCCGTAGCCCTGGAACAGTTTCCTGCTGTGCCGCGGAGAGCGGCGTATGGCACGGAGTGTAAGGCGGATGGTGCTGACCGCTCCGTGATACTTCTTGCGTGATGCCGCTACGCGCCGCGCCTGATCGATCTTGTAGAGTCCGTTGTTGACGTGGTGCATGAGCGGCGCCCATGCGCTGTTCCCGGAGCGGAGCGGGCGGCGAGTATCGCCGCCGATGATGATGCGGTCGCTGAAACCGTCGGTTCCCGTGCGCACAAATCCCGCGACGAAGTCGAAGACGCGCGACACCACGCGCCCCAGCAGGGCGCCGCCTGGGCGCGAAGTTGAATCGAAGGGCCTGTCGCGATCGTGTTCCATAGTCTCCATGTGCTCTGATGCGCCACAAGATACGAACCGGAGCCGCGCCGCCGCCAGCCGGGGCGCCCGGCCTTCCAATCATTCAGACTTCCATTCTCGGTGATGTGCGGTATGCGAACCACCGCACGGATTGTTTCATCGCCGCGATGCGTTCCTATCGTTACAGGCGATAATCCACCGATTCGCGATATTGAGTCGCTCAATCCTCGCGTAATTCAGCATTCACAAGTGCCAATATCCATGTCGTACCGCATTGAACGTGACACCATGGGGGAGATGCAGGTTCCCTCGGATCGCTACTACGGAGCACAGACTGCCCGCTCGCTTCAGAACTTCAGGATCGGCGGCGACCGATTCCCTCGCGAGATGGTGCGCGCCCTTGGCATTCTGAAGAAGGCCGCCGCCATCACCAACCGCGAGCTGGGATTGCTTCCGGCCGACAAGGCGGAACTGATTGTCCGGGCCGCCGATGAGGTGATCGATGGAAGGCTGGACGATCACTTCCCGCTCGTCGTCTGGCAGACCGGCAGCGGCACACAGACCAACATGAATGCGAACGAGGTGATCGCCAACCGTGCAATCGAGATGGCGGGAGGGGAGCTTGGTTCGAAGAAGCCGATCCATCCCAACGACGATGTGAACAAGGCGCAGTCATCGAACGATACCTTCCCCACGGCGATGCACATCGCCGCGGCCGAGCGCGTTGTGCGGCATCTCGTGCCGCGGGTGGAGGCGCTGCGCGACACGCTGCGCGCCAAGAGCACGCAGTTCGCCCGGATCGTCAAGATCGGCCGCACGCACCTTATGGATGCAACGCCGTTGACGCTTGGCCAGGAGATATCCGGCTGGGTTCAGCAGTTGGAGAACGATCTGCATCGCATCGCTCTTGCCCTGGACGGCCTCTATGAACTGGCATTGGGTGGCACGGCCGTCGGCACCGGACTGAACACCCACCCCGATTTCGCCGTGAAGGGTGCCGCCGCGATTGCCGGGCTTACCAGGCTTCCGTTCCGTTCCGCGCCGAACAAGTTCGAATCGCTCGCGGCGCACGATGCCATCGTCTTCATGTCCGGCGCCTTGAAGACGCTCGCCTGCTCGCTCATGAAGATCGCAAACGATGTACGCTGGCTTGCCTCCGGACCGCGCAGCGGCATCGGAGAGATTCTGATTCCGGAGAACGAGCCGGGCAGTTCCATCATGCCGGGGAAGGTGAACCCCACGCAGTCCGAGGCGATGACCATGGTCTGCGCCCAGGTGATCGGCAACGACACCGCGATCGGCGTTGGCGGAATGTCCGGCAACTTCGAGCTGAACGTCTTCAAGCCGTTGATGATCTTCAATCTGCTCAACTCGATTCGCCTGCTCGGCGATGCCTGCGAGAGCTTCAACGAACACTGCGCGGTCGGGATCGAGCCCGATCCCGCGGGCATTCAGAAGCACCTGGAGAACTCGCTCATGCTGGTCACGGCGCTCAACCCGCACATCGGCTACGACAACGCCGCGGCGATCGCCAAGAAGGCGCACAAGGAAGGAACCACGCTCAGGCAGGCTGCGCTGGCACTCGGACTTCTTACCGATGAACAGTTCACCGAGTGGGTGCGCCCCGAAACGATGATAGCGCCGAGCGCCGAACTGTAGGGTTCGTACAACGATTCAATCAAGACGGCCCTGTGGACTGTGCTTCACGGGGCCGCTTTGGTTTGCATTGCACCAACTGCCCGGCTATCTTCTCGTCCTGGAATTGACACCAGTAATCACACGGACCTTCCCCCGCTCCATCAAGGAAACCCAATGGGAGGTCATTATGATGCATGTGAGATTTCGAGAGAATGAGAGCGATCACGTAGGAGCGCTCAACCAACGAATCAAATGTACGGGCAAGGTCGCATCGAAGAGACGCGGTCAGTGTCGGCGCATGCCCGGCAGTGCGCTCGCGCTCATGCTTCTGACAGTTGCATTCTTCTCTCCAGCCACTACCACGTTGCGGGCACAACCTGCGGATTCGTGTACCATTTCATCGGTACCAAGCAACAACAACTGTCAGGGGAACCGGATTATTGTCGACGTGAAGACGATGGACAAGATTGGCTGCCAGAACAAATGGTGCGATGGACTCACCTACTGCAATAACTGCTGTGAGCAGTGCTGCCTGTATTTTTTCGAGCTGACGAACAACGACCAGAACCACAAGAAGGTTGTCAAGGTCGGTCTCTGCACGGACCTTGGGTGTGCGCAGGCTGCTGTGCCGCCGGGTGCTGTCTGGCAGTGCAATTCCGGCGTAATCCCCTTTATCGCGGATCATATTTGTACATTCTGTGGAATCGAACGTACAACACCAACGTTGACAGATATGAATGCGTGGGTCGAGGATCCAATTTGTGGTGGACCTGTGTATTCGGCAAAGCTGTGCAGTACTAACTGCATTCGATTCCTTCCGACTGCTCCGGGCAAGCAACTGGATCCAGGAGACCGTCTCGAGATGCGGGTTGGTTTGACCGGCGACTGTCATGATCGTCAGCGTCCCACGGACATCGGCGTTGTGCGGCGCAAGTGCGTGATGGTATGTGCGCAATTCGATGACGGCACCGAGGCGTGCTGCATGGTATATCCACCACACTGCATCTGCATTACCGACGGCCTGGGCTGTACCGATTGCCTCTCACAGGATCCCGCGACCTGCTCGCAGGATTATTTCGGTGCGTTCCCGAAGACTGATTGCAATTATGGCGGCGGCGGCACCAGGGCGAAGCGAGGGAACTCCGGCAATGGAAGTACCACACCAACGCTCAGCGGTTCTGCCTGCCAACGGTCCGGTTCTGCGGCACCGGCGCTGAGCGGTGCAACGAGGGGGGACCACTGAAATGATGGGGCATACTCCAATGGAGAATATCAGTCGAATGTTGTGTTCGTTTCGACGCATTGCCGGGGGCCGAATGTACCCGGCGTTGTTGATTGCAGGTATCGTCGCGTGCACCTTCGTGCACGCGGCGATGGCCCAGGTTGGTGTGCAATCCGATGAGCGGTGGGCTGAGCAGGGCACCACCGTTCGTTATGATTCGATCTTCAGAAGATATTCGTTCCCAAACGCCATCCGCTTCGAAGGAGGTGGCACAGGATATGCTTCGGCCACCGATCAAAGCAACGGTAACAAGCCCCTTGATCTTCGGACAACCGACGGCGGAAACATATGGGTTCCATGGAACTACCCAATCCCGTACAGCGAAACAACCACTCATGGGCAGTTCGGCATAACGCGGAAGATGCGCATCAACGGTGACGATGGGCCCGCGTTCACGGCTACTGGGCCAACCGGATGGAGAAGGTTGTTCGATTCGGCATCGAGGGTCAACGACTTTGTCTATGGCTCCTATCCCGATTCCGGCCTGCCCCATGTAGTGGCACGATTGGTTTCGGATGGCCGGGCATTGCGACTGACGTTTTCTCTGAATGGCGGCAAGGACTGGATCAGCACGGATTCCGTGATGATCGCACGCATAGATTCGTACACGGTCCCGCCGGATACGACCAAAAAATACGACACCACGTATGGTATCGCCCGCCAGACGCTGTTTGGCGCCGCGTCATCCGACAGCGCGGGATCGTTCAGGTGGGATAAGCTTCTCGGCATTTCCGACTCGACGCTTTATCTGACGTCGTATGTCGATGCGCCTGCGGTGGCGCCTGGAAAATATTACTGGAAAATCGATCTGGCCCGGCACCTGGCTACCATAACCCGCATTACCGATCCTCTCGCCGACGGATATTTATTCGGCGGTATCTGGGTACGCCCCGGCTTGATGGTGGCCAATGCAACGCCCACGGGAACCAGCAACTGGGCTGTTGCCCGAAGTCTGGACAATGGGCGTACGTGGGAGGCTGTGCAGACGAGTGCGTCCGTGAACCTCGCTCAACTGAAGTTCACATCTCCGGCGTATGGAATCTCCACTACGATGTATACCACCGATACCGCGAGAACGTGGCATCAGTGGGGGGCGCCGTTCGGAGTGCCCGTGCTCTTTCATGCGGAGGACTCGCTACATCTCTATGCAACCTCGCAGACCGGATTCTTTCGTTCGAGCGATGCCGGCCGCACCTGGGATTCGCTTATTAGAAGCACGTTCGATGGTATCTGGGCCGGTGCCGGTATGATGCTTGCGATGAAGGGATCGGAGGGGTTGACACGAACCGTAGATTCCGGTGCAAGCTGGCAGCCGGTGGCTATCACGCCGGACCTGTTGCAGATGGGGCCGGTTGCGGAGGTCGATCCGCGCAACCATCCCGGCAAACTCTATGCCATCGCGCGCTTCCGCCACTCCGCGTTCGATTCGGTTTCCGCATACGTTGGGGCGTTGCGCAGCGATGACTTCGGTGCATCATGGTCCATTGCCGAATCTACACCACAGTTCGAGTCCAACATATGGGCCGTGCCGGACTTTGCCGGCGTTCAGCTTCAACTGCGTCCATTACTGACTTTTGTCCCGAACGTCGGACGAGAAGGTAGCTCTGCATTTCTCTTCGCACAGGATTCGCTCCTTTATCGAAGCACCGATGGCGGAACGATATGGGAAAGAACCGGCGACACGAAGTTGACCGGCTATTCGATGGCGAATGAGAAGATCGGCCTTGGTGCGCGCGACGGCGAGATATTGCGCACAGAGGATGGCGGTGCTACGTGGACACACGTTGCAACGCTGCCGCCAACGCAATGGCGCGCGCTTGCGATGAAGATGTTCGATACGTTGGAATGCACCGCAATTCTTCCCGATGTACCGGGAGGATACGCCAGCGGCTCCGTTGTGCATTCGCACGATGGAGGACGCACATGGACCAGCCGACGCTCGAGCGGAACCGGTGGAGGGAATCTGCGTGGTGCGTTCTACTGGATCGATCGATCACATGTCTATTGCACATGGGCAGGGCAGGTGCTTCGTTCGAATGATTCGGGCCACGCATTTTCCGCTGTTCACCCTCCGCTTTCCGGGAGCTTTATCAGTTCCGGTTTCTTCGACGGGCGATATATCTACTACACACGGAACACCCTGGACACCGTGGCTATAGGGCGCTGGCGCGTCGATGAAGGGATCAGCAGCGTTGCCGCTCCTGACGCCGGGCATCTGGCCGATGTCCGTTGCCGCATCGAAGGCTCGCCGGCTGAAGTCGTCAACGTTGAATTCAATGCGGTGGCCGGGCGGCAATGGGATGTTGCGCTTGTGGACACACGCGGTGACGAGGTTGCACGAAGACATGTGGATGGCGATCGATCGGCACGATTCGATGTGCGGTTGCTTGCAAGCGGCCGCTACACGGTTCTGGTACACTGTGCCGGCAACATTGCAAGAGTGCCGATCCTCCTGGCGAAGTAACCATCGCGGGCTCTGAGGAACTTTCTCCGGTCCCGGCGATCCGCCCTTCACGTGATATGAACGAGGATGACCCTGCGGGCGCGGGGTCATCCTTTTTCGTTCCGTTGCGTAATTCGCCGAACCCATGCAGGCAAAGGGCTTCAGGGCGGAAGTGCGGGCATGCGAAGGTCTCCCGTCGGACATTCAGCCTCGTATACGGTGCACGGATCTTGCCGTCGCTTCGTCGTTATGTAAGTTGAGACTCACGCCAACCCATGGTTGCACGTATCATGCCCGACTTGGAAGAACAGACTACACACGACGCCGGCGAAGTGAATCAGTCCGCTACCGATCCGTTTTTGGATGACCTGCCGCTCCCGTTGACCCTCCAGGAGAAGCTGGACAATCTCCCTACCGATCCCGGCGTGTATCAATACCGCGATCGCGACGGGAAGGTGATCTATGTGGGGAAGGCGAAGAACCTGCGCAATCGCGTGCGGAGCTACTTTCAGAACGGCAGGCTCCGCGATGCAAAGACCACGGCGCTGATACGGAAGATCGCGGACCTCGAGGTGATCGTGACGGACTCCGCCGTGGAGGCGCTGATTCTCGAGGACACGCTGATCAAGAAGCTGCGTCCGCGCTACAACGTGATGCTGCGCGACGACAAGACCTATCCCTACATCCGTGTCACCAACGAGCCGTTCCCCCGCGTCTTTGCCACGCGCAAGATCATCCGCGACGGCAGCCGCTACTTCGGTCCGTACACGGACGTCAAGTTCGTGCGCTACATGCTGAAGACGCTCCGCTCGATCTTTCCGATCCGCTCGTGCGATCTGAATCTGACGGAGGAAACGATAGCGGCGGGGAAGTTCAAGGTCTGCCTGGACTACCACATCGGCAAGTGCGAGGGGCCGTGCGAAGGACATGTGGGGCGTGCCCACTACGAGGAGATGATCCGCCAGGTGATGCAGGTGCTCAACGGGAAGACGCGGGGGCTGGAACGGACGCTGGAGCAGGAGATGGGATTCCTCGCCGAGGCGATGCGCTTCGAGGAGGCGGCCGTGATGCGCAACCGGCTGCAGAAGCTTCGCGAGTACAGTGGCAAGCAGAAGATCGTGACGGACGACCTCGTCGATCGAGATGTCATCGCCTACGCCGCCGAGGATGACGACGCATGTGCGGTGATCTTCCGCATACGCGACGGCAAGCTTACCGGCAAGCAGCATCATTATCTGAGCGGCGTTCTGGAAATGCCGCGCGAGGAGATTCTCCGCAACATCATCGAGCGCCATTATACCGCCACGGATTCCATTCCGGAGGAGATCTTCCTGCCGTTCGATCTGGATGACGATCAGGAACTCATCGAACGCTTCCTTACCGACAAGCGGGGAGAGGGACGCGTGCAGGTTGTGGTGCCGAAGATCGGCGACAAGCAGAAGCTGGTAACGATGACGCAGACGAACGCAAAGTTCCTGCTGGACGAGTTGAAGCTTCAGCGCATGAAGCGCTCCGACATGGTTCCGAGGCCGGTGCAGAGTCTGCAGCGGGACCTGCGGCTGAAGAACCCGCCGCGGAGAATAGAGTGCTTCGACAACTCCAACATTCACGGAACCGATCCGGTCTCCTCCATGGTCTGCTTCGTGGACGGGCGCCCGCGCCGAAGCGAGTATCGGAAGTACAGAGTACGGACGGTTGTCGGGGCGAATGACTTCGCCACCATGAAGGAGGTTGTGGGCCGGCGCTACACCCGCGTGATGAAGGAGGGGACGGCGCTGCCGGACCTGATCGTGATCGATGGCGGTAAGGGGCAGGTGGCGGCTGCGATGGAGGTGATCCGCGAGCTCGGCCTGGAGCACATTCCGCTGATCGGGCTGGCGAAGCGTCTGGAGGAGATCGTGATTCCCGATCAGCGCGACACCGTGCTCCTCCCGAAGTCATCCAGCAGCCTCCGTCTGCTTCAATACATTCGCGATGAGGCACACCGCTTTGCGATCACCTTCCATCGATCGCTCCGCAGCCGGCGGTTGCTTCAATCGGAACTGACCAACATCGCCGGTATCGGACCGAAGACCGTGGCGAAGATCTTCGAGACCTTCGGCTCCGTGCGCGGCGTGCAGGGAGCAACGCTGGAGCAGTTGCAGGAGCAGCTTGGACCGAAGACCGGTCTGAATGTGTACGAGTACTTCAAGGCCAAGCCGGTTGCCGAGGAGGAGGAGGCTGCCGCGCCGCAGAGCGTGGATGCGGCGGAGCAGCCGGCCGATGATCTGGACGACGTGCAGCTCCTGGACGACGACGACGCATCCGATGAACAGGCATCGGATGAGGAGGTGGCCGATGACGATCTTCTTGCCGAGGACGGGGATGACGAACCCGCGGACGGGAACGAGTTTTGAAGTACGGAGTACCGTCTCCGTTTGCATCTGGATGGGAGTAGCCTCTGCCTGCATGCAGGACTGAGACCGCAGAGCGCGCGCCGTCGTGGGTGTTCGATCAGCTGTTTCGCTTCACGACCGTGGGGGAGGCCTGTGCGCTCGGCATCAGAATCATCTCGTGTACGCTCACATGCGGCGGGCGCGTGGCGCAGTAGAGCACGGCGTCGGCCACATCGTCCGGCGTGAGGGGGATGAGTCCGCGATAGACGGTGTCCGCGCGTTCGGAGTTGCCGTGGAAGCGAACCAGCGAGAACTCCGTCTCCACCATTCCGGGATCGATCGTTGTGACCCGAACCCCGGTCCCCACCAGGTCCAGCTGCATCCCCTTGGAGAGCGCGGCCACGGCGAACTTCGTTGCGCAGTAGACGTTGCCGTTGGGATAGACCTCGTGCCCGGCGATCGAGCCGATGTTGATCACATGCCCGCGTCCGCGCTCCACCATCCCGGGCAGCACCCCCCGCGACACGTAGAGCAATCCCTTCACGTTCGTATCGATCATCTCCTCCCAGTCCTCCAGGTTCCCCGACTGAATCGGGTCCAGGCCGCGGCTCAGGCCGGCGTTGTTGATCAGGATGTCGATCCTCTTCCACTCCGGTGGGAGCGAGTCGATCGCATTCTGCACGGCCGCCTGATGGCGCACGTCGAGTGTGAAGTGATGAACGCCGGCGGAGCCCAGTTCCTCCGCGAGCGCCGACAGGCGTTCGCGGCGCCGGCCGCAGAGGAGCAGCCTCGCGCCGGCGCGCGCAAACGCACGCGCGCATGATGCTCCGATGCCGGACGTTGCTCCGGTGACGAGAACGGTGATATCCTGGAGGTGCTGCATCGTGTCCGTTGATTGAGGTGTGCCCGATTCCGAACCGTGCCGCGCAGCATGCATCGTCCGCTTCGCGGCGTGGAGTGAGCGGCGAAGCTATGAGATTCGGAGCAAACATGGAGCGGCGTTGCCTGCCGTGCGCGTGAGCGCCATGCGCATGAGTACCGTGCGCATGAGTACCGTGCGCATACCGGCACGCATTCCATTCCAGGACAATTGCATTGCAGCAGCCTCATGGAAACCTATCTTCGCACGGAGTGTTTCAACGTTTGCACGATCACTAGTTGAGGTATCGGATGAATCGATTCGCACGGTGTGCAGCCATTGCCGGCCTGGTGTTGACCCTGATGGTGGGGGGCGCCCTTCGCGCTCACGCGCAGGTTCATCGCGACAGCCTGCTCGTTATCAAGACTCCGAACGGCGACTATGCCTGCTGCCTCAACATCCGCGTCTACAACCGGCAGGTTGACACCACTCTCACGATCTCCGACTTCCGCATGCGGGTCATTTCCGGCCGCGCAACCTTGCAGCAGGGGCTTACCAATCCGCCGGGACGCTGGTCCGTTGCATCGCAGACGGCAACCTCCGTGGAGTGGACAAGCAATGCCGCGGCTGCGGACATCGTGCACGGGGCATCGCTCTCCGGCTTCCAGGTCTGCGTGGCCGATACCGGCATCTGCCGCATGGTCTGGGAGACGCGCAATCTCGATTCGGCGATCACCCGGGACACCATCACCTTCGCATGCAAGCGGCAGGGATGCGACGAGGCGTTCTTCCGGATCGTCCCCAGCGCCTTCCGGAGCGTGATCGATGTGGATGTCGTTGCCGGCAACGGCACGGGACGGCTGATCAACGACTTCCACGTGCATCCGGTGACCCCGGGCGTTCAGCTCAACACGGCCGCTACGCCGCTTCCAACCGGTTGGATTCGCAATCGCATCAAACCGGACACTCTCGGATTCTTCACGGCCACCAATGCGCTGGACTTCGATCAGTTCGTGGAGGGAATCCGGATCGAACTGGACAGCGTGAACACGGACTCCACGGTGCAACTGGAGTGGTGGACCACGAACTTCGGCGACGTGATCTGTCTGGATACGGCTCGCCTGAAATTCGGCCTCACGCGCCGCGACAGCCTCAACCGCGCCGGCGACGTGCGCGCGGGCGGCAGCGACTGCTGCATCGATCTGGCGTTCCAGAACTCGCATGTACCGGCGTCGGTGATCGACTCGCTGACAATCAAGCTTGCATCTCCCGGTGCTACGATCGATTCGCTTCCGCTTGCGGCGGCGCCCTGGACCGTGCGCGGCATCGGCACGGACTCCATCGTCATCAGGCGGACCGGGGGGATACAGATCGGCGACACCGCGCTTCTGAGCCGGCTCTGCGTGGACAACTCTCACGGCACCAGCGATTCGGTGCGCCTGCACTGGTACACCTTCTCGCGCGGGCTTGTGGTGACAAGCAGCACCACCTCGTTCCGTTGCTTCCGCCTGCTTACCGCGTGCGATTCGGTTTCGGCCGTTGTCGATTCCTCCGGGGCTCCATCGTCGCGCTGTGTGCAGATGACGGTGCGCAACCGGAACAACCGGCGCGATCCGATCACGCGCGTTGCGGTGAAGATCTCCAATGTCGGTACGCCGCGAACCGTGCTCAGTGCGGTGGCTCCGTCGCCGTGGCGCATCGTCTCGGCAGCAGGAGACTCCGCGGTCTTCACCGGCGGCAGTATCGTTGCCGGCGGCCAGGCCGGGCCGTTCACGTTCTGCGTCTCCGCGGGGGACGCCAGCACGCGCGATCCGCTGGTCCTTGCCTGGACCACCGATCACAACCCCGGCGGCGCCTGCGGTGACACCATCCGGCTCGGCGCAATCGTTGGCGGCACATGCGACACGGTATTCGCTCAGCCTGGCCAATCGCCCAACGACTCCACCGCATGTTTCCACGTTACCGTCGGGAACAACAACTCGGGGCACAGGACGATCGACCGCGTACGGTTCGAGCTGCCGCCCACGGCGAACGTCATCATCACCTCCGCGAACGTGCCGGCGCCGTGGCAGGTGGCTACGCAGAGTTTCCCGAGCTTCGATCTGGACATCAACGGACCCGGCGTGGTTACCGGCGGCACGCTTGCGCCGATCGATCTCTGCTTCGACATGGAATTGATCCATACGTACCCGTACTCGATCAAGCTTCTCTGGCGTACCATCGGCAATGGCTCGCAGGTCTGCAGCGATACGCTCGTGCTCGTTGTGCCGGGCGCAGGGACGCTCTGCGATTCAATGCCGAAGCAGCTTCTCGACGGGGCGCCGTTGGATGAGTGCAAGTTCGCGTATCGTGTGGTCAACCTGCACAACGGGCCGGCCGGGCCGATCGACGGCGTGCGATTCCGGACGGTCGGCACCGTGGGATTCATCGGCAGCGTCACCACATCGGACGCGGCAAGCACCTGGGGTGTGGCGCAGCAGTCGAACACCGATGTCATCATGCGTGGCCCGGCGATTCCACCGGGCGGATCGCTGGAGAATTTCATCGTCGTCTGCGGCGGAGGCGGTGTGCCGTTTACGTTCGAGACCTCCACCCTGAACGGCGACGTCACCATTTGCAGCAGCCGGGAGAATCTGTTCTGCGGCGACCTCTCGGTTTCCAGAACGATCGCACCAACCGGCTTCGCGCTCCACGAGCCGCAACCGAATCCGGCCGCCACTTCGGTCGGTGTTCCGTACACGCTTCTCCGTGCAGCGGATGCGGTGGTGGTGCTGCGCGATCTCTCCGGTCGCGAGCTGCTCCGCATCGGCCAGGGGCATCAGGAGGCCGGCGAACATCGTGCCACGCTCTCGCTGGAACGGATCCCGTCCGGGACATATTACGTTACCCTGGAAGCCGGCGGGGAACTGGATTCGCGGCGGCTGGTGGTGGTGAGATAGAGCCGTTCCGCCGAACATTCTCCGAGCACCGATACGAAATGCGAGGGCCCCGGCACGCGGTGCGGGGCCCTCCGTTGTTCCGGTAGGTGCCGGTCCTGTGCGCGCGCACGAGGCGCGGCCTGCTGTGACACTCAATGTGCGATGACCAGCGGGAGAATCGTTATCCGGCCGCCGCAGTCGATGCGGCAGAAATAGGTGCCCGACGGATATCCTGTCGCGTCAAGTGGTATCTCGTGCGTGCCGGCGCTCAACTCCTCATCGCACAGCAGTTGCAGGCGCTGCCCGATTGCATCGCACAACGATACCTCCGTGCGGCTCGACGCCGGGCAGGTGATGCCGATGCGGGCGAATATGTGCACAGGATCGGGAGCAACGCTGCATCGGACTGCGGGTATGTATGCACCGGCAGCCGCGAATTCGACATCGCTCGTTGAACTGCCGGTGCGGTAAAGCCTGCCGCCGAACGTCCCCGCATACAGAACGCCGTCGCGCGTGATCGCGAGCGTGGAAACGGTGCCGCGGTCCATCCCGTCCGCAAACGGCGACCACGTTGTACCGTTGTCGGTTGAGCGATACACGCCATCGACCGCTCCGATAAACATATGTCCCCTGCCGTTCCACTCCATCGCGCTGATCAGATCGGTGTTGACAGGTATCGTCGTCCAGCTGCTGCCGCCGTCGGTAGAGCGGTAGATACTCGAAGCTCCGGCAAAGACTGCTCCGCCCGGCGCAACCTTCATCACCAGAATCCCGCTCGCGTTCAGCGTCATCGGCGTCCAGTTCCGGCCGCGATCAACGGAGCGATACGTACCAACGGTTGGTGTTGCCGCATAGATGGTTGCATTGGCGCCGGCCGCAAGCGTCCAGATCTGCTTGCCGGGAGGGCCGAGCGAGGTCCAGGTATGCCCGTCATCGCTCGAGGCATGAACGCCGCGGTCGCTCGCCGTGTATATCGTTCCATCGCCTGCGATGCCGATGTTGTCGATCTCCGTCCCCGTCATTCCGGAATTCGAAGGTGCCCATGTCTCGCCGCCATCATCCGAACGGAACACGCCCCTGTCCGCTGTGCCGGCAATCAGGGCATTCGTGTTCGTGATAACCAGCGAGCGGATCTTCTTCGACGCCAACCCGTTGGACGCTGCCGTCCAGGCCGCGCCGAAGACCGGAGCGATGTAGATCCCGTTCGTGGCCGTTCCAACAATCAGCGTTCCATCATCCAGTGCAATCATGCCGGTTACTGCGTCTCCCGAAGGAAAGCCGATATCGCGCTGCCAGTTGGCCGGCTGCGCGTGGAGGCAGGGCATCGAGAGGATCATCAGGAGGACCAACAGCAGTGTTCGAACGGGAGGAGGCATGGCTGGAGTTGTTGAGTTCATGACATGTGAACGAAGAGGAGGGAGGTGCGCTGCGTGCGGCATGATACAGCGGCCGTGATCGGTTATGTCGACATGATGTGTGAATGGCCATGTGTGCCGGATGGCGTCTCCATTGCTCCCTGGCTCCGAGGCGCGCCCTCACCCCGCACTCTCTGCCGAGGTATCGCGGGACGTGACAGGAGCAGGGCAATCAACGCCTGCTACATTCCCAGATAGGCCTTCTGTACTTCCTCGTTGCTCGCCAGATCCTTCGCCGGGCCCTCGAGGGTAATCTCTCCGGTCTCGAGCACATATGCATAGGAGGCAACGTTCAGTGCCATGTGGGCGTTCTGCTCCACGAGCAGAATCGTCATGCCGAGATCACGATTGATCTCCGTGATCTTCTCGAAGATCAGCTTCACCAGGAGCGGTGCGATGCCGAGTGAGGGCTCGTCCAGCAGGAGCAGCTTCGGCCTGGACATCAACGCCCGCGCGATCGCCAGCATCTGCTGTTCGCCGCCGGAGAGCGTTCCGCCCGCCTGCTTCATTCGTTCCTTCAGCCGCGGGAAGATCGAGAACCCATACTCCATGTCCTGCTCGATTCCCTTCCGGTCGTTCCGCAGATAGGCGCCCATCATCAGGTTCTCGCGCACGGTAAGGCCGGGGAAGATCATGCGCCCCTCCGGCGACTGGCACAGCCCAAGCTTCACGATCTCGTGCGACGGGCGATTGGTGATATCCTGATCCTGGAACACCACCTTCCCCGAGGATGCCTTCACCAGACCCGAGATCGTTCTGAGCGTAGTGGTTTTGCCGGCGCCGTTGGCGCCGATGAGCGTCACCACCGTGCCGGCCGGGACATTGAAGCTGATCCCCTTGATCGCGGCGATGGCGCCGTAGGAGACGTGCAGGTTCTGAATGCTGAGCATGGGCCGGTTATTCCTGGAAGTACAATGGGTTGTTCGTTGTTGGCCGGTTGCCAGGGGGGAGTTGTCGGTGGCGTTGGGCTTCACTACTGACCACAAACAACGAACGGCCGGCTACCGCGGCTCCTCTAATGTGCGCTCTCGCCCAGATATGCCTCCACCACGCGCGGATCGTTCTTCACTTCCTCCGGCGTGCCGCTGGCGATCTTTATGCCGTAGTCCAGAACGGTAACGCGTTCGCAGATCCCCATCACCACCTTCATGTCGTGCTCGATCAGCATGATTGCGATGCCGAAGGTGTCGCGCAGATAGCGGATCAACGCCATCAGCTCCGATTTCTCCGTGGGGTTCATCCCTGCCGCCGGCTCATCGAGCAGAAGAAGCCGTGGCCTGGTTGCCATCGCACGCACAATCTCCACGCGCCGCTGATCGCCGTAGCTGAGGTTGCGTGCAAGCTCGTCGCGCTTGTCCAGCAGGCCGAACTTCTCCAGAAGTTGATCGGTCTCGCGCGTGAAGTTCTCCTCCTCGCGCTGATACCCTGCGAGCTGAAAGATGGAACCCACAAAGCGGTTCCGCGCCAGCCTGTTGAACCCGATACGAACGTTGTCCGAGACGCTGAGCGAAGGGAAGAGGCGGATGTTCTGGAATGTTCTCGCGATGCCGGCGTGCGCAATCTGAAACGGCTTGCGGCCGGCAATCGAACGGGACTCGAGCGTGATCGTCCCGGTGGTCGGCGTATAGACTCCCGTGATCATGTTGAACACCGTCGTCTTGCCGGCTCCGTTCGGGCCGATCAATCCAACCAGAGCATTCTCAGCGATCGTCTCGCTGAATTCGCTCACGGCGGTCAGTCCGCCGAAGCGCATGGTTACGTTGCCGATATCCAGCAGTGCCATTGTCGGAGCGCTCTCCTTGAAGCCGTTGTTCATCTTCTCTCCCTCGCTGTTGAAGGAGGGGGAGTATCGGATCTGCTTGCCGGGCATCGTTCGCCCTCTCGTTCATCCGTCCCTTCCGCGTAGCGCTTCAGTGCCTCGAGGCGTCCCCGGGTCTCGCGCTCGAAGAAGCGACGGAAGACCGGCCTCATCAACGGAGCCAGCCATTGCGGCGCGGCTTCGAACGTGAAGCGGTAGGTAACCCGGCAGCCGCTTCCTTCCTGTACATGCCGGATCGAGGCGCCGAACAGCCGGATGAACCAGGGGCCGCGCGTCATGCGCACGGCCGCCACGTCCGGGCGCCGGAAGGTGACGTACACCGTCTCCATTCCCAGGCCGCCGTTGCGCCAGCGTGCGGCGCACCACGTTCTGGTTCCCACCTTCACGCAACCATCCGCACGGCCGGCCTCCTGCCCCAGCACATCGGCGCGGCGCAGGAACGGATCCCACGCAAGGCGGCGGGAGTAGTCGTGAAGCAGGTCGAACACCTGCTCGCACGATGCGTCGATATGGATGCTCTCTGCAGTGCTCGGCATACGACCTCACCGGCAGGATTCCGCTCCGCGCCAGGCATCATGCCGGCACGATGCTGCGTGCCGCCATGCTACCCGATGGGAGCCTTCTTCGCGGCCGAGCGGCGCCCCTTGAAGTTGATGCCGCCAAAGAGCCCCTGCGGCCGGACAAGCATCAGCACGATCAACACCAGAGAGTAGATGGACATCCGGAAGTCCGAGAACTTGATGCCGAACATCGTGAAGGAGCGGAGCCATTCCGGCAGATAGGTGAGCGCGGCCGCCGCGAATATCACTCCGTAGGTGGAGCCCATGCCGCCCAGGATCACCATCACCACGATCTCCACGGACTTCAGGAAGCCGAAGTCATCCGGCTTGATCAGGCTGTTGTAGTGCGCATACAGTCCGCCGGCGATGCCGGCGAAGAATGCACCCACAACGAACGCCACCACCTTGTAGCGCGTCGTGTTCACGCCCATCGCCTCGGCGGCGATCTCGTCGTCCCGCACGGCCAGGAATCCCTTGCCGTAGGTTGTCCGGATCACCCGTTCGATCACGAAGACCACGAGTGTGAGAACGATGAAGACCCAGAGGAAGGTGGTGTGGCGCGGAATATTTGCGAGGCCCAGTGCGCCGCCGAGCGATGAGACGTTCTGAAGGATCACACGGATAATCTCGCCGAAGCCGAGCGTCACGATGGCGAGGTAGTCCCCCTTCAGCCTGAGCGACGGAACGCCCACCAGCAGCCCCGCGACGGCGGCGGCCAGGCCGCCGACGAGCAGTGCCACGATGAAGAAGAGCCCCTGGGTCAACGGATCCGACGTGGACGGAAGCACCATCGTTGTGAATGCGGCAGACGCGTAGGCGCCGACGGACATGAAGCCTGCATGCCCGAGCGAGAACTGGCCGGTGAAGCCGTTCACCAGATTGAGCGAGACGGCCAGGATCATGTTGATCCCGATGTTCACCACGATGCGTTGATCGTAGGAGCCGATGCCGCCGACAACCACGTTGAGAACGAGCACCAGGGCGATGCCGGCGGCGAGGTAGAGGTAGGGACGCAGAATAGTGCTCATACCTTCTCAGCGCCTCCCTTGCCGAGCAGGCCGCTCGGCTTCAGAATCAGGATCAGGATCAGGATGCCGAACACGATCGCATCGCGATAGGAGGGGGAGATATATCCCGCGGTCATCGTCTCGGCCGTGCCGATCAGAAAGCCTCCGAGCGTTGCGCCGGCGATATTGCCGATGCCCCCCAGCACGGCCGCCACGAACGCCTTCAGGCCGGGAAGGATGCCCATCAGGGGATTGATCTTCGGATAGCTGATGGCGTACAGCACCGCACCGGCGCCGGCGAGCGAGGAGCCCAGGAAGAAGGTGAAGGAGATCACCTTGTTGATGTTGATCCCCATCAACGACGCGGCGTTCATGTTCATCGAGACCGCGCGCATCGCCGTGCCGATCTTGGTTCGCAGCACCACCACCCGCAGCGCGGCCATCAGCGCCAGCGCAACAACGAACACCAGGATCTGCGTGCTGCCGATGCTCACGCCGCCGAAGAGCGTATAGGTGGTCTCCGGAATCAGCGTGGGGAACGTCTTGTAGTCCGCACCGAACACCACCGGAAGCTGGCCGGTGTATTCCAGGAAGAGCGAGATGCCGATGGCGGTGATCAGTACGGTGAGCTTCGGGCGGCTTCTAAGCGGGCGATAGGCCAGGCGTTCAATCGTCACGCCCAGCAGCCCGCAGCCGATCATTGCCGCAAGAAGCACGGCAACGGCGGTGCCGTAGCCGTCGCCCAGGAGCGGTTGCAGTTTCGGGAAGGCATAGAAGCCGATGTACGCCCCAACCATGAACACGTCGCCGTGGGCGAAGTTGATGAACCGAAGGACGCCGTAGATCATCGTGTAGCCGAGCGCGATCAGCGCATAGATGGCGCCGAGCGAGAGACCGTTGATGACCTGTTGAAGAAATTCACTCATGGTGTCGGATTACGCGAGACCTGGAAGGTGATGTCCCGGGAGGCATGCCTCCCGAGACAACGCAATGCGGCATCGATAGGAACAGGCGGTCTCAGGGATTGACCGTGGAGTGATAGGCGAACTTGCCATCCTTGATCTGGAGCACCACGGCCGGCTTTGTCGCGTTGTGGTGTTCGTCGATCGTGATGTTGCCGGTCACACCCTTGTAGTTCTTGAGCGCTGCAAGGCCGGCGCGGATCGTCTCGCGATCGCTCTTGCCGGAGTCCTTGATGATCTTCGCGATGATCATCATCGCATCGTATCCAAGCGCGGACATCGCGCCCGGCGACTCGCCGTTGTACTTCGCCTTGTACCGCTTGATGAAATCCTGAACCGTGGCGGATGTGTCCTGCTCCGAGTAATGGTTGCTGAAGTAGCATCCCTCCAGCGCTGCCTTCGCCTGGCCCTGCGTCAGCGACGGGCTGTCCCAGCCGTCTCCCCCCAGCAGAGGCACGGTGAGGCCCAGCTGGCGCGCCTGCGTGGCGATAAGGCTCACCTCCGTGTAGTAGCCCGGCACGAAGATCGCCTGCGGATTCTTTCCCTTGATCGCGGTGAGCTGCGCCTTGAAGTCGTTCTGGCCTCCTTCGTAATCCTGCTCCTCCACAATCGTTCCCCCCAGCGCCTTGAACTTCTCCACGAAGGCCTTGGCAAGGCCGACGGAGTAGGGGTTGGCGTTATCCTTCAGCACCGCGACGCTCTTTGCATTCAGGCTCTCGAACGCAAACTTCGCCATCACCGTTCCCTGGAACGGATCGATGAAGCAGATGCGGAAGATGTAGGCGGCAACGTTGCCGTTCTCGTCCTTGGTCACGTCCTCGCGCGTGGAGGCGGGGGTGAGCATCGGCGTCTTCTCGCGCATGGCGATCGGCGCGGCGGCCATGGTGCGGCCGGAGGCAACCTCGCCGATCAGAGCGGAGACCTCATCCTTGCCGATCAGCTTCTCAACGGCGTTCTGCGCCCCCTGCGTCTGTGACTGCGTATCCTCGGTGATCAGCTCGACCTTCTTGCCGCCGATGCCGCCGCCATTGTTGATCTCATCCACTGCCAGCTTCACACCGTTGTCCACCTGCTGGCCGAAGGTGGCCTCCTTGCCGGAGAGCGAAGCGTAGTGTCCAATCTTGATGGTGTTTCCCTCGGCCGCGGTGCCGGGCTTGTCGTTCTTGCCCGGGCAGCCGCCCAGAGCCACGCAGGCAACCGCCGCTGTCAGCGCGAGTAATCGATATCGCATACGCTGGAAGAATAATTTGGTGTAGGGATGGGCAGGCCCGTGGTTTCGGAGGAGAACTACTCCACCGATCGATTCGATGGAACGTGCAACCGAATGAGCCGGTGCCCGGCAAATCGGGGCGAAAGTAGCACAACGCGCGGAAATGTACCAAGGAAAGCGACATGTATGCGTTCCTTCTACCGGAAAGGCCGCATGCGATCCCCTCACGCACCGTTGTTGGCGAGCGAGGGGATCGCCTCGTACGCAATCTTCGTCCGGGCACTGCAACGCCAGGGCGCGATGTGCCGATACGTCCGGATCGCCGCCATCCGTTGCTACTGCATCACGGTAAATCGGGTGGTGCCCCGCAGCTCATCCATCCGAACCTCCACGAGGTAGACACCGTCGCGGAGGCCCCCCGCATCCACCGGCACGGAGTACGCTCCCGCATGATCGGCCACGAGATCCGGCAGCTTCATCACTGCATTGCCGAGCAGGTCGTACACCGTGATCACGGCCGTCCCGGTTGATTGTACGAGCATATGCAGTTCGCCCGCTCCCGGCCGCATCGGATTCGGGATCATCGCGACATCGATGGTCCCGGGCGATATGCGGTTTCCCGTCCGGGGCATGACACGCTTGAGGGAACGTGCCGAGGAATCATCCTCCACGAACTCGAATCCTCCGGAGAGGGTGTAGTCCACATGCGGCGACGCCACGGAGAACAGACGCACATACACCACCGTATCGGCAGGGGCGTAGCTGTTGATCGGAATGCTCAGCGTCTCGTCCACCGTATCAGCCGCCAGACCGCGTGCCGAGATGGTATCTCCCATCCAGAGCACGGAGTCTCCACGGGAGCGCACAATCTGTACACTCATGTAGATGTTCGCCGGCCTGGCCGCCGCCGTGTCGTACGGCTGCGTGTTCAGCCATGCCACGAGACTGTCCGCCCCAATCAAATATCCGCCGGATGGAGAGCGCGCTGCTTCCTGCATGAAAGTCTCCGGTCCGTGCAATCTGTACCGCATCCCCCAGCGTTGCCGTTCCGGATGGCGCGGCCGGTCCTGCCGGGAAGAACGTGGGAGGGAGCGGCCAGTCGGTGAACGGCGGAGGCGGAGGAACCGGCAGGGCCGGATCGTGGTACACGGTATCGTCGAATCGTTTCCGGGTTACCGGCACGCGCGGCAGCACGATGCCTGTACGGATGGAGGCGACCGGAACCGTGCACGGGCTCCACTGCGCATCGGGTCGCGAGATGATGGTGTACGTGCCGACGATCACCGTGCCGCTGGTCGCTCCCTGCTGGAACGGAGCGGCGGGCACTGCAGGTGTGTTGATGATGAACGCAGGATAGTAGATGGCGCTGTCTCCCCATGGCCGTGCATGTGTGAAGGCAAGGGAGTCCTTTCCCCGGTGCAGGATGCTCGACGACTGAAACGCAACCAGGCGGGATGCATGAAGATTGGATGTGAGCATCATCGTCGGGTCCATGCCATCCGAAAGCGTGGTATCCAGCCCGCCATCTCCGTACCGGTAGAACACCTGCCGGTTGCGGCGGTTGTTGGGCGCGTTGGTCCACTGCCAGACGATTCCTCCCTCCGGCAGGCCGCGAAGCTGGTTCTTTCTCAATCCCGGATACTGTGTCACCGACGGGTTTGCATACGCCCGCAACGCCCGCCACGGAACCACCACACGCTGCACGAGGTTGAGATCACCCCAGCGGTAGAACGGCGTCTTCCAATGCGGCGCCCAGTTCAGGAGGCTCCACTGGGCGGTGTCGCGGAAGCGCAGCACCACGGAGCTGGTGGAGTTCGATGCCTCGAATGCCACACCGGTCAGTGCGGAGTCCGTTGCGATCGACGGATGCGTGTACTGGCAGGCGCCGATGTTGCTCAATACATGCTCGGTGGCCGAGATCAGAAGAATCGGACTGAGAGGGTTTGCATCGTAGCCGAGCGTATCACGAACACCGATGATGTTGTACATGATCTGCCACGACGTGTTGTTGCGACTTCCCTGCTGGTAGGCGAGGTGCACATTGTAGTAGGGTTCCTTCGCGTTGTCCGTGAGAACGGATTCACCGTTGCCCCCCTTGTCCTCCTCGAACGGACTGTAGCGGGTTGCACCGCTCGTGCGGATGGAGTCGTAGTTGCGCCGGTAGGCGAGCGTCGGGAACTGTGCGGCGGAATCACCGGGCCAGCCGGTGAGGGGATCACGATACTTCACGTGCAGCGTGTGCGAGGTATCCCGGTGATCGATGGATGCCTGGCCGGGCGACGGCGGATCGTTGATGGCGATCACCTCGATGCCGTTGCCGTCGGGAGCGCCCCAGGCCGCCACAAACGTCTTCTCCACGCCGACTACCGCCGGAGCAAGCTGCATCCATGACTTCAGGAACGTGCGGGCTGGTGCCAGCCGGTGGCGCGTTGCATCGCCGGGCATGCCGCCGGTCCGTGTGGGAAGCGAATCGAGATAGAGCATCTCCACGCTTCCCTTGTTGTTCGTGTCGCGCCGTTCCCAGAGGATCATGGAGGAGAGCCCGCTGGCGGAATGGCCGGCGGCCGAACTGTCGTTCCGGATCACGGCGATCGCCGGGGAGAAGTTGTTGGCGACACGCTTTCGCTTTCCGCCGCTGCTTGCTGCCATCACGGTGTCCGCCGCGTCGGAGATCATCCATTCCTTCGAGAGGGTCCCCAGCGTATCGACCGCACGGAGCCAGATGGTGCTGTCGCGCTGGGTGACCACCAGACGGACCCGCTGCCGGAGATCGTTCGACGGATTCTCCGTATGCACGGCATTGTTATGTGCGGTTCCATTCTTCGAGACCCCGACTATCACCGGCGTCATCTTGTACATGTATCCCCAGCCCGGCGGGAGCCATTCCAGCGGAACAGGAGCACCGTAGGCAACGGTACGTACTGTCGTATCCCCGATGCGCTGCACGCGGACGGAGTCGGCAATGATGCCGGTACTGTTCTTGAGGATCACCACCGGCCTTCGCGCATCGATCGCGCCCAGGCCAACGGTGTCGGTGGTGTGGAATGAACTGACGTAGGAACTGTAGTGTTTCTCATCGTATGGCCAGCAGCGCATGTTGGTCACGACAAGGTAGCGTGAATACCGATCCGTATCCGCAGTGTTTGGGCTGAAGATCGTTGCCACAATGAATGTCGAGTCGTGGCGATCATACAGGGTATCGCTCCCGCCTCCGGTGGTGTCCACCAGCGGCACGAAGCTGCCACCTGGCCTGCCCCCGCTATTGTGGACATAATTTGATGGAAGAAAATACCTGCTCAAATTCGACGGGACTGCGATAGTCGAGCGTCGAGTGCAGGCGCTCGCGGTTGTAAAATGCCTCGATGTAGTCGAAGATGCTTCGCCGC
>DASZRW010000131.1:0-105388 GCA_035549015.1 Kapaibacterium sp. (SeqCode)
TCCTTGATCGGGACGCCTCTGCCAGTTCCGCCACGCCTGCGTGGCGAATCGCATTCCGCATATTGCCCATCCCGATCCTTGATCGGGACGCCTCTGCCAGTTCCGCCACGCCTGCGTGGCGAATCGCATTCCGCATATTGCCCATCCCGATCCTTGATCGGGACGCCTCTGCCAGTTCCGCCACTCCTGCGTCGGCGCCGAGTTCACCGGGCCTGAAAGTGGGCCACAATGATACTCGACGCCGTGTAACTGTGCAAGTCGGGATTACTCTTCTCCTTCCTCGCCATCGTCCGATCCGCTGTCCGTTGGAACAACGGCAACGCCGGTGATGCGGTCCCCCTCGTTCATGCGAATCAGACGCACGCCCTGGGTGTTTCGACCCAGCACGCGGATCTCCGCAATATGCTGCCGGATCACCATCCCCTTCTCCGTCATCACCACGATGTCGTCGGCGTCGCCAACCTCCTTCATCGCCACCACGTTGCCGGTCTTGTCGGTGGTGTTCATGGAGATAACGCCCTTGCCGCCGCGCTTGGTCAATCGGAAGTCGCTCACCTGGCTCCGCTTGCCGTAGCCGTTCTGACTGACGATGAGCAGGTTGGAATCGGCGCGCTTCACTGCAACCATCTCGATCACATGATCGCCATCGGCCAGCGTAACGCCGCGGACGCCGGTGGCGCCGCGCCCCATGTCCCGTACGTCGGACTCGCGGAAGCGCACCGCCATCCCGAGGAATGTACCGATCACGATGTCGTTGTCACCATCGGTGAGGCGTGTGGCCACGAGGCTGTCGCCATCGTTCAGGTTGATGGCGATGATGCCACTGGAGCGGATGTTGGCGAAGTCGCGGATCTGCGTCTTCTTCACCACACCCTGCTCGGTTACCATGATGATCGATTCATCGGTATCGAACGACTTGACCGAGAGGATGGCCGTCACCTTCTCCTCCTTCTCCTTCGGCAGCAGATTCGCAAGCGAACGTCCCTTCGAGGCGCGCCCCGCCTCCGGGATCTCGTAGATCTTCAGACGGAAGCAGCGCCCGCGATCGGTGAAGAACACCAGATAGTGATGCGTGGAACCAACGAAGAGATGCTCGATGAAGTCATCCTCGCGGGTCTGCATCCCGGTGACCCCCTTGCCGCCGCGCTGCTGCCTGCGGTAGCCGGAGACCGGGAACCGCTTGATGAAGCCGGCGTGCGAGATCGTCACCACCATATCCTCCTGCGCGATCAGCTCCTCGATCGAGAAGTCGCGGTAGTCGATGATGATGTCCGTGCGGCGGGCGTCGCCGTAGCGCGACTTCAACTCCACCAGCTCCTCGCGGATGATGCGCATCTGGAGCTCCTTCGATGCAAGGATCGAACGCAGACGCTCGATCAGCTCGATCGTCTCGCGGTACTCCTGCATGATCTTCTCCCGCTCCAGCCCCGTGAGGCGCTGCAGGCGCATATCCAGGATCGCCTTGGACTGGATCTCCGAAAGCCCGAAGCGCTTCATCAGGTTCTGCTTCGCCGTCTCGACGTCGCGCGACTTCTTGATGGTCTCGATCACCTCGTCGATGTTGTCGAGCGCGATGATGTAGCCTTCCAGGATGTGGGCGCGGCGTTCGGCTGCATCGAGATCGAACTGCGTGCGACGGACAATCACTTCGTTCCTGTGCTTCAGGAACTGCTCCATGATGTCGCGCAGCGTCAGGATCCGCGGCCGTCCCTCAACCAGCGCAAGCATGATCACGCCGAAGGTCTGCTGCAGCGACGTGTGCTTGTAGAGGTTGTTCATCACCACTTCCGGAGCGGCATCGCGCTTCAGTTCGATCACAATCCGGAGGCCGTCACGATCGGACTCGTCGCGAATGTTGGAGATATCCTCCAGCTTCTTCTCACGAACCAGGTCCGCAATCTTCTCGATCAACGTGGCCTTGTTCACCTGATACGGCAGCTCGGAGACCACGAGCTGCTCCTTGCCGGACTTCAGAACCTCCGTGGCCACCTTGGCGCGCATCACCACGCGCCCGCGCCCGGTGCGGTACGCCTCGGCAACGCCGTCGTATCCGTAGATGATGCCGCCGGTCGGGAAGTCCGGCGCCTTCACATGCTTCATCAACTCATCCACCGTCACGTTCGGATCGTCGATCATGGAGACCAGCCCGTCCACCACCTCGCCGAGGTTGTGCGGAGGGATGTTGGTGGCCATGCCCACGGCGATGCCGGAACTGCCGTTGACGAGCAGGTTCGGGAAGTTGGCCGGCAGCACCGACGGCTGCTGCAGCGAATCGTCGAAGTTGGGGATGAAGTCCACCGTGTTCTTGTCGATATCGCGGAGCATCTCGTTGGCGATCGTGGTCAGCCGCGCCTCCGTGTAGCGCATTGCCGCCGGCGGGTCGCCGTCAACCGAACCAAAATTTCCCTGGCCATCCACCAGCATGTGGCGCATCGAAAAATCCTGCGCCATGCGGACCAATGTGTCGTAGATCGCGCTGTCGCCATGCGGGTGGTACTTTCCCATCGTCTCGCCGACGATACGGGCGGACTTCTTGTACGGCCGGTTCGGCGCAAGCCCCAGTTCGGACATCGAATACAGGACACGCCGATGCACCGGCTTCAATCCGTCGCGCACGTCCGGAAGCGCGCGCGACACGATCACCGACATCGAGTAGTCGAGATACGACGAGCGCATCTCCTCTTCCAGCGTTACGGGAACAAGACGTTCGGGTGTGTTTGCCATGATCTGATGAAGTGTCTGCGGGCGGGGCCCGAAGCTCGGGCATCTCCCTGAAAGCCAGCAAATATAAGGATTTCAGGCGGAAGGGGAAAGGATGGAGGGAACAAAAAGAAGCCCCGATTGATGGAGTTCGGCGGGTCACGCTGCAATGTGGTCGCTCTCGGCAGCATTGCCGAATCCATCAGCGCGCAGTCCGGTGGCTCTCGATGATCCAGGCACGTATTAACTCGATGGAGGCACCGTAGGATTTCGGCAGACGGAAGTATTCCGGCTGACGGATCTCATCGCGCTCGAATCCAACGGCTTCGAGCAGCACAGATCCCACCGGAGCCGGCGATATCGCTCATCGATCTTGCCGCCACCGGGAATGTCGGTGCGTTTGGATTCGGATCGCAACCATGTTCCGACCCTGACGACATTCCCCGAACAATCCCCATTCGAATGGAATGCCGAATCGCGACAGGCCCGAGGTTCGGCTTTGCGTTCGTGAACCATCATGGCTTCCATAGCGGCACTCGGCAACGATCTCCACAATTCTACCGAGCCGCGTCCGATCCGAATCACGACTCTCGGTCGCACGCTGCGGACTGAATCCCGGCTTGCACGATACACAACGGCCCGCAACGCCTGCCGTTGGGCGGGCTGCGGGCCGTTACAGTCTGCATGATTAGCGGCAGGGATGCGCGGGGGTCAGTCGTCCAGTTCGGCCACGGCGGCCGTTGCCGCTCCCTTCCCAACCGAACCTCCTGCCATCGCCACGATCTCGTCGTCGTAGTAGTCCGCAATCGTGGCAACGGTACGCACCGTTGCCTGGAACTCCGCGCGCGTCAGATCGTTCCCCGGGAGTGTCTGCGAATAGACGATCGTATCGTCGAAGAGCAGGCCCAGCGCACCGAAATGGAGGTCCACATTCTTCTGCAGGAGCCAGCGCATCACATCGGGAGTGACGTTCGCACCGGTTACCAGTTGGCTCGTGCACTCAACGGCGCAATCCTCCTCGTGCCAGGTGATCGCCACGATTCGCACCGTAGCCGATCCCTCCTGCACGGTAAAGGAGCCGTCGTCGAATTCAACGAAGTCCGGATAGATCTCCTGGAGATAGCCTCGCACGCGGGTACGAGTTTCGTCGATAAGTTGCTGGTTCACTTCCATCAACGGGTTATGTGTATGAACAGTTGATTCAATACGAAATCGACCGCGGACCGGGCGGCGCACTGCGCTGCCGGCCGGGGATATCAATGGCCCGAAGGAAGCGAGCCGGCCGGGCCGGAGCCGCTGCCGATCTGCGCCTTGAGCGCCGCCAGTTCGGCATCGGCATCGCTGCTGGCGTTGAGCTGCTTGAACTGGTCCTCGAGCGAGGTGTTCTCGCCGGCAAGCTGGGCGAACGCGTCTGCCTCGGCTTCCTGCTTCTCCACCTTCTGCTCCAGCTTGTCGAACTTGGAGAACGCGTCGCTGCCGACGCCGGAGAAAGACTGCGCGATCTGCTTCTTCGCCTTGGCCGCCTGAGCCCGGGCGATCAGTGTATTCTGGCGCATGCGTGCCTCGTCCAGCTTGGACTTGAGCTGATCCAACTGTCCGCGCAGCGTCGTGGAGGTTGTCCGGGCCTCGGCGAGCATCCGCTCCATGTCGCCAACGTTCCGCTGGATGGTATTCTTCCGCTCCAGAGCGGCCTTCGCCAAGTCGTCACGCCCGGCGGTCACGGCCTGCACGGCCTTCTGCTGCCAGTCGTTGGACTCGGCCACCTGCTTGTTGTACTGACGCTCCAACGACTTCTCGTTGGCGATCGCGCTGCCAACCGCAAGCGTCGCCTTGTTGACGGCGTCCTCCATTTCAAGGACCATCTGCTTGATCATCTTCTCAGGATCCTCAGCTCGATCGAGAAGGTCGTTGATGTTGGCCTTCATGATGTCGGCCACGCGTCCGAAGATACCCATGTTGTCTTCCCTTGAGATATAGTGAATACCGATTCGGTGTTGCTGTGCATGATCACCCGGGCTCGAGGCCCAACGGACCGCAGAGAGCTGCGGCGTCAGCCTTCGGCAGGAGGAGCAAGCTCCATGAGCGGGGCTCCCTTTTCAATTGCTGTTCCCGCAGCCGCGATGCGGCGCTTCACGACGAGGCGCGCCGGAGCCTTGATCTCGTTCTCCATTTTCATCGCCTCGAGGATGCAGAGCGATCGCCCCTTCTCCACGATCTCCCCTTCCTCCACCAGCATCGCCTTCAGAAATCCGGGCATCGGCGCGGCGATCATCACTCCGGACGTCGCACCGGTCATCGTGTTCTTGCGCAGCGCCAGAATCCGCTCATCGCGCGGCGTGGCAAGGTGTACGCGCACCGCCTCGCCTCGCAGATACACGATGAACTCGTGATCCTCCCCTTCCTCCACATACACCGGCATCTCCAGGCCGTGTGCGGTAATGCCGGTGAAGCTTCGAAGGCGTCTCTCGTCGCGCACGGAACCGCCGACCATTTCTCCATCTATGCGAATTCCGTCTTCGGATATCACGGCCCGAAGTTTCACGCCGGCCACTTCAGCCGCATATGAATTCTCTGCCTTGTTCATCCGGCTAACATAGAGATTCTCACCCGGCTCTACAACGCAGCCGCGCCTCGTCCGCAGCCGGCACGGCCTGCGAGCGTCCGGGTAGCGGCAACGGACACTCCGCATCGGCGTAATGCGGCCCGAAGCATACCGCTCCACCGGTCGTTTGTACATGTTGCAACGAACATTCTGCAGGAATACGCCGTCCACGGGGTAATGCACGGCACCGATCGCCGTGGAAGAATGATCATGGGCTACCGGACCGACAACGAATCACCGAGAGAATCACAGAGAACGGAAGGCCTCCGCGAGGAGAGGTTTACGATTGAACGCCGTTCGAGCGTAGGGATCGCCGGTGCTTCATCAGCGGCCGTCGACGCCGAACGGCGCGGTCAGGCGACGCCGGCCCACGGCCCTGCACGGGAGGAACGGAACGCACTGATCGATGGCCCCATCGCACCAACGCTCTGGCGGCTGGCCGTCCCGCTGGCGTTCGGCTTCATCATCAACGGCGTCTACGCCTGGATCAACATGTACTTCGTCTCCCGGCTGGGAGACACGGCGATCGCGGCAATCGGGTTCAGCGACCAGATCAACATGACGGTGTTCACGATCGGCAGCGGGTTCTGCATCGGCACCGGCATCATCGTGGCGCGCCGCATCGGCGAGGGACGTTCGCGCCAGGCATCGGCCATCGCAACGCAGGCGTTCAGCTTCATGGCACTGTATGCCACCCTCGCCGCGGCACTCCTCTATGTGGCGATCCCCCACGTGCTGGTGCTGCTTCAGCTTCGCGGCGAGATGCTGGAGCTGACACGTGCCTACCAACTCACGATTCTGTTCGGCCTCCCCGCCAACCTTCTCACCTTTCAGGCGAACGCGTCGATTCGCTCCACCGGCAACACGATGTTTCCCATGGTGGTGGCAATCACGTGCGCCATCGTGAATGCGCTCCTGGATCCGGTACTGATCTTCGGCCTGCTGGGCATGCCGAAGCTGGGAGTGCAGGGGGCCGCGATCGCAACCACGGCGGCGCAGTGGGTTGGAGCGGTGATCGCAACCACGGCTCTGTACAGCGGCCGGCTCAACTTCCGCCTGCATCGCCCAACCATCCGGTTCAATCGCGACGTGATCACGAGCATCTTCAGGCTCGGGGTGCCGTCGTCGCTGCAGTCGCTCTCGGTGAGCCTGGGGCGGGTGATACTGATATCCGTGGTGAATCTGTTCGGCACCGCAGCGGTTGCGGCCTATACGATCGGCCTTCGCGTGGATGTGCTGGTGATGATGCCGGTGTTCGCAACCGCCATCGCCATCGAGACCCTGGTGAGCCAGAACATCGGAGCCCGCCGCTTCGATCGCGTGCACGCGTTCCGGATCACCGCGCGGCGGCATCTCCTGCTGGTGGTTGCGGCCATGGGCATGCTGATCTATCTCTTCGCGGGAGCGCTCGCAGGCATCTTCACGAACGATCCCCAGGTGGCGGCACTCACGGTCCGGTATCTCCATATCGCCGTTCCGGGATACATGCTCTTCGTGATCGGCCAGACGGCAACCCGTGCGCTCTCGGGCGCCGGCCACGCGCTCCGCTCGCTCGGGATCACCGCAGCGGTGCTCTGGTTCCTTCAGATCCCGCTGGCCTACCTCCTCGCACGCTTCACGACGCTTGGAGAAACCGGCATCTTCATCGGCATCACCGCCAGCTATCTGCTGTTCGCCGGGATCTCCACGTATGCCGTTCGCGGATCGCGGTGGATGATGAAGACGGTGTGAGCCGGCTCAACGTATCGCAGGCGCGGGCAAGGTACAGATGGTGCGGGCAAGGTACAGATGGCGCGGGCAAGGTACAGATGGCGCGGGCGGGATTGCCTGCGCCTCCGTGTCAACCTGCTCCCCGCTCCAGATCGTGCGGGGTATTGACGTTGCGAAGCGCCGATCGAAACCCTTCCGGCACGACAGCCTGCGGCAGGCCCAGCCTCCGGATCAGCGCCATCACCGCAAGGTTCCCTGCTTCGATCATGCGGGCGATCTCCCGGGCGCATGGACTGCCGTACACGGAGAACAACGGCTCCAGCCGCCCGCCGTTCCGTGCAACCAGTCCGGCCACCTCCACTTCGGCGGCATAACTATCGGCAAGCCAGCGTATCACCTCCGCATTCACCCACGGCATGTCGCACCCAAGGGCAAGCACCGGCGTCCCCGCATGCCGCAGCGCAGTGGCGATGCCGCCCAGCGGGCCGGCATCCGGATGATCGTCTGGAATGAAGCGCGCAGCCGGCCCGCACCAATCGGGGCCCTGCCCGCGTCCAACCACCATCACCTCCAGCCCGGCATCGTACGCGGCTGCGGCAACACGTTCCAGCATCGGGCGACCGTTCACGGCAATCATCGCCTTGTCCCGTCCCATGCGCGTGCTCCGTCCGCCCGCAAGTACGGCCGCCGTTATCCTCCGCGGTGTGGTATCGTCGCCTCCGAACATCGATGCTCCATGCAGAATGATCGATCGTCTCTGCTGCAGCGCAGTGAAGGGGCTCACGATCGAGTGTCCGGATCGTCCACGATCATCCCCCTCGCAGGCCCGCGGCCGCCACGCTGAATCCACCGAAGTTACCATCGATCGCGGCTCATTTCGTGTTTGGAGCCGGGAACATGCCCCGCAACTTTCGTTGTTTCTCGATTGGCGGTATCACATCAGGATGCTAGCTTGCCCGCCACATCCAACAACGGTACCGCATACCGAACACCCCGCGGACTCCGGAGTTGGGCCCACGGCCCACGTGAACCGATGATTCTCTACCTCATGCGGCATGGCATTGCCGAAGATATCTCCTCCACCGGACGCGACGCCGATCGCGTTCTGAGCACCAAGGGGACACTCCGCACGGCGATGGTTGCGCGTGCACTCGGAAGAATGGAGTTGACGTTCGACCGCATCATCTCGAGTCCCTACGCCCGCGCCAGGCAGACGGCCGAGATCGTTGCGAGGGTAACCAGCTTCGGCGACGAGATCATGTTCGACGAACGGATCGTTCCGCATGCCGGCTTCGACGAGTTCTGCGACATGCTTCGCGAGAACGACGAGGCGGGTTCGATGCTCATCGCGGGGCACGAGCCCAGCATGAGCCGCTTCATCAGCGGGCTGTGCGCGGGGGAGCATCTCATGATCGACGTCAAGAAGGCCTCCGTTACCGCGATCGAGCTCATGCGTTTCCGGCCGCAACCGGCAGGAGCGTTGCTCTGGTCGCTCCCGCCGCGGGTGTTCGACTCGGTTGCATAGCACAGCGGGCGCGGCCGTACGAAGGGCACGACGTGCCGACAACCCGCCGAAGGCGCTCGCTCCCGCTCACGAAGATCGTCATGGCCCGGATGGCCACAACCTGGTGGATGGTGGCCGGCATACCGGTTGCCGCACCGGCTCCGGTGATTGGAGTCGGTTCCACGATTGTTCGCGGACGCCTGCGCGGGCGGTATCCGGATCTCTTCGCACCGATCGATCCGGCCGCCGTCCTCTTTCAACAGGCCCACGTGCGCACAACCATGCCGGTGCACTTCGCATACCGCTCCGGAGCCGTGAGTGCACCACGCCGGTAATCCCTACCCGCGATGAATTGGTGCTGCGTCCCGAAGGGCGGGCATTCATGTTCGTTCCAGGCCGATTCCTTCTGCTCCGCCTCCCCTCGCGGAGATCGGCATTCTTCCCTCCGCCGGCAATCTGAGCCAGGTGGTAGTCCGCGTTCCGATCAATGGACCGCTCCGTACACATGGAGTTGTGGATGCTGATGAATCCGTACCGGGAGTTCGCCGACGCACTCCCGGCCCGTGGCGCCGCATCCGCCTCACGCAGTTGAGCCGAGCAATCGGGCCAGCCGCACATCATCAATCGAAACAGCAGCAACCGTGAAACGATCCCAGCCCGACACGCCGGACCACGGCAGCGAACAACGTCGTCTGAGCGCAGGCCTTCTCCCGTCGCTCGGCCTGTTCACAACCACCATGATCGTGGTGGGCGCCGTGATCGGCTCTGGCATCTTCCGGAAGCCGGGAGTGATGGCGGGCGACCTGATCGGCCACGGCGTCGGGATGCCGTGGCTGCTGCTGGGCGTCTGGGCGCTCGCCGGCGTGATCACGCTGTTCGGCGCGCTTACCAACGCGGAGGTCGCCGGAATGATTCCGGAGACCGGGGGGCAGTTCGTCTACTTCGACCGGATGTACGGTCGCTTCTCCGCCTACATCTACGGCTGGTCCGTGTTCGCCGTGATCCAGACAGGGTCGATCGCCAGTATCGCCTATGTCTTCGCCGAGTACATGACCCGTTTGATCTCGCCGCCGCTGGTTGCCGATGCGGTGCAGACGGTGGCGGCGCATGTGGCGATGCTTGTCCGCGATCCGCAGCCGGGATTCTGGGAAACGGCGGCGGCCTTCTCGATTCACCTTCCGTTCATCGGCGACATCAATCCGTTCGCATCGATGGAAGTGAAGGGGATCGCGGCAGGGCTGATCATCCTCCTCACGCTGGTCAACTATCTCGGCGTGAAGTTCGGCGGCATTGTGCAGAACATCTTCACGGTCTCCAAGGTGATTGCGATGATGGCGCTCGTGGTGCTCGCCTTCGTTCTGCCCGGCATCGGCAGCACGGAGAACGTGACAACGCCGAGCGCCACCATGGTTGCGGCCGGCACCAACGCTCCTCCGTCCGGAAGCGACGCTACGATCTCCGCTCCCTCCGCCTCGTCCTCCACGGACAGCAAGCTCGGAGCGCTCGGCATCGCGCTCGCGATTGCGGCCGCGCTCCAGGGTGCCTTCTGGGCATACGACGGATGGAACAACGTCACCTATATCGCCGGCGAGGTGAAGAACCCGCAGCGGAACATTCCGCGCGCGCTGATCATGGGGATGGCGATCATCATCACGGTATACCTGCTGATAAATCTCGCGTACTGCTACGTGCTTCCGATCGACGAGATGGCGAAATCGAGTCTCGTGGCGGCCGACGTGGCCGAACGATTCTTCAGCGGCGGCGGGCGCTGGATCGCCGCCGCCGTGCTGATCTCCACATTCGGCACCACCAACGGAACCATCCTCGCGAGCGCACGCGTCTACTTCTCGATGGCGCGACGCAATGTGTTCCCGCGCTTTCTCGGCAACGCGCACCGTACTTTCCACACGCCGGCCTCCTCGCTGGTGGTGCAGTGCGTGTGGAGCGTTGTGCTGTTGATGAGCGGAACGTTCGATACGCTCACGGACACATTGATCTTCGTGAGCTGGATGTTCTATGCGGCCGGCGCCTTCGGAGTGTTCGTGCTGCGCCGCAAGGCGCCCGCGGCCGAGCGGCCCTATCGGGTGCCGGGATATCCGTTCATCCCCGCTATCTTCGTGGTGTTCGCACTCGTCTACCTCGTCCTTACCGTCTACAACGACATCGTTACCTACAACGAGGCCGTTGCCGCAGGGAAGCCCGCCATCATCAATTCCGCGTTCGGCCTGATGCTGGTGGCCGTCGGCATCCCGTTCTACTTCTACTTCCGCAGCAAGGGACGCACGCCCGGACCGCTTCCCGAGGTCCAGGAATAGCCAGGGTTGATATGCTGATCGTGGTTGGTTATCTCGCGGCGAGCGTTGCCGGCATCGTGGCCTGCCTGATGCTCTGCGCAATCGTTGCCGCTCCTCTGGTGCGCAGGCGTCTGCAGCGCCGGTATCCTGAACTGTTCGAACGGACCGATCGCGATGCGGTTGTGTACTTCGAGGAGTTGCAGGCAATCATCTCCGCCGGCGAGGGGCTCCCGCGCTTCGGCGGCCTGGTACGAAGCGCGCGTTCCACGCTGATCGTTACGGCCACGGAACTGCGTATCGTGCCGCGGCGCTCGTGGCTGATGCTTGCGTTGAACCATGCGATGCTGGTGCGCATGCCGCGATCGGCGGTCGAGGTGGTTGCCGCCGATCGCCAGAACAACACCGTCACGCTCCGGATGCCGGTACGCGGATCAACCGGCGATCACATGCTCCTCACCATCATTCCGCACGATATCGAGATGCTGCTCGTGGTGCTGGGGAAGGATCGGATCTTCTGAGATGTGACGGGGGTTGGGGTGATGGGCGTGTGTGTTATGGATGGATGGCACCCATAACCCATAACCCACGACTCATATCTTCCTGAGCAGCGCTCCGAAGAACCCATCGGTTCCGTGGATGTGCGGGTAGCAGCGGAGATATCCCTCCGCCGTGGTCATCGTCTCCGGCAGCGCCGCACGTTCGATGCTCCAACCGGGATTGCCGGCAATGAAGCGCTCCACCTGCAGTTCGTTCTCCTCACGGAGCAGCGAGCAGGTGGCATAGAGCAGAAGGCCTCCCGGTTTCACCAGTCCCGAATACTCGAGAAGGATGCCTGCCTGTTCGGCGCAGAGCCGTTCCACCATTCCCTCGTTGAACGTAAGCCATGAGCCCGGATTGCGGCGGAAGACGCCCGCACCGGTGCAGGGGGCGTCGATCATCACCGCGTTGAAGCTGCCGGCGAGCGTATCGCGATCGGCCAGGTAACGGTCGTGCGCCATCATCCGCACATTCTGCGCGCCGCTCCGGCGCATCCGTGGCCGAAGCTCCTCCAGACGCCGCGTATGTGTATCGTGTGCAACCACGGCGCCGCGGCCGCGCATGATGGCCGCCATGTGCAGAGTCTTCCCCCCCGCTCCTGCGCAGGCGTCGAACACGTTCCAGTTGGGATGCGGGTCCAGCATCACCGAGAGCATCTGGCTCCCCTCATCCTGCATCTCGAACCAGCCGCTCTTGAACTCGGGGATCGAGTTCGCATTCATGCGCCGCTCGAGCAGAAGCGCGTCGGGCGCAAAGCGTCCGGGAACGGAACGGATCCCGCGCCCGGAGAGCGCGGCTGCAAGCTGTTTGCGATCGGTGCGGAGCGTGTTGGCGCGCAGCACGATCGGCGCCTGATGGCCCAGAGATTCCAGCAACGCCCCCCCGAACTCCGCCCCCGACTGCTCCATCACGCGCGCGGCGAACCAGGCAGGCACGGAACAGCGCAGCGCCGTTCGCTCCGGCTCATCCAGCTCCGCGATCCGCTCCGGCGCCTGGTGCATGCGCTCGCGCAGGTCCTCGAACTGATCCGGCCGGATGTCCAGCGCCTCGGCGAGCGCACGCTGGTCGAACGGCTCGTGCCGCTCTACAAGCGAGGCGGCAATCAGCAGCGATGCCTCCCAGTCCGGCCGCAGGGCGGAGGACCCGAGTATCCAGCGAAGACGAATGATGCCGCGCAACACGGCGTAGGAGCTCTCGGCGATGAATCCCCGGTCGTGCGAGCCGAGGTACCGGCGGTTGGCGAAGAAGCGCGCGATCTGCTGGTCCGCGGGCATTGATGGTGTCCGCAGAATCTCCGCCATCAACTGACGGCAGTGGCCGAGACGGAACGGTGTCGCCGCGTACTCACGCTCCATTTTTGCGTTCGGAGTTGTTCGTGTCATGCCGTGGTGTTCCCTCCCTTCATCTCCGCACGAATCATGGATGCCTTTGCAGTTGTCGTGAGCGGCGCGGTTTCGCCGGCGGCAAACTTGTGCCATCCGGCTATACCGATCATCGCCGCGTTGTCCGTGCCGTGAATGGGCCGCACCGTATGAAACTCCAGGCCCCGGCGCTCGCACTCCTCACGCATCGATGTCCGCAGCCGGCTGTTCGCGGCCACGCCGCCAACAACCACGATGCGCCCCAAGCCGCGCGATGCCGCCACGCGCATCGTCTTTGTCACCAGAGTATCCACGATCGCCTCCTGGTACGAGGCACAGATATCCGCAAGCTCCCTTCCAACAGGCAGCGTGCCGTGATAGTGATCGCGCAGGAAGTACCGGAGCGAGGTCTTCAACCCGCTGAAGCTGAAATCGTTCCGGGAGGTCTTCACGAAGCCGCGCGGGAATGCATGGGCCTGCGGGTTGCCCTCCGCGGCAAGACGATCGATGGCCGGCCCACCGGGATAACCAAGCCCGAGCAGCTTGGCTCCCTTGTCGAACGCTTCGCCCGCGGCATCGTCGCGCGTAGCGGCCAGCAGTTCGTACTGGCCGATCCCCCTCACGTCGTAGAGCAGCGTATGCCCACCGGAGACCACGAGCCCCAGATAGGGAAACTGCATGTCCGGGTTGTCGATGAGCACCGAGAGCAGATGCGCTTCGATGTGATGCACGGAGATGAGCGGTATCCCCAGCGCAACGGCGATCCCCTTCGCGGTGTTGAGCCCCACCAGCAGCGAACCCACCAGGCCCGGCTCCGTTGTGACAGCAACAGCCTGAAGCGCGGAGAACTCCGTGTGCGCCTCCTCCAGAGCGGCTGTGATTACCGGTGCGATGGCGGCCAGGTGCGCGCGCGAGGCGAGCTCCGGAACAACGCCCCCCCAGATACCATGGTCCGTCTGTGTGGAGATAATGAGCGACGCCACCCGGCCGTCGCACACGACGGCGGCGGAGGTCTCGTCGCAGGAGGATTCGATTGCAAGAAGGGAACGGGACATAGAAGTGTACAAGATACATACCGCCGGCCGAAGTGCCCCTAATGGGATGCGCACGGCACCGCGAGGCAGTATATTGTGCGGACTGTGACTTCAAATCCGCGGCGCAGTGCTGCGCGCGCGGACGTTCGGATCAAACGAATCTCGTGAACGCCTTCTCGCTCGGACTTGCAGCCTCGCCCTGGATCGTCGCACTGGTGATCCTTGCAGGATTCGCTTTCGCGGTCTACTCCTACAGGCGCACGTCGCCGCCGGTAACAACGGCGCGCCGATGGACGTTGATAGTGCTGCGTACGATCGGCATCGCGCTGCTCCTCTTCGTGATCTTCGAACCGATCCTCTCGCATCTGGCGATCACGGCCGAACCACCGCAGGTAATCGTTGCGATCGACAACTCCGCCAGCATGATGCTCGGCGGCGAGGACTCCTCCAGGATTGCCGAGGCCCGCGCCGTCGGCCGCAGAATTGCCGGCTCCAGGCTCGGCGGCGCCGCGCACTTCATCGGCTTCGATGATTCGCTTCATCCCCTTCCCCCTGCGCTGGACACCGCGCATCTGAACGGACGGGGCGTGGAGACGCGCATCGACGGGCCGTTCGCGGCCGTTGCGGATTCGCTCCGCACGCGGAACGTTCGCGCCATCGTGCTCCTCACCGATGGACGCTACAACGCCGGCGCCAACCCGATGCAGGCCGCGGAGGCGCTCGGCATACCGGTGTTCGCCGTCGGCATGGGCGATTCGATGCCGCCGCGCGATCTCTCCGTTCAGGAGATCTTCACCAACGAAGTCACCTACGTCGGCTCGGAACTGCCGGTTGATGTGCGCGTCAAAAGCGCGGGCTTCGACGGAGGGAACGCAACCGTAACGCTGCGCGACGACAACGGCATCGTTGCAACCCGGCAGGTGGAGCTCGCTGCGGGAAGCAACAGCTACACGGCAAATTTCATCTACAAGGCGAAGGCGGAGGGGATCGCGCGGCTGCGGGCCGAGATCTCCACGGCGCCGGGGGAGCTTACCACGAAGAACAACAACCGCTCCGTCTACGTGCGGATCAAGTCCAACAAGCGCCGCTATGTACTGGTGGCCGGTGGGCCGAATCCCGATGTGGCATTCATCAGGCGTCTTCTGGATGCGAACCCCGATGTCGAGGTGAAGAGCTTCATCGGACGAAGCGGGTCGGAGTTCCTGGAAGGGAAGTTGGATGCAGGCGCGTTCCACGATGCCGAGGGAGTGATCCTGATAGACTTCCCCACGAGCGAGAGCTCCGAGGAGTCAATCCGCATGATAAAGACCTCCGTACAGACATCAACGATTCCGCTCTTCGTTGTGATGGGCTCGCATACGGATGTCGCGCGGCTTCGCACGCTGGAATCGCTCCTTCCGGTTACCTTCGGCCCAAGTTCCGGGAGCGAGATGGAGGCGTTCGCGGAGTTGACGGCGGCCGGCGGGACGAGCCCCGTAACGCATGTGCGGCGGATGGATGAATGGAAGAATCTGCCGCCCGTGTTCAGAGGCGAGATCTCGGCGCAGGCCAGGCCGGAGTCCGAGGTGCTGGCGCGCGCCCGTGTGGGCGCCACAACGCTTGACGAACCGATGATCGTCTCGCGGCGCCTTGGGAGAAGCCGGTCGTTGATTGTGCTCGGCTACGGCATCTACCGCTGGCAATTGCTGGGGGAAGGTCCGCAGGGCATTCACGAGCAGGGCGCTCGCGAGCAGGGTGGCTCCGAACAGGGAGGACTTCTGGAGGATTTCGTGGGCAACGCCCTTCGCTGGCTGTCGGTGCGCGACGAGGAGAAGCAGGTTCGGATCGTCCCGGGCAAACCGCTCTACGGCGCAGGCGAAACCGTTCGCATGCTGGCTCAGGTGTACGACGAGAGCTACGCCCCGGTGAGCGACGCGGAAGTGAGCGTGACGGTACAGGGGCCGCGCGGTCGTTATCCGCTGGTGCTGGCGCCGGCCGGAAACGGACGCTACGAGGGAACGCTTGCGAACCTGCCGGAGGGGGATTACAGCTTCAGCGGACATGCGGCCGCGAACGGCAGGAACCTGGGCGACGATGCAGGGCGCTTCGCGATCGGCGAACTGGGAATCGAGTTTCAGGATCCGACCATGAACGCCGAACTGCTGCGGGGCCTGGCCGCACGAACCGGCGGAACGTTCTACACTCCCCGGGGGAGCAATTCGTTAGTAGATGACATCATGAACCAGAAGGCGTTCGCGCCGCGCTCCGTGGAATCGCGTGAGGACGATCCTCTCTGGCATAAACCCTGGCTGTTGCTTGCAGCACTCGCCGCGTTCTCGGCAGAGTGGTTCCTCCGCAAGCGCAGCGGAATGATCTGACAACGCAATCACCGGCGCGAACCCAAACAGAACCAGATGGCGCACGACCCCGATTCAACATCGAACCGGAACCCGGAGATCGAAGAAGCCCAGCACTACTGGCGCCTGGGCTATGCCTCGCAGATGAATGGAGACCTGGAGGAGGCGATTGCACTCTACAGGAAATCGATCGACGTCCATCCCACTGCCGAGGCACATACCTATCTCGGCTGGACCTACAGCTTTCAGGGGAAGCTGGAGGAGGCGATCGACGAGTGCAAGATCGCCATCGGCATCGATCCCGATTTCGGCAACCCGTACAACGACATCGGCTCCTACATGATGCGGCTGGGGAAATTCGAGGAGGCGATTCCGTGGCTGGAGATCGCCTGCAACGCACGGCGCTACGAGGCACGCTACTATCCGCACTTCAACCTGGGGCGCGTGTACGAACGGCTTGGCGATATCCCGCAGGCGCTGGAGGAATACCGGCACGCTGTTGCAATCGATCCGAACTACAAGCAGGCGCTCCAGGCGATCGAACGCCTGGAGGCATGGATGAACTAGAGATGCGAGAATGCCCTCCTCCTGGAATGCATACCGGGCAGGGTGCGGATTCTGAATCGGTGGCCGAAGTCCGCAGCCAACGGAGATGACTGCCGCCGACCGATGACGACCAATCAGACGTTCAACTATTCCGATCCCAGCCATGTCGCTCTTCAGGACCAAGCCCGATTTCCCGAGCGAGAACTCCTACGGACTTCCAAAGCTTCCGCCCGGCCAGCTCCACACCGAGAAGTTTCCGGTGATGACGTACGGCCCAACGCCGGCGGTCGAGCAGGAGGATTGGCGATTCGAGATCACCGGCCTCGTGAACCAGCGCCGGGTCTGGACATGGGAGGAGTTCATGGCGCTCCCCCGGACCACGCTCCGTTCGGACTTCCATTGCGTTACGCACTGGTCCCGCTTCGATGACGAATGGACCGGTGTGCTGTTTCGCGATCTGTGGGAGGTGATCAAAGGCGACGTGAAACCGGAGGCGGCATTCGTGATGCAGCACGCATACGGCGGTTACACCACCAACCTTCCCCTCGCCTGGATGCTGGAGGAGGATGTGCTGATTGCCCACACCTTCAACGGGAAGCCGCTGGAGCGGGAGCACGGCGGACCGATGCGCGTCTTCACGCCAAAGCGTTATGCATGGAAGGGAGCGAAGTGGATCAAGGGGTTGGAGTTCATGGAGCACGATCGCCCCGGCTTCTGGGAGCAGAACGGCTACAGCAACAGCGCCAGCCCGTGGAAGGAGGAGCGCTACTGGGATTGACGGCTCGCCATTGATCGCACCGGCAATGTTGCAGGTGAGGATGACTGATGGAGGGGCTCGCCGTTGCCCCACGCGGCCATGCCTCCTGCTTATGCCGGCAGCATCACCCGGTCATTCTCCTCGACACCTCCCTCGCGCACAACGCCTCCGCCGGCAGCGGCGTGAACAACCAGGCCGTCGCGAATCAGTCCGCGAATCATCTCGAGTGCAGCCGAGCGTTCCTGCGCGGGAAGATCGCCGAAGAGCTCCGCCGGGAACAATCGGTTGATGACCTCGCGCACCTGCAGCGGCTCGTGCGTCCTTCGCAGCAGCTCCACCACCCGTCCTCTCCAGATTCTTCGCGGCTCTCCGCGCAGCGCAGGCTCCGGCTTCGCAGCGTGCCGTTCGCCGAACAGTTCCAGGCTGGGAGGATTGGCCGAGAGGCATTCCCGGGCAAGCGGGCAGCGATCGCAACGCGGAGCGCGCGCCGTGCAGATCGTTGCGCCGAGATCCATCATCGCCTGATGCCATCGGTAGGCATCACCTTCCGGCACGATCTCCTCCGCCACGCCGCGAATCGATTCCGGCGGAAGAGTCTGCCCTGCAGAGTGGCATCTGTAGAAGAGCCGGGAGTAGACGCGGGCAACGTTCACATCGATCACCGCCACCTGCGCGCCGAACGCAAAGCAGGCCACGGCCGCGGCCGTGTAGGGCCCAACGCCCGGCAGCGCGGCGAGCTCCTCGACAGTTCGCGGGAACCCGCCGGCATGCCGCTCGAGCACGGCACGCGCCGCCTGCTGCAGCCGAAGCGCGCGGCTGTTGTAGCCCATCCCCTGCCATGCGCGAATCAGTTCGCCGCTGGAAGCATCGGCCAGCGCGCGGACGTCCGGGAAGCGCTCCAGGAATTGCGGAAGCTTCTCCACCACGCGGGCCGTCTGTGTCTGCTGCAGCATCACCTCCGCCACCAGGATCGCATAGGGATCATGGAGCACGGCACCTGCCGGCTGCTTCATCGAACGCTTCTCCGCGCGCCACGGGAAGCTGCGCCCTTCACGTTCGAACCAGCGGATGAGATGTCTTCGTACCTGGCGGAACGAGAGATGAAATGAACGGGGAAGCAATGCGCCGGCAGAGTGCATGAGAAAATGCGGATGTGTGCGGATGGGTTTGTTGTTGGCCGTGGCCAACAACAAACCCGATGAAGCGGTTCCGGGAATCGGGACCGCTGCTTCCTCGTGTCACCGACAGGAGCCAACGCGAGACGCGCCCTGGCTTATGAGGAATACCCCCCTTCTCCGTGACTTGCCTGCATCACAACGGGAGACCGGTACATCGTGGTCCCCCGGAAATTTCAACAACGTTATTTACCACCGGACGCACCGGAGAAAATCGAGGTATGACCGTGCGAACGGCCGTTCGCGAATATCGGCGTGCACTGCCGCCGGCAATGCCTGATGATAATGGTACCCATAATGGGTAATAGGGTGATTTATTTTGCTACAAGCAAAATAAATCACCCAGCGGTACCGCTGGGTTCCCCGTTCACCACGACGGGTTCAGATGTCCTTCGACCCGTTGTGGTATCGGTGCCTGGCGAAAGCGGATGGAACTACATACTCGAACCGGAGATCGTTCGGTGGTGTGGCACTCCGGTTGCGTCTCGCCAACGCTGGGCACCCTCTATTATCCTCACATATGCACTGCTCCGTACGGATTCCTCTTCATGACCGGTATCGCTCTGACGATATGGGCCATCTCCTGCCGACTCCCTCCCTTTCCCATCCACCCCCTCTCCACTATCTTCGCGGCTCGGTGTTCTCGAGGGCGTTCACGTGCTCGCGACGCCGCAACCCATTCCGTGAACCAGCAGGAACCCATGCACGTTCTCGTCACCGGCGGCGCCGGCTATATCGGCAGTGTGGTCTGCGAGGAACTCCTCGCCGAAGGGCACAGCGTCATCGTCTACGACAATCTCTCCAAGGGGCATCGCGAGATGGTCCCTCCGGAAGCACGCTTCGTTCAGGCAGACCTGCTGGATGCCGAGAGCCTCCGTGCCGTTCTACGCAACGCGCACGTGGAGGCGGTTGTGCATATGGCCGCCGATTCACTCGTGGGCGAATCCGTTGCGGACCCGCGCAAGTACTATCACAACAACGTGACGGCCAGTCTTGCGCTGCTCGATGCAATGCGCGACTGCGGCGTGGAGCGGATCGTCTTCTCCTCCAGCGCCGCGGTCTACGGCGAGCCTGCGAAGCAGCCGATCGAGGCGAACGATTCAACCAGCCCGACGAATCCCTACGGCGAGACGAAGCTTGCATTCGAGCGGGCACTCGCCTGGTACGGCAATGCGTTCGGCATCCGCCATGCATCGCTCCGATACTTCAACGCCGCCGGCGCAAGCGAACGCTGCGGCGAGCTGCACGATCCCGAGACGCACCTGATCCCGATCGTGCTGGACGTGGCCGCGGGCCGTCGCGATTGCGTCACGGTGAACGGGACGGACTATCCCACTCACGACGGCACCTGCGTTCGCGACTACGTGCACGTGATCGACCTGGCGCGCGCCCACGTGCTTGCACTTCGGGCGATCGCCGAACGGAATGTGATATACAATCTCGGCTGCGGCGGAGAGGGGTACTCCGTGCAGCAGGTGATCGATGCGGCGCGCGAGGTAACCGGCCGAGCCATCCCCACACAGACCGGCCCGCGGCGTGCGGGCGATCCCGCCGTGCTGGTTGCCGCCTCCGATGCAATTCGCCGCGACCTTGGGTGGGCTCCGCAATTCGAAGGCCTCCATGCGATCATCGAGACTGCATGGAGCTGGATGGGGAGAAACGGGCTGGCGTAGCGTGTCAGTACACTCCCAGCTTCGAGAGGCGCTGCTGCAACGTGCGCCTTCGCACAAGCACTTTCGGGTCCACGGTGATCATGCCATCGGTGGAATTCGGGTCATCCTCCGGCTGCACGCGCTTGTTGTAAGCCCTCACATCCGCCACGTACCTGTCGGCCTGCGACTTGAACCGATACAACCACTCTCCGCACTCATTCTTCAGTTGGCGGTGTATCCGCTCGAGCGCACTCTTCTGATCGTCGCTCGCAGCAATCCGGCTGTATCTGCCGTTCTGAAGATCCGACAGCTTCTGAATCTGAACGTCGAGCGTATCCCCGATCAGCACAATCGTGGCCTGGTCAGCCGCGATCGTATCCTTCAACTGATCGAGCGTGAGCCCGTTCCGATACGTCCTGCTGTTGATCTCCTCCTCCGGCACCGGCGTTGCGATGCCGGACGCGGTATCGGTGTTGTCCTGCATGCTCCCGCTGGAGTATTGGTCTGCGCCGGAGGATGCTCCGCTGCTCCAGGAGCTCGATTCACGGGAGCTGTTGTCGATAGCGTTTCCGAGAATACCCAGCACTATCACAGCTACCGCCACACCAACCCCGATCAGTACCTTCGTCCCGTCGGAGGTGCGCTTTACACCTGGGTCGCTCGCGGCGGTGTTCGACTGCCCTCCGGGAGTCACGGTATTGTCCACCGCGCCGCGGAGCAGGGAGTTGGCCTGGCTTTGCAGTGATGTTGCAAGCTTGTCGTTCCCCAGCTCGAGCGCGTGCGCCACAAGCTCTTCGAGGAACGCCGCCGCGCGATCGCACAACTTCCGCAATGGTCCGAAGTCCTTGCCGGTCAGCCGCGCAACACCGCGAACCGCCGGAAGAACGCGGCGCTGAAAGATGCCGTACGCATTCTGCACCTGGGTCTCGGTAGGCGGCGAACCGCTTTCACTGACCAGGGCCTCGCGCGCTTCATCGAGCCGGATGGTGAGCGCCTCGTACATCGGAGCGAATGTCTCGTCCACCACCTCCGCCACCACGCGCTTCGGGACGCCTTCGGCCATGAGATCGTCGATGTAGTCGCGGGCCTGACCGTATTCGCGCTGCGACACCAACCTGTGGAGCATCTCACGCGACGGCTCCATCAATACCGTCCATGCATTGTCGCGCAGCGCCTTCACTTCGGAGATGCCGGCAAGAGGCATCAGTCCGGAGGCGCGATCCTGTTGGGCAAACATCTCCCAGAACGCATCGTCGGCCAGCACTTCCTTCCACGCCTTCATGGCGCGGCGCCACGTGAACTCACGCACGTACGCCGGAACGGGAAGGCCGTTCGGACCGCTTCTTCCGCCGTCGATGTTGAAGGTCTCACGGGCTATCGCAAGGATGTGGAAGAGACGGGCCCGATTGGCGCGCGCGCCGACGGACATATCCGCTTCCCACGTCTCCACGGCCCGGCGAAGATCATCCTCCTTCAAGGCACTGAAGGCGGCGCGATCGCCATCGCTGGTGTTGGTGAACCAGAGCAGACGGCTCTGCAGGCGCCAGCGGATATCGTTCAGCTTTTTCCAGGCGTCGTTCAGATGCTGCGGAGTCCGTTCCGGATATTCGATCAGGGAAAAGAGCCCGGCCGGCCGCGGAGGTGCGGTCTGGGCCAGTGCAATGGTGTCGAGCATGCGTGCCTGGATCTCGCTGCGGGTTTCGTTCGCAAACGCATCGAGCACGTGGTAGGGATTGTCGGCGTAATTCATGGTCAGCGTGTTGATGATCACAGGCCCGGTAATTCACGGGCATGGGGCCGTGTACTCGCGGCTCAGGGTTCGTACCAGCCACGAAGGTACGTCCCACTGCAGCGAACGGCCGTGGTTGCCATGTGCAGCCGCTGGGGCTGGCCAGGTGATGGCCTCCCACAGCAATCGTGAACCGTGGTTGTTCACGCTTCGGGCCGCCGGTGCCCGGAAGTGCGGGCGAAGATAACGAGAGTTCCGGAGAGAACACCCTCCTCGTTCAACCGTGCAGCGACAACAACGGTGCAGCACACCGAACGGCGCGATCGCACTCCGGCGCCTCCGCACGGAAGGCAACCCGGTTCCGGGAGGAACTGTAAATTGCGCCGCGCCAAAACAAGGCAGAGCGTATCCAGTCCCATTCATCTCCTGGCATGAACTATATCACGTCCATTACCGAACTGATCGGCAATACGCCGATGATCAAGCTGAACCGCGTTGTCGAAGGAACCGAAGGGCTGGTGCTTGCCAAGCTCGAGAGCGCAAATCCGGGCGGGTCGGTGAAGGATCGGATCGGCATCCGCATGATCGAGGCGGCGGAACGGGATGGAAGGATCAAACCGGGAGGATTGCTGATCGAGCCCACGAGCGGCAACACCGGCATCGGCCTGCTGCTGGCCGCCTCGCGGAAGAACTATCGCTGTCTCTTCGTCATGACCGACAAGGCCTCCGTGGAGCGGGTGCGGTATCTGAAGGCCATGGGGGCGGATGTGCTGATCGTCCCCTCTGCGGCAAAGCCCAGCTCGCCGGAGTACTACTACAACACCGCGCAACGCCTGGCGGCCGAGATTCCGAACGCGCTCATGCTGAATCAGTACGACAATCCGGCCAACCCGGAGGCGCACTACTACGGAACGGGACCGGAGATGTGGGAACAGACCGATGGAACGATTACCCACTTCGTTGCCGGCATGGGGACCGGCGGCACCATCAGCGGGTGCGGACGGTTCCTCAAGGAGAAGAATCCGGATATCCGCGTGATCGCCGCGGACCCGATGGGCTCCTCGCTGAAGACCTACAAGGACACCGGCCGGCTGGTGGAGGCGCTCCCCTATCTCATCGAGGGCGTGGGCCAGGAACGCATTCCGGGCAACCTTCGCTTCGACGTGGTGGATGAAGTAGTGAACGTTGCGGACCGCGATGCGTTCGCAATGGCACGCCGCCTTGCGCGCGAGGAAGGGATCTTCTGCGGAGGATCGTCCGGCATGAACGTGGTGGTTGCCGCACGAAAGGCGCGCGAGCTGAAGAAGGGAGATGTGATGGTGGTGATCATCTGCGATACCGGCGAGCGCTATCTCACGAAGCATCATTCGGACGAGTGGCTTCAGGAGAAGGGATTCCTGGAGCCGGAGAAGATGACGCTCCAGGTTGTACTGCAGATGAAGGCGGTCCGCAATGGAGGAAACAAGATCGTTGCCGTAACGCCGGACATGAGCGTGCGCGAGGCGCTGGACCTGATGAACGGCCAGGGCTTCAGCCAGTTGCCGGTGATGGAGGAGAACAATTCCGTCGGCTCGCTCCGCGACAATCGCGTGATGGCCGCGGTGATGGAGGATCGTACGCTGCTGGACCACCCGGTTCGCGACGTGATGGAACCGGGCTTCCCGGTGGTGCCGCATACCACCGACGTCTCCAACGCCATCCGATACCTGAAGGACTCGCGAGCGATACTGATCGAGGACTACGGCATCATCGCCGGCATTCTCACGCGGCACGATCTGGTGGAGTATACCTAAGTACGTGCGAAGAAGTATCGTGATATGCTCTGAAGAGCACGTTGGGCCGGAGTACAACTCAGGCCCAACTCTTCCGATGACGATCGCGGAGTCACACTCCGCGATAACGGATCGATGTGCTATCAGGAAGCAATTCCCTCTGTACGTAGCGGACCGTAGGAGCGATATCGCAGGGATCAGGTAGAACATCCCGCCATGCCGGAGATGGCCCCGCATTGCGGGGCATCCGTCTGCAGCAGATACCATGCAGCTTCCGGTAGCGGGCGCCGGCGTCGATGCCACATGGCGCGTGGGGTGATCCCGGCCGAAGGCCGGGGAGCATACAGGCCGGGAACGGTGCGCCGCTGTGCGGCGTTCCAGAGAGTGATCCGGTTGAACGCCGATTAAGATGCCCCCGGCGTCCGGTGCATCTGCAGGTGATCGGTACATGGGTTTCCGTCGCTACAGTCCGCGAGGCCGGATACGATGCCTCATCGCCCTGCTCGCAGCGGATGTTTGCGTCATGCCGCCGCGATGCCCGGCGGGCGCGACGCCTCTGCGTCACCGATCCTTGATAACCATCGTCGCTGCGTCTCCGGCGCCGCACTGTATCGCGTAGACACCGCGAGGCAGCAGCTCCATGTCGATTGCGATGCTGTGATCGCCGGGCTCCATCGGGCCGAGCTGCAGCGTGCGCACGCAGCGGCCAAGAGCATCGATAACGCGGAGCGTCACATCCTGCGATCGATCCAGCAGGAGATGCGTCTGCAGACGAGCACCGCACGGATTCGGCGCCACGGTCATGTGCGGAACGCTACCGGTGTTGTGCTGCGCCTCGCGGACCTCCTGGGCCTGCAACGGATGCCGCCACACGCCGGAGGCGATCGTGCCGCCGAAGAGTGTGCCGCCGGAGGCCGCGAACGTACGGAACGCCTCGGTTGCCGGAAGCGTGGTTCGGATGTTGCTCCACACTCCGTTCTCGAATGCCCAGACATCGTGTACCCAGCCGCTCCGATCGGTGAACGTACGATCCACGGCAACATAGATGGCGCCGCCGACAACCGATACACCACTGACGGAACCGTCCGTTGTGTCCCCCCCTGCTCCGTTCAGAAGCGGCGAGGCCGCGAACCAGTGATCGCCGAGATCATTCGAACCGTACATCCGCCCCCCCTCCAGCGCATACTGCGTGGAGCCGATCGCACCCACGATCGCGCCGGTGGTATCGTTGATCCGTGTCCAGTGTTCGCCGCGATCGGCAGATCGGAACGTTCCGGCGAGCGTCTCCATGAAGAGATTCCCCTCGTACAGCCGAAGGTTGAAGACCGGAGCAACGCTTTCGCCCGGACGGAGCGGAAGCCCCGCATCGAGCACCGTCCACGAAAGGCCGCCGTCCGTTGAACGGCGAAGGCCGCCATCGGACCAGACATCGTGCTCGTTCGGGAAGCTTGCAAAGCCAACGAAGAGTGAGCTGTCGTCCAGGGCAAACGCCGAAGAGTAGATGGTCCGGAGAGAGTCCTCCGCCGCAAGCAACACACGGTCCCAGTGCGCGCCGTCGCGATCGGCACGATAGAGACGATGCTGGTAGAATCGCTTGCCGCCGACATCGACCGGCATGGCAACGTGCGCGACGATGCTGGTGCTGTTGGTATCGTAGTGATCGAACGGCGCATCGAACACCGGATCCCAATGCATGCCGCCATCGGTGGTGCGATACACCACGCCGTCGTGCGAGCCGTGCGGCCCTGTCGTGGCCAGCACTCCGCTCCTCGTGGGAAAGAGGAGATCGACCCGCGTTGCGTTCATCGAGTCCGTGAGATCGCGCCACCCGTGCGGCGTTGCGACGGTGTCCAATCCATAGAGAAGATTCGTGTAGGCGAAGATCTGTTTCCCCGTTGCCGCAATGGCGGGAATGTAGCTGTCGCCGGTTGCAGGAAGATCCACGAGATGCCACCGAATACCGTCGAAGCCGTAGAACAGGTTCGCCGCATCGCGCACCCAGACTGCGCCGCGCACAACCGTGAATCCACCAACATCGGCCAGATGCCCGCCCGTGAGCGGCAGCCCGCTGTTGATATTCTGCCAGGTGGCTCCCCTGTTCACACTCCATGCAACGCCCCCCTCTCCGGTTGCAGCATACGTTGTATCCCCCACAAGAAGCAGATCGAGGATGTTGACGTTGGAGACTCCGGAGGGCGGCCAGACCACTCCTGATTGCGTGAAGGTGTTTCCGTTGTCGGATGTGGTGAATTCGAGAACGTCGAAAATGCCGGCCGGGCCGGAAACGCCCGCCACAAGACGGTCGCCATCGGCGCGTATCCACGCGATGTTCTTCTCCACACTGCTGTCCGTTGCAGGCCGGATCAACGCCGGCAGAACGGTATGCCAGGAGTTGCCCCGATCGCCGGAGCAATAGATGCTGTCGCTTGTCGCTGCAAAGAGATAATGGCGGTTGCCGGCAATCTGCGAGATGTAGACCGCCGCCGGGCGATGCGGGTCCAGAACCGGAGCAGTCCACGTGAGGCCGCGATCCACGGACCGATAGATGGTAAACGTGGATGCACCGAGCAGCGTATCCCCATATTGAAGAAGTGTCCGCACGGCGGCCTCGTCGGGATCCACCCCGAGACTTCGCCATCGGTCATTCTCGTAACGGAGGAAGTGTCCTCCGGGCCCGCCTGCAATCAGGGCATTTCCATCAACGGCAACCGCCGAGATCTCGCCCCCCTGCGGCCCGTTTGTTCTCGTCCACTGAGCGGCCGCGTCCGTGACGGACAATGCCGCGAAGAGGAGTACAACGATCATCGTCTTCATATCATCATCATGAATAGTGGACTCGGCCAACTCCTGCAGCTCCCGCACGGCAATGCGGAAGCATGCTCCGGATAAACCCGCCGCACCTGCGAATGTGACGCGGATGCGCTTCTCTATTCATGCTGATTGTATGCGGACGCCCTTCCGCCCCGGCGTTCGCGGTTGCGGCTACAGATCGCTGAACACAACCTGCCCGTTGTTGATGATGCCGATCGGCTTCCCCGTGAGCTCCCAGCCGTTGAACGGCGTGTTGACGGACATCGTCTTGAAGCGCCCAACCTCGACGGTCCAGGGCTGGTCCGGAGCAAGGATGGTGAGGTTGGCGCGCACTCCGGGAGCGATCAACGGAACGTGCTGCGAGAGAATGCGGCGGGGATTGATGGACATCAACTCCACCAGCCGCGCAAGCGTGATGAGCCCCTTGTGAAGCAGATACGTGCAGGCCAGCCCGATGGAGGTCTCCAGCCCGATGATTCCGTTCGGCGCATTCTGGAATTCCACCTCCTTCTCGGAGAGTGCATGCGGCGCATGATCGGTGGCGATCGCATCGATGGTTCCATCGCGGAAGCCTTCGAGGATGGCATCCAGATCGCTCTGCGTGCGGAGCGGAGGGTTCATCTTCGCATTCGTGCCGTACGCCTCCACAGCCTCGTCCGTCAGCACGAAATGATGCGGCGTCACCTCGCAGGTCACCGCGCGCGCGCCGCGCTCCCGCGAACGGCGGACGAGATCGACACCGCCGCGCGTGCTCATGTGCGAGACATGGTACGGCCGGTCGCCGCAGAAATCCGCAATCATGATGTCGCGGACAATGATCAGATTCTCGGCGATGTCCGGATAGCCGGCCAGGCCCAGACGTGTGGAGGTGATCCCCTCATTCATCGCGAAGCCACGCGTCATCGCATGCTCCTCGCAATGCTGGCTGATCACCGCCCCCTCGAACATCGAGGCGTATTCGAATGCGCGCCGCATCACCTCCGCCGATCGCACGCAGTCGCCATCGTCGGTAAACAGGCGCACCCCCGCTTCGTAGAGCGCTCCCATCGGCGCAAGCTCCTCCCCCTTGCGCCCCTTGGTGGTGGCTGCCGACGGCAGCACATCAACCGCAAGCCCTTCGGAACGCCACAGGATGGAGTGCACAACCTCCACCGCATCGATCGCCGGCGTGGTGTTCGGCATGCAGCAGACGCCGGTGAAGCCGCCGTTCGCCGCGGAGGCGCAGCCGCTGGCAATCGTCTCCTTGTGCGTTGCTCCGGGCTCCCGCAGATGCACGTGCATGTCGTAGAACCCCGGCGCCGCAACCCACGCGGAGCCGTCGTATACGGGAGCGCCGTCGGGCGCCGCAAGGTCGTCGCCGATTGCGGCAATCGTCCCACTCTCGTCAACCAGAAGGTCGGCGCGACGATCGAGACTCTGTGCGGGATTCAGAAGGCGGATGTTGCGAAAGAGAGGCATGCCTGTGGTTGGTCTGTTGGAGGACGTTTGGTTGATAGGCCGTTGAACCGGTAGAGCCGGTACGTCTCGGGATGTACAGAGGAAGGTGCGGACTTCACGCCGCCCGGTCTCGTGCAGATGCCGGCCGCAGATCCGCAGGAGTCGGCAGACAGCGGGCGGAGCAGATCGGGTGCCGCCGCCGCAGTATGGACTCTTCGACAGGTTATTCGCCGCCCCGTTCGAGTGCAAGGCCAACAACGCGTTCCACCTGCTCCTCGATCGAAAGGCTGGAGGTATCGATCTCCACCGCATCGTCGGCCTTGCGCAGCGGGCTGATATCGCGTGTGGAATCCAGGCGGTCGCGCTCCTCGAGCTGCGACGCGAGGCCGGCGAGCGTCACATCGTTCCCGAGCGTATGAAGCTCTGCCTTGCGCCGTTCGGCTCGCGCATGGATATCGGCAACCATGAAGATCTTCACGTCGGCATCGGGAAACACCACGGTGCCGATGTCGCGGCCATCCATCACGATCCCGCCGCCGGCACCGATGCTCCGCTGCAGCTCCACCAGCCGGCGCCGCACGCCCGCATGGGAACTGACCCTGGAGACACAGGCCGTCACCTCCGGCGTACGGATGTCGCTGCTGACATCGCGGCCGTTGAGGAATACGCGGAGACGCCGTTGATCGTCGAGGCGCAGCTCGATCACGCACTCATCGGCAAGCCGCTCCATCCGGACCTGGTCACCAGGATCGATTCCGGCACGCAGCGCAGCAACGGTGAGAGCACGATACATGGCGCCGGTGTCGATATAGACATAACCAAGCCGCTCCGCAACGAGACGAGCAGTGGTGCTCTTGCCCGAAGCGGCGGGGCCGTCGATAGCGATGATGAGCCGTGAGCGAGACATATCGGGCAAACATCCGAAACCCCGGAGGAACCGGCAACCGGGAAGAGTCTTGCAGTTGGTTACGGAACGGCAATGCGCCGGCACGGCCGCATGCGAAGCGGGCCGGAAGGAATCCCCCGGCCCGCTCGAGAATCGTCGGCATCACCGGTCGCCTACCCCACCGGAAGCCAGTACGAAAGCTTGAGCGTGATGAAGTTGCTCCCCCCGGCGGTGACGGGCTTGAAGAGATCGCCCAGGCCTACCCGCTCGCCGGTGGTATCGGTCATCGCACGGTCCTGCTGCCACACCAGATAGAACGTACTGCCGGGCCGCCACTCCCAACGCAGCACGAAGTTGCTCCGGAAGGAGCCGTAGCGGAAATCGGGATTTGCGATCGCGAACGTTCCAAGCCCGTCGGTCACGGAATAGGAGCCGTCGCCCAGCCTGGAAATGGAGCTGCCGTCGGTGCCGTAGTAGCGCAGATCCAGACGCCGCGGTGCCGGAAGTTCGCCGAAGCGATCGTACTGCCCGGAGGCAACGAACGGCTCCATGTAGGCATCGAGGCAGAGATCGGGTGTGAGCGCATAGCTCACACGCAGCCGGGCCGAGATGATGGTCTCCTCCAGCGAACCGAACACATACCGCATGCCGTAGGTCTCCGCGCTTCCCCCGGCGACAGCATCCACGTACTGCCTGGGATCGAAGGAGACGTTGTAGTTCGGCGTCAGCGAAAGAGTGAGACGGTCACCCACATTCGCCCAGAGCGTGACATAGTGGTTGAAGTAGTTCAGCCCGTTGCCGTTGCGGCCGGTACCGCCGCCGGCGCTGATCTGCAGGGGAAGCCCCTGATTGCTGTAGAGCGACCACGATACATCCCAGTTCCACGGCACTCCCATCAAGGGGCCGCCGCGCGTCATATGATCGCTTACCCCCGGCAGCCCGTAGCTCAGGCTCACGTTCGCCCCCCAGAAGTTCTGCAGCTGCGCGTTGCAGGAGAGCGCGAACACCGATCCGGAACTGTTGCCGGCAAAATTCATCGGCGCGTAGATGCTGAGCGTTGCATCCTGGCTGTGAAAGAAATCGCCCGGCCGGCGTTCGGCGTATTGCAGATAGCCGTTCAGCGTGATGTTGTCGGCATAGCGAAGGCGGCCGATATCGTTGAGCTCCAGCCCGGGAGAATCGGCCATTGCAGAGATGCCCCACATCCAATGCTCTCCGGCAAGCTTGTCCACGCCGAGCTCGGCGGTATATCCCGCGAGCGACGTGCGGGTTGGATCGTATCGGGAATGCGCCTGATCCGGACGCTGGAAGTAGTGCGCGCTGGACTGCTGCACGGCCTGGATCGCCGAGGTGTCGCCCGCCACATAGCTTCCGCCCAGATGCCCGGAGATCTGATAGTCGCTGTTGGCGAAGCGGATGTTCCAGTCGGCTCCGCCGGTGAACGCATAGCGCGACATGATGGCCGCCAGATCCGATCCCGGAGGGAGGTCCCGCGCAACGAACGTGCCGCTCAGGCCGACAACCGTGCCTGCATCCCCAATCTCCTTCTGCACGCGGGCAACACCGAACGTGGCAAGCGGTTCCACCCGCGTGGTGTCGTAGCGATGCGTCACCGGATCGAATGCGAAGGCACGCTCGCCTGCGGTCACCGCGGCAAGCCCGGCAACAGATGTGCCGTCGGCGAGACGGCCGGTGAGCTTCGCCGCTCCGAGTATCGTGGTGTTGGCCGGCTCATCCACATACGTTGCATCGATGCCCAGATGCGGCGGCGCGCCGATGCGACGGGAGTAGAAGTAGTTCCCCGTTCCCTTCAGCAGGTCGTTCCCCTCGATGAAGAAGGGCCGCTGTTCATCGAAGATGAGCTCGAAGGCCGAAAGGTTCACCGCGGCGGGATCGGCCTCCACCTGCCCGAAGTCCGGATTGATCGTGGCGTCCAGCGTCAGGTTCGGTCCCAGCCCCATCTTCGCATCCAGCCCGCCGCGCAGCCGCGCGTTCAGACCGTTGTCGAACGGATCGGCAGGATCGCGATCGCTGTGGATGGTTGTTCCTCCGGCGACATACGGAAGAATCTCGATGCGGCTTGCCGGCCTGATCCCGTGAATCCCCGTGAGCTCTCCCATGCGCGACGACCAGCCGACCGCGTTCTTCGGAACCGGAATCCAGTAGATGTCCTCATTCCTGTTCGGGATGTAGCGGTCCATGTTCAACCCGAACACCAGATCGTCCTGATCGTTGAAGCGCAGCTGTGAAAACGGGATGCGCATTTCGGTGCACCAGCTCGCCGAATCCATTGCCACACGCGCCTCCCATACGGGATCGAACGTATACACGCGCGGGAACTCGCCGTCCGTTGCGTGGTAGTAATCGGTGCGAACGCCGGCCGCGGTCACGCTGAAACTGTACGCCGTGTGCCGGTCGCGATACGTATCGAGCGAAACGATGAAACGCTCCGAAGCACCGGAGTTGTCGCGTCGCGATACGATCGCCTGAAGGTTCGCCGGATCGCAATGCATGCGGGCGCCTACGTAGAGCGCATCGTCATCGTAGAGAAATGCCACGTCGGTTTCCTCCGTGGGGGATGCCCCCTCGTTCGGCTCCTTCTCCAGAAAATCGGAGGAGAAGCGGACGGAGTGCCAGATGTCGTCATCGAGACGCCCATCGAGCTTTATCGCACCGTGCGCAATGCGATGCACAACGATGCGCTTCTCGGCCGGTGCAGGGATGGGATCCGGCGGCGGCTGCGAATGCAGGCGTGCGGCGGCGAGTCCGAACGTGAGAAGCAACAGGAAGACATAGCGCATAACGGGCCGGTCGGTTGAAACGGGGGTTGACGAACGAAGTTGGTGTTGTGACGCTGCCGCAGCGCCGGAGTTCCAGCCGGCGGACAATGCCGGGCAGGATTCATCCGGAGCAACAGCCGGCACTGGGCCCGGCCGGCAGCCCGGCCGACGGCCCACGCGCCGCACCCGGCATGCATTGGCATACATCCGGATGGAGCGGAGAGGCTCCCGCAGCTTCCTCCTGCAATCAACCGGAAACGGCCCGGCCTCTCTATGCCCCTGCTTCCTCTGGCGCAGCCGCCTGCAGCCACGCATCGTGCACCCGCTGCATCTGCGCGATGTGTCCGGGGACATGCGCCTCGTAGATCCGGAGCCAGTCGTCCATGCTCATCACACCGTTCTCCGGATGGCTCACCGTGTTGCTCCACGTGCTCTCCGGAAGGGAACGGACAAGGCTGTACGTGCTGCGCCGCAACTCCCGGAACAACGCAAGGGCTTCCTCGATGTTGCGGTTGTGGTAATCCAGACGCACAGCCCAGAGGTCCTGGTCGTACGCCATCACCGTGGAGCCCGGCTCCGCAATGAAACGGCGGGCGCGGATGAAGCTGTTCGCCTCGCTGTCCGCGATGTGAATCAGAATCTCGTGGATGGTCCATTCGCCGGAAGCGGGACGGTATGTCCACATCCGGCGCGGCAGCGCGCCGATTGCTTCAACAAGCCGGTCGTATGCCGCACCGTACGATTCGATCATCTGCCGGCGTTCTTCCTGTGTCATGATGCGTTTGAAGGATGGTTGTCGTGAATCATGCCCGTGCGACCGGCTGCCGCGAACACCGGATGAATGTGAATCAGCGTAGAGGTATCTGCCATCACCGCCTCGCACGGTTCGATCCGCCGGAGCGTATGTGTCGGGAGGAACTTCTACCACCGATGGGTACCTTCCCGGCGAGCCGCTGCACGACGCATGATTGTGCCCACCGGGAACCATGACCATCGAGAACATATCGATTCCCGAGCCTTCGCGGGAGAACGCGGCGCCCTCAGCGGCGGCGCAGGCCGCGGCCGTAGTTGCGAAGGCGTTCCTTCAAGGTGGGCCTGGGTGCCTGAGCAGACTTCATCCCGAGAATCTCATAGACGGCCGCGAAGAATTCCGGCGAGCCGAACGGCGTCTGCTGCACTGTGTACCCCTGTGCGGTGAGATCGAAGTACATGCCGGCGGCGGCAACGGGATTCATGGTGTGAACGATGAACGCTCCATGCGCTCCCCCGTTTTCCCTCAGCCATCGGACAACCTCCATGCCGGTATCCTCGCGGCTGCTGTCGACGAAGATCTCGCCGCCCAGATCGTGATCCAGCATCACGAGATCGTAGGCGCGCTCGCTCAACCGCTCGATGCATTCCAGAGCGGTCGCCACGGTGATCAGCGTGAGCGCCTCGCCGATCAGCCGCGAACGAATCTCGGAGGTACGCCGCTCGTCGTCGTCGAGAAAGAGAATGGTCTTCATGGCCCGGGGTTGGAGCGTTGAATGAACTCGTGCCGCAGCAGCTACAGCGGAATGTTGCCGTGCTTCTTCCAGGGATTGGAGTCGCGCTTGTCGCGCAGCAGGCGGAGCGCGTGGATCAGACGGGGACGCGTGTCCGCCGGTTCGATCACGTCATCCACGAAGCCGCGCTCGGCGGCCAGATACGGATGCGCGAACTTCTCGCGATACTCCGCCTCCCTCGTGGCCAGCGCGAGATCGGGATCCTCCGATTCGGTGATCTCCTTGCGGAACAGGATCTCCACCGCTCCCTTGCTCCCCATCACGGCAATCTCGGCACCCGGCCATGCAACATTGTAGTCGCCGCGGATGTGTTTGCTGTTCATCACATCGTACGCGCCGCCGTAGGCCTTCCGGGTGATCACGGTAACCTTCGGGACGGTGGCCTCGCAGAACGCATAGAGAAGCTTCGCGCCATGCTTGATGATGCCGCGCCACTCCTGCTCTGTTCCGGGAAGAAAGCCCGGCACATCCTCGAACACCACCAGCGGAATGTTGAAGCAGTCGCAGAAGCGAACGAAGCGGGCTCCCTTCACCGACGCGTCGATATCCAGCACACCGGCGATGGAGGAGGGCTGGTTCGCCACGATCCCCACGGACATCCCGCCGAGACGGGCGAAGCCGATGATGATGTTGGTGGCGTAGTCCGCATGCACCTCCAGAAAGGAGCGATCGTCCACCACGCGGCCGATGATCTCCTTCATGTCGTACGGCTTGTTCGGGTTGTCCGGAATGATCGCGTTCAGCGTATAGTCCTTCCGGTCCGCGGGATCGTCCAGGTCCACAACCGGCGGCTGTTCCCGGTTGTTGAGCGGCATGTACCCCAGCAGCTTCCGTACGGTGAGCAGGGCCTCCACCTCGTCCGTTGCCGCGAAGTGTGCCACGCCGGACTTGGAGGCGTGCGTCATCGCGCCCCCCAGTTCCTCCTGCGTCACATCCTCGTGCGTGACGGTCTTCACCACGTTCGGACCGGTCACGAACATGTAGCTCGTGTGCTGCGCCATGATGATGAAGTCCGTGATGGCCGGCGAGTAGACTGCGCCCCCCGCACAGGGGCCGAGGATGGCGGAGATCTGCGGCACCACTCCGGATGCAAGCGTGTTGCGGAGGAAGATGTCGGCATAGCCGCCCAGCGACACGACGCCTTCCTGAATGCGCGCGCCGCCGGAATCGTTGAGGCCGACAACCGGCACGCCGATCTTCATCGCGAGGTCCATGATCTTGCAGATCTTCTCCGCATGTGCCTCGGAGAGCGAGCCGCCGAAGACCGTGAAGTCCTGCGAGAAGACACAGACCGTACGACCGTTGATGGTACCGGTTCCGGTCACCACACCGTCGCCGAGATAGCGTTGGGAGTCCAGGCCGAAGTCGTGCGAGCGGTGCTGTACGAATGCATCGATCTCCACGAAGCTCCCATCATCCAGCAACACCTCCAGCCGCTCGCGCGCCGTGAGTTTTCCCTTGCGGTGCTGGTCCGCAATACGCTTCTCGCCCCCCCCAAGCGTGGACTGTGTGCGAAGCGCACGGAGCCGCTCGATGGCATCGGGAGCGGCGCTGCCCTGGGCATCGGCGGCAAGGGCCACGTTGTTCGCGGACATTGTATCGTTATTCTCCATGGAGACTACTGGTCGCTGGTTGAAATGTGATCGGGGATATCCTCGGCGCGAAGTTATCAAAAGGAATACTCCCACGCCCGAACGCCGGGCACGTGCGGCGCACGTACGGCGCATGAGGGCCGGAGCAGGGGTGCCCCTGTGCGGGCACCGCTCGCGCCGGCGGCGATCGCCCGTCAAACGCGCCGGCCCCGCATCGCATGCAACGCGGGGCCGGCCTCGACACTCGAACACCTTCAATCGGCTGCGACGCCGGCCGCGGGTCAGGCCTCCTGATAGGCCTCGATCGGCGGACAGGAGCAGATCAGATTGCGATCACCGGCCGCGTTGTTCACGCGCCCGACGGCAGGCCAGAACTTGCGCTCGCGAACCCATGGGGCCGGGAACGCAGCCTTCTCGCGGCTGTACGGCCGATCCCACCCATCGCTCATCACAACATCCGCGGTATGCGGTGCATGCTTCAGCACATTGCTCTCACGGTCGGCGGCCGCCGTTTCGATCTCGCGGATCTCCCCGCGGATGGCGATCATCGCCTCGCAGAAGCGATCCAGCTCGTCGCGCGATTCGCTCTCGGTGGGCTCCACCATCAGCGTGCCTGCCACGGGGAAGCTGACCGTTGGCGCATGGAAGCCGTAATCGATCAATCGCTTCGCGATATCCTCCACCTCCACACCGGACGTTGCCTTGAGCTGGCGGCAGTCCAGGATGCATTCGTGCGCAACCATGCCGTTGCTCCCCTTGTAGAGGATGGGATAGTGCGTCTCGAGGCGACGGGCCATGTAGTTGGCATTGAGGATCGCCACCTTGGTTGCAAGCGTAAGCCCCTCGCCTCCCATCAGGTAGATGTAGACCCATGAGATCGGCAGGATGCTTGCGCTTCCCCACGGCGCCGCCGCAACGGCACCGATCCCCTTCGCCCCCCCCACATGAATCACCGGATGCGTTGGAAGGAAGTCCGCGAGATGCGCGGCCACGCCGATCGGCCCCATGCCGGGTCCGCCGCCGCCATGCGGGATGCAGAAGGTCTTGTGAAGATTCAGATGGCAGACATCCGCGCCGATCTCCGCCGGCCGGGTAAGGCCAACCTGCGCGTTCATGTTGGCACCATCCATGTACACCTGTCCGCCGTTCTCGTGGATGATGCGGCAGACGTCCTTGATCGACTCCTCGAACACACCGTGCGTGCTGGGATAGGTAACCATCAGCGCGGCGAGATCGCCCGCATGCTCCTCCGCCTTCGCGCGCAGATCGTCCATGTCGATGTTGCCGTTCGCATCGGTGCGCACCACAACCACGTTCATCCCGGCCATCACCGCGCTCGCCGGATTGGTGCCGTGCGCGGAGCCCGGTATCAGGCAGGTGGTGCGGCCGGCATCGCCGCGGCTCTCGTGATAGGCGCGGATCACCAGCAGCCCGGCGTACTCGCCCTGGGAGCCGGCGTTCGGCTGCAGCGAGACGCGGGCGAATCCGGTGATATCGGCCAGCGCCCCCTCGAGCTGTGCGAAGAGCGTCTGATACCCCTGCGTCTGCACGGTCGGAGCGTAGGGATGGATGCGCCCGAACTCCGGCCAGGTTACCGGAAGCATCTCGCTGGTCGCGTTCAGCTTCATCGTGCAGGAGCCGAGCGGAATCATGGAGTGTGTGAGCGAGAGATCGCGCGCCTCGAGCTTCCGCATGTAGCGGAGCATCTCGGTCTCCGAGTGATGCGTGTTGAACACGGGATGCGTCAGATAGGCGCTGCTGCGGGCGAACGGCGCATCGTATCCAATCGAAAGCCCCTCGCGCAGCTCGTCCACCGTGAACCCGGCATCGGCGCCGCCGTTGAGAACGGCGAGCAGATCGGTGAGATCGTCCAGGCCCGCCGTCTCGTCCAGCGTGATGGCGACCGTGGAGGCATCCACCTTCAGCAGGTTGATCATGCGCGCGTCCGCGGCCGCGATCACCTGGTCCGCGCTGCGCCCCTCGAGCTTCACCTGGATCGTATCGAAGAACCGCTCATGCTTCAGCGCATGGCCAAGGCGGCGGGCGCCCGCCGCCAGAATCGTGGTAAGCGCATGCACGCGCTCGGCAATTGCACGAAGCCCCTCCGGCCCGTGATACACGGCGTACATGCCTGCGATCACCGCCAGCAGCACCTGCGCCGTGCAGATGTTGCTGGTGGCCTTCTCGCGGCGGATGTGCTGCTCGCGCGTCTGCAATGCCATGCGCAGAGCGGGCTGGCCGTTGGAATCCACGGAGAGACCGATGATGCGCCCCGGGATCTGCCGCTTGTACTCATCCTTGGTGGCGATGTAGCCGGCATGCGGACCGCCGTAGCCGAGCGGCACGCCGAAACGCTGGGTGTTCCCCACCACCACATCGGCGCCGAACTCGCCCGGAGGCGTAAGCATGGCAAGGCTCAGCAGGTCCGCAGCCACCGTGACAATGGCTCCATGCTCGTGCGCCTTCGCAACGAAGGTGCGATAGTCGTTGATGGAGCCGTCGGCAGCGGGATACTGAAGCACCGCGCCGAAGATGGGCGTGCTGAAATCGAACGCGGCGTAGTCGCCGACAATCACCTCGATGCCGAGCGGAAGCGCGCGCGTGCGCACAACATCGATGGTCTGCGGATAGCAGTTCGCATCCATGAAGAACGTCTCCGATGCGTTCTTCCCCTTGAGCGCATGGCTCATGTGCATCGCCTCCGCGGCCGCCGTGGCCTCGTCCAGAAGCGACGCGTTGGCGATCTGCATTCCGGTGAGATCCATCACCATCGTCTGGAAGTTCAGCAGCGCCTCCAGACGTCCCTGGGCGATCTCCGCCTGGTACGGTGTGTACTGCGTGTACCAACCGGGATTCTCGAGAATGTTCCTCTGAATCACCGGCGGCGTAATGCAGTCGTGATAGCCGAGACCGATATAGCTGCGATAGACCTTGTTGTGCGAGGCAATCTGCTTCAACTCCGCGAGCAGCTCGTACTCGCTGCGCGCCTTGCCGATGCCGAGCGGAACGGCGGTTCTGATCCCGGCCGGAACGGTGGCGGCAACCATCTCGTCCAGAGAGGAGTAGCCGAGATACGTGAGCATCTCGCTGATCTCCTGCTGGTTGGGTCCGATATGGCGGAAGGTGAAGAGGTCGGTGTGATCGAGATTCAGGTTCTTCAACGGTGTGCTCATTGCAGCAGGTTTAACTACGATGATTGTCCGCCGGTACGGAACGTTGCGCGTTCGCCCGCGCGAGGAAGTGGAGCGGATATGAGATCACAAACATACGGAGATCGCGCCATCCGGAACGTGAAAGGACGTGTCAGCATTCGCCGGAAACGGGAACGGACGCCGTTCCATTCCGGAGAGGCGCCCGTTCCCGGCAGACCGTGATCAACCCGGTCTCAATGCCGCACGATCACCTTTTCGCCGTGACAGAAGGCACCATTCGAGAGGGTGATCAGGTACACGCCGTCCGGGAGATCCGAGACATCCACCATGAACTCTCCGGCCGCATCGCCGGGCTGCAGTTCCCGTACGGTTGCGCCCCTCGCATCCACCAGCCGCAGCGTCAGCAGGCCGCGGGAATGCCCCTCCGGAAGCCGGAGCGTGACTGTTCCGCCGGCCGGGTTGGGGGCGACGTCGAACGACAGGGACGGCGCCGGCGCATCATCCACACCCAAGCCTACCTCATGATCGCAGTAGAGCTTCTTGAACTGGCAGATGTCATCCGGCGTGAGCCCCGTCGGCGGACCATCCACCAGCTCGTTCGCCATGACGGAGTTGGGACGCTTGCAGCCGGGATCGCTGTACCGGATGTCGGGAAGACCGTACCAGAACCCGACACCGAAGAGGACCGCCTGGTAGAGGCTGAATGCCTCATACCCCGGCGCTACTGATGGAGGATACCGCCCCGTGTAAAATGCGCGCACGACTTCGTTGCCCGGCGCCGGATCACGGTTCTTGTAGAGCCACAACGGTGAGTCGTTGACGTAGACGCGATGGTCATCGTTGCACGTGGGGCGGCAGGTACGCGCGTCCAGCTCGAAGTTCCCGTTGATCCCTTCGTTCGGTCCGCCGAAGTCTCTGTCATCGTCTGAAAAATAGATCTTCATACAGCAGTCGAAATCCCCGTCCGACGGCGGGCAGATCGAGTTCCAGTCGTTGAAGCCATCGACGATATCCCTCTCCTGATTCGCCAGCAGGAATACCGGGACGTAATCATCGGTCCCGCCGGTGACAATCTTCGGCATGTAGATATCCAACTGTCCGTCCCGCTCGATGGTCATGCAGGCCGGATAGTAGCGCTTGAACGGGACGAGCTGCTTCCCATCCTCCCAGAGATGATAGGGGTCCGATGCACACCGCGTCACGATCTGTCCATCCTTGCAGAACCTGAAGGGATAGTCCGCATCGGGCGGGCACTGGGCAGGCAGCCCGCGCGCTCCAAACAATCCCATGATGCAGAGCACCAGGCCCGGAAGGCCTCGCGTTGTGAAGTTGTTCATGTGGAGCCTCCGCTACGGATGAGTGATGGAATAGATCCGCGAGCGAAGAGCGGCGATGAATTGAGCCGGGGTCCGGTTGGGTCCGAACCCGAAGTCATCGTAGGGGTCGTACACGGCGCCGTCGAGAACCGGATACATGCAGCAGGCGTTGCCGAACCACTGGATCGGAAATACGGACGCGTACTGAAAAAGGGAGTCGCCGCCGAGTCCCTGAAACCTGAGAAGTACGATGTAGTCGACGTCCGGCTGTACCCACGGCCCCGGCCGGCCGGCGAAGCCGCCGCCCACGGTGGAGTCGTTGATGCTGAACGACATCCCCGGCCAGCCCGGCCTGTGGCTGCTTCCCACGCGCGACCACTCCGGGCTGATCTCGAACTGCAGGCAGGCACCGGGGAGCGAGGGCTGGCTTCCTTCAACGCGGGCCACAGGCACCGCACCGGTGGTGCCCGGGCTCCTCAGCTTGCTGCGGGCATCGTTGCTCCAGCAGTTCGGGATGCGCCGTCCCTTGATCGTATCGAGTATCGTACACGAGACCAGCGTTGCATGAATCGCATGCGCGGCATTCGTGTCGATCTTGGTCTGCGTGGCGTTGACGTGTACATAGGCGATGATGTCCGCGGCTCCAAGCACAGCCGTACGTTGGGTATCCGGGCAATCAACACGAGCCCGATAGACGAGAGCATCGCACAGGCAATCGGGCGAAGAGCGGTAGTGGAGAATCTGAGTCGTAGCCCAGCCACTCCACTGGAAGAAGCGAACCGGATCATAGTCATCCATCAGGTACATATACTTCATCGCCTGGCGGAGCGTGTCGGAATAGTGCATGGAACGCGCGAGCGTGTCGGTGGTTGCAAGAGACATGGTGCGGGCCAGGCTGTCGCCTGCGATATAGCCGAGCATTACATCCAGCGGCATACCGAGGCTGAGCGGCGGGCAGATGGCCGGCCTCGGGAAACGTATCTCCAGCGCACCGTCCCATGGCGGACGCTTGTACGGCGCGTTCGGATTCGAGTGCTGCGCCGTGGCGGGCGGAGAGGCGAGAAGCATGATGGCGGCGGATAGGACCTGTGCCGCACGGCATCGAAACAATCGATGATTCATGATGACGTGATGTAGTTGAATTGGAACAATAAGCCGTCAACCCGAAGGATGAGACGGCAGCTATGGACGCGGCTCGATAACTATGCGAGGAATACACGTGCGGGGGGTCTGTGAACATACGTCCCTCCACAACCTCCCGCAACCGGGGATCGGATCGGTTGCCTCCACAACGGACGAGGCCCGCGGAGCCAGTTGCCCCCGGGCCTCGATCAACGCATGGTCACTGAATGCTCAGTTGCGAAGACGATCGGTATCGATCATGTTCAGATACTCGTTCTTGAGCGCCAGCTCCTCCTTGGATTCCACATGGGTGGGATCGGGAAGGCAGACATCCACCGGGCAGACGGCGGCGCACTGCGGCTCGTCATGATGGCCGACGCACTCGGTGCACTTGTCCGGGACGATGTAGAAGTAATCGGCCGACCAGAATCCGTTCGATCCGCTGGGAGCCGGATCGTTGCCGCCATACGTCACGCCGGCGAGTGTCCAGTTCGCGCCACCCTCATAGATGGCGGTGTTCGGGCACTCAGGCTCGCAGGCTCCGCAGTTGATACAGTCGGTCGTGATATAAATCGACATTGACGTGATTCTCCGTGTACCGTATGTGTGTTGAGAAGTTGTCGTAGAAATCGGCGGCCGCGTACCGACGCAAGGCAGCCATGAGCGGGTGTCGGCAGCGGAAGGCGGCTACAATTCCGGACGGATCGGCTCATCCAGAACCGCGATCGCCGGGAGTGCCACACCCTCGGCGGCCCCTGCACCCTGGCCCCTGTTGGCAGCGATCCGCTCCACCATCCCCCCCAGATCCGTGCGAAGCCGTTCGAGGTCTATCCCCATATAGTCCGCAGGCAGATCGAGGAATTTGGGGAGAGCTCGCGAGAACTGATGATATGCTCCCTCGTGATATCCCAGCGCGAGATGCCGCACACCGAATTCCATCTGGAGCATCCCCTGAAGAAATCGCCGGTGGACTCCCACGGCGTTCGTCCACAAGGATTCCAGTGCGTCGTGGCATTCAGAATATCGTCCTTCGTTGAAGTCCGCAACCGCCCGGATGAATTGCTCACGATGATACATCGAAGCAAAATTAGAAGCTGCTCCGGAGTGCGGCGCGGGCTTATGTATATTGAGTCTTCATAAGGTCGATTTTCACAGAATCATACACGTGCGCATCATTCCCCAAACCCGGTTGCTGCGAAGTCCCTGGGGGATTTCAACCATCCTCTACGTTGCGGTTGCCGTCACCGCGCAGTATCTGCCGCTTGCCAACGATCTCCACTACGAATTCGCGGCGCTCGTTGCGATCGCTGCAAGCCTCGTGGCCGGCCTCACCGTTATAGCGCGCATGCCGCGCTTCGTGCGCGGCTCCGCTCCGGTCGATGCGCCGCTCCGCAGCGGCGCCGATATCGCGATCGCCTGCCTGCTCTCGATGATTCCGCTGGGGGTTGCATTGATCGCATCGCTCTTCAGGATGAACTGCGGGCTCGGGGAAGGGATTGCCTGGTATCTCACGCTCGTGCCGGCATCCGCGCTGGTCAGCGGAGTGATCGGCGCATGCGGGGCCACGATGGCCAGACGCCGCTGGCTGGCCGCGCTCCTCTTTCTCGCTCTCTGGTGCGGCAGCATGGCTCGCGGCGCATACGAGGCGCTGGCCGGACCGCACATCTTCCTCTACTCATGGCAGGTGGGATTCTTTCCCGGCGGCTCGTGGGATGCGGAGCTTCCCATCCCTGCGCTCCTTCTCGGCTATCGCGCGGTTCACCTCGCAGCCGCCGGCGGACTCCTCTTCGTGCTGGGACAGATTCGGATCCTCCGCAGCGGGAGCATCGACGGGAGAAACATACCTGCCGTCTGGGTGATCGCAGCGGGAACGGCTCTGGCCATGGCGCTGGTGGGAATGAGAAGCGAGATCGGGCTTACGCGAAGCACCGAATGGCTTCGCTCCGAACTGGGTGATTCGCTCCGCACGCGGATGGCCACCATCTACTACAATGCGCCCACGACGGACTCGCTGGACCTGTGGCGCGCGGCGAACCTGACGGACTTCTATCTCACCGAACATGCGCGCGTGCTGGGCATCCCGCAGGACAGGGTGGAGCGCGTATGCATCTATCTCTACGCGAGCCCGGCGGAGGAGAAGCGCATGGTGGGGACGGCATCCGCGGCGTTCACCAAGCCGTGGGCGCGATCGGTGAACATGACGTTCGGCGACGTGGGAAGCACGCTCCGGCATGAGCTCGCGCATGTCATGATGGCCCGCTACGGAAATCCGCTCGGCATTTCGATATCGCAGGGAATGCTGGAGGGTTCTGCCGTTGCGCTGGAGAACAGCTTCGGCTGGCACACGCTGCACGAGTACGCAGCGGCGATGTATCGCCTGAAGATGGCCCCGCCGGTGGAGGAGATCATGAGCATCGGCGGCTTCTCGCTGCATCGCGCGTCGATGAGTTATGTGCTCGCCGGCTCGTTCTCGCAATGGCTGATAGCCACCTACGGAGTCGATCGCTATTGCTCCGCCTTCGCGTGGGGGAGCTTCGAAAGCGCATACGGACGCAGTCTGCACGAGCTCTCCGAACAGTACGGCGCCTTCATCCGGGCCTACAGCTCGTCGGTGGATGCCGCAACAATGCGGCACCTGTTCGGCGGCGGTTCGTTCTTCCTCCAGAAATGTCTGCGTCGCATCGGCACATTGAACGCGCGCGGCTACGAGGCGATGGCGGAGGAGCGGTACGGCCGGGCGCTGGAACAATTCGCCGCCTCGCTCGCCGAGGGGATCAATTACACGGCGCGCATCGGGGTGATCCGCTCGCTTGCCGCGCTTGGGCGCTACCAGGTATTGCTCGACTCCTTCACGGAGTACTCGCACGATACCGCGAGCTATCCACTTCTCCCCTATCTGATCGAACAGGGAGATGCATGGTGGGCACGCGGCGATACGGCGAACGCGGCGCGGCTGTACGACTCCGTGCTCCGGCTGCAGATAAACGCTCCAACCTCCCTGCGCGCGGCATCGCGGCTCTACTTCATCGATGCGGGCGACTCGCTTCGCGACGTCATGCGCACATACTTCACGCGGTTGATGCCGGTTGCACAACGGATCATCCTTCTGGATCAGGCGCTCGCGCTGGCAACGCCGCGCCAGCGTTCCATCCTCGCGCTGATGCGGGCAACGCTCACCGTGAACAGGGCGCCGCTCACCTCACTCATGCTCGCCGCGCCGATGTTCCAGATGCCGCGCGACAGCGCCCGGGCGTCGGAGAGGGAGGACGCCGTGGGACCTCGTTCAACGCTCTGGGCCGATCTCACGGATGCATATGCCGTGAGGCTGTGCGACGCAGGCATCTTCGCATCGCGATGCCGGGAATGCGGACAGGCGGGATCGGAACTGGCGAACTTCATCACGTTCATCGGCGAGAGGTTCTCGTCGCCGCGATTTACCGGCATCGGGCTTCTGCCGGCGTCACGCGCGGACGACCGCTACGCGCTGGACCGTATGCGGGAACAGCGGGCATTCCTGGAATACCTGTCGCACAACGAGATACGGCCGTAGCGCATGCCGTGCCGACGGACGGCCCGCATCGGACTGCCGCATCGGACTGACAGTCGCTCCCATTCCGCGGCGCACTGAGAGCGGTGGAGGTTGCCTCCGCGGACATTCCTCCGCGCAGCGCTGAAAAGCAGAAGGCCCGGGACAACCCGGGCCTTCTGCATATTCACCAACACAACCGATGCGCCATGCACCGCGGCACGTAGCTTCTACTTCACCACGACAATGGGGCGTACGGCGCGATCGCCGGAGCCGCTCACCAGCGTTGCATAGTAGATGCCGCTTGCGATGCCGGCGCCATCGAACCGGACGGAATGCTCGCCAGGCTCCAGCACTGCGTCGAGAATCGGCGCAAGGCGCGTACCCGATGCATCGTAGAGATCGATGCGATAGGAATCGCGAACCCGCACCAGGAAGTGAATCATGGTCTCGGAGCGCATCGGATTTGGAGTGATGGCCCCGAACGCCAGGTTCTGCGCGGTGTAGCCGGTTGCAGCCGATCCGTCCTCCACACCGGTGGTGAAGAACTTCTGCCGCTCGCACTTGCAGAAGTCGCCGGAGGTATCGGTTGCCCAGTAGAGTTGCTTGGTCACGTCCGCGTTCGAGGGATCGAACGCAAGGCCGTAGAAGTCGAAGCGGGTTGCCGACGGAGGAATCAGCACGGTGGATTGCCGCAGCACCAGCGGGTTGCTCTGCGAGACCTGCTGCAGCAGGCTCGGGAACTGCGTGGCAGGATTATTGTCCACCACCCCCTGCACCAGGCCGTACTGGTCCCACGCAAGGCCGCGGCGATCGTTCTCGCCGGCGCCGGTCAACGGGCCGAGCGTTCTCACCGCGGTGCCGTCGTCCTTGATCACGTAGACGTTGGCGGCATTGCCGGGCGTCACGAGCGCAATGCCGTCCGGCAGCATCGTAACGCCGCTGCAGCGCAGCAGAGCGGCCGGCAGGGTCACCTCGCCATGACCAACGCCGTCGGAGTCCATCCTGAAGAGATGCGGATGGCTGTAATCGGCATCGGCCACGAGCATGTAGAAATAATCCGCAGTAGAATCGTACGCCATGTCACGCACTTCGCCGGCGAAGCCGCTGCGCACGAGCCCCACGCGGCCGCCGAGGAGCGGCAGACGATACTTGTACAGCGAGTCGGAGCCGCGCACCGAAACCCAGAGGCTTCCGCGGCGGTACTCGATGGCGCCGGCCAGGTATCCCTTCCTCCCAAGGTCCGTGCAGTTCGCCGGCGCGTTCAACGTGAAGTCATCGGACTCCAGCGTGCGTCCGCTGCTGACTTCCACCACGCGGATACGCGCCTTCGTGGTACGCACAACGCCAAGCTGCAACGTGTCGCCCGAGGCGATCACCGCATCGTCAATCACGCGATAGTTGGCGCCGCCGTCGTAGCTGATCAGGACGCGCACCGGACCGGTCAGCCCGGACCAGCGCACCGGCACCGGACCCGGCGTTGCATATGTCTCACCACCGGTGGGCGTTATCAGAAGCGGCGGAGCCTGCAGGTTGCCGATGTTCACACGGAACATGGAGCGGCCGTGCGTTGCCGCAACCAGATAGTGGCTGGCTTTTTGGATCTTCATATCCACGACGGGCGAGAGCGCTAGGCCATCGTTGAACGGGAACCATGTATCACCGCCGTCGAGGCTGGCGAAGACGCCGATGTCCGTTCCAACGAAGAGATGCGATGTGTCCTGCGGATCGATCGCGATCGTGTTCGCGGAGATGTTCGGCAGATTCCCCTGAATGCTCCTGAAGGTTGCGCCGTTGTCGTCGGAGCGATAGACGTGCGGATTGGAGGTGCCCCCCACGGTGAGATAGACCCGGTTGATCGCAACCGGATCGAAGGTGACCTCCGTCACCGTACGGCCGAAGACCGGCGCGGAGCGGGCCCAGTTGGCGCCGTTGTCCGTGGAGAAGTACGCCGATCCGTTGGAGGCTCCAACCATCATCACACGCGCATCGAAATTCGAGAGGCCGATGGCGCTGATCTTCTGCGTGTTGCCCGGCTTGAGCGTATCCCAGGTTCGCCCGCGAGTGGTTGACCGATACAGATTCGAGCGGCCGGTGAAGAAGGACTTCTTGTCCGCCGCGCTCATCGCGATCGGCGTGTCCCAGACGCCGACGTCTCCATGGTCCGCATCGGTGGAGATGCTTGCATCGATGCGGGCGCGGCTGTTGGTGTTGTTGGCGGAGATGCGATAGAGCGGCGTGCCGTTGTACTGCTCGGCATAGACCGTGTCCGGATTGCCGGCATCCACCACCACCTGGAAACCGTCGCCGCTCAGCACGCGCTGCCAGTCGCCCGGGAAGCTCGACGTTCCGTACGACCCGTACGTGCCGTTGTCCTGCGTGCCGCCGTAGACACGGAACTCACGGCTGGGGTCCACATCGAGACCGTAGAACTGCGAGGTCGGGAGCTCCCTGCTGATCTGCTGCCATGTTGCGGCGCCGTCGAACGAGAGATAGACTCCGCCGTCGTTGCCGAGAACAACGAGCCCGGGATTCTCGTCGCTCATCTCCAGCACATGCTGGTCGGGATGGACGTTCCCCCCAAGGTAGCTGCGGGTCACATTGCTCCAGTTGTTGCCGCCGTCCGTGGTGCGATAGACATCGATGCCCCCAACAAGCCCCACATTGGGATCGAACGGATCGGCGGCGGCGCAGTTGTCGTACCATCCCTGCTGGTTGAAGAAGGACTGATCGAACGTCTTCTTCAGGGTCCACGATGCGCCGCTGTTGTCCGAGACATAGGCCTCGCCGATATGATTCCCGCCGTTGCCGGGATCGCGCGCAACGAGCGCAAAGAGGCGCGTGGGCTGCGCGGGCGAAACCGCCACGCTGATGCGAACGGCGCCGGTGCGGTTGATGCCGGTGATGACATCGGCGAACGTCTTCCCGCCGTCGGTGGAGTGCCGGATCTTGGATGCAGTGGAGATGAAGAGCTCATCGCTGTTCTGCGGATTGATCGAGAGATCCCATGTGTCGCCGCCGGTCCCCGCAACCAGGGCCCATGTGGCGCCGCCATCCTCGCTCCGATAGAACCCGCCGTTCGCCTTCGTGGCTGCGGCGTACACCGTCAGGTGCTTCTGGCGATGTACCACGATCTTGGAGAACGCGCCGACATTCGTCAGGCCGGAACTCTTCCACGTAAGCCCGCCATCGGTGGACTTGAAGATTCCCTTCCCGAGATAGGAATCCACGTTGGCGGAATTCTCGCCGGTCCCCATGTAGATGACATTCGGGCTCAGCCGGTCGATGCCGAGCGCGCAGGCAGCCAGCGATGGAAGCGTATCGGTGGTCGTGTTCCAACTGGTGCCGCCGTCCACGGTTTTCCAGACGCCGCCTGCGGCCGCACCGATGAACATCGTCTGCGCATCCCCCGGCTTCACGGCGATCGCGCGCGTACGCCCGCTCACGTTGAACGGCCCGATCTGCTGCCAGCCGTTTGCACCGAGCACCGAGGCATCGTAGTGCTTGCCGTGCAGTGCCCGTTCGATCTGCGCCGTCTGACGCTGCATCTCACGGATGGCGTCCGAGCGGAGCGTGGCGGGAATCATGTCGTATGGATAACGCCTGACGAAGGAAAACCATTCCTCGCGCCCCTTCACATCCTCCCCCGCATTCCGGTTGGCCTCACTTGCCCCCCCCTCGCGGCGAATCTCCTCCAGACGCTTGAGCTGCCCCTCCGGATCGAGTTTCGGCTGGCGCTCCTGTGCCGATGCATGGTTCCAGAGAAGCAGGCAGGCCGTTGCGCATGCCAGTACCCCCCGGACAAACTGCGTTAACGTTGTACGGTTCATTCTGTATTGTGAGTAACGTGTGTTCTGAGCACAACAAGATAACACGCGAGCGGGACATCGCGGGGAGTGAACGGACCTCGGCCTGAGTTGGGGCCGGAGTGGGGCGCCGAAGCGGGGCGCCGAAGCGGGGCGCCGAAGCGGGGCGCCGGAATGGGATCGCGTGTCGATTGATGGAATCCGCCGGCCATCGTCGGCATCGGCTATTTCATCACCACCACGCTGCGCGCATCGCGGTTGCCGCGCACATCGGATACCACCAGGTAGTAGACGCCGCTGGCCACATCGCCCAGCTCGAGCTGCATACTGCGGCTCCCCGCCTCCAGCATGCCGTCGAAGAGATGGCGAACCAGCGAGCCATCGGCACGATACAGGTCCAGCGCGGCCGCACCGTTGGATGATGCGGTCACCTCCACCACGGCCGTGCCCCGCAGCGGGTTCGGTGTCACGTTCCCCAGACGCAGCGCGCCCGCAACGCTCCAGCTCCCGCCCGGTTCGCGGACGCCGCTGAAGAGCTGCGTGAACTTGTAGAAGATGCCGTTCGTATCCGTGGCCCAGTAGACCAGTTGCGAAGGATTGCTGTTGTCCACGGCCAGTCCGGCAAAGTCGATGCGCTGCCCGTTCCCCACGATCGCCGGCACCGCCTCGATGAGCTGGAGGGTATCGGCAAGGCGAACGCGTTCCAGGCGGCTCGGGAAGACGGTGACCGGACCGGCAACGGTAACGGCCTGCACGAGCTGGCCGTCCCACGCAAGGGAGATGCGCTGATTCTCCGCCGGAACGTTGAAGGTGTGGGTGGTACGGCGAATCGTGCCGGAGTCACCGAGGATGTACACCTGCGCCGTCGCGCCGGGCGAGATCACGGCAAGCCCCTCGGCCGTCATCGCGATGCCGCTGGCATGCACGATCTCCGCCGGCATCGGCAGCTCCGTTCCGCCGACGCAGTTCGTGTCCATCGGAAAGATCCGTGGATGGCTGAAATCATCGTCCGCAACGAGCAGGTAGAATCGGTCCGCAACGCTGTCGTACGCCATGTCGCGAACATGGCCGGTAATACCGGTGCGCAGATACCCCGTGAGACCGCCGAGCAGCGGCGTGCGCAGAGTGTAGATGGAGTCCGTCCCACGGGATGTCGCCCAGATCGTTCCATGGCGCCACTCGATCGCCTCGGCCACGAATCCCTTGGAGGTAAACCCGGAGCCGTTGGCGTGCGGCGTCAGCGTGAAGTCGTTGGAGACTGCCGTCCCCCCCGTCCCCTGCTGTTCCACCTTCACGCGCGCATTGGTTGTTCTCGCAAGCGGCAGCATCGCAACGAGACTATCCGCCACGACGCCGCTGGCAAGCTCCGTGAAGTTTGCGCCGCCGTCGTAGCTGATGCTCACGCGCACCGGCCCGGTCAGCCCATACCACTGGATCGTCACCGGACCCGGAGTCTCGTACGCCGAACGGCTTGCGGGCCGGACGATCGTGGGCTGCGCCTCCAGCTTGGCGATGTTGATGCGGAACATGGAACGCCCATGCGTGGCGGCAATCAGCGTGCGCGCCTGATCGTTGATCTTCAGATCCACCACCGGCGCAAGCGGCAGGCCGTCATTGAACGGATACCAGAACTTGCCGCCGTTCAGGCTCACGAACGCGCCGGCGTCGGTCCCGATGAAGAGGTGCTGGTTGTTCTGCTGATCGACGGCGATGGTGTTGACCGTCACGTCCGGGAGGTTGCCGGAAATGTCGGTGAAGTTGGCGCCGTCATCGTCCGACTGGAACACATGGTGCGAACCGGTTCCGCTCAGCGTGAGGAACACCCGGCTCTGCACCGTAAAGTCGTACCGGATGTCGCTCACCGTACGGCGCGGCAGTCCCTTCGCCGCAGCCCACGTGTGGCCGTCGTCAACCGAGAGGCGTGCGTCGCCGGTGTTGGTGCCAACCATGAGCTTGCCGCCGTACGGGGAGACGCCGATTGCGGAGATGAGGCCGCCGGTGCCGGGCCGCAACTGCTCCCACGAGCCGCCGTCGTCGCTGGTACGCCAGAGATAGTGCCTGCCGCTGTAGAACCTGCCGTCGGAAAGGCCGATCGCCATCGGCGTGGACCAGTCCCCCCTGTCGCCTGCAGTGTTGTCGATATAGTCCGATATCGGAAGCTGAAACCCGGGCTGGCTGATATCGATCTTGTAGACCGGTTGCCCGTAGTAGATCTCCGTGAAGACGATGCCGGGCCGGAACGGATCGGCTGCAACGTAGAACCCGTCACCGCCTGAAAGGTTGTCCCATTGCAACGGGCTGGAGTGCGTGCCCAGGTAGCCGCTGGAGCCGTTGTCCTGTGCACCGCCGTAGACGAGATTGACGTTGTTGGCGTCCACATCCATCTTGTAGAACTGCGTGATCGGGAGCTTCACACCGATCCTGCTCCACTGGATCCCGTTGTCCTCGGACCGGAACAGCCCGCCGTCGTTGCCGAGAAGAAGGCGCGTGCGATTCTTCGGATCGAACTCCAGCACATGCTGATCGGCATGCACCGCGTTCGGATTGCCGAGGTTCGCATATGCATCCGTGTAGTTGATGAAGTGCTCGCCGCCATCCTCGGTGCGGAAGGCATCGATGCCCGCAGCCAGCACCACGAGCGGACTATCCGGATGCACCGCGACTGCGTTGTCGTACCAGCCCTGATCGCGGAAGAACTGCCCGGAGAATTGCTCGCGCATCGTCCAGGTGTTTCCACGATCGGTGGAGGCGTAGAACTTCGAATCGTCCAGCCCCGCGGAGCCGGGCCGCCCGGCCACCAGAGCGTAGACATGGTTCGGATCGCTCGGCGCCATGGCAACGCTGATGCGATAGGCGATCCCGACGTTGATCCCGTTGACCCGCCTGGTGAAGGTGCGCCCTCCATCGGTGGAATAGTAGATCGCCGATGCGGTGCCGATGAAGAGTTCCTCGCTGTTGGCGGGGTTCACCGAGAGATCGTACACGGTGCCGGGCATCGTACGGGTCCATGTGGCGCCGCCATCGACGGAACGATAGAAGCCGCCGTCGCTCTGGTTGGTGACAACCCCGGTTGCATAGACGATCAGATGGTTCTGGCGATGAACGTAGATCTTGGAGAAGCCCCCCACGGTCTCCAGGCCGATATTGGTCCAGTTGGCCCCCTCGTCCGTGGACTTGAAGACACCGTGGCCGAAGTATGTGGAGGATGGCGTGTTGGGCTCGCCGCTGCCGACGTAGATGATGTTCGGATCGGTGCGATCGATGGCGATGGCGCCGATACTGATCGATGCCTGCTTGTCGAACGTCGTGTTCCAGGTGGCGCCGTCATCGGTGCTCTTCCAGACGCCGCCGGATGCGGCGCCGATGAAGATCACCCCCTGTTTGGTCGGATGCTGGGCGATCGCCTGAATGCGGCCGCCGACGTTGACCGGCCCGATCGCCTCCCATGTGCTCGCCGCAAGAAGATGCGCCTGGCGGTCCCCCTTGGCCCGCGATTCGTCGAGCTGCGACTGCATTCCCTGGATCGAGCGGATGGCCGATGCAAGCGCGCCGGCGGGAACCACATCGAACGGGTAGCGCCGCTGGAACATGAACCACTCCTCACGTCCCTGCACGTCCTCCTCGAACCCCGGAACCCTGGCACGGGCAACGGAGGAATCATACCGCTGCTGGCGGATGTTCACCGCCCTCGCCGAATCCTCACGCGCCGTCCCCTGCGCCATCAGCAGGCCGGAGCCCAGGGAGAGCCAGCAGAGAAATGCCGCAGGGATGGGAACGACACGACGGGCACGCTGCATGCTGAAACCGAGGGACATGATCATCTCCAGATCTGAAGGTTGTAGCCACGCCAGGGAATGCGGACGCCCGGCATACCGGCCGGGCGAAACAAATTACGAGAATACAATGGAGCGATCCGATGGAACCTCCGCGCAATGCCGCCGGGTATGCGGGCGGAGGTGCCGGCCCGTCGCCGGCCCGATCCATCGCTCGATCATAACGGCCTATCGCTCGATCACAACGGCCTATCGCTCGATGACCACGACCTATCGCTCGATGACCACGGCCCGCACAGACGCGGCTCCCCCCTGCATGAGGCGCACCAGATAGACGCCGGCCGCGAGGCCGGACGGATCCAGCGTCAGCTCATGCCCTCCGCTCTCCATCGGAGTTCCGGCGATCAATGTGCGCACGAGGCGCCCCTGCATGTCGAACAACTGCATCGTCACCGGGTCGGTGCCGGCCGTCTGATATGCAACATGCACAGGGCCAGTGGCCGGGTTGGGCGAGACGTCCGAAACGGCGGTCCGCACGGCAGCCGCGTCCGCAATGCTCTCCACGCCGCTCGTCACGGCGTCCACACTCCAGCTGATGGACTGGTTGTTCGAGGAGAGGCTGAGGATGGCGAAGACCATCTTGTCGTAGCCGGGGTCGATGGTGTTCAACGCGTTGGTGGTCATCTCGCGAACCTCAACCAACTGGCCGTTCTGGTACAGAAGGGCCATCACCGCATAGTTCTGCGCCACGGTCGCGTTGAACCGGATCCTGAGCCCGGATGGCTTCCTGAAGTTGTAGACAGTGTAGACGGCCGCGTATTGCTGCACCGTGGCCTGCCCCGCCGGCGTAACGGAGTCGCTGTAGGTGTTCGCCGGCTTCACTACGGCGTTCGAGAGGGGAACAGCGTAGATGTACCGATTGTCGGCGAAGTTCTTCCGCACGTAGTTGGCAACCGCATATCCCTTCAACGTGCTCTTCCAGTCGGCAGCGGCACCGCTCTGCGTCAGCGCATCCGTTACACGATTCATGTTGGTTGCGCGCGACGACGCGAACTTCGTGAGGAAGGCCTCGCCATACTGTTCCGTGCAGTAGCGCAGGAAGCTCATCGCACGCTCGTAATCGATCTCGAGATCGTTGAACACCGTTCCATCGCTCCAGCGGAAGAGCGGCACGTTGGTGCTGAGCAGATAGGCGGAACTGCTGCGATACTTGTAGCCGGAGAGAATGCTCGCCGTCTCGCTGCATCCTTCGTTGTAGAAGATCTGGCTGTTCGGGTTCTGCCGGTAGTGGATCAGATGCTGGTACTCGTGCGCGAGCGTGCCGATCATGCCGGCGATCGTGGAGGCGGTCTGCGTGCCGAGCCCCTGGTTCGAGTCGATGTACAACAGGTTCATCCTGTTGGAGCCGTCGTAATCGGTCTGATCCATCGGCGAGAAGAAGCCTGCGATATATCCGCCGCTCAGGTTGTCCTGGATATCGGTCAGAAGGAAATCCTCCATGGTCGGCGTGGCGGCATCGAACCGGTTCACCGGGGGAAGGCCGAACACATCCTCATCGTTCTCGATCAGCCCCTTGTTCGGATTGCGGGATGTCGCCGCCGTGGCCGTATCCACGCCGCGTGCCAGGGACGCGATCGTTGCGGCCTTTATGCGCGCCGTGTCGCGCTCGTCGATCCAGATGCGGGCGCGCCTGCCGGTGAACACCAGCCGGCCCACCACCTCGTCGAACTGATTGGTAACGCGGTTCAGAACGTTGAACGTATGGGTGGTTACGCCGGCCGCGGAAAGCATCTGCTCCGGAGCCCCTCTCTTCGCACGCTCAACGATCCTGCGGTACACCTCCGGATTATTCCGTGCGGTGTTCGCCATTGCAGCCTGCGCCTCGGCCACGCCGAACAGCTGGGTGCCGCACACGCCGCCGGTTGCATCGATCGCCGGTCCCGGCGCGGACTGCGCGTGCAGGAACAACGGCACCGCAACCGCGAGAGCGGCCGTCATGAGATACCTGGGGAAAGATGTGAACATCGTTTGTTTCTATGTTGGAGAGGTTGGCTTCGCACATCACCCTGCACGCCGACACGGCCCCCAATGGGATCGGTCGCATCCGTACCGAATCTGCCGGGCCGTAATCATAAAGACACTCAGGGTCGGGATGTCGTCACGAACAATACGAACTCTCACAAGTGGGCCGCAAGCCATGCTGCGCATCTCTCACGGCCTTTCCCGCCACCGCGGTACGCCGCTCCCTCGCACGCGGAGCATCCAGGGCGTATCTTCGCCCTTCATCGACCCAGCCCCGGTACGACATCGGACGCATCTATCATGACCCCGCAGAGAACAACAATGCATCGCACGCTCATTCTCACCCTGCTCTCCCTTGCGCTTGCTTCTGCGGCCTGCGATCGTGCCCGGGCACCCGGAAGCACGCCTGCGGCGCACTATGCGGCTGTGGAGGTGGATGCAATGCAGGACACGATTCGCCTGAGCGCACCGGCGCGGCGCGTGATCTCGCTGGCGCCGAACATCACGGAGATGCTCTTCGCCATCGGCGCGCAGGATCTGATGGTTGGCCGCACCACGTACTGCAACTATCCTCCGGCGGCGACACGCATCGAGCCGGTGGCCGACATACAGCAGTTGAACTACGAGAAGATCATCGCGCTGAAGCCGGATCTGCTGCCGATGACGTTCGTCGGGAACATGAAAACCAGCTACAACAAGCTGAAGGAGCTCGGGCTTCGGCCGTTCCTTCTCCACGACTCCACCATCGGCGAAGTAATCCAGGGGTTCGAGGTGCTCGGCGCACTCGTGGGACGGACGGAGGCCGGCGAGGCCGTGGCAGGGCGCCTGCGCAGAACGGTGGACTCCATCAGGACGCTTGCCGGGAACGACTCGGTGACGGTCTTCGTGGTGATCGATCGCGCGCCGCTGATGACCGTCAGCGGCGGGTTCATCGCGGAGATGCTCTCCACTGCCGGAGGGCGGAACATTGCCCACGGAGGCGTCACGCAGTACCCGACGTTCAGCCGTGAGGAGCTGCTGCGGCGCGATCCCGAAGTGATCATCGTTCCCGGCCCGGACTGGCAGGGAGTGTCCGACCTGCTGAACACCTATCCGGAATGGCACCGGCTCCGCGCGGTACGCAACAACAGGGTATACGTCCTCCCTTCCGATGTCATCGAACGCCCGGGGCCGCGCATTGGAATCGGGCTCGAACTGCTCTACCGGGCGCTGCACGGCGCAGAACCGCACCGGCTCTTCGAGGAGGCGCAGCACCTGGCGGAGGACCCAACATAGGGAGAAGTGCGAAGGACGATCTGTGGCAAATGCGCGACAGGAGCCGGACGGACGGCGCCCGCAGCGAGCGCCGCCCCGGGGAGGTTGGAACGGCCGATCAATGTACCAGCAGGACCGCCCGCGACGCGGCATGCCTGCTCTGCTCCAGGCGGAGCATGTAGACGCCGCCGGGAAGCGCGCCGGTATCGAACGTCATCTCGCGAAGGCCGCCGGCGAACGGTTCCGCATCCACCAGTGTCCGCAGCACGCGCCCCTGGAGATCGAAGAGGCGCATGGTAACCGCACCATGCTCCGGGGCGCGGTAGGTGACGTGGATCGGACCGCTGGCGGGATTGGGCGATACGCCGGCGATCTCCAGGGCGCCCGCCGCGCCGGAGACATCCTCCACACCGCTTGCTATCGATTCCACATTCCACGTGACGGTCTGGCTGGACGGGTGGAGATTGCAGATCACGAACACCATGCGGGAGTAGCCGGGGTTCGCCTCGATCGTGTTGGGCTGGTTCGGCGTCAGCTCGCGGATCTCCAGCAGCGTGCCGCTGCGGTACAGAAGCGCCATCACCTTGAACGACTGCGGGCCGTTGAAGCGAATGGTCATCCCCTGCTGCTTCGTGAAGTTGTAGTAGTTGTACGCCGGAGCGTACTGCTGCAGCGTTACCTGGCCGGTCGCGGGGAAGGTCCCGTTGTAGCTGTTGGTCACGTGGGCGAACGTGCTGGAGAGTGCAAGCCTGTAGGTGTACTGCGGATCGGAGAAGCTTTTCCGTACATAGTTCGCCACCATGTACCCCTTCAACATGTTCTGCCAGGTGACGGAACTGCCGATCTGTGTAAGCGCGGAGGCGATGCGGTTCATTCCGGTGGACTGCGTCGTCACGAACTTCTTCAGGAAGGTCTCGCCGAACTGCTCGTAGTTGTAGCGGACGAACGTCATCGCACGCTCGTAATCCACCTCGAGGCTGTTGAAGTCGGAGTTGTTGCTCCAGCGAAGGAGCGGGATGTTGGAGGCGGTGAGATAGAGCGTGTTGTGGCGATCGTTGTAGCCGCAGATGGTGCTCGCAGCCTCGCTGCATCCCTCGTTGAAGAAGGTCTCGCTGTTCGGATTGTAGCGGAAGTGAATCAGGTGCTGATACTCGTGTGCGAGCGTGCTGACGAGGCCGGCAATCGCGCCGGCGTTCTGCGTGCCGATCCCTTCCCTCGAATCGATGTAGAGAATGTTCATCTGATTCGAGCCGGGGTTGTCCGTCTGATCGTAGGGGGAGAAATAACCGAGCACGTTTCCGCCGGTGAGCCCATCCTGAATATCGGTGAGCAGGAAGTCCTCCATGTTCGGCGTGGCCGCGTCGAAGCGGTTCGCGGGGGGGAGGCCGAACACGTCCTCGTCGTTCTCGATGATTCCCTTCCCAGGATCGCGCGAGCCGGCGGCCGTTGCGGAGTCCAGGCCGCGCGCGAGCGCTGCGACGGTCGAGGCCTTCACACGCAGCGTGTCCTGCAGGTCGATCCAGATCCGGGCCCGCCGCCCCTTGTAGATCAGCTTCGCGGAGATCTGATCGAACTGTTCGCTTACCCTGTTGAGCATGAAGAACTGATTGAACTCATCGTCCCCTCCAAGCACCGTTCGCCCCGGGCCCTTGCTCCGGCTCCGTTCCAGCATGGCACGATACACCGCGGGATTGCGCGCAGCGGTGTTCGCAGCCGCGCGCGCCTCGAGCGCGGAATCGTTGAACAGAACGGTGCCGCACCCATGCAGCGCTGCGGCCGCACTCCCTGTGGGGAATGGGGATGCAGACTGTGCGGATAGAACGAGCATCGAAACCGGTGCCAGGAACGTCGTTGTCAGAATCGCGCGAACGATGTGCTTCACGAGGATCGTGTGTTTGTGGCATGGCTCTGCAGCAGGCCGCCGAATCACCACCAGGGCTGCATCAAAGGGGTATCGTACCGTGAGAGGAATCAGACATTCGCGGAGCCGAGCATCACGCGGTCGAAGGCGCGTCCGGGCCGGGTTGCATGCCAGCGCGCAATCATGACGCCGCAGAGGCTCCCAAGGAGCGCGGCTGCGGCCACGTCGCTCAACCAGTGCTGATGGGTGTACACCCTCGCGAACGCGACGAGAACAGAGGAGAGAGCGGCAAGGGCGATTACCGTTCGCCTGGTCAGCGGAGCGAAGCCCAGCGCCACGAAACAGACCGCGCCGGCAAAGGCGCAGGTGGCGATCGTGTGCCCGGACGGCATCGAGAAGTAGTGCGTGTCACTGAGGCTGTGCAGGAGGTTCCAGTGCCACGGCTCGCCCGGCGTGAAGTACGGACGCGCGCGGCCGGCGGCCACCTTGGCGATCCATCCCAGGAAGCTCGCGGCGGCAATCGCCTCCAGCCCACGCAGCCCAGCCTCCGCCATCTGCGGTCTTCGCAGTAGACGACCGCCGAGCCAGAGAAGAATGGCGAGCAGGATCACCCCCGTGCCGCCGTACCAGTTGAACGAATTGCCAACCGCCTGCAGCAGTTGATTGCTCTGCAGCGGGCCGGACTGCATCGCGGACTCAACGGCGGCATCCACGGAGTACAGCCCGAACGGGCTCGGGCCGTGCGCCTGCGTCTGCGCGCCTGCGGGGAACGCGAGCAGCAGGAGCAGTCCCAGCACGAGTACGCCTGTGGAGCGGGTTGAATGCGATCTGCGCATCGAATACGGTTTGAAGGATGACATCCGTTCATCCGGCCCGGTCTCCGGACCATCGGGGCCTAGCCCGCCAGCTCTGCAACGATCTCCGGCGTGCGTGCGAGTGCGTCGTCCAGCTTCTCGACATCCTTGCCGCCGGCCGTGGCCATGTGCGGCTTTCCGCCGCCGCCGCCACCGACAAGCTTTGCGGCCGCACCGACAATCTTGCCGGCGCTGAAGCGCTGTACGAGATCGTCCGTCACAACGCAGACAAGCGTCGCCTTTCCTTCGATGTCCGCGCCAAGCATGCCGATGCCGCTCTTCAGGCGGTTGCGGAGGTCATCCCCCACGGCCTTCAGTGCGTCCATGTCCGCCGCGGCAATCCGCCCGGAGGCTATCCGGACGCCCTCCCGCTCGACGGCGGAGGAGAGAATCGCATCCAGTCCCCCGGAGGCCTTCGCAACCAGCGCCTGGGCAAGCTCCTTCTCCAGAGCCCGCTTCTCCTCCAGCAACTGCTCCACCTTTTCATAGAGATCACGGTCCGCAACGCCGAGGCGCTTCATGAGCCGCTCGATCTCGTTGTAGCGACGGAGGAGCAACTGGTCCGCCGCAGTCCCCGTCACTGCCTCGATGCGCCGCACGCCGGCCTGAATGCTCCCCTCGCTGGTGATCTTCAGCAGGCCGATGTCCGCGGTGTTGCGCACATGCGTGCCGCCGCAGAACTCCACGGAGAACTCCGGATCGATCGTCACCACGCGCACGCGCGAGCCATACTTGTCGCCGAAGAACATCTTCACGTTGGGGATCCTGCGTGCATCCTCGATGGCGAGCTCCTCGGTTCTCACCTCGATCGCCTCGCGGATCTTCGCGTTGGTCATCTCCTCGATCGCGCGCATCTCCTCCTCGCCGATCTTCTCGAAGTGATTGAAGTCGAAGCGAAGATGATCGGGGGCCACCAGCGAGCCCGCCTGCTGCACATGACTTCCAAGCACGCGGCGCAGCGCCTCGTGCACGATGTGCGTGGCGGAGTGGTTCCGCTGAATGGCATGCCGCCTGCCCATGTCGATCCCGGCACGGGCCGGCTCTCCGGGCTGCGCGTTCACCTCCACGGCATCCACGATGTGAAGGAACGCGCTGCCGACCTTGTGCACGTCGGTAACGGCAAGGCGCTCGCCGCCGATCACCAGTTCGCCGTGATCGGCCTGCTGGCCACCCATCTCCGCATAGAAGGGAGTGCGGTCCAGCACGATGCCGTCGCCGGCAACGGCCACCACGAGTGCGTCCGTCTCATGCTCCGTGTAGCCGAGGAATTCCGTCTCCCCCTCGAACTTCAGATTGATCGCCTCCTGCGCATAGCTCTTGCGCGCCTCGCGGCCCCGCTTCTTCTGCTCCGCCATCAGGGCGTTGAAGCCCTCCACATCCACCTCCATCCCGCGCTCGCGGGCAAGCAGCTGTGTCAGATCCAGCGGGAAGCCGGAGGTGTCGTAGAGGAAGAACGCGTCGCTCCCCGGAAGCACAATCCCCTGGCCGTACTCGGCTCCGAGCGACTCCCACGAGATCAGCCGGCCCGCGCCGGGAGGCCCGTCCAGCCACGCGCCGCCTTCGTCCCACTGCACCTGCGTCGCGGTGCCGGAAGCAACGATGCGCGGCGTGAGGATTGCATCGCACGCTTCAAAGCAACGAACGTTGAACTCCGCAATCCCCCGCTCGATCGTCTGGCCGAAGCTCTCCTCCTCGGACCTGATGATCTTCTCGATGTAGGCCTGCTGCGTGCGAACCTCCGGGAACACCTCCCCCATCGTCCGCACGATCACCGGCACCAGTCGGTAGAGCACCGGCTCCTTCATGCCGAGCTCGATGTAGGCATACTTCACGGCGCGGCGGAGCAGCCGGCGCAGCACATAGCCGCGCCCGGCATTGCCGGGGGAGGCACCGTCGGCAATGGAGAACGCGAGCGTGCGCACATGGTCCGCGAGAACGCGCATGGCGATGGAGGTACGGTCATCGAGCGCCCCCGAATAGGCTCCGCCGCTCAGGCGCGCGATCTCCTCGATCAGCGGCATGAAGACGTCGGTATCGTAATTGCTCGCCTTCCCCTGCGTCACCGCGCAGATCCGCTCGAAACCCATGCCGGTATCGACATGCTTCGCGGGAAGCGGATCGAGCCCGCGGTCCGGGCGGCGGTTATACTGGATGAAGACCAGGTTCCAGATCTCGATCACCTCCGGGACGCCGGCGTTCACGAGCGGCCCGCCGGAGAGATCGGGTGTGCGATCGAAGTGGATCTCGGAGCAGGGCCCGCATGGACCGGTCTCCCCCATCTCCCAGAAATTGTCCTTCGCCCCGAACCAGTGAATGTGGCCCGGGTCCAGCCCCGGCTGCCGGGCCCAGATATCGTACGCCTCCTGATCGCTCTCGCCGCCGTCGTCGGAGCGGTAGACCGTCACGTGCAGGCGCTCCGCCGGGAGCCCCCAGACCTTCGTCAGAAGCTCCCATGCCCAGGCGATCGCCTCCTCCTTGTAGTAGTCGCCGAAGGACCAGTTCCCCAGCATCTCGAAGAAGGTGTGATGGTAGGTATCGTGCCCCACCTCCTCGAGGTCGTTGTGCTTGCCGGAGACACGGATGCACTTCTGCGTGTCGGCCGCGCGGCTGTAATCGCGCACGCCCACGCCCAGGAAGACATCCTTGAACTGATTCATGCCGGCGTTCGTGAAGAGAAGCGTGGGGTCACCATGCGGCACCACCGGAGCGGATGGGACAATGGTATGCCCGCGCTCGCGGAAGAAGTCCAGAAACGACGTGCGTAATTCGCTCGAGGTCATGAGTTGGGAATATGAGAGCGGGATGCTGAAGAGCCAGTGGTCAGTAATCGGTGGTCGGTAGTTAGTGGTTGCCGGACGCTTTGCAAGCCGACTACCGGCCAACGACTACCGGCTACTGACCATTGACCATCTATCTAGCTTCCCGCACGGTACAATGGATATTCGGTCTCGATCTCGCCCCGGCTGATCTCCTGCAGGCGGCGCTTCATCAGGGCGCGGCGCATCGGCTTGAGATGATCGATGAAGTAGACGCCGTTCAGGTGATCGATCTCGTGCTGCATCACGCGTGCCAGAAGCTTCGCGGCCTCCATCACATGCTCCTTCATCTCGAGGTCGAAGAACCGGACCTGCACGCCCACCGGGCGCAGCACGTCCGCACGCAGATCGGGGAGGCTCAGGCAGCCTTCCTCGTCCGCCACTTCCTCATCGCTGAACGCCTCGATCACCGGGTTGATCAGCGTAAGCGGCGTCATCCCCTCGTTCCCCTTGATGTGGCCGACGTCGATCACGGTCATGGCAACGTCCTGCCCAACCTGATTGGCGGCGAGGCCGATCCCCTCCGCATTCTTCATGGTGGCGTGCATGTCCAGCGCAAGGCCAACCAGGTCGTCGGTAATCTCCTCGACAAGCCTCAACCGCTTTCGAAGAATCGGATGATCGAACGTATAGATGGGAAGGATGCTCATGATTTCATTGCTCAGCGTTCAACATCGACGGCAGATCGCCGTTCGGGGTGCCCTGCTCCGGTGTTGCCGGGGTGCGGATACAGAGACGCAATGTGAGGTGCTCTGTTGTTTCGCCCCATGCCCACCGGACGGTGTCGGCACGCCAATCTCGAAGATACGGAACGCACGTCACCTCCGGCTCATGGAATCTGTTGCGAATATTGCACGATGCAAAGGGTGGGAGAGGAGTTGCGCTCCAGCCGCCAACGCGAAGTTGATGGTGATGCCGAAGCGGTGACTGATCCGGAACGGCCGCACGCAGCGCCTGCCGACGGCGTGGCGCATTCGGTGCGGTTCGCCGGCTGCGGCGGCATGCGCCGGTGGCATCGGCCCCGGAGCAGTGGCTCCCTCTGCTCCGCCGCATGCCCCTGAAACGGTGCGGCCGACGAATCGCGCCACGATAGCAACGCCGGGGATTTTCGTTGGATAATGTGCCGAATTACGTGCATGTCTTCTTTACAAACGGAGAAACAATCGTATCTTGAGAACCGTTGCTGCATATGCGATAGGCCGGTGAAGGCACGGTTCGGCAGGTGCAGCCGCAGTTCGAGCAAGGTCCCGCTGGATGGTTCACGGCATTGCTTCGTGAGTCCATCGTTGCCACGGTAGTTGCGCCACGCGGCTCTTCGGGAGCCATCGCATGGCGTGTTGATTCCTCCAGATGCATTCATTCGATCCGAGCCTGCGCCGCACGATCCATCGCGAGCTTCCCCTTCTCGCTCCCGATGCCGGTACGATGTCGGCAGGAGATCGACAGGACAGCTAACGACATGCCGCCTTTCCGGTCCGCGCCCCTCAGCGTCAGTCCCGGATCGCGGTTCCCAATACTGTCTGCACTCACCCAGTCTGCATCCTCGTGCAGAGCGATTCACGGCACTCATTGCACGCCGTGGCGTTTCATCAATTCTGTACAACCTCGAGTATCGGATACTGCCTGATATTGGATTCCCCTGAGGCTCTCCTCACCGGCATCGGCGGTCCACACGTTGCTGACGTTCAACTTCGGCCGAAGGCCGCTTGTTACACACATCCAACCAGATCATCAAGGAGAAGTTCTCATGGCAGAACCGTTTATCGGCCAGATTATTCAGGCAGGTTTCAACTTTGCGCCACGTGGCTACGCGACGTGCGACGGGCAGCTTCTTTCGATCGCTCAGAACACCGCGCTCTTCTCGCTCCTCGGCACACAGTTCGGCGGTGACGGCCGGGTGACATTCGGGCTTCCCGATCTGCGCGGGCGTGTCCCCATCCATCAGGGTCAGGGCCCGGGTCTGACCCCCCGCACCATGGGAGAGGAGTCCGGTTCCGAGACTGTTACGCTGATCAACAGCGAGATGCCGATGCACAACCACCTGTTCAACACCACCAATGTCAGCGGCGCCCTCGGCCAGCCCAACGGCAACTTCCTGGCGGCCAGCAGCTCCAACCAGGTGGCGATCTACCGTCCCACGTCGGACGGCTCCACGCTGAACCCGCTGGCAGTCGGCCTCGCCGGCGGCAACCAGCCGCACAACAACATGCAGCCGTATCTGGTGATCAACTTCTGCATCGCGTTGGAAGGGATCTTCCCCTCGCGCAACTGATCGGCACAACGGAGCAACCGCCGGAGCTCGACACTCAGCGCTACGCTCCCCGGCATCGAAACAAACAGGATCGTTCCGATAACAGTTCCTATCAGGATCGGGCTGCGTTTCAGAGCCCTCCGGGCTTGCACACCGAACGGTAGGAACGCCAACACCAGGAGATTATTCACATGGCAGAACCATTCGTCGGCCAGATCATCATGGCCGGTTTCAACTTCGCACCACGCGGCTATGCGACGTGCGATGGCCAGCTCCTTTCGATCGCTCAGAACACCGCGCTCTTCTCGCTCCTCGGCACAACGTTCGGCGGTGACGGCCGCGTGACATTCGGACTTCCCGATCTGCGCGGTCGTGTCCCCATCCATCAGGGTCAGGGCCCGGGCCTTACCAATCGTACCATGGGCGAGGTGTCCGGTTCGGAGACCGTCACGCTGATCAACAGCGAGATGCCGATGCACAACCACCTGTTCAGCACCACCAACGTGAGCGGTGCACTCGGCCAGCCCAACGGCAACTTCCTGGCGGCCAGCAGCTCCAACCAGGTGGCGATCTACCGTCCCACGTCGGACGGCTCCACGTTGAATCCCCAGGCCATCGGTCTGGCCGGCGGCAACCAGCCGCACAACAACATGCAGCCGTATCTGGTGATCAACTTCTGCATCGCGATGGAAGGCATCTTCCCCTCGCGCAACTGATCAGTACGATGAAGCAGTGGCCGGACATCACGTCCGGCCCTGCTTCTCGAATGAATCTCGATACATCGAGGCCCCCTTCCCCTTTCAAGACTATTGCTGGAGGCTCAATCAATGGCAGAACCGTTCATCGGTCAGATCATCATGGCCGGTTTCAACTTCGCACCACGCGGCTATGCGACGTGCGACGGGCAGCTTCTTTCGATCGCTCAGAACACCGCGCTCTTCTCGCTCCTCGGCACACAGTTCGGCGGTGACGGCCGCGTGACATTCGGGCTTCCCGATCTGCGCGGGCGTGTCCCCATCCATCAGGGTCAGGGCCCGGGCCTTACCAACCGCATCATGGGCGAGATGTCCGGCGAAGAGACGCATACGCTGATCAACAGCGAGATGCCGATGCACAACCACCTGTTCAGCACCACCAACGTAAGCGGTGCACTCGGCCAGCCCAACGGCAACTTCCTGGCGGCCAGCAGCTCCAATCAGGTGGCGATCTACCGTCCCACGTCGGACGGCTCCACGTTGAATCCCCAGGCCATCGGTCTGGCCGGCGGCAACCAGCCGCACAACAACATGCAGCCGTATCTGGTGATCAACTTCTGCATCGCGTTGGAAGGGATCTTCCCCTCGCGCAACTGACAGTTTCCTTCGTGGCTTCCGGCCGGCGCGGATCAATGATCGGCGCCGGCCGAACCGTTCAACCGGCTCATCTGCGCGCAGCTCCGGCGCAGATGCCGATCCAACAGCACATCATGTTTCTTCTGGATCCGATTGGAGAGTATGCATTCCGCCCCGCCACGGAGGAGGACGAGGCCTTCGTTCGCTCGCTCTACAGCATCACGCTCCGTTCGCAGATGCCGTTCGAGGAGACGAACCTGAGCAACGACGAGATCGAGGCGCTGATACAGTATCAGTTCAACGCACAGACGCTTCACTACACCTCCAACTATCCATTCGCCGACATCTCCATCATCCACAACGACGACGAGCCGGTTGGCCGCCTGATCATCATCGAGTTCGAAGATGAGGTGCGCCTGGGCGATCTGATGATCCTGCCGGCGCACCAGAACCGCGGCATCTGCAGCTCCATCATGGACCGGTACGTCAGGCGCGGTCTGGAAACGAAACGCCCGATCCGCCTTCACGTGGAGAAGGCAAACCGGGCGGTCAATCTCTATCGGCGTAAACGGTTTGCGGTTGTCGAGGATCTCTCATCGCACTGGCTGATGGAGTATCAGCACGAGCCGCTTCCGGGCGACGCCGGCCCTGCACGGCAGTAGCCACGCCCTCCTCGTTGTTGCTCCGGACGTTGTTGCTCCCGATGCTGCGGCGCAACAACGGACGGCAGCGCCATCAGCCCCTAGTTGAACACCGCCTCATACAACCAGCCGCTCTCACCGGGCCCAACCGGAACCACGCTCATCTGAAAGTCACCCATCGTCTCGTGCCGGAAACCGTACAGCCCCTGCGGCAGCATCTCCCCCTCGCCGCGGAACAGCAGGCGGAAGGGATCGCGCCGCACGAAGCCGGATCTCCCAACGGCCCTGCCGTCGATGGGATTCAGCTTCACCGGCTCGGCGACGATCAGTTCGAGATCCACTGCCGCACCGCTGCGGGACGTGAGCACGAACGTATTGCCCACATGCGGAAGAAATGTATCGCAGGTGAACGGGCTTGGGACGGGATCTGATTGCGGTTGCATTGGAGCATGCACTGGTTGAAGGATTGCCTGGACGGACCGGCTCGTTGCTGCCGTCACCCCCGAATGAAACCAGGGACACCAGCACTGTGCGGGTGTCCCTGATATTTCGTCGAACTCGAAACGGAAGTCGCGGAACGATTACCACGAGTACCAGTTGCCGGCACCATCGCAGTAGTAGTCGCGAACGCCGCCGGCATTGCCGAACGCGTCGTTGTTGAAGCCGTCGATCTTGTTGGTTCCGTTCGGCTGCACGGTCAGCACCGGGAGAAGCGCATTGTTGTACTTCTCGATCTTGACGATGATGATCTTGCCGGACGTGGTTGCCGGCGGAAGGTTCACCGTGAAGTTCGTTCCGGCGGACATGTCCACGCCGACGATGTCGTCGGTGGTCTGTACCGTATAGGAGGTGTTGCCCGCGTTGGCAATAACGCCGGTACGCGAGAAGAGGATGGAACCACCACCGATGGTGCCCCACGAGAGCGTCGCATTGTTACCCGCAACCGCCTGCACCTGCAGCACCTGGTTGGCGGCAGCCGGAGCAGTGTTCGGGAGCGTGTACGTGATGTCGCCGGCCTGCGCCTGCGCCTTGAACGCCGTGTAGTTCACACCGGAACCGCTCGGCTCCAGCAGACGAAGCTCGCGTGCGATGTTGTCGTTGTTGCCGATGGCGTGATGCGCATTCGTGGTCGTGAACGTGCCGGCTGCGATATCGCTCCCCTGGACGGAACCGGTAAGGTTCAGCTTGGAGTAGGCGATAGCTGCTGCGGCGCTGATGTCCGCGTTCGTGATCGTGCCGTCGGCGATCTTCGCCGAGGTGATCGCGTTGGCCGCAACCACCGGGTTCGGGTAGGTGCCGGTCAGGTCACCACCTGCCGCGCCGCTCGGCGGAAGGCTCGTGGGTGCTCCGCTCAGCTTCGAGTAGCTGATGCCGTTGGCAACCTTCGCGTCGGTAACCGCGCCGTCGGCAATGTGCGCCGTGTTCACCGCAGCCGTAAGCAGCTTCAGCCCGGAGACCGCGCTGTCTGCCATCTTCGAGGTGGTCACCGTACCGTTGGCAACCTTCGATGTCGTGATCGCGTTGGCAACGATGTCCGCGTTCTGAATGCTGTTCACCAGGTTCAGCTTGCTATAGGCAATCGCTGCCGTCGGGCTCACATCGGCATCCACGATCGTGCCGTCCGCGATCTTCGCGGACGTGATCGCGCTGTTTGCAACCGTCGGGTTCGGGTAGGTACCGGTCAGGTCACCACCTGCCGCGCCACCCGGAACGGCCGCACCCCAGACAACGTTCGTGCCGTCGAACACGATCGCCTGGTTGGCGGATGCGCCGGTGCTGGAGATCTTCGGAAGCGTTACCGAACCGCTGGTGAGGTCACCGGCAACGATGCTGTTGCCCAGGTTCAGCTTGCTGTAGGCGATCGCTGCCGTCGGGCTTACATCGGCATTCACGATCGTGCCGTCGACGATGTCGCCGCTCACGATGCTGTTGGCGAGTGCAAGCTTGCTGTAGGCGATCGCTGCGGTCGGGCTTATGTCCGCGTTCACGATCGTGCCGTCCAGGATCTTCGCGGAGGTAACCGCATTCGCTGCGATCGTCGGGTTCGGGTAGGTGCCGGTGAGGTCACCACCCGCTGCGCCGCCCGGTGACGGGCTGCCCCAGACGATGCTGGTGCCGTTGTAGGTGATCGCCTGGCCCGAGGATGCACCCGTTGCGCTGAGCTTCGGGAGCGTGATCGAACCGTCGACATGATCGGCCGTGACCAGGCTGTTGGTCAGGTTCAGCTTGCTGTAGGCGATCGCCGCCGTCGGGCTCACATCGGCGTTCACGATGCTGCCGGCGAGATTCAGCTTGCTGTAGGCAATCGCCGCCGTTGCGTTCACATCGGCATTCACGATGCCGCCGGTGAGGTTCAACTTGCTGTAGGCGATCGCCGCCGTCGGGCTCACATCGGCGTTCACGACGCTGCCGGTCAGGTTCAGCTTGCCGTAGGCGATGGCTGCCGTGGGGCTTACGTCCGCGTTCGTGATGGTGCCGTCAACGATGTCGCCGCTGACGATGCTGTTGGCGAGTGCCAGCTTCGAGTAGGCGATCGCGGCCGTTGCGCTCACGTCCGCATTCACGATGCTGCCGGTAAGTGCCAGCTTCGAGTAGGCGATCGCCGCCGTCGGGCTCACGTCAGCGTTCACGATCGTGCCGTCGAGAATCTTCGCGGAGGTAACCGCGTTCGCCGCGATCGTCGGGTTCGGGTAGCTGCCGGTCAGGTCGCCGCCGGCGGAGCCGCCCGGAAGCGGATTCCCCCAGATAACGTTCGTGCCGTCGAACATGATACCCTGGTTGGCCGTTGCGCCGGTGCTGGCGATCTTCGGAAGCGTCACCGCACCGCTGGTGAGGTCACCGGCAACGATGCTGTTGGTGAGTGCCAGCTTGCCGTAGGCGATCGCCGCGGTGGGGCTCACGTCGGCATTGATGATGGTGCCGTCGGTGATGTCCGCGGACTTGATGCTGTTTGCCAGGTTGAGCTTGCTGTAGGCGATGCCGGCGCTCGGGTTCACATCTGCGTCCATGATCGTTCCGTCAACGATCTTGGCCGAGGTGACGGAGTTGTCCGCCAGCTTCGCGGTGGTAACGGAGTTATCGGCCAGCTTCGCCGTGTTGACGGCGGAGTCTGCGAGGTACTCGCGCTTGATACCGGAACCGCGAATCGCGAGCGAGGTTGTCGGTCCGTTCGGATCGATCACCACAATTGCATCGTCCGTGCTCTGGATGGTGTTGATCGTGCCAACATTGAGCGACGTGACGGTGATCTTGTTGGTCGAGGTGTTCTTGGTGACCTGGATATTCGTACCACCGAGGATCTCCACATCACCCTTCAGCGTGTTGAGGCTGGTGACGGTGTGCGAGGAGAACGGCTGCCATGCCACACCGGTACCGGTGGAGACAAGCACCTGCTCGGCGGGAATGCCGATGGCGTTCAACTTCGCAGGCGAGATGGAGCCGTCGCGAAGATGCTCGGGTCCGATCGCACCCGGTGCAACGGCACGAGCGCTGTCGGCGATCAACGAGCTGAACGAGTACGGGGAGGTGGTAAGCTGTGTGCGCGGCGTAAGATCGTTGCCGTTCACATTGACGGCGAGCCAGTACTGGCGGTCGAACCGAACGCTTGCCGGAATGCCGCCCGGCGTGCTGGAGCCGATGATGAGATTGTAGATTCCCTTGACCACACCCACGGATTGAGTTTCCGTATACAGCACGTTGCCGCTCGTTTCAGCGTCGTAGATCTTGACGATGAAGGTGTAGTTGTTGTCGGCAACAGGGGCACCTGTGGGTGTTGCAAGGTAGCCCTGGTAAGCGATCGTTCTCGGCATCTGAGCGTGCGCCGTGGCTGCTGCCGTCAGCGCTGCCAGCACGAATGCCAATGTCGTACGTGAGTGTTTCATGGAAGGTCCTTTGCAAGTATGAGTCGTGTAGAGTTTATGTCACAGCAATGCACTGCCCGAATGGTGGGGAGACCAATACCTGCTCGCCGAGGGACATTTCGAACAGGGGGACCTTGATCTTCTTGGAGCTCGAACCACTCATGATAACCTGTGTCGCAGGGGAGTGTGGCACAAGCCGCTATATCGGCGAGGGCCCTAAATTAGTACATCAGGTCCAATCCACCATATCTTTTTCGGAACATCACAGTCCGTCACATTACGGACCCGACCGGATAATCCCATGTTTTCGGGCGGGATTTCGCCCCATACCATCCGGCAGATACAGGCCCACGGGCCTGGGGTCACTTCGGCGCGGGCCCGTCATCGAAGATCAGACCGTTCCCCTTGATCAACGGGGTTCCCTGGCGTTCCCGCGGCTCCACATAGTAGTCGTCGCCGCCGCCGAGATCGATGAGCATCCCGAGCGAGCCGGAGCGGCGCGCCCGGATGGTATTGCCGCCACCCTGGCTGAGCGCCGTATCCCCGAGGCGCGCGTAGTACTGATCGTCGCCGGATGCATCGAGAAGCCAGGCGAACGAGACCGTGAGCGCGGAGCCCTGGCTGCTGCCGGAGCCGCGATAGGTGTCGTTGCCGCCGGCATCCTCCAGGCATCCGGAGGACCAGTCGTGCGCATTCCCCTGTTCCAGGCCGGCATAGGCATCGTACATGTCGTCGCCGGCATTGTCCAGCAGCGCGCCGAAGGAGAGATGGATGCCGCTCCCCTGCGAATACTGTCCGGCGGTGTAGCGATCGGCTCCCTGCTCGTCGTGCAGGATGCCGAGCGAGTACCAGTAGCTCCCCCCCTGGCTGAAGAGATCGGACGCGTAGAGATCGTCGCCGGCGAGATCGCTCAGAACGCCGATGCCGCCGTCTGCGCCAACCCCGATGCTCCACGGCCGCATGCCGAAGCCGAAGCCCTGCGACATCGCCAAGTGCGCGCGGTTCGGAATCCGGGAGTCCGGATACTTCCAGCCCGCACGATAGGAGTCGTTCCCCCCCCGCTCCAGGATCGCGCCGAAGCCGTGCACATAGCCGAAGCCCTGCGAGTAGACATCGGCGCTGTAGCTGTCGGAGCCCTCCCAGTCGCACAGCAGGCCGATGCCCAGGAAGGCGGCTCCCTGCGAGCACCACCGCGAGATATAGGTATCGTTGCCGCCGAAGTCCGCAAGCAGTCCCACGCCGAGCAGGCCGGCCCCCTCGGAGTAGTATGCGGAGCGGTACGTGTCGTCGCCGCCGAGATCGGCGAGCACGTCCACGCAGCCGATGCCGGAAGCGATGCCCGCAGCGGGCGTGCGATAGACATCGTTGCCGGCGAGATCGGCAATGAAGCGAACGGTTCCAGGCTCCGCCTGCGGGAGATCGTAGACATCATCGCCGCCGAGATCGATGATACAACGGAAGTTGCCGGAATAATGATTGGCCCCTCTGCCGCCGATCACGTAACGCCCCAGCGGAGTCGTCCAGGCCATCACGATCTCCCCCTCCACTCCATCCATCTTCACCGGCCTGGCCGGCTTCCCCCCCTGCGCGGTCTCCAGCGCATGCGCAAACGTGACAAGCCAGGCGGAGTCCGCCAACGACGCGGCCATCATGCCGCCGCGCGTGAGCGAGAGAAGATCCACGGAGTCGGCGCGCGTGAAGAGTGCCGCTATGCGTTTCTCCTGCGCCACGCGCATCGCACGCCGGGCAACCGGATCGCTGGTGCTGTCCAGCTGCTCCTCCCAGTTGCTCTCCATGTCCAGCAGTTGAACCAGCGACTTCGTCATCTCCCCGAGATCCTTCCGGACCGGAGCGTACGCCTTGTCCAGCCGGATCTGAATCGTGCGCATGAATCCGTCGAGCTCCGATGGGACGTGCGGGCGGTCGTAGAGATTCTCGTGAGCGTCCAGTTGCACATCCAGATGGCGGGCGGCCGCCTCCACGGCGCCGGAGAGGCCAACGCCGGCGCGGACATGCCGCCAGCAGTCGTCAACCAGCCAGCGGGAGTATGCCCCGACGCGCGTCGGGTTGTGATGCAGGTAGGTTACCGCGCCAAGCCTCCACGGGTTCGGGCGGCCGGCGAACGGCACGGTGCCGAAGTCCTGGTCCGCAACGATGCGCATCTGCTTCTGAATGCTGCGTGCGCGCTCCGCCAGGGCATAGGTCGCAATGGTTTTCTGAAGCCACGTTCCGGTGTGGATGGGTCCGAGTGCCGGCGGCGCTGCCGGGACCGGCATCGGCACGCGCATCGCGGCGGCAAGCGGCACCGGGATGTCGCGGCGAACGCCGCCGCGCACGATCGCCATCCGGATGGTGTCCCCGGGCGCATGGTCCCGCGCGAGAACGTTGACGTACTCCTCCCCCTGATAGAGCGAATCGCCGATCGGCCGGCCGTCGATCGAAAGCAGAACGTCGTTGATCAGCACGCCCGCCTCATCGGCAGACCAGTGCGGCATCACGTGCCAGATGCGGAGTGGGTTGGTGGTTCCGGCCAGACCGGGAATCAGCGCGAGACTGTCCGCCGGGATTGCCGAGAGATAGATGCCCAGGCGCGGACGCAGCGGCTCCGGCGCCCCCTCCCACTCGAACGGAGGGAGATCGAACATGTCCAGACTGCGCGAGAGAAGGCTGTCCGCCGAGAGGGGGGCCGGTGCCTTCTGCGCGTGAAGAGGAACGGGATGAACGAGCGGGAGAACGGAGGTGAACGCGAGGATGCCGATAGCAAGATGCTTCATCATGGTCCGGAATACGTGATGAGGGCTTGACGTTCCAGGGTTCTCACACTGCAGGGCCTGTGTGTCCCGGCCGCGGAGCCCGCCCCGGCCGGAACTGTGGGCTGTCGTGATTCGCGGACGCAATGTATCGCACTACGATGACGTGGCCATGGGTGGTTGGGAGTTCGTGGTCGGTTGCCAGGTGCTGCCGATGGGTGCCCCCTCCGGAGACCTTCATCGGATGCTCGTCAGTGGAATCGTACCCGGTGAGGCCAGCGGTCACTACGTACGTGCGAAGACGTATCCTGATATGCTCTGAAGAGCACGTTGGGCCTGAGTTGTACTCAGGCCCCATTCTTCCGATTACGATCGCGGAGCCACACTCCGTGATAACGGATCGAAGTGCTATCAGGAATCAATTCCCTCTGTACGTAGGTGTTTTGCCCACTGAACGCCAACCACTGGCCAACCCTAGAACATCGCATTCACCGATATGTGATGCACGCCGCCGATCTTGTCGTAGCTGTTGAAGCCGTAGTCGAACCGGTAGCCTTTCACCACGATCCCAGCGCCGCCGGAGAAGCCGGAGAGTCCCTTGGAATCACCGAATGCAACATCCTGCCGCACGCGATTGTTGTAGCCGATGCGAAGGCGGAGCGGCTTGGAGAGTGTGAACTCGCCTCCCAGGCTGAAGGAGGAAAAGCGGTCGCCGAAGTTGTCCGTCTCGTCCAGAAGCCGGTTGAAGTTCAACGCGATCAGCAGCGGAAGGCCGCGCAGCTGATGCGAGACGCCCACTCGCAGATCGATCGGGAGTTTCTCGTTGTCCACGCCGAAGGACGACACCTGCGCTCCGAGATTGAGGATCGAGAGGCCCGCCTGAACGCGGATCGAGGTGTCGCGATAGAAGAGGCCGCCGTCGAGCGCGAGCGCGGCGGAGCTGAGGTTGTCGATCGAGGAGAAGATCGCCTTCCCGTTCAAACCCGCCGAGAAGCCCTCCCCCAGTTCCGTTCCCCAGCCGATCACCGCCTCGATATCGTTCGCGCCGAAGTCGCCGATCTCCTGCCCCGTCTTGTCCGTCCTCGTGAACGAGCCGTAGCTGGTATAGCTCACTCCGAAGCCGACGTGGCCGATCCCTTCGATGGTGGTCGCCACCGTAGCCGTTCCGCTGTTGATGTCCAGCAGGTGCTTGAAGTAGGTGAACGATGCCTGCGTGGAATCCACCGTGGACAACGTTGCGGGATTGTAGTAGAGTCCGTTGGGATCGTTCACAATGGTGACGAATGCTCCCCCCATCGCCGCCGAACGCGCCGAGGCATCGTTGTGCAGGAAGTCGTAGACATTTGTCTGCTGGGCGCACGCGGAGCCGGCCGCGAGAAGGAACAGACCGGCAATCATGGCTCGATAAACCCGACCGGAAATCAGGGGCATGTATGGAGTGCTGTTATGAACGGTTGAACCGATCGATGCCGCATCTCGGATACGAACGGCGGCGTGAGTCAGCGAACGGCTGCATGAGTCAACGAACGGCTGCATGAGTCAACGAACGGCTGCATGAGTCGGCGAACGGCTGCATGAGTCGGCGAACGGCTGCATGAGTCGGCCACGAAATAGCGCAGTACCGGCGAGATATGCAAGGCACTATCAAAATACGGCGCCTCCCGCCCGCGATCGGAAATCCGCTACGGCATCTGCGGGACCGACGGGAACCATTGATAGAGCATGAAGTAGACAAGCACCCCGGTCACCGACACATAGAGCCAGATGGGATAGGTCCACCGGGCGATCTTCCGGTGCCGCGCCACATCCATTCGCAGCCCGCGGCGCATCGTGATGATGGCGAGCACGGGCACGCACGCGGCCAGCGTGACGTGCGAGATCAGCATGGCGTAGTAGATGGTTGCGATCGCGCCGGTGCCGCCGAAGTGCGTGGTAATCCCGCCGCGCAGGCCGTGATAGGTGAGATAGGAGATGAGGAAGAGAACGGAGACGCTGAAGGCGGTAATCATCACCTTTCGGTGCTGGGCCACATGCTTCCTCCGGATCAGAACGTACCCAACGAGGAGCAGCACCGTTGCAATGCCGTTCAGCGTGGCGTTCACCGCCGGGAGCATCATCACATCGAACTTCATGCTCCCTCCTCCCCGAGAACGGTGATGTCGCGAAGCAGCCGGCTCTTGGCGTCCTTCTCATCGCTGTTGTAGTAGCCGCGGATATGCCCGGAGCGATCGATCAGCACGAAGCGCTTGGAATGAATGATCGGCTCCGAGGGGTCCGTTCCATCCTGCATCGAAAGATGGAAGTCATCCTTGGCCAGGTTCTGCATGGCTTCGCGGGTTCCGGTAAGGAACAACCACTTCCCTTCGCGCGCTCCGTACTCCTGCGCATAATTCTGCAGCTGCTGCGGCGTGTCATGATCCGGATCAACCGTGAACGACACCAGCAGCACATTGCCGACGGTGCGCAGGGAGTCCTGCAGTTCCTGCATCTGCGACGACATGGCCGGGCAGCTTCCGGCGCATCGTGTGAAGATGAAGTTGGCCACCCAGATCCGTCCCTTCAGTTCGCCCAGGCCCATCGGATGCCCGTTCCGCTCGGTAAGCTGCACATCGGGCACCACGCCGTAGTCCGCCAGTTGCGATGCTGCCGGCCGGGGCTCCCCGCCGGCGCCCGGCATGAGCTTCCATGCCGCGATCGCCGTGGCCACCAGGAGAAGGGCGGCAATGAGGATGAGCCACGGCAGCCGCCGTGATGCCACCCGTGTATCTGTTCCGCTTACGGTATCCATATCATGTCAGGGTGAGAGAAGGTTGCAACAGGCACCCGGCATCAGGCCGAACGTGCCCCAGGCTCACGGATCGATAACGTACAGGAGCACGAAGAGCACGAGGCCTACGGCGATCACGAATCGCCAGTAGAGCTCGGTTGCATGCAGGAACGGAAGGAAGCGATGCGGATCACCGCCGCGCCGTGCCTGCATCGCCAGCATCACGATCGGCACCACGCCGCCAAGCGCGTGAACGCCGTGGGCACCGGTCATCAGGTAGTAGAGCCCGAAACGCACATTGGTGCCGGGTGCGATCCCGACCGCAAGCGCCGCCTTCCAGCTCAGCACGAGTATCACGAGGAAGGCGACGGACGAGGCGAGCGCGAGCGCAATCCAGAGCCGCGTGGCCTTCACCTCCAGCGCGCGCAGGTGTACGGTGGCGCGCATCAGCGCGATGAGCGTAACCAGGAGCACGGGAAAGAGCAGGCCGTTCCACGATCCGGGAAGCGACGGCATGCCGGCGAATCCGTGACTTCCGAAGCGGAGCACCAGAAATCCGGCAACGAGCACGGCGAACAACATCACGGCGGCGGCAATGAAGAGCATCACGCCAAGCCGTGCGTTGGCCATCGGACCGCCCCGGATCACGGAGGAATTCTGTGCCATCGATTCGTGGTTCATATGCAGGCAGGCGGGCCCGCCCGACGGGATCGCGCTACGAGAGCCTGTCCAATGCCATCGCAAGCATGATCAACGGCAGATAGAGAAGCGAATAGTAGAACAGGTGCTTCGCATGTTTGTTCTTCCGGGTGAACGCCAGGCGCAGGCCGAGCGCCAGGAATCCCACCCCCAGGGCGAGCGCACTGTAGAAGTAGTACGGCCCGGTCATTCCGATCGTCGTTCCAAGAAGGCTCACCGGCAGAAGTGCCGAGGTATAGAGCAGGATCTGGCGGCTGGTGCTTCCGCCGTCACGATCGAGAACGGAGAGGATCTTGTAGCCGGCGCGCTCGTAGTCGTTGCGATACATCCAGGCGAGCGCGAGGAAGTGCGGCATCTGCCAGAAGAAGAGGAGCGCGAAGAGCACCAGCGCCTCGATGTCCAGGCTGCCGCGAACCGCGGCCCATCCCATCACCGGCGGAAGCGCCCCCGGGATGGCCCCCACAACCGTGTTCAGCGTGGAGAGACGCTTCAACGGCGTATAGAGCAGCACGTAGCTGACCACCGTTGCCGCGCCGAGGATGGCGGTAAGAAGGTTCACAGCCAGCGCCAGGTATGTTACACCGCCCACGGCGAGGATGAGGCCGAAGAGGAGCGCCTCGGCGGGGATCAGCCTGCCGGAGGGAAGCGGCCGCTGCATGGTGCGGCGCATCTTCGCGTCGTGCTCCCGCTCCACGAACATGTTCAACGCGCCGCAGCCGGCTCCGCACATCGACGTGCCGATGATGGTGTGCACCAGCAACGGAACGTCCAACGCCCCCTGCGAGGCCATGTAGAAGCCGCCGAGCGTGGTAAGCACGGAGAGCATCGTAAGCCGGGGCTTCGTAAGCTCCACATATTCCACCACGCGCGCGGAGCGCTTGGCTCCGGCAGCCTCGATTGTCGTGGGATTCCCCTCGGTCATGTCATCGCCTCCTCCATCTCCTTCCGCGGACTCTCCGCGCGGGCATCGCGGCGCGCCAGCGCGCCGGCGGCTCTGGAGGCGACGAGGTAGTGCGCACGGACGGTGAGGATCAGGCTGGTAACCAGGGTCGCGGCACCGGTAACCACGTGGAGCGAGGTTATCTCCGGCTGCTTCTGCGTGAGGATGGTAAGGATGCCCAGGGTAAGCTGAACCACCAGCAGCGACAGCAACAGCAGAGCGTTGCGGCGCAGAACCGGAATATCGCGGTAGCGGCGAAGCGCCACGGTGGAGGTCCAGAGAATCATCGTGGTTACCGCGAGCGCGCCGAGGCGGTGCATCAGATGCGCAACCATCTGCCACATCGTAACCGGAGCCAGATCCATGGCGATCAGTTCGCGGTTCGCGGAGGCAAGACGTGCGGCGCTCAGCGGCGGCACCCAGCTCCCGAACATCATCGGGAAGTCCGGAACGGCGAGCCCGGCCTCCGAATGGCGCATCACCGCACCGATCACGAGCTGGCAGAATATCGTGATGGTGGTTGCAAACGCAAGCCGGCGGAGCGACCAGCCCGGACGCTCGGCAACCGGCTCGACATCGTCCTTCCACCGCTCCGACGTTGCAATGGCGATGGTAACCACCATGCAGAGGTACAGCTGCGCGAGCGTGCCGTGGCTGCTGGAAACCCATGTGGGGAGATAGAGCAGCACCGTGAGACCGCCGAGCACGCCCTGCGCGAGCACGGCAACGGAGGCCCACATCGACAGACGGCGAACCCAGCGGCGGTCATCGACGAGATAGACGAAGGCGGTGAGGGCGAACGTGAGAAGGCCGGCCACGGAGGCGACCATGCGATGCGAGTGTTCCCAGAAGATCCCCCCCACCATGTCCTTCCACGGAAAGAAGAACATGAAGTGCCCGTAGGTGTTCGGCCAGTCCGGAACGGAGAGCCCGGAGTTGGTGCTCTTCACCATGCCGCCCAGGAAGATCAGGGCAAAGATCCAGAGCGATGTGAAGATCGCGAAGCGATGCAGTCGCCGGCGGGTTGCATACACCCGGATGGGGCGTAGGCCGAAGCGCGCACGTGAGGGTTCGGAGTGCATGATCATCGTCTCCAGTGCTGTATCATGAGTCGGCCCCCGTGCCTGTACCGTTCACGTGAAGAGAAGTCTGCGGAAGGTAATCCTCGACGGCGTTCGGCAGGCTGTAATCGTATGGCCAGCGATGAACTTCGGGAACTACTGCGAAGGCTCCGTCTCCGGGAGGCGAGGGAAGGGTCCACTCCAGCGTTGCGGCCCGCCACGGATTGGGCTCCGCCCGGCGGCCGTTTTTCAAACTAAGGAAAATGTTTGCGACCAGAAGAAGCTGCGCGAAACCGAGTGTAATTGCCGAGATCGTGATGAACGTGTTCACCGGCTGGAGGTCGCGCAGGAATGCATAGACCGTGGGATCGTAGATGCGGCGCATGTGCCCGCCGATCCCCAGGATATGCATCGGGAAGAACGTGCAGTTGAATGCGACGAACGTCATCCAGAAGTGCAGCCGGCCCAGCCGCTCCCCCAGCATGCGCCCGGTGACCTTCGGGAACCAGTAGGCGATCGCCGCGAAGATTGCGAAGAGCGAACCGCCGAAGAGGACATAGTGAATATGCCCGACGATGAAATAGGTATCGTGAATGAACGCATCCACCGGCGTGCTCGCCATGAAGATCCCGGAAAGCCCGCCAACGGTGAAGGTCAGCAGAAAGGCGAGCGCGAAGAGCATCGGCAGGCCGAACCGTATCTGCCCGCGCCAGAGTGTGGCGAGCCAGCCGAACACCTTCACACCGGACGGGATGGCGATCGCCATGGTGGAGGCCATGAACGTCGTTCCAAGCAGCGGGTTCATCCCGGACTGGAACATGTGATGCCCCCAGACCAGCCAGCCGAGGCCGGCGATGGCGAACGTCGAGTAGATCATCGCGCGATAGCCGAACAGCGGCTTGCGCGCGAAGACGGCGAGGATGTCGGAGACCACTCCCATTCCCGGCAGGATCATGATGTAGACCACCGGATGCCCGAAGAACCAGAAGAGATGCTGCCACAGGAGCGGCTGCCCGCCGCCGTTGTAGCCGGCCAGCGGGCTCCCCGAGACGGAGAGCCCGGCCGGTACGAAGAAACTCGTGCCGAGCGTCCGATCCATGAGAAGCATGGAGACCGCCGCGGTGATCACCGGCAGCGCAAGGAGCACCAGCAGACCGGTGACGAGGAAGGACCATACGGTGAGCGGCAGCCGGAACATCGTGAGCCCCGGCGCACGATGGTTGATGATCGTGACCACATGATTGACGGCTCCGTGTATCAGGCCGACGCCGAGGATCGCGAGCGAGAGTATCCAGAGGTTCTGGCCGATGGAGCTTCCGGTGTAGTGGCTCACCGCCGCTAGCGGCGCGTACGCCGTCCATCCGGTCGAGGCCGGCCCCCCGTCAACGAAGTAGGTGGCGATCATCAGCAGGCCGCCGAGCAGACTGAGCCAGAAGGAGAGCATGCCGAGCGTGGGGAACGCCATCCGGGGCGATCCGATCTGAAGCGGAAGCAGGAAGTTCGGCAGCGCCCCCACCAGCATCGGAAGCACGGCGAAGTAGACCATGAAGGTGGCGTGCAGCGTGAACATCCCGTTGAAGGCATCGGGGGCGATCACACCGCCGGGGGCCATCGCCCGGGTCATCAGGAAATTGAACGGCACCGGCACGGCGCTTCCGGGGAAGCCGAGCTGCCACCGGACGAAGAGGGCCAGGAGGCCGCCGGCGAAGAGGAAGAAGATGGACATGGCAAAGAACTGCTTCGCGATCACGGTGTGATCGCGCGAGAAGATCCGCGCCAGCCTTCGCGGCCGGGCCATCGCATCGATGGGAGCGCCTGCCTCCTGATTGCTCATGATTCCCGTACGGTTCCAAACGCGGAGCCGGCATCCGCGGCTCAAGATTGTCGACTCACCCTCACGGCGGGCGCATCATGCGATGCGCGCTGCGTTCATCGGGCGCTTGCGGATTCCGCCGCCTTCTCCCGTAATCGTGCCGCATACCACGCGTCGTACTCGGCCGGCGCGTGTACAATCAACCGCCCCTGCATGCGGTAGTGCCCCAGGCCGCACAGCTCCGCGCAGGCGATCTCGAATGTTCCCGGCGCGGGGACGTTGAACCACATCTGCGTCGTCATCCCCGGCACGGCATCCTGCTTCATCCTGAACTGCGGAACGAAGAAGCTGTGAATCACATCCTGCGCCATCAGCCGGATGATCACATTCCTTCCGGCAGGCACATCCACGCGATTGATCGCCGTGATGTCGTCCGCGGTCTCGAAGCGGCCATCCGCGCCGGCGTAGATCACATCCCACTGGAACTGTCTCGGCTTCACGACGATGACCAGCGATTCGCTTTCGCGCGGGAACTCCTCCTTCATCGCGGACCATGCACCGTTGCTCGCACAGGCTATCGCAATGAGACATGCCGCGGGAACCGCTATCCAGACGATCTCCAGCAGAACGTTGCCGGTTACATGAGCCGCGCGGCGCCCCTCACGATGCCGATAGCGGATCACGAATGCCACGAGGAGCAGAACAACGAGAACCAGGAAGGCGGAGGTGATCCAGAGAATGAGTATGAAGAGCGAGTCGATACGTCCGGCAACGGCCGTGGAGGCCGCCGGCAGCCACCACCGGTGGCCGGGGCTCAGGGAGTCGGCAGCAGGGCCGGCGCCGGCCTCGCTCCCCGCGGCCAGAAGCAGCAGAAGGGCGAACGCCGGCGGCGCAGCGCGCCGTCCGATGCTACGGAGCCTTGAACGCAAATTCGACAGCCGTGCTCTCACGCTCCTTCACCTCGATCTTCTGCTGCAGGGTACCGTATTTCTCGTGCCATGCGGTCAGTGTGTAGGTGCCTGGAGGAACTCCCTTCAGCGTGAAGGAACCATCCGTGGCCGTGACTGCGAAGAACGGATGCGAGAGAACGCCGATGAAGCTCCGCATCCATCCATGAACGTCGCACGCAACGGGTATCATCACCTCGGCATGCTTGAAGACCTGATCGGTAAGCTGCCCCTGCTGCGTCTGCGCGATGTTGAACTCCTTGTTGATCTTCGCCGCGGCGTGAATGTTGTGCAGCGTGGCATCGCTGTTGCGCACAACCATGCGCTGGCCCACCATCACCCCCAGCACATGCGGATGATACCGGCAGCCTCGCTGGTCCAGCACCACGGAGTCAGCCGTGGGAGCGTACCGCCCCTTCACGCCGTCGCTGAGGTAGACGAAGACGTTGGCCAGACGACCGTTGTTCACCACCACCTCCTGCGTTACCTCCGGCGTCTCGTTCTCCGGAGTCGCGTTGCAGTGGGGGTCGGCCTCCATCCTGACGCTCTTCGGCGCGGGGGGCGTTCCCTGGAACGTTACCGTTCCGGTGATGGTAGCGGCCGTGGCGGGATCGATCGTGGCAAGCGGCTTCCTCGCATCGGCGTCATCGCCGGAATCGTCGCCGCACGATGCGAGCGAGAACGCAAGGAGAAGCGCAGGAAGAAGCCACGCGCCGAAGCGAAGAGAACGGCTGGGAATCATGGACGGGATACGTTGAATGCGGGTACGGGCCGGCGATACGCGGAGGCACGGCAGGCGATCAGTCGCCGATGCCGGAGCCGTCGCGACGACGAACGGCGCGTACGATGATTGTGACCAGCGACGCAATAACTGCAACGGGGGCTCCTGCCAGGGCGATGGTCCCGTAGACGAATCCCCGGGCCGTCTCCGCTCCCCCCTTCTGTGCGGCAACGGCGTCGATGCCGCAGTTGGGGCACGCGTGCGCGGATGCCGCGCAGAGCAGAAGCAGGGCCGCGATGAGCACCCCGCCCCGCATCCATGGAACTGCAGGGCCTCCGGGGCGGGGACCTGCGGAATACCGTTTCATGGCAACCCCCTGAATCTTCATCAACCGAATCATCATATCACCATCAACGATCGCAGCCCGAGGCAACCGTTGCGAAGGCATGCATTGCCATCGTACCGTAGAGAGTCCGCCGCCGTGACGGGAGGGGACACGGCGGAGTGCTTGCCAGGCATCAGCGGGGACGCACTTCGAAGGCCGCGTTCGCAGTCCTTCCGGGCTTCACCTCCACCTTCTGCTCCATCATGTAGGGAGGGCCGAACGAATATCCGATCAACTGCCCGCGGTTGTCGTGCTTCGGCGTGGTCTCGAACCCGTTCAGCCACATCTTCACGGTATACGTTCCCGGAGGGATATCCCTGATCGTGAACTTCCCATCGTTCCTGGTGACCGCGTAATAGGGATTGGCCACACCGAAGAGATAGGCATTCATCCATGGATGATAGTCGCACGATACTTCAAGCGGACCGGCGCGATCGATCAGCCAGGGATCGTGCTTCCCGCGCGTCCCCTGCGTCACGTTCAGCAGCACGGAGTCATGCCCAACGCTCTGCACCCGAACGTTGTGCGGCATGTCGTCGCTGTTGAGGAAGTCCACTTCCGCGCCAACCGGCGCTGCGAGAACGTGCGGCCGGTACTGGCAACCGTTCTGATCCAGAGCAAGCTCGCCCTTCGCGAAGGTCGGCATCGGCTTCCCCTGCGCAACGTTCACCAGGTAGACAACCGCGCTCGCGATGCCGCGCTCGGTTCCCACCGTAAGCCGGTTGTTGTGAACGGCCGACGCGCACACATCGGCGTCATCGACAATCTGAAAGTCCGGAAGCGCCGGAGCAGGCCCTGCCAGGCGTACGCTGCCGGTAATGGAGCCGCCGTCGCGCACGTCAACCGCAGTGTAGTTCGCCTTCGGCAGTTCGGCGGTGACGTGAGCAGGCATCTTCTCCTTCTGCCACCCCTGCAACTGGCCGGCATCGTCGTGATGCTCGGCCCGGCAACCGCCGGCCACGGAAATCACGAGCAACGCGAGTGCGGCTGCAGGCACGGCATTCAGCCGCATGAGCCGCCGGTATCTATCGAGGATCATATCAACTTCGGAACATTGTGTGATGCAATACCATGACAATCGTCATAGTCCGGAACTGCGCCCGCAAAGATGCGGAACCGGAATGAACCGGCATCGATGCACGGCAGAGGTTCAGAGGCTCCTCATGATCTCCAGACGGTTCGCCATGCAGAGAGCGGGTAGTGACTCATTTTGAATCTTGCCCTTGCTTCACCGGGCACGGCAGAGCGAACTTGCAATCACGACAAGAACTGCATTGACCAATCGTTGACAAGCTCCGAACCATGAAGATACCGAAGAAGCTCCCGCGTGATGTGAACGAACGGGCTCACAGGATTGCCCAGATCGCCACGGGGGAAGTTGAGGAAACCAGAGGTGCCGGATACGCGAGACCCGGCAGCGGTCTCTCTTGGGCGCAAGGGTGGGCTCAAAGGGGGTAAGGCCAGTGCTGAGTCCTTGACACCAGAGCAACGCAAGGAGATCGCGCAGAAGCGGTGGGGGAAATGAGAGGCTTGTGTCAAGCAGCAGGGCTGGCTATCTTTGCGTTGTAATGGTTTGCGGAGGGGACGGGATTCGAACCCGCAGACGCAGCAACGTGACGGTTTTTAAGACCGCAGCCCTCACCTAATGGGCCGCCCCTCCAATCAGCCTATACCCACGAGGCTCGGGATTCGTTCCCGGGCCTCGTCTCATTTCAAGATGCTGCAAATGTAGCATGGCCAGCATGCGGGATGCAAGCGGGAAATGGAGATATCAACGATGAATATTCCGATTCTCATTCTCGATGGCGAATTCAAGGCCAAAATCAAGCATCGGGAATTTTTCAGGAATATTTTTCTTGACATTTGCCAACAGGCGGTAGTATATTCGTAGCACTCCCATACATCTTACTATTATTCACGACAGTAAGGAGACTACATGGATCATCTACCGCTTCGTATTGCCGGGCCACTCGTGCGTGACAACGCATGGATCTTTACCTGTATGGAGGAAGCCGTTCGAAGCTTCTCCAAGGAACGCACCGGAGCGATTCCGGCCGCACGCGCATCGACCAATTCAAGCCTGTTCCGGGATCACGTTGTTTATCATGTCAAGAACACGCAACCAGATCATCCAGACACTCGGATATTTGAGGAGGGAAGTAATTTCTTTTCTCTCATCGTCACCAGTGAACATGGCCCGTTGGCATTGATCTTCAAGAAGCTACGAGGCTCGAAGCCGTCCTATATCTCAACGAGACGCACGCAACGGATTGCTCGCCAAGAGTGCCAACTCTCATTGGACGGAGCGAACTTCACACCGACGTGGGCTTTCGCTGGTTGGAACTGGGATGCTGCGGGGGAGACACTCCAAGCAAAACATGTGGTTTGCTGGGACAATGGGCTATTAGCATGGAAGATTACTCAGACGGATACACTTATCAGTGAGGAAGCCCTTTCAATCGAATTCCCAGAGCCCCAGACCACTGAACTGCTCGACAAACCAACATTCGGCGAAATCTTGAGCCTCAAGGAGACCGAGATTCGCAGAATTCAACAGAGCAATGGATAATAAATTCAATCCGAATAAGGTCGTGATCGCTCGCCAGCTCCGCAGCCTGACGCAAGGGGAGCTGGCGAAAGCCCTTGGTGCGAGTCAAGGGACGATCTCGAAGATAGAGCTTGGGCTATTTGCACCTTCCGATGAGATCGTTAGGGGCTTGGTGGCAGTTCTTCGATTCCCACGTCAGTTCTTTTTTGAGGCCGGGCACATATATGCACCGGGCCTCAAGTATCATCGTGCTCGAAAATCTGTCTCTAGGAAACTGCTGGATAAGCAGGATGCTATTATCAATATTACCCAGATGCACCTATCAAAGCTCCTGCGATCGATTGATATTGATTCTAGAGCGGTGACCGCATTCTATGAGGTTCATTACACAACCCCAGAAGAAGCCGCTCGGGCGGTGCGCCAACATTGGGAGCTGCCCTCAGGTCCGATTCAGAATCTGATTGGAGCTATCGAGCGCGCAGGCTGCATTGTTATGCCATGCGATTTCGGTACACCGAAAATGGATGGGGTTACTATCTCTCTCGATAAACTACCTCCAGTTATCTTCTTCAATAAGGAGGTGCCTAGTGATCGAATGCGCTTCACGATCGCACACGAACTTGGCCATGAGATCATGCACTCCCATCGCCCTCCCCAGAGTGATACAGAGGAAGCGGATTCAAATAGGTTCGCGGCTGAATTCTTGATGCCTGCACGCGAGATTCAAGGGCATCTATATAACCTGAATCTTCCCCGTTTGTTGCAGCTGAAAACCTATTGGAAGGTGTCAATGAGAGCATTGGTCTATCGCGCTGGAACGCTTGGATGCATCACTGAGCGTCAGCAAAGATATTTGTACACTCAGCTTACTCCATATGGGACAAATGAGCCTGGTTCGGTTCCACGAGAGAAGCCAGCATTGGCAGCAGAACTGATCCGACTCCATATGACGCAACTTGGATATAGCCTACAAGAACTCGCGGATCTCCTATCAATGGAAATCGGAGAATTCTTGGATTGGTATGAACTACACGACTTGTACCAGCCGAGTTTGGTTAAGCCTAAGGCTGGTGTGATCCTTCCTTTTAATCCAAAAGAGTTCCGGTAGTGCAATTGGTGTGGTGAGACGGCTGCATCCCTTACAGCATATCGTACAGATAGCTAAGTGAACATTATGCTCGCCGCAGCTTGCACGGCGGAGCACGTGACGCTACATTTGTTGGCTTCCATTCGGCGGAAGGCCGCTGCGCGAACCGTGCGCACGGCCGTTGCATGTTCGCGCAGCCGGGAACAACGCCGCTCTCGTGGAATCGACTAACCCTTCATCTCTCATACATTTCCTCCTTCGCCATGGATCTCTGCGTTATCGGCACGCTTGCCTACGACTCCATCGAAACCCCATTCGGCAGCGCACAGGATGCGCTGGGCGGGTCCGCAACATACATCGCGACATCGGCGAGCTACTTCACACAGCCTGTGGGAGTTGTGGGGGTTGTGGGCGGTGACTTCTCGTCCGAGGCCCTCGCATTTCTCCAGAGCCGCGGCGTGGATATCTCGGGCGTCGAGATCAAGGCGGAGGGCCGCACGTTCCGCTGGTCCGGCCGTTATCATTATGACCTGAACCAGCGCGACACGCTGGACACGCAGCTCAACGTTCTTGCGGAGTTCGATCCGGTGATTCCGGAGTCGATGCGGAGCGCGCGGTTCGTCTGCCTCGGAAATATCGCGCCGGCGCTGCAGTCCAGGGTGCTGGATCAGATGGCCGCACCGGAGTTCATCGTCTGCGACACGATGAACTTCTGGATCGAGGGGGCGTTCGACGATCTCCGTCTGGTGCTCGCGCGGGTGGACTGCCTGATCATCAACGACAGCGAGGCGCGCCTGATGACGAACGAGCCCAACCTGATGCGCGCCGCACGCATGATCATGCAGATGGGCCCGCACATCCTGATCATCAAGAAGGGAGAGCATGGCGCGCTCCTGTTCACCAGCGAGGGGATCTTCAGCGCGCCGGCGTTCCCGTTGGAGAACATCTTCGATCCCACCGGCGCCGGGGACACGTTCGCCGGCGGCTTCATCGGCTACCTGGCGCGGCAGGGTGAGATCACCGAGTCCAATCTCCGCCAGGCGGTTGTGGTTGGCAGCGCGATGGCGAGCTTCTGCGTAGAGAAGTTCTCCGTGGATGCACTGAAGGATCTCACCGAGGAGAAGATCCGCGAACGGATCCGGGCGTTCAAGCATCTCTCGCACTTCGAGCACGAGGAGATCAGCATTGCCAACCCTGCTGCTTGAGAATATCGCGACGCTCGTCACGGTAGCCGCGGAACCGGGCACGGAGGCACGTCCGCGCCGGAGCGGCGCCGCGATGGCCGACATCGGCGTGTTGCACAATGCGGACGTGGCGATCGACGGCGAACGGATTGCCTGGATCGGCGAAGCGGGCACACGACAGGCCGACGGCGCAGAGCGGTTGGACTGCAGCGGCATGACCGTGCTTCCCGGCTTCGTGGACTCGCACACGCATGTGGCATTCGCGGGCGATCGCGCTCACGAGTTCGCCATGCGCCTGCGCGGCGCAACCTATCAGGAGGTCGCCGCGGCCGGCGGCGGCATCCTGAGCACGATGCGCGCAGTGCGGTCCAGCAGCATCGATCGAATCACGCAGCGCGCACGCGGCCTGGTCCGCTCCGCGTTTCGTCACGGCACCACCACGATCGAGGCGAAGAGCGGCTACGGACTGGATACGGAGAACGAACTGAAGCTCCTGGAGGCAATTGCGCGGCTGGATGACCTGGAGCCGGCGGACGTCGTTGCCACGTTCCTCGGCGCGCACGATTTCCCGCCGGAGCATCGGGACGATCACGAGCCGTACATCCGCGAGATCGTGGAGCGCATGATCCCTGCGGTCGCCGGGCGGGGCCTGGCCCGGTTCTGCGATGTGTTCAGCGACACCGGCTACTACACGGTGGAGGAGTCCGAGCGGATATTCGCCGCGGCACGCGAACACGGCATGGCGTTGAAGGTGCACGCCGATGAGCTCTCCAGCTTCGGCGGCGCGGAGATGGCCGCACGCGTTGGAGCGGTATCGGCCGATCATCTCCTGATGATTTCGGATGAAGGCATCGATGCGATGCGTGAGGCGGGCGTTGTGGCGACGCTTCTGCCCGGCACGGCATTCTATCTTCGCCTTCCATATGCGCCCGCGCGCAGAATGATCCAGTCCGGCCTTACCGTTGCGCTTGCCACGGACTGCAACCCCGGATCGAACATGTGCGAGAACATGCAGATGACGCTGGCACTCGCATGCATGGGAATGCGGATGACCGTTGAGGAGGCGATCACCGCGGCAACGCTGAACGGCGCCGCGGCGCTGGGAATGTCCGCTGAGATCGGCTCCATCGAACCGGGAAAGCAGGCCGATCTCGTTCTCTACGATCTGCCGGACTATCCGGGCATCGTCTATCATTACGGTGTGAACCAGGTTGCGACGGTGATAAAGCGGGGCCGCGTGCACAACGTCAATGCGTAGCAGCGGAGCGTTCCGGGCCGTGAGCGGACGGACAGGCTCTGCGATCAACCGGGATCGCATCGTCAGAACCCTTTGCCTGCGCTCGGGGCCGAGAGGCCGCGAACAATCGGGTGGTTGAAAGAACAAGGCCGGAGCGGTATAACCGTTCCGGCCTTTGCAATTGTCGTCGATGCCCGATGTTCGGGCAGAGCCGCGCAGGACGCCGGCCCGATTGAACGTATCAGAGCGAGGGCTGCGCGCTTCCCTGCTGCTCCCCCTCCGCGACATCCGAAGAATCGAAGCGCTTGAAGATGAAGTACGGGATGATCACGCAGTAACCGATCGCGAGGAGGATCGGCGCGATGGTGACTGCCTCCGGACGGTTCCAGATGCCGTCGTTGTTGGCGACGTCGGAAGAGACGGCGGTTCCCATCAGCAGATATCCGGCGGCGATCACCGCCAGGCCGACCACCACCCCAATCACGTTCTTGTGTGTCCACGGGAATTCGAAGTGCACCTTCGACTGTTCCTTCGCACGACGTGCCGTGGTGGTCGTGGGCTTGCGCGCCACGGTGCGCGACGGCGTGGGGGAGGTTCTGCGAGCGGAAGGGGTTGGGCTCTGCTTGGCCATACGTTTGCTTGTCGTTCTTGAATGCTGGATACGTTGACGAACGAGGCGCAATATACGCGATCGAATGTCAATTCAGATGCACCGGCCGTACGAGATGCACCAATCGGCATCCTTCTCCCGCGCAGGCCGGCATCGTGCTTCGTGACGCTGCGGCGGGGGCGATGTTCCCGGAGGTATGGGTACAAAAAAAAAAGCCGGTCATGGGGACAGACCAGCTAGGAGCATCTGGCGCAGCAACCAGGGGAAGGCTACCGCTCAGCTCGTCCCTAATCTACGGCGCCCGATACCCGCCGTGCAAGCGTTATTGGTAACAGATCATGCGGGATGATGTCGGACCGAGGATTCAGACTGTGGAAAACCGGTCTGCGATGGTATGGGAGAGGTGCGCGGCGGCGGTTTGCGGCGGTTGGAATGCCAGCCGGGACTCGGCTTCCGGTTCGCTGCCGCTACTCCCCCTGCGATGCGCCGCGTCGCAGCAGGTAGATGAAGAGCGGCGCTCCGATCATTGCGGTGATCGCACCAACGGGAAGTTCGGTGGCGGAGGAATCGAGGGCCGGAAGAATGGAGCGCGCCACCGTGTCGCACACCAGAAGGAAGACTCCGCCGCCGATCACCGCGAGCGGCATCAGCCCGCGATGATCGGGACCGACGATCCGCCGCAGGATGTGCGGCACAACCAGCCCCACGAACCCCACCGCGCCGCAGAGTGCAACAGTCAGGCCAACGATGAACGAGGCGGCGATGTATGCGATGGCCCGCGCCCTCACCACATTCACGCCGAGGCTCGCCGCCTCCTCATCCCCCATTGAGAGCGCGTTGAGCGCGCCGCCGCAGAAGAAGCTGGCAATGAGAAGCAGCAGGAAGAGAATGCCGGACGCGTAGCCGAGCCCCATCTGCGTGCTGCTCAGATCGCCGAGCATCCATTGAACGGCCGTACGGAGATTCGGGCCCACGATGTGGAGCAGAAGGAATATCACCGCGGCGCCGATGGCGGCAACCATGGTTCCTCCAAGCAGCATGGACTCCGAGCGGAGCCCGAAGGAGTCGCGCCCGATTGCGAGCACGGCAAGAACCGCGATTGCGCCCCCGGCAAACGCAAGAACCGGATGGAGAAACGGCGAGACGCCGAGAACGATCCCCAGCATCGCGCCGATCACGCAGCCGTTGGAGATGCCGAGGATGTATGGTTCCGCCAGTGGATTGCGCAGCAGCGCCTGAAACACGGTGCCGGTGAAGGCCAGCGCGGCCCCGACACTCACGGCCAGGATGATGCGCGGAAGACGGAGATCGAAGATGACGATGTGGTTGGAACCCGACGCATCACCGCTCAGGCCACCGAAGAACTCCAGCGGCGAGATGATATGGGGCCCGATGGCGAGCGCCGCGCAGCCGACGGCTGCCAGCACCAGAAGCGCAACTCCCACGCGCCGAAGAAGCATCCCGCGCGTGAGTATGCGGAACGCCGGCGCGCGGCCGGCACGCACGGCCGGGCTCATTCCTCCTCGCGCCACGCCTTCAACTCCCGGCTCATGCGCGGCACAAGCTCATCGATACCGAAGCCCGAAACCGACGAGATCATCATCGGCACGATGCCGTCGAAGCGAAGCCCGCGCAGCTCCTCGATACGCTCCGCGGGAAGCGCGTCCGCCTTGGTAATGCAGACGAGACGGCGCTTGTGGAGCATCTCCGGGTTGTAGCGCTGCAGTTCCGCCGTCAGCGTCTCGTAGTCCTGCACGGGATCGTCGCTCAGGCCGTCGATCAGAAAGCAGAGCACACCGGAGCGCTCCACGTGGCGAAGGAACTGCAGCCCGAGCCCCTTCCCCTCGCTCGCCCCCTCGATCAGCCCGGGAATGTCCGCCACAACGAAGGACTCCCCCTCGTCCACCCGCACGATGCCCAGATTCGGCACCAGCGTGGTAAACGGATAGTCCGCAATCTTCGGTCGCGCCGCGCTGATCCGCGAGATCAATGTGGACTTGCCTGCGTTCGGGAATCCCACGAGCCCGATATCGGCGAGGAGCTTCAACTCCAGCGAGACATGGCGCTCCTCGCCGGGCCTTCCCTTCTCGGCGTAGCGGGGCGCCTGATTGGTGGAGGTCGCGAAGTGGCTGTTGCCGCGGCCGCCGTCACCATGGCGCGCAATCACAACCGCCTGCCCATCCTCCACGAAGTCCGCGACCAGGTCACCGGTGCCGACATCCCGCACGATGGTTCCCACCGGCACCTTGATCTCGATCGTCTTCCCGTTGCGCCCCGTCTTGTTTCCGGCCGCGCCGTTCTGCCCGTTCTCGGCCGCGTACTCGTGCTGGTAACGGAAGTCCATCAGGGTTGCAATGTGCGTGCTCGCAACAAACACCACGTCGCCGCCGTCGCCGCCGTCGCCACCGTTGGGACCTCCCTTCGGCACGAACTTTTCGCGACGAAACGTCGCGACACCGTTCCCGCCCCTGCCGGCACGAACCGTAATCTCTGCACTGTCGATGAACACGAACTGCCTGGTAATTCCTGAGTGAAAATTGCTGCTGCGAGGATCGCTCGATCAGCGATGCGCGGGAAGGTAGCGGCCGTAGACGCTGTCGGTGAAGCGGATCGCCGTGCGCATGTACGGGTCCACCTCGTTTCGAATGAACGCCTCGTCCAGAATATGCGAAGCCTCGCGCCACGTCGTGGTGCCGTTCAGGCGATCGAGCACGGCATCGTACTCGCTCCGCCGCTTCTTGAAGATCTTCTTCACAACCTTCCGCTCCAGCGCGGGATCGATGCAGCGCCGCACATCGGGAAGATTGTCCAACGCCATGCCGTTTGCCGGAAGATCCCCCGTGCCGGCGCCCACGGCGGTACCGGCGGATTCGATCGCACGCAGACCTTCGGTAATCGAGGTCGCATCGAAGTTGCGGAGCACCGGCTCGTCGTCATCGTCATCATCGTCCTCGTCGGCAACCAGCATGGATGAATCTTCTTCATCGTCAGGCCCCGGCTCGCGATCGGTCCTGATCCTCCTGGCCGACGGAACAAGCTCGTCCGCATCATCCCAATCGATCGGCCCCTCGATCTCTACCCCCACAACAACCTCCGCGCCGGCTGCGGGCGCATCCTCGAGGATGTCGTCGGAGCGCTCGCCGAGCATCTCGTCGTCATCGAAGTCGTAGGGAACCTCGCGTTCGGCCGCGATGACCGTACCGGCATGCCATGTTCGCGCATGCAGAACGGGCGCGCCTTCCGGCATGGCTCCATGGTCATGGTCGGAGGCCGCATCGGCCTGCAGACCGGGCCCGCCGGTCTCCATGTATGAAGAGGTGCCTGTGTGCTCTGCGGAATCCGTCATAACGCCGTGCGCGCCGGGCTCCGGAGCGGCCCCATGTTCGGCGGCTCCCGCCTGCACGGGCTCCGGCGAAGCAGCCCCGGAGACGGAAGTCCCGGAGACGGAAGCCCCGGCGGGAGGAGCGTCGTAGCCGGCGACCTCATGGTGCAGCGACATATCGCCCCGATCGTGGGGGCTCACAGGCGCGGCCTCGTCCGGAACACCTCCGCCGGCTGGCGGCTCGTATGCAGAGGGCGCAGGCTCCGCGTCGGCCTCCCGGACCTTCATCGAACCATCGCCCGGCTCCGATCCTTCCGCGCCCGGCAACTCCGCTTCGTACACAGGCCCGGCAGCCGGCGTCACAACGGCATTCACAGGCTCGGCCGGGGTATCGCGAACGTCCACGGGGGTCGCCGGCTGGTGCGCATCGGCCGGTGTGCCTCCGGTTGATACAGGCATGGTATCGGGCTCGTCGGCGGCCGGATATTCGGGCTCATAACCGGACGGATATTCGTACTCCGCAGGTGCCGCATGGGAGTATCCGCCACCGGTATCGCCTCCCCCGCTCCGCAGGTGTTCGCGAACAACATCGTCCAGCGCATCGTTCTGATAGACACTGGAGAAGTCGGCCTCCGGCTCGTCGTCCGCAGAGCTGAGCAGCTCATCGAGCAGCACAACGAACCCTTCGCGCCCAACGGCATGGCCGCCGCCGTTGTGGTACTCCTCCAACTGATCAACGAGCTTCTTGATATTCTTGTCGTCGAAGAAGATCACCAGCGCATCCACCGGGATCAACTGATCGGTCCCCTCGCCGATGAAGTCGAAGAGCGGCTCCATCATTTCCAGCAGCCCTTCCACCGTGCAGTTGAGAAGGATCTGATCGTCGATACGCCGGATAACGCGCTCGAACTCCGTTGCGGAGATGGCATCGAACGTCGGGCGCTCCGCGCGCTTGCGGTCCACCCAGTCGGTGAAGACATCGCGGAAGTACGGGTAGTCCACGAAGGCACTGAAGCGGAGCAGCACCTCGTTCAACGGCTTCACCGGCTGCCCGCGGAAGATGTACCACTTCAGGGTTGTCTGCGGGCGGCAGAGATAGTTGTAGGTGAGCTTCACCGCGCTGTCCAGCACGGCCGTGAACTCCTCGCGCTCGAAGCGGGCATGGCGGAACTGCACCTGCTCGATGTAATTCAGCAGGGCCGCGAGCTCCGGATGGTCGTAGTCGAAGCGCTTGTTCGCAGCGCGCGCAAGCGCATCGTTGTACAGCCACCAATGGACTTCGGTCTCGAAGAAGGGCTTGATCCGGGCGGGGATGCGGGCATCCTGAAGGATGTCGAGTAGCGGAATAACCGCGCGATCCTGCAGCGTCTCCGTCGTGATCTTCTGGATGGTCTGCGCGATGACTCGTTCAAACATGTGATGAAAGTACGATTTTTCGGACAAGCTTCGGACAGGGGCCTCTCGATCGGAGAAGCTTCGTACCGGCTGGCGGGGCGCCGCATTCCCCCGCCAAACAGATCCTCCACCCTTCCTTGTTCCATCCGCCGTGGCAGTGTAAGTTTCCGTGTTAACATGGCAACCCCAAGCTGCATGTCATCCCACTCGCATTCGCCTCCCGGCAGCCTCCTGCGCAACGGCAGGATGCTGGCGCTGGCAGCCGCATGCGGCATCGGCATCCAGCTTGCGTCGATCCCGCGCGCAGCGGCACAGCCGGCCGAAAGCATGCCGGGTTATCCGGCGTCGCAGCGCAGCCGGCAGGCGGCCGGTGTGCTGGCCCGGGACATCACGAGCATTCTGGCCGATCGGAACTTCATCGATGCATCGTGGGGCATCTCCGTGGTATCGTGCGACAACGGCGAGCTGCTCTACCACTTTCAGGATGCGCGCAACCGGCAGGTGGCTTCGAACATCAAGCTGCTCACCACGGCCGCGGCGCTTCACCGGCTGGGAGGAGACTATCGCTACGCTACCGATCTCTTCATCGGCGGCACGATAGGCGCTGACGGCCAGTTGAGCGGTAATCTGGTGATCCGGACCTCGGGCGACCCGTCCATCTCACCCAGCTTCGGCGTGGATCCGCGCAGCATGATCCGCGGATGGGCCCGGTCGCTGGACTCCCTCGGGATCCATTCGCTGCAGAATGTCCTGGTGGACGCCGGGTGCTTCGATTCGGTTCCCTACGCTCCGGGCTGGGCGTGGGACGATGAGCCGTTCGGCTTCAACGCTCAGATCAGCGGCGCCGCGATCTACGACAACGGCATCGAGGTTACCGTGAAGCCCGGCAGGGAACCGGGTGCTCCGGTCTCGATAGACATATCCCCCTCCACGGCCTATGTCTCGATCAAGGTGACGGCAACCACGTCGCGGGGGGACTCCGCCTCCACGCTCGACATCCGCCGTGAACGCGGAGGGAGCGTGATCACGGTCAGCGGGAACATCGCCGCCACCGCGGAGCCCTACGTGGAGCATGTCAGTGTGGACCATCCCCCCCTCTTCTTCGCCACACTGGTGAAGGAGGAGCTGGAGCGAAACGGCATCGTGGTTCACGGCATGGCCTACAATGCGGCGGATTATCCGGAGCGATTCTCCTACGGCTCGCTGCGCGGCATCGCAACATGGCTCTCGCCGCAACTGCGCGCGATTGTAGCTGCAACCAACAAGCAGAGCCTGAACCTCTCCGCGGAGATGATCCTGAAGAAGCTGGGCCGGGAGTTCATGAGCAACGGCTCCACGGCCGCAGGCGTGGAGGTGGTGAAGCGGATGCTTACCGAGATCGGCGTGGACGTGGAGCATATCCGCCTGTACGACGGCTCCGGCCTCTCGCGGCAGGACATGATCGCGCCGGCGGATATCACGACGCTCCTCCGCTGGGCTCATCGGTCGCCGATTGCGAGCGACTTCATGGAGTCCCTTGCGATCGCCGGGCGCGACGGCACGCTGGCCAACCGCATGCGGAGCTCCCTGGCCGAGAACAATGTCGTCGGCAAGACGGGATACCTGGGGGGCATCCGTGCGCTGAGCGGTTACGTCAGGACACGCGACGGCGAGCTGCTGGCCTATAGCATCGTTGCCAACAACTATTCGGTTCCCACGAGCGTCGTTAATACGGCGCAGGATCTGATAGCGATGCGTCTTGCAAGTTTCTCCCGCAAAGGATAGATAGATCCCCGGGCACACCGGCGGCGAAACGGTGTGTACGCGGCTGCCCGTCCGATCCGAGACTTCGATCCGGTTGCGGTGTTATACCCGGGAGGAGGGTCTCCGACCCCCTGCCTCGGCCCTCCGAGAAGCCGGATGACATCCGAATGCGATGCGAATTTCCGTCTCACATCATCATATCTGGTCATTGACATGGGATCAACCACACTCCGTGCCTCGCTCCTGGCCCTGGCACTCCTACTGCTGAGTGGAACGCTTCCGGCGCAACAGCAGGTACTTCAGACAACCGAGCCGGGGCTTACACCAAAACAGCGCGAGCTGTACTTCTACGGCATGCGTGCCTATCCGTTCGGGCGCATTCCGCAGAACGCCCGGCTCGAGGCGCTGTATCAGAGCGACTCCAAGGTTCCGCGCTTCGGCCACGACGGCCAGAGCATGCTGTCGGCCAATCAGTGGCAGATGATCGGCCCGTCCAATATCGGCGGCCGCATCAATTCCATTGCCTGCCACCCCACCGACGGAAAAACCGTCTACATCGGCGCGGCCGACGGCGGAGTGTGGAAGTCCACCGATCGCGGCGAAAGCTGGTCGCCGATCATGGACTTCGAGAACGCCATCTCGATGGGCGCCATCGCGATCGATCCCCGGAACCCGAACACGGTCTACGCGGGAAGCGGTGAGATGAGCTCCAACATCGACGCCTACAACGGCGCCGGCCTGTTCAAGTCGGTCAACGGCGGAAGTACGTGGCGGCCGATCGGGCTTACCAACGTGGGCGCCTTCTCCAAGGTCGTCGTGCATCCGGCGAACAGCAACCTGATCTTCGCAGGCGCCACCAAGAACAACAGCGGGCTGTACCGTTCCGAGGATGGCGGCAACACGTGGTCGCGCACCTTCACCGACGCGGTCTCCGACGTCACGGTAAATCCCTCCAACCAGAATCAGTTGTGGATCGCCACCATGTCCAAGGGCGTCTATCGCTCCGACGACGGCGGCAAGACGTGGGTGGAGAAGAATGTGGACCTGGGGCAGATCGGCAACACGAAGGGACGCACCTCCGTGCAGTGTGCGCCCTCGAACCCGAGCGTGCTCTACGCGTTGATCCATGAGACCAACGGCACCGGCACCACGGCCACCAACTTCGCACGCATCTACAAGTCCACCAACTCCGGCGACACCTGGGTAACGGTCTACAGCGGCCAGGACTTCCTGAACCTGGGGAGCAGCACGCAGGGCTGGTACAACAACGTGCTGGTGGTGAAGCCGAACGATCCGAACACCTGCGTGGCGGCCGGCATCAGCATCGTGCGCACCACCGACGGCGGGAACAACTGGTACTACATCAACTCCTACGGCGGCGGCAATGCGCCCCATCCGGATCATCATGCTCTGGCAATCGATCCCGCCAACACCGATGTGATCTACCTCGGCAACGACGGCGGCATGTACCGGAGCGACGACAACGGCACGACCTATGCCAAGAAGTCCAGCGGGCTCGCGATCACGCAGTTCTACGCGATGGCGGTTGACCAGTCCAAGCCTGCCACCACGTACGGCGGAACGCAGGACAACGGAACGGTATCCTCCGCATCCAACTTCGCGGGCAACGTGCTCGGCGGCGACGGCTTCTATGTCTGCGTGGACTACACGAATCCGAACCTCATCTACGCGGAGAATCCGAACGGCGATCTGCGCCGGATCGATCTCAACGGCAGCACCGTCTCGATCATGAACGGCATCAATCCGAACGATTCCGCCTCGTGGTCCGCCCCGCTGGTGATGGACCCGAGCACCCCCTCCACATTATGGCACGGCCGCCATACGATCTATGCAACGTTCGATCAGGGAAACTCCTGGGTGGCCAGCAACCTGACGCTGCAGGGACAGTCTTCGGCGATCGGCATCTCACCGGTCAACACCAGCGTGATCTATGCCGGATCGGACCGCGGCGAGATCTTCGTGAGCCAGGACGGCGGCGACCACTGGGACGATCGCACCACGGCCCCCGGCTCCCCGAATCGTGCCATCACCGATTTCGCCCCCTCCCGGACGAAGGCCGGAACCGTGTACATGACCGTCTCCGGCTTCTACAGCGGCCATGTCTTCAAGTCCGCGGACTTCGGCGAGACGTGGACCGATATCAGCGGCGAGCTCCCCGATATCCCGATGAACGCGATCGCACTCCATCCGGATGACGAGAACATCATCTACGTGGGGAGCGATATCGGCATGTTCATCTCCACCGACGGCGGCAAGTCGTGGTCCAGCTACAACCAGGGCCTGCCGCGCGTCGCGGTAGCCGACCTGGAGGTGCACAAGTCCTCCGGCAAGCTGCGCATGGCGTCGCACGGCCGTTCGATGTGGGAGATCGCGCTCGAGAAGCCGGACCTTCCCCCCTCCATCCTCTCGCCGCAGGGAGGTGAGGTCTGGATGGCGGGCACGCAGCATGCAATCAGCTGGAGCAACATTACCGGCGCGGTGAAGATCGAGGTGTCGCTCGACGACGGCGGGCACTGGTATCCGCTGATCGACAACGTGACGTCGTTCCGGTGGAACGTGTTCGATACCTCCTCGGTGCAGGCGCGCGTGCGCGTCACCTCCACGACGGATGCGGGGAAGACGGCAACCAGCAACAGCTTCACGATCACGAAGTTCTCCGTGGGCGGCCTGGTGCGCGCCGCACAGGTAACGTCCGTTCCGTACGGCCTCGCCTACGACGGCCAGTATCTCTGGGCCTCGGACTTCGCCGGCAGCAAGCTGCTGCAGCTGGATCCGAACACGCTTGCGACGGTAGGCAGGGTACAGCTGGACGCGTCGATGGGCGACAGCCTCTTCACGGACATGGCGTTCAATCCGAAGAACGGGCATCTGTTCATGCACAAGCTGAACAACACCACCGATGCCTCGCCGGGGGGCCTCCTCTTCGAGGTGGACAAGAACGGGCATCAGGTTGGCCGCTGGACCTCCAGGGCATCCTATCCGATCGGCCTCGTCTATCTCCCGAACCCCGCGGGCGATCAGCTTCTGGTGACCGATCGCAACGGCAGCCAGAACATGTTCCTTCTGGACGCATCGAACCCGGCCACGCTGATCCAGCAGCTGCAGCGGAGCAACCGCGTGCAGTACGGCCCGCGCGGCGCAACGCTTGGCCCGGACGGCAAGACGATCTATCAGGTGATCACGGACTTCACGGGTGAGGCTCTGCAGACTGCGGTGGCGAACAAGTTCACGCTCCCGGATCAGCAGAACGAGTGCCAGATCTCCCTGACGTCGCCGATCCTCTCCGGCTATATCAACGCACGCGGCCTGGAGCTGGACCCGCGCGACAGCAACCTCTGGGTGAGCGATTACAGCGGCAACATCTATAAGATCATCAGCTGCGACAGCCACAACTCCGCCGGTCCGCCTCCGCAGCTCGGTGTTGCCGGGGCAACGGTTCCCGAAGGGATGGCGCTGGAACAGAACACGCCGAATCCGTTCATGACGACAACGCGGATAGCCTTCACGCTGCCGACGGCGATGCATGTACGGCTGGCCGTGTTCGACGCCGCAGGCCGCACCGTGAACGCGCTGGCTGACGAGCGCTACGATGCCGGCACGCACGCCGTGGAGTTCGATCCCGCCGGCCTCGCCTCCGGGGCGTATCGCTGCGTGCTTACAACCGACGGCGGCGCAACGCTTTCGCGCACGATGATCTACGTGAAGTAATCCGGCGGAGGCCGGCCGGTGCGCCCGCAATGCACCGGCCGGCGCTTCGAGCGGATTCGAAATCGAAAAACCGCCGTCTCACGGGTTCTCGTGGGACGGCGGTTCTGCATGTGAGGCCGGTTCTCCTTCGCGCCGGAGGGGGGAAGAGGCTATCGGTCGTTCACCCCGAGCTCCCGGCGTGCGGCGGAGAGGATGCGGCGCGTATGGTCATCGCGCGTTCGCTGCGTCTCGATGGTGCTGATCGCATGCATCACGGTTGTGTGATCGCGGCCGCCGAAATGATTGCCGATCGTCTTCAGCGACGCGCCGGTAAGCTCCCGAATCAGATACATCGCAACCTGGCGGGCGAACACGATCTCCTGCTTGCGGGTCTTCCCCACGAGAAGCGAGTGCGGAATGTTGAGCTGCGTGCAGACGATGGATTGGATCTGCTCCACGTTCACCACCTGCTCCGGAACGGATGCGATGCCGCTGATCACTTCGCGCGTGAGATCGAGCGTGAGCGAGAGGTTGCGCAGCGAGCATTCCGCGAGGAGCGAGATGAGGCATCCCTCCAGTTCCCGAACGGAGGTGGTGACGTTCCGGGCGATGTAATCGATCACGTCTCCCGGAAGCTGATATCCCTCGTCGGTGGACATCTTCTGAAGGATCGCGATGCGTGTCTCGAGATCCGGCGGCTGGATGTCCGTCGTGAGCCCCCACTGGAAACGGCTGATCAGGCGATCGTCCACACCGCGCAGCTGCTTGGGAGGGACGTCGCTCGTCAGGATGATCTGCTTGCCGTACTGATGCAGGGCATTGAACGTGTGGAAGAAGTTGTCCTGCGTCTTCTCCTTGTCGGCAAAGAACTGGATATCGTCCACGATCAACACGTCGACGGAGCGATAGTAGTTCGTGAACTCCTGCGACTTGTTGTGCTGGATGGCGTTGACGAACTCGTAGGTGAACCGCTCCGAGCTGGTGTAGACCACCGAGCAGTTGGGACGCGCTCCAAGGATTGCATGGCCGATCGCCTGCACCAGATGGGTCTTGCCCAGTCCCACGCCGCCGTACACAACCAGCGGATTGAAACGCGTGCCGCCGGGGTTATCGGCAATTGCCTGCGCCGCGGCATAGGCAAGCTGATTGCAGTCGCCGGTGATGAAGTTCTCGAACGTGTATCTCGGATTGAGATAGCTCTGCTGCGGAGGCGCGCCGGCCTGCGCGTGGCTCTGCTGCGCGGGCGCCTGATTGGCGGCACGGACCGGCTGCTGGAACATGGAGGAGGCGATCGGCGAGAACACCGGCCCCGTGCGGCGCTGCGGCGCATCGGATGCATGCTCCGCCGTCCGTACCGGCAGCGTCACGGCGCGATCGTATGCGGTTTCGACAACGTCATCGCCGGCGGCATGATAGATCAACCGGGCCCCCTCCCCCAGCACCTGAACGATGCTCTTGCGAAGCAGGCCGTAGTAATGCTCCTCGATCCATTCATAGAAGAAGCGGCTGGGCACCTGAACGGTGAGCGTGGCCTCTTCCAGTCTGATCGCCTTCGTCGGTTCGAACCAGGTCTTGAAGGCCTGGTGCGTGATGCTCCCCTGGACGATCTCCAGGCACGCGTCCCATGCCTCGCGCGGTGCGTATGCCGCTACGGAGGATGGCACGGATGCATCCTGATCGCCGGTGCCTGCGGTGGCAGGCTTTGTGTCGTACGTGAGTAGGGTTGATATCATTCCGTCCGCGCGTTCGTCTCGTTACGGTTGCCGTTTCGGCAAGCTTTCCGGACGCCGATGGCGGGGTGTTCAGCGGCGCTCTGCCGAACGATAGGGGCATACGACGCACTCGCCCGGATCGATCCACGAGGGATTCCGGGCATGTACGGTGCCTTGGTCGTTTGGGAATAACTCTTCTTCCGGTGGCGACGGCAGGGAGATGAAGGACCGTCTTCCAGAAAGAGGATGTGCGGAAAGCTTGTGGACGAAGTTACAACGCGGGCAATTCGAGGCGCAACAGTTCCACAGTTCCACGGAAGATTTTCTGAGGCCGTAGCAAGATGAAACGGGATTATGATGGCACAGAATCATTCGGTTCGTATCTTTGCGCTTCTGTAATCGAAACAGCAACTCAAAAACGGCTTCCATCGACAGCGGGTTGCACCTCATCGCCGTTCGGCATGGTGGTGCTCCATGATGGAGGCTACAAGCACGAAGAGTCATGAAGCGTACTTATCAGCCGAGCCGCCGCAAGCGGCGCAACAAGCACGGCTTCCGCGAGCGGATGTCCTCGAAGAACGGGCGCAAGGTTCTTGCGCGTCGCCGGGCCAAGGGGCGCTGGCGTCTCACCGTCAGCGACGAGCCTCGCTACTCCCGCTAGTAACCGCGGTGCATCGGGGATGGATGCCCCGGTGCCCGGTGATGTCAGTGCATTCCAGGAGCGTCATGCAGAATCGCCCGAAAGCGGGGCTGCCGCGGGAAGCACGACTGCGCGGTTACGATGCGTTCGGCTCGATCTTTCGCTCAGGCGATGGTTTGCGCCGTGGAGAGCTGATACTGAAATACATCGTGCATCAACCCGGCGCCGGAGCAATCCGAGCCGGGTTCGTTGTTCGTCGTGGTACCGGTGGCGCCGTGCGTCGAAACAGAGTGCGCAGGCTGTTGCGCGAAACCTACAGGCTGCAATGTACGTCTTTCGCTGCCAGCCTCCCCGGCGGCCTCGATCTCTCAATCGTTTTTCTCTGGTCGGGGACGCCGCAGCAGGCAGTCAACCCGCGGTTCGATGTGATCGAAGCACAGATGCGGGCGGCACTCGACGCGCTTGCAAAACGTCTTCGCAGGCGCAACGATGCAACAGGTGAGCAACGATACGGCCGATGAACGAGATGCCGATGTGAACGATCGGAGCGTCCGGTTGCTGGAAGAGAACGCCGGCCCGCTGCGCCGGGCGCTCGCCGGCATCATTCGCCTCTATCAACGATACATCTCGCCGCTGGCTCCCCCCTCCTGCCGCTTTCATCCCACCTGCTCCGAGTATACACGTCAGGCCATTCTCAAGTATGGAGCATTGAAGGGAATCCGGCTTGGAGTGGTGAGGATACTGAAGTGCCACCCGTTCCATCCGGGCGGGTTCGATCCGGTGCCGTGAGCCAGTCGTCATTCCTCCGTAGTGGGTAGTTGGTCGCATCGCGTCTCGCATCCGGTCGCTGACAACTGACTCATGACTACTGACCGCTCCCCGTTCTTTGACTTTCTCATGCTCACCGCTCCGCGCCCGGCCGCGTTCGATGTGGACGAATTTTTGCCCATGAACGGAGACGCAATCTCCTTTCTTCGGGCCATCCGGTGATATACTCTTGTGACAGAGCGACGACGACTTGCCGCATGTGCGTGCGCGAACTGATCGCCGACGCCACACCACAGGCGTATCACATACGGATGGAGTTCTACCACCATGGAGATCCACTATGGGACCTTCGAGGATTCATGGTTCGGCTTTGAACCAATGCTCATGCGATTGATTGCCGAACGGAACGTGCGGCACATCTGCGAGATCGGCGGCGGCGCCAACCCGGCACTCCCGCTGGACTATCTCTCCCAACGCGGAATCGAATACACCGTGCTCGATATTTCGAAGGAGGAGCTGGCGAAGGCGCCGGACGGGTATCACAAGCTGCATCAGGACATTCTCTCCCCTGCGCTGGCCGTGCACGATCGGTTCGATCTGGTCTTCAGCCGCATGGTTGCCGAGCATGTGAACGATGCACGGCGTTTTCACGGCAATGTGCATCGGTTGCTTCGCGCCGGCGGAACGGCATTTCATTATTTCCCCACGCTGATGGCCGTTCCCTTCGTGGCGAACAAGGTGCTCGCCGGACCGGTATCGCGCTGGCTCCTTACCATGGTTCAGGGGGAGCGGGAACAGAACGGCCGGCATGCGAAGTTCCCCGCATACTACAAATGGTGCCGCGGGCCAATACCGCGGCAGATAGGGCGTCTTCAGCGACTCGGGTATCTGGTCGACGCCTACCACGGGTTCTTCGGGCACACCTACTATGCGCGTGTGAAGCCGCTCTACGAGATTCATCGTGCCCTTACCCGTATGCTTATCCGGCATCCGGTCCCGGCCATGACAACATATGCGTATCTGGTGATGCGCAAGGTCACGGCACCATACGCTGAGACGGCACGGGCCAACGGCTCGCCGCCGTAGCGAATGGAGACGCCCACGGCAACTGCACGGCGCAATGCAGCGCGGTTGCCGCGGCGCCCTCAACTCATCAATTGATTCATTCCTCATGTTCGATCGTCGAACGCTTCTCGCTCTCGGGCTCATTGCGGTGATCTTCGCGCTGTGGGCATTCTTCTTCATGCCGAAGCCGGCATCCCGGCCGCCGGCACCGCAGCAGACGGCGCAGTCGCAGAACCAGCAGACGGGGCAGGCTCCGGCACAGACGCCCGCCGCCCCGCCGCAGGCGCCCCAGGCACCGGCACCGGTAACGCCCGCGCGCTACTCTGCGCTTGCAAACGGCGCCAATCACTACGTGACCATCGAGACCCCGCACTACAAGGCGATGCTCAACACGCGCGGCGCTCTGCTTGCCCGCATGGAGCTGAAGAACTACAGGGCATGGTACGGTGCTCCGGTACAGTTGATCAACGACTCCGCCGGCTTCCCCGGCGTTCTCGCGCTCAGCTTCACCGGCGTCGACGGCCATCCGGTCTCCACCGAGAACCTTGCCTACACCCTCGATGCGCCGGAGAACATCAAGCTCGGCGAGAAGGACTCCGCCGTGGTGGTTGCGCGGCTGACGCTTGGCGGCACGACCGATTCGGCCGGGGCCGCCGCGCCGGTGATCGAGAAGCGCTTCGTGTTCCACGGCGACAGCTACGGCGTCGGGCTGGACGTCGCCTTCAGGAACATGGCGGGCGAGCTCGCGGCAACGAACCCCACCTACGAGCTCACCTGGCGCGACGGCGTGAAGTATCAGGAACACAACTCCATGGAGGAGTCCGCGAAGTCGGACGCCGTGGTCTCCGTCAACGGTGACCACACGCAGGTGGACTGGCACGACGTCGGCAAGTCGCACGAGGAGAAGTTTGCCGGAAACGTGGAGTGGGTAGGCGTGCACGTGAAGTATTTCGGCGCAGCGATCATTCCGCAGAAGCCGATCGCGAACGGCAGCGCGAGCGTGGATGCGATCGCTGCCACGGCGGATTCCAGCGGCACGGTGGAGCACTACACGCTGGGCATCGCCGCCAGCGCCGCGGGAGGGAATGTCTCGCAGCACTTCACGGTGTTCGCCGGCCCGATGGAGTACGACGTGGTGCACGATCTCGGCATCACGCCGATGATCGCACTCGGCAATTCCATCACACGCCCCATCAGCGAGTTCATCCTGCTCCCGTTGTTCCGGTTCCTGCACAGCTTCATCGGCAACTGGGGGCTGGTGATCATCGTCTTCTCGCTGATCATCCGGATCGTGCTCTGGCCGCTCTCGATCCCGCAGATCCGGTCGTCGCGGAAGATGCAGTTGCTGCAGCCGAAGATCGCGGAACTGCGCGAGCAGTACGCCAACGACCAGCAGCGCCAGCAGATGGAGACGATGAAGGTCTATCGCGAGTACGGCATCAACCCGATGGGCGGCTGCCTGCCGATGGTGCTGCAGCTCCCGATCCTGTACGCGCTCTACAACACGCTCAGCACGGCGATCGATCTCAGGCAGACGCAGTTCGCGCTCTGGATACACGACCTCTCGGTGCCGGACTACATCGTACAGCTTCCGTGGCATCTGCCGTTGATCGGCAGCAGCCTGAGCGCGATGGCGCTCATCATGGGAACCACGCTCTTCCTCCAGCAGAGGATGATGATCACGGACCCGAAGCAGAAGGCGCTGGTGTACCTGATGCCGGTGATGCTGACGATCGCATTCACGAACCTGCCGTCCGGATTGAACCTCTACTACCTGACGTTCAACATCCTCGCGATCGGCCAGCAGGTCTACATGACGAAGTTCGCCAAGAACCAGCTCACGCTGGAGCAGATGCGCGCCGAGGCGAAGAACCGGAAGAAGGGATGGCTTGCCCAGAAGATGGAGCAGGCGCAGAAGATGGCCGAAGCACAGCAGAAGGCGCAGCAGGGATCGGCAGCCAAGAAGGTGGACGGCCGCACGCCCGTCGAACAGCGGAAGCGGAGCTGAGCAGGCTCCCGGCCCGTTCGCAGAACGCACCGATGAATTCCAACCGCCCGTTGTGGCCGGCACACGCCGGTCGCAGCGGGCGGTTCCGTTGTCACATCACCCGAGTGCCGCGTGTCCTTTCAGAGAGTTTTCAATTGGAGATCACGGACCTCCGGCGTAGAATAGCCATCCAATGGCGATCCCGTTCCTTTCGCTCCCAGCACGAACAACAGTTCCATGGTGACCCAACAGCAGACAGAGGCCCGCGACATGAGCACTACAGGCAGAGGCATGCTGCCGGGAGTGGTTCTGCGCATGCTTGCGGCCGCATTCATCGCGATAGCCGGCGCAGCGTTCCTTTCCTCCTGCTCGCCGGACGATCCGTTCGTGCCGCACCGGCCGCCCGACACGGTTGTGCACAAGAGCGGCGCGTTTCTCCGTGTGATCAACGCCGCGGCCGGAAGTCCGAAGGTGGATGTGAAGGTGGATGACGATCTCTTCTTCCCGTCACCGCAGGGGTATCTGGACTTCAGCGAAACGAACAACAACGCCCGCTACTACCCGGCGGACAGCAACGCCCATCGCATCCGCTTCCTCTCCGGCAGCACCGTGCTCGCCACCGATACACTGATCTTCACCAAGGGTGGATACTACACGGCATACTTCCACGGCAATCCGGCGCACGGCTATCACGTGCTGGTAACCACGGACACCATCGCCGTTCCCACCACCCCGGGCAAGTCCATGAAGTATCGAGTGGTGAACCTGAGCCCGGACGCCCCGCCGCTGGACATGCGGCAGGACGACAACGCGTCGCCGTTCGTGGTGACCGCCCTCGCATACGGCTCGGCGAGCCAGTACATACCGAGCAAGGAATACTTCCCGAAGGGAACCGGCCTGTGGATCTACGACCACACGACCGGCGCGGAGATTCGCGCGATCACGCCGCCGTACATCGTGCTCCCGCCGAACTCCACATTCACGCTGGTGCTCACCGGCAACGGAGCGCCGCATGGCGATGAGGCCTTCCTCAATTTCTCGGCGTTCCAGGAGAGCTATCTCGGCGCCGATTCGCTGCATGGCTCCTCCCCCATCAACATCAACTTCGCGGCCGTACGCTTCGCGAACATCACGGCAAGCGGCGACTCGCTTCTCGACGTGACGTTCTACGACCCCTCGCAGGAGTTCTGCGAGAACGACAACTTCCGTCGCAATCTGATCGGCCAGCCGCAGACCGTGGAGGGCGTTGCCTCGCTCGGGCTCGACGGACAGCCGGTGACGCGGAGCTACTTCTACGTGAGCATGCTGCTGCGGCAGGACTTCCCGTTCCGCGTGGAGTATCACCAGCCCTACCGCACCGGCCACAGCTGCACCACCGGGACCATCTCGATCGATTACCGCAAGCAGGACGTGCTGGTGCCGCGCGCGGCGTTTACACCGACCATCAACAAGCGGTATACGATCGTCGCGTACGGCCCGTACGATTCGCTCACCGCACACAGCGCGCTCCTGCTGGACAACACCACGGCACCTCCTTCCGGCATGGCGCAGGTGCGCTTCTTCAACGGCGGGTTCGGAAGCAGTTTCAACGGGAAGAAGCTTCGCCTGCGGATCAACGGCGCAGCCACACCGATTGCGGTGGGCTACGGCGAGATCCCGGACGGAACGAACTCCTTCACCGCCCCGGCCGGCGCCGTCTCCGCGGACGTGATCGATGAGCAGGGGAACGTCCTGCTCACGCAGGTCCTGGACAAGACTCCACTGGAGGTGAACAAGTCCTACACCGTCTTCCTCTCGCGCGGATCGCGCGGTGACAAGGTGGGGTATCTCCATGCTCTTGCGGAGGATCTGAATCCGTAGGAGTCGTGCGGATGACCCCATGCCGGCGCGCCGGCCGCGGCCCGGTAACACATCTCAACGGTGTGCGTGCATCAGAAGTGCCGCGACGCTTCCGT
>DASZRW010000132.1:0-51941 GCA_035549015.1 Kapaibacterium sp. (SeqCode)
AGTTGCCCTTATTGGTTAACGCTGAATGTCCCCGAACCGGGCGATGGGGATTTGGATCTCCGTCTCCAATCAGGCCGAAACGTGCTTTCGCAGAGATGGCATCACAGCCGATAATTAACCAAGCACAGTAAGCGTCCATAAGATCGATCCTAATGGCTATGGTAGATTTGAATACCAGGTGGCATACGATGTGTATGTCGGCGAGTTTTCCGAATACATGGTTACGGTTTCCTGATCTCCAGACACGCAGATGACCCCATTGATATAGCCAACGCCAACGTCGGCGTTAGAAGCATCTGTATGAGCAAATGCAGTCACGTCCGAACTTCCGCTAGACGGGCATGATGGAGCCGGCATTTGGTAGGAGCTGCTCTGGTAAATGTCCGCAGGGCCACCATAAATGATCTGCCCCATACCACCGTGACCAGGAATTGTAACGCAAACAACGGTTCCTTTATGTGGGCATTTAATCGTCACCACTGTAGCCGCCGTTAAACATGCATGGCTCGCACAAAACGCGGCCAACAACGAAATGATGCCTAACATGGTTTTCTTCATAACAATACCTCCAAGTATGACAAATGTGGTTGATTACGCCGGCAGAATTGCCGGCTGATGAGTGGCATGGTGTATTGCGGTGTGTCGTAGCATTGACCCAATCAAATGTGGTCCAAACATAAGTCCGATGCTGTATACGTGTCAAGGAACATCAAATCGAAGACCTGCTGTTCTTCGGATTCGGTAGCACGGATGAGCTGAGATGTTTGGTTGTCGATGGGCTGTCAAGGGCATTGCCGGATCCTACCTGGGGCAATACTGAATGCCTGGCCATAGGGAATTGTCGCGAAAAGTCGATTGGGAATCGCGCCAGTATCGTACATAACGACTATCACAGGCCAAGCTTACAGATTTGATGTGTCCGATTACATATGCCCTGAAGTGCCATAACCAGCTCATATGATCGGAAGAACACGCTAAGAGGAACCTCAGAGTGAATCGATTTACGCAATGCTGTTGATACCATTGAATGATCGGCATCCAGATCGTTCTTCTAATATTCAACGAAGTTCGGATATCCATGATCTTGCGTTGAGAAGACCGCTCCGCCACCTCCGGTTATCCATCGCGCTCACAACCGAAGGCCGTAACGCAGCCTACTTCTTCCGGCTCTTCAACTGCTCCTGCATTTTCTGCATCAGCTCACGCATCGAGTCCAGCGTGCGGCGAAGCGAGTCCTGGATGGCGGCCGTGTTCGGAGCCGGCACGGTCTGGATGCCGGGAGCCGTGGTGGGGCCGGTGCTGATATCGGTTATGGTGATCTCGTGCGGATCGGTGGAGTCGTACGCGGCAGTAACCGCCGCGCCGGACTGGAAGAAATGCACGGACCGGAGCGAGGGAACGAAGGTTGTTGTTGCGGTGTCCAGATGCCCATCGAGACGTTTGAACTCGATCACCAGCTTGAGCTGCGGCGAATCGTTCACGATGGTGCCGGTCTCCTCCACGTCGATCAGCCGCCCGGGCACATGCACGCCGTGCTCCTCCAGCCGATCCTGCCGAAGCTTCGGCCCGAGGAAGAAGAACCAGAGTGGAAGCACCACGATCGCGGGAATCAGCAGCCCGAACAACAGCGGCCGCTTGCTTCGCTTCAGTGAACCAGGATTATCCGTTACCGGTGTTTCGGGATCCATTACCATTGCCGCCTCCAGATAGTGTCCTTCGTTGGAGCCGGTCTGCATTCCGCCGTCTGCTGGCGTTGCAGCACCGGGCCTCGGAAGCCGTTGGGATGTCGGTTGCAGGCGCGCACCCATCCTCCGCATCGTGCCGGCCCTACCCCCTGCGCTCCATTCGCTGCTTGAAGTAATCGTACGTCATACGCAATCCTTCGGCCCTGCCGATCTTCGGCTCCCAGTGCAGAATCTGGCGCGCCCGCGTGATGTCCGGCTGGCGGACCTGCGGGTCGTCCTTCGGCAGCGGAGCGAAGACGATCTCGCTGGCGGAACCGGTGAGCTGCTGAATCTCCTCGGCAAGCTCCAACATCGTCAGCTCATCCGGGTTGCCGATGTTCACCGGCTCGTTCATGTCGGACATCAACAGCCGGAAGATGCCGTCCACGAGATCGGACACGTAGCAGACCGAACGGGTCTGCCGTCCGGCGCCGAACACCGTAAGGGGCTCGCCGCCGAGCGCCTGCGAGAAGAAGGTGGGAATTGCACGCCCATCGTCGATGCGCATGCGAGGGCCATAGGTGTTGAAGATGCGAACGATCCGCGTGTCCACGTTGTGATAGCGGTGATACGCCATGGTGAGCGCCTCGGCGAAGCGCTTGGCCTCGTCGTACACACCACGAAGCCCGATCGGGTTTACGTTCCCCCAGTACTCCTCCGGCTGCGGATGCACCAACGGGTCGCCGTAGACCTCCGAGGTGGAGGCCAGCAGTATCCGCGCCCCCTTCGCCTTGGCAAGCCCGAGCGCCTTGTGCGTGCCGAGCGAGCCGACCTTCAGCGTCTGGATTGGGAGCTTCAGATAGTCAATCGGCGAGGCGGGGCTGGCGAAATGCAGGATGTAATCGAGATCCCCCTCCACATAGATGTAGTTCGTGATGTCGTGATGCACGAAGTGGAAGGAGGGATTGCCGAAGAGATGCGCGATGTTGTCCGCGGAGCCGGTGACAAGATTGTCCATGCAGATCACCTCGTGGCCCTCTGCAATCATGCGATCGCAGAGATGCGAGCCGAGAAATCCGGCGCCGCCGGTTATCAGAGTACGTGGCATGAAGTCGAGATCGGGGTTGAATACGTTCATTCTTCAGCCGGCACATGGCGAGCGCCGCTGCCGGCTAAGACGGAAAGGCGGGAAAGATACAACGCCGCACCGAACACGTTGCGCTGAACGGCATCCTGGAGCAAGCTCCTGGAGCGAGAGATCCGGGCGCGTTCATTGCGCGCCGGCAATCACGCCCGCAGGCGCTTCAGCCGGAGATGGAGGTCTCGCGCCGCATTCCTACCCAGTTGATGCTTACCTGCGCACGCTCGCGAAGCCGGTCGATCAGTTGCCCGGCGTGGTGCGCGAGGTGCCGGATGGTGTAGAGATGCAGTTCGAAGCGGTTCATGGGGATCCACGGGAACCCGGAGGGCGCATCCATGGGGGCCGCGGCAACCAGCGGAGCAACCAGACCGGAGACGAACCGGTGATACTCCACAATCTCCTCCTTCGTGTACGGAGCACCGATCTCCGGCCTGGTATGCGGCGGCCAGGGATACGGCCCGAGAAAGTGGTAGTCCCTGCGCATCTTCACCCACGGCTGCATCTCCGTCTCCGATGGTGCCAGATAGAGATTCGCGTAGAAGAGGGCATGATAGGCGATGTGCCAGAACCGATTCACATCCCCCTCATGATTCCAGAGGTCTTCAGGGCAGGACTCGATCGCAGCGCCGATCATCGCCAGCGCGGACCGATATTGCGAGAGAATGCTGGCACCGATATCTGCATCTGTCATGATTCGTCAACCCCACGGTTGTTGATTGCATTGCACGGTATCATGTTCATGCCCGTTCGCCGAGAGCCGGACCGATGTGCGGCTCGCGCTGGCAGGCAGCTCACACTGCCAGCAGCTCGCGCCGACGGGCGGCTCGTCCCCAATGTCAGCGCCCCTTCTTCGCGCGGGAAGTACGCGCAGCGGCGCGCGGCCTGGGCTTCGCGGCCAGTTCGATCGCCGGATCCCAGAAGTGTTTCGCCATCAGGACGGCCTCCCCCCTGAACTCCACCCCCTCGGACTCCAACAGGTCGCGCATCAGTGTCGGTGTGGCAAAGTGATGTTTGCCGCTCAACTCACCCGCACGATTCACCACGCGATGGCATGGAAGGTCCATGTCGCCGGCAACACCATTCAAGGCGTAGCCGACCATGCGTGCGGAACTCTTCAATCCCAGATACGCGGCGATCGCTCCGTACGAGGTAACGCGCCCCGTCGGGATCAACGCCACCACCTGATAAACGCGATGAAAGAAATCATCGCCTGTCGCCGGCGTGCCGGATGGTGCGGGCCCTGCGGACCGCTTCTTCTTCGCTGTCATATCGAATCATCTCCGGGCATCCCGATGCTGCCCCGTTGGAATTGCGTCGCCGTTGCTCCGTGAGCTATTCGTAGAATCCATCGATCACGGTCACACGGAACCGGGTCGTGACGCAGGCCGCGCGCTCCGGCTGCGGACGTGGATAGTGCAGCTGCAGCCGCGGCAGTTGTTCCTTCCGATCACCACGGTACAGATGGCTCCATGGCCCCGCATCGATGGAATCGTATTCCAGACGATAGCCCGCGGTGCTCTCCACCCGCACGGAATAGAGCGGCGCGGAGGAGAGCGAGTCGCCGATCACGATGGAGAGCAGTCCACGAAGCCGAGCCGGGCCGTCGTGTCGATCAGCCGGATCTCCACAGTATCGAGATCGAAACGTATTGCGTCGCCGCGTTTTCCCGCCCCGGGGGCTGCATGCCGGGAGCAACGTCCGTCTCAAGGTAAACTGCCCGCTCATCCCGATGAGCACCGTATCGGTTCCCGAAATCCATGTGGTCCTGAAAAGCGGCAGCCCGCCACCTGTGGGCTCCGAGCAGGAGAGCGTTGCTACCGCAACCACTCCCATTATGCATGCAGAGACGATTCGCAGGTTCATGGTTGTCCCGGGAAGTGTTGCATCGTTCCTGCATGCCCCATGGACATTCTACGTACAGAGGGAATTGATTCCTGATAACACTTCGATCTGGTATCGCGGAGTGTGACTCCGCGATCGTCATCGGAAGAATGGGGCCTGAGTACAACTCAGGCCCAGCGTGCTCTTCAGAGCATATCAGGATACTTCTTCGCAAGTACCTAGCGGCGCATCACGACGGCGCTCGAACGGAAACCCGGTGCCTGCAGTTGCACGAGGTACGTGCCTGCAGGAAGCCCCTCGGCTGCGATGGTTGTCTCGTGGCTTCCGCGTTCGCGCGTTCCCTCGTCAACGGCCAGAACCTCGCTTCCCAGCAGATCATAGATGGCGATGCGCACAGCTGCGGCAACGGGCACGGTATATCGTATCGCGATATTCATGGTTGCGGGATTCGGATACACCTCGAGCTTCGCGGGCGCAACCGCACCGGCCACGGCGGTCACATCCGACGGCCCACTGCTGCAGGCCCATGCGGACGTCCATCCCCACGATTGCGCGGCACCGTTGGAGACGAATGCAAGCGTCAACGCGCCGCTGTGGCCGGTAACGACGCCCGGCGACCGCGTGCCGCTGTAGCGGCCTATCAGCGTACCGCTGGTGTCGCGGCCGTCGAAGATCGAGAGCCGGTCGTCCGCAACGTTGAAGCTGTTGAACGCAAGCGTGACGGAGGTTGCGCCTTCGGGGGCGATGGTGAAGTCGTACGACTCGTTGGCGTCATAGTTCCCGGCAGGACCCCCCATGTCGCTGAACGTGCCGGCGCAGGGAGAGCTTGCGCAATCGGTGAAGACATCGCGAATCGCATCCCACAGTTCCGGATTCGCGCCGTCGTAGCCAAGCGCCCAGATGCCGATGCCGGCCAGCCGCTTCATCTTCACCATGTCGTATTTCATTCGAAGGCTCTCCTCATCGTCGTAGAAGCAGACGCGCCACGAGGAGTCCACACGGTGGGCATAATACGGCGTGGAAGATTGCGGCTCCCACCGGCGGCCCAGAAGCGCAGCCTGTGCGCGTGCGGTTGAATAGAGAACCGCCGTTCCCGTACCCTGCGTTGCGGAGCCGGCGGTATCCGATGCCGTTGGCCATTCGTAGCCATAGTAGGGAACCCCCAGGCAGAGCTTCGCGGGGCTGAGCCCCCTGGCGAGATAGTAGTTCACCGAACGCGTTGCATCGTACTGTGCCCAGCGCGTGCCGCTGTTCTTCGGGGCAACGGGTCCTGCATCCGACGAGCCGGCCCAGTGATAATCGTATCCCATGATGATGAACAGATCCACCGCGGCTGCCATGGTTGCTACGTCGAACGCGTTGTTCCAGTCCACGGCCGGCAGGGCAATGGAGATGCGGGAGCCGGGGAGTTCCTGGTGAAAGCGGTTGCTGAGGTCCACCATGAAGCCGGCAAGGGGGTCGCGCTGGGAGGCGGGCACGCCTTCGAAGTCGATGTTCACGCCATCGGCAGCACGCAGCCGCACGAGGGCAATCAGGCTGTCGATCAGGCGTGCGCGATTCGCCGCGCTTGCGAGGAGTTGCTGGTGGTTCGCAAAGAGCGTGGCGCAGAGATGAACGCGCGTCCCGGCCGCCTTCGCCAGGGATACGAGGTCCGTTGTCCTCCAGCTATGGATGTTCGAATAACCACCTGTTGAGGGATCCACCTCGTAGGAGAAATAGCAGATATCGGAGAGAAGGGAGTAGTCGTAGCCTGTATATGCCGTACCGGTCCAGTAGGGATTCCAGCCGAAGACAACACTGGTTCCGAGCGAGCATCGTCTACCCCGCTGCACGGCATCGGAATGAAAGAGCGAGCCGTTCAGGCTGTCCCAGCCTGCCTCACTCTCGATATCGCGACGGCCGAATTGCTGCATCTGCTCATGGTGCACCGAACTCATGGCACCAACCGGCAACCCTTCGGTGGGCTGCTGTGCGCTGAGCGGGAAGGCCGCAACGAAAAACGCCGCGAGGAGAGTTCCGATTACCCTGTGCATTGTAACTTATCCAGTGGGTCTGCTGCCTTGGCATGTGCCAATCTACCACAGATCACCCTTTATGCGTAGTCGGCGGCGCCAACCCTGAGGCGTTGCAGCGCGCCAGACGCCCATGATCAGTATAACAGAAACCTATCCGCCAATCCTCACCGGATTTCGTGACGCTGCAGCAGCGTCCATGAAACGGATCGCGCTTGCCGATGCAACCGATAAGCGCGTGATGCACGCCGCACGGCTCCTCGTTGATGAAAAGATCGCATGGCCGGTACTGGTCGGCCCCCGACGCTCGATCGAGGCGAGCGCCGCGGAGGCCAGCATCTCGCTCGCCGGCATCGAAATTGTCGATCCGGACGACGCGCAACACGAACGATACTCCGAGGCATTCCAGAAGATCCGGGCCGAGAAGGGTCTGGACATCAAGGGTGCCCGCATCGCCATCAGCAATCCGCTCTACACGGCCGGCATGATGGTGCATCTCGCCGAGTGCGATGGATGCGTGGCCGGAGCGCTCTCCACCACGGGGGACGTGATCCGCGCGGCGATTCAAACCATCGGACTGGAGCACGGTGTCACCACCGTTTCCTCCTTCTTCCTCATGGTATTCCCGACCAAGATCTACGCCTTTGCGGACGGTGCCGTGCTGCCGAACCCAACCAGCGATCAGCTTGCGCAGGTTGCACTGGTCACCGCGCGCAACTTCAAGCGGCTTGTGGGGGAGGAGCCGCGCGTGGCATTCCTCTCGTTCAGCACGAAGGGGAGCGCGGAACATCCGGATGTGGAGAAGGTTCGTGCGGCGTACGAGATCGCACGCAGACACGCTCCGGAAGGACTGATCATGGATGGCGAACTTCAGCTGGACGCGGCAATCGTTCCGGAAGTCGCGGCACAGAAGATCCCATGGTCGCCCATTCAGGGAGATGCCAACGTGCTGATCTTCCCGAACCTGGATGCCGGCAACATCGCCTACAAGATGGCGCAGCGAATGGGAGGCGCCATCGCGATCGGCCCGATCGTTCAAGGCCTTGCCAAGCCGATGTTCGATCTTTCCCGCGGGTGCTCCGCGGATGATATCGTGGATGTGGCATCCATCTGCTCGATTATCGCATCGCGATAGAAGCGCGGCACCCCGCTATCTTTTCACCTCTCGAAAACGTTTCTCTGACGAACACGGCACGCCGCGCTCCCGGCTGACTTCCGGAGCGCGGCCCCACTTTACATTTTCACGTTCAAGCAGAATGATGATGCGCAACCGGATCATAAGTGCAATGGCAGCTGCCATATTGCTCCTTCTCATATTCCCATCCGATTCGTACTCGCAGGTTCATACCAAGAGCTTCGGATTCGGGTTGATCCTGGGGGAGCCAACGGGCCTCACATTAAAGGGGTCACTGGGCGGCAATAACGCTTGGGATGCCGCAATCGGTGCATCGTGGTTTGGCCGCACCCGGATTCATGCGGACTATCTGTGGGAGGTGAACGCGTTCAATTCGCACAAGGCCGGCCTGTACTTCGGCATCGGTGGTGCGCTTGGTCTGGGCCGCGGCAACGGCGTTCTCGTGCGGGGAAACGGGCATGATTGGTATTACTACGAGAATGAAAACGCGGTGGCGTTCGGTGTTCGCGCCGTAGGCGGCATCGATGCGATGCCGTTCAACGCCCCCGTTGAATTCTTCGTGGAGCTGGCACCGATTGTGGGATTTGTTCCGGCCACCGGTATCGGCTACGATGTCGCGTTCGGCGTCCGCTTCTATCCCTGATCGCAGCAGGGCCTGCTCGCGGCGCGGAGGTGGATCCCTCAGGATCGTCACCTTGTTGCTGCAGCCAGGCGAGGCCCTTTCAGGCGTGATAGAGGACGTAGTTTCGATGTTGCAGCATGTGGCGACGGCCGCAGCAAGAGCGAGGGGAGGGCCGGCGAACCTTCCCCGAAATAAGAAAGCGCACCATGGGTTCCATGGTGCGCTTCTGTTATTTCCTGCAGAGGAGCAGCACTCTCGAGAACGTGCCGGCATCACCGCCGCTACCCGTCCGGGACGGAGTTCCTACTCGTCCTCCTTCGGCTCATCCGTATTGCGATGGCCCCCCGTATCCACGTTGTTTCCGCCGTTCTGCGGAGCGCCGCCGCCGCTTACAACATTGACATGCTGCGTGCTGTCGGCCGGAGCATTCGGTGAAACTCCGGTGTGCGTCTCGGCCGCCTTCACGTCCGTTGCGGCCGGCTGCAGATCGGAGTCCGCACGCATCATGCCGCCGCTACCCACGGGAAGGGGGGGCACAACACTCGGCGGCTGCGTAGCGATTGCGCTGTGAGCGCGCGCTGCCCCGCCCGTTGCATTCACATGCGAGTGGAACTGCGCCGGAGCCGTCAGGTCCTGCGGAGCCGAGGTCCGAGCGCTCCCGGCGGCATGCCGTACGCCGTTCGGCTCAGCCGGTGCGGCCGGGTTCTGCGCCGATGCTATCGTCACGTGCTCCGTGAACGTCACGCCGGACGGGGCGCCAACCGATCCGGTGCCCGCGGTTTCGGGCTTCCGGGTGGCGATCTCCGTTCCGGTGCTTCGCATCGCGTTTGCCGCGCCGCTGGTACCGGCGGCAGGAGCAGGAACAACCGCAGCAGACTTGGGCGCGTCGCCGGTCACGTTCACGACGAACGCCAGAACAACAACGGCGAGCGATCCGCCGATCCACCCCATCATGTTGTTCAGCCAGCTTATCGATGCGCCGCTGCCGGCAATTGCAGCCGGGATCGGGGCGACCGGCCGACGGCGATCACGGATGGCTTCCATCAGGCGCGAATCGAAATCGTCCGGAGCCGGTACCATCGGCATGGAACCCAACATGTGGGGTACATGCTCGCTGTGCATCGCAATCATCCGGTCGAGCTGTGATTCGAAGTCTGCAGGTGCCTTCACAGCCGGGAGGGACTGCATAACCTCCCGAAGCTCGCTATCGGTGAGACGTTTCCTACGAAAGATGCTCATGAATGCCGAATGGTCTCTATCGTTCCTGGTAGATATTGCGCAGTAACTTCTGAAGCTGCACACGCCCGCGGTTGATGCGGGACTTGACCGTACCCAGCCCGAGGCCGGTAATCTCCGAAATCTCCTCGTAGCTCATCTGCTGGATATCACGGAGGATCACGACTTCGCGATACGCCGGCGATATCTGCATGAGCGCCTGCTGCACCAACCGTTGCTTCATCGAACGATCAACCTGCGTGTCCGGTGTGGCATCGGGATCCAGCACAGTCCAACCCTGCCATTCATCATCGTTGTCGCTGGAAATGCCCTGCACCATGTAGCGGCGGAGGATGTACTCACGCCGCAGCTCGGTCTTCGTAAGGTTCGAGGCGACCTTGAACAACCACGTTGCGAACTTTGCGTCACGGATGTACGAATGACGATAGTGGTAGAGACGCAAGAACGTCTCCTGAACCACGTCATTCGCGCGATCCAACTCGCCCAGGAACCGATAGACATAGTTCGTCAACGGATCCTTGAAGCGTCTGACCAGTACCGTAAACGCCTCTTCTTCACCACGTTGGAAGCGCTTGATCAGCTCTTCGTCCGAGAGGGGTAATAGGTACTCTGATGCTTGGGATGCCATCTCTCTGTTACTGCGGATGTGAAGCACCTGAGAATTGAGGAGGAAAGATACGCTTTCTTACGCGATCCGCAAGCTCCTTTCCGGCCGGACGGAGACTTGTGAGAAGACCCGATAACGGATGAAGTGTCGCAGCGAGTTATCGTTTCTTTTACGAATTGTGCGACGTAGATTGCCGCGCCGCAATCGTCCTGTGTGCCCGCAATTGTATGGTTGTCACCGGAGCCGTGGCGCAAGGCCGGATAATCCCGGCCTCCCGGTGACACCGAATCCATGGCATGTTCCGGACACCATCGGCGGGTACCGCTTCCATATCGTGAGGTAGATCGATGTCCGATAAAGAGAGCAGCGCGCAACGCAGCCCCCGCGGGCCGCTGCGCAGAGCGTTCCGCGAGGCACGGCCAATCCTTCTGGCCACCATCACCATGGCATGTGCGTACAACATCTTCGGAGCCAATGCCATTCCATGGCTGCGCGCGGTTCGCACGGCGGACAGCACCAGTGTCCTTCATCTGGACAGCAACGCTTCAACGGCCGGCACGCCCGCAGTAACCGCCACTGCCGACACCGCTCATCGATTGCCGCCTCCCGATACCGCACACGCCGTAACGCCAACCGATACCACGGCGCTGGCGAAGCATGTCGCGGACAGCATCAACGCGGCTCGCAAGGATTCGGTGCACAGAGCGAAGGTGCTGGCTCAGGCAGCGAGCGACAGCCTCGCCAGGGCCGAGCGGGCCACTCTGCTTGCGAAGCTCGCCACGGCGAAGGAGATCGACGGGGACGTTGCCAAGAAACTGTACGACATGAAGGCCGCCACCTTCATCGATGCCCGCCCGGAGGATCATTTCGCCGAGGGGCATATCCCGGGTGCAATGAACGTCTACGCGGAGCAGTGGCAGACGAAGCTGAGCCAGATCGTGAATCTCTCGCACGACAGGCCGATCGTCACCTATTGCGGCGGCGGCGATGCGTGCGAGTTGAGCCACGAACTGGCGGACCACCTGCGCGAGCTCAACTTCAAGGTGGTTGTGGTGTACATGGGGGGCATCAAGGAGTGGACGGCGCGCAAGTATCCCGTTGCCACGGGAGCGCAGTAAGCCCCGGCCCGAGGCGCTCATGACGCTCGGCCGGCCGTTCGCACGACACGAATTCTTCACGTCGATATCCCGCAGCAGTTATGGATACATCAGCAGTCCCGATGGATCAGGCTGGGCAGGCGGCCCACGGAAGCGGCAGCGACAACCAGGCAATGCATCCTGCAATCCGGCTTCTCTCGTTCGCGGCCCGCATGCTGCTTGCCGTCGTCTTCATCGTATCGGGCGCAGGCAAGATCGGCTCGCTCTCCACGTTCGCGCACTCGATCGCGGCGTATCAGATGCTGCCGGAGTCGCTGGCCAACATCGCGGCGCTCGCATTCGTCTGGACGGAGCTCGCAATCGGCATTCTGCTCTTCGCCGGAGCAGCCATCCGCGGAAGCGCACTCCTCTCATCCGCCCTGCTGGTGGTATTCCTGATAGCCGTCATCACGGCGATCGCGCGCGGGCTGAACATCGACTGCGGATGTTTTCCGGGTGCGCCGGAGCCGGTCGGGATCAGGAAGGTATTGGAGGATCTGGGCCTGCTGGCTGCCTCCATCTTTCTGATCTACTTCCCGAAATCGTTCCTGAGCATCGATACGCTGCTTCGCCGTCAGGGGGCGGAGGGAGAGGCCTGAACGCATCTCCGGGTTTCCCGACGGAGCCCTCGCGTGTCGCACCGCACACGCAGCAGCGCCGGCGGCCTGGCCGCCGGCACGGTTCCTCCGGACTTCGCCGGCGACGCCCGGAACGGCCAACCGCAGGGCAACGCTTTTTCCTGGTCGCAGGGATGTGGCCCGGACTATTCATAACCGACAATCAACGCTTCCATGTACGACGCACGCAACAGGGAACTCGCAGACAAGATCATCACCTATTCCACGGCCTCGAAGCCGGGAGAGAATGTGATGATAGAACTCTTCGGCATCAACGGCGTTCATCTGGCGCAGGAGATGGCGCGTGCAGCGCTGGAGGTTGGCGCCGTACCGTTCATCGTGATTCGCGATACGGAGACCGAACGTGTGATCCGCGAGCGCGGAACGCGTGCGCTGTGGGATCGCTATCGCGATGTGCAGGGGCTGCCGTTGATGAAGGAGATGGATGTGTATATCGGCGTGCGCGCCGGTGAGAATATCTACGAGCTTGCGGGCGTTGGAAAGGAGCAGAACAAGGCCTACTCCGAAGGATATCTGCTGCCGGTGCACATGGAGGAGCGTGTGAACAACACGCGCTGGTGCGTGATGCGCTATCCCTCCGCCGCGTTCGCCATGAATGCGAAGATGCCCACAGCCGCGTTCGCGGACTTCTACTACAAGGCCTGCCTGCTGGACTACGCGGAACTGAACGAGCGGATGAAGCCGCTGCATGAACTGCTTGCCGCGAGCAGGGAACTGAAGATGGTGGGCGAGGGAACGGACATCTCGTTTTCGATCGAGGGTCAGACGTGGATTCCCTGCGCCGGCGATGTGAACATCCCGGATGGCGAGATCTTCTCATCGCCGCTTCTCGAGTCGGTGAACGGCGTGATCAGCTACGCCCCGACGGTGTACGAAGGGAAGCCGTTCGAATACATCAAGCTCGAAGTGAAGGAGGGCGTGGTGGTCGGCTTCGACTCCAGCAACAACAAGGGTCTGGAGGAGATCCTCGCCACGGATGAAGGGGCACGGCGCTTCGGTGAGTTCTCCTTCGGAACCAATCCGTACATCGATCAGCCGATGTACGATATCCTGTTCGATGAGAAGATCTGGGGATCCAATCATCTCACGCTGGGAAAGTGCTACGACATCGCACCGAACGGCAACCAGAGCGCCGTGCACTGGGACCTGGTCTGTATCGGGGCCGACGTCTATCTGGACGGAACGCTGATCCGGAAGGGGCGGCAGTTCGTGCACGAGAAGCTGCTCCCGCTCAACCCGGAAAATTTTTGAACGACGTGCTTCCTCAATCGCCACGCACCATCGCGCATGCGTGCGTGGCGATCGGAGGAACCCGCATACAACTCCCTATCCTGCCTGCGAACCAATCCATCGCCCCAATGCAAACAGTACCTCGCGTACCATCCTCGCTTCTCGCGAGCCTCGTGCTTGCCGTTGTGCTCCTGGCCGCCGCGTGCAGCACGCCGGGCCAGCAGCGGCAACCGCACGATTCCACGACCGCCGCAACGGATTCGGCGCTCACGAAACCCACCGGCACGCGCTGGCACAACAGGCCGTTGAGCGATTCCAGCGTTGCCGGGACGTACACCGAGGTGCTCCCGGAGAACAGCAACGTGCATCATGTGATCGCGCTCCTGCTCCGGCAGGACAAACAGTTCGTCCTGAACGACAACACGGCCGGCAGGCAGCTCGTTCGCCGCTTTGGAACGTGGTCGCGCAGCGACTCGCTGGTGACGCTTCACATCACCATGCAGGACCGGACGCCGGTGAACGATTCGCTCGCGTTCATGTGGCGGGATATCGAGATGGTGGCGCTCCCCGGCCCCACTGCGCCGCAGCCGGTGTGGCACCTGCTTCGCAAGTGACGCTTCGCAGAACGCCCGGCACCGCACGCAGCCTGAACCCGGCGGTGCCGCGACGTCCCGGCAACCGATCCATCAATTGAACACTCATTCCGAGGGCCCCATGCGCTCACCTATTCTCATCCCGCCCGCACTCGCCGTTCTGCTTCTTGCATCGGTCGATGCCATGGCGCAGACACCCCAGCGCATCCACTTCACGAAAGGGGCTACGGCCGGCGTTGTGAAGGGGAGCATCAAGGGGTTCGCATACAAGGACTACGTAATCGGCGCGAAGGCCGGGCAGCAGATGAGCGTCACGCTCTCCTCCAACAACAGCTACGCCGTCTTCGTGATCACATCGATCAACGGCCATGCAAACAATATGTCCGAAACGACGGAGTGGGACCAGACATTGAGCGAGAGCGGCGATTATGTGGTGCGCGTGCTGATGATGCGCGCCAACGCGCGGCGCAAGGGGGCGAAGACGAACTACACGCTGACGGTTGCAATCAGATAATGCCGGCACCGGCTCACGTATCGACAGGCCATGTCCCCTGCTGAACTTCTTCAACGGCTTATCCGATTCGATACCACCAATCCTCCGGGGAACGAGGCGGAGTGTGTCCGCTTCATCGCGACCCTGTTGCATGATGCGGGCATCGAGACGAAGATCGTGGCGCGCGATGCGGAGAGGCCCAACCTGATTGCACGCCTCGCCGGAGAGGGTGGGGCGCCCGGCCTGTTGATGCAGGGGCATGTCGACGTTGTCACCACGCAGGGGCAGCAGTGGACACATCCTCCGTTCGAGGCATGCATTGCGGACGGGTTCATCTGGGGGCGTGGAGCGTTGGACATGAAGGGAGGCGTTGCGATGATGCTCACCGCATTTCTCCGCGCGCATGCCGCCGGTGCTCCGCGCGGCGATCTGATGCTTGCCGTTCTGAGCGATGAGGAAGCCGGAAGCGCGTACGGCGCGCGCTATCTGGTTCACGAACATCCAGCGCTCTTCACCGGCATTCGTTATGCGGTGGGGGAGTTCGGCGGCTTCACGTTCGAGATCGCGGGCCGGCGATTCTATCCGGTGCAGGTTGCGGAGAAGGGGATCTGCCAGATGCGGCTGCACGTGCGCGGGCAGGCGGGCCACGGAGCACTTGCCGCACGCGGAGGGGTAACCGCGGGCGTGGCAGGGATGCTGCGCACGCTGGATGAGGAGCGTCTTCCGGTGCACGTTACCGAGGCGGCACGGTTGATGCTGAACGCGATCGCCCGGGCTGTACCGCCTGCCACACGCCTCGTGATGCGAGCGCTCCTGTCGCCGCAGCTCACCGATCACACACTGAACATGCTCGGGGAGCGCGGAGGAGTATTCGATCCACTCCTGCACAACACCGCCAACGTCACCGGCATCCGTGCCGGGGAACGCATCAACGTCATCCCGTCGCACGCAACGCTCGACATCGACGGCCGCCTTCTTCCCGGCATGACATCGGCGGAGATGATCGCCGAGCTCCGCGAGCTCCTCGGGGTGGACTTCGAGGTGGAGATGCTTGCGGATGAGCCCTCACCGGCAACGCTGGACATGGGCCTCTTCCCGACGCTCGCGGATATTGTGCGCCAGGCCGATCCCGGCGGCACTCCCATTCCCTATCTGCTCGGCGCCAGCACCGATGCCCGCTTCTTCTCACGTCTCGGCATTCAGTGCCACGGCTTTCTGCCGATGACCCTTCCGGCCGGCTTCAACTTCTCCCGCACGATTCACGCAGCGGATGAACGCATCCCCGTGGAGGCTCTGGAGTTCGGCACGCACGCGCTCGAGGAGGTTGTCCGGAGAATGTAGCCTGCCGCCTCGCCGGACGGCACGGGCGCACTACCGCACTCCGCGTCCGGCACCGTGCGGCCATCACTCGCCCAGATACTCGAACAGAAGATCGCTCCACACCGTCTGATGCGTTTCGTTGAGCAGAGCCGTGTTGATCTCCTTGCGCAGAGGGCTGCGTGCCGGGAGCGCGATGCCGTAGTACTGGCGCTCGAACACGTTGGGAAGCACATGCACCGCATCCCTCATCTGATGGCTGCAGAGATATTGCAGCATGGGCGCATCGTAGACCATCGCATCGATCGTACCCGACGCAACCGATGACAATCCTTCCACCGGAGTCTTGAACGTGCGGTAGCGGATATGATGGGCCTGCAGGTATCGTTCGCTGGTGGAGCCGATCACCGTTCCGACGTTCACGTTCCCCAGATCTTCCGGCCCACGAATGGACGACTCGAGCTGGCTTACCGTAAGCCTGGCGGTGATGGTGGCCGTGAATACCGATATGATGACGATCGCTGTGATCATCCAGCAGAGCGCCAGCAGACGGCCCACCAGCGTCATGGGCGCCTTGTCGCCGTAGCCAACCGTTGTCATCGTCACGGCGGACCACCACATTCCGGAGCCGAGGCCGCGCAACCCGGTGCCGCCGAACTGATCGGAGTTGCGTCCGCGTTCCACCAGCCACATCAGTGCTCCGACAACAACGGTGCCAACGGCCAGCAGCGCAATGATCAGCAGAAGCCTGAGCGAGAGGAGCTGCTCCAGAACGCCCAGCCATTCCGCCTTGCGCGTGGGCACCACGGCGATGCCGAGACCGCTGTTGTAGTATGGATGCGTAAAGTCCATGAGCGCTTCGCGCTCGGCGGTGATGCTCAGAGCCGCAACGCCGGCATCCACGGTGCTGTCCTTCACGGCGCGGAGCAGCCCCTGCAGATCGTACTCGCGGAATTCGTACTCCATCTTCATATCGGCAGCGATTCGCTGCCACAGCTCGATGCTCAGCCCGCGCCACACGCCGCTGCTGTCCTTCATCGCAAAGGGGGGAGCTACCTTTGTTCCAATCAGAAGCCTGCGCTGATGATTGTCGCCGGATTGCGCGCAGAGGTGGTTGGTGAAAGGCAACAGGAGGAACACAATCACACCGAAGGCGGATCTACCATTCATTGCAGCACTCACTATCTATTAACTGAGAAGAGCGCCGGGCGGCGGCACATCCGTGATGGCCGGACACCGGCACATTGAATTGCCGATTCGAAATTCGAACGCACAGTCCACGTAATACACGCGGCCGCGCACCTTGCTGATACCGGTCTCGAGGTCACGGAGCGAAGGAGCGGCTGCAGTAATTCACCCGCCCCCGCCCTCCGGAAATCACTACACCATCACGACACGATCGATCATTCAATCATCATTCCACCCACTACACATGCCGCAGCATGGAACGCCGGCAACCGCGGCGAGAGACCGGCACGAAACAGAGGGCACACGTCTATCTGGCGCACCTGCTGTGGGAGGGAAGAAGAATGGGACGCACCTGCGGCGCTTGTAGTAGATGGCCGTGCTCCTGCACGCAACGATATCGAGCCGCGTAGCGACGTCCCATCGGTAGAAGGGAGCGTAGGGAATCTTCACGCTCCAGCGGAACGCCACTCACCTCACCGACAGCATGGGATGCAGCGTTACCGGTGAGTGTGATATCTACGTGCCAGACAGAGGCCTCCCCGCTCCGTGCCGAGGAATGAAGGTAGCAGCGGCCGTTCCTACGGCGTTCCCACGCCATGGCCGATCTTCTTCCCGCCATCCGGATCCTCGCCCTCCTTGATCAACCGCATCTCCACGACGATGCGGCGTTTGGTGCCGAGGTCCTCACCGGATGTCAATGCGTTCAGATCGTCGACACTGCCGCTCACGGCGCGCCATCGTACAAGGTTCTGCTGTATGAGCTGTGCGTACACCTTCCGGGCACGCCCCTTGCGGAACAGGTTGTCGAAGTATTCCACGCTGTAGTGCGCGCGCAGGCCGGCGAGTTTGAAGTTGTCCAGCTTCTCCCAGCTCTTCACCGTCACCGCGTTGCCCGTCGAATCCAGGAAGTCCACCGGCTGTTCGGTGTAGGCTCCGATGATCGGACGCGGATCGGCAAACCCGTACACCGTAAGCTGAATGTATTCCTTCGGATCGTTCGGGCTCTTCGCCTTCAGATAATCCACGAAGCCGGGGAAGTAGGTCTTCTGGCACCGCTGCACGAAATCATCCAGCAGATGCTCCACCTGCGCGGCGAAGTTGTCGTTCTGCGTGAACGCCTCGTGATCGCGGTTCACATCGGCGATGTAGGTCTGGTCGCGAAGATCGCTGTTCTGCCGTCTGCGCAGCTCGGCCAGCGAGATACGGGTGTTGAGACGGTAGTAGCCGCTCACGAAGAACGGAACAACCTTTCCCGCCACATCGAACGTGAAGATCACCGGCGCCGGCGGAAGCGGCGGCTCCGGAGGGGGAGGGGGAGGCGGCGGAACGATCGGCGGAACGTCCGCGAGCGGCGGCGGCGGCGGCGGGCTGCCGAACTTGATGAGGCAGTCCACCATGGAGTTCGGCGCTACGTTGCGCACCGTCATCGGCAGCGGACGATCGTATCCCGGCGCATCGGCTGCAACGCTGTAGTCCAGGCCGTCGAGCACCTGAAACGATGCAACGCCGGAAAGCGCGTCCACGTCGCCGACGGTGCGGGAGAGCGACGTCTCCCTTACGGCAACACGGCCGACCACGTTCTTCCCCGTGGTTGTATCCAGCAACTGCACACGGATGGTGGAGTAGGCATCAACGAAGATGTTGGGTCCCCCTGCATACAGATCCAGCCCTCCCTTCCCGCCGGGACGATCGCTGGAGAAGTAGCAGTGATTGCGATCGCCGAAGAAGAAGAACACCTCGTTGTACTTCGTATTGATCTGCGAACCCAGGTTCTTCGCGGGGCCCCAACGCCCGTCGGCGCCGCGGCGGCTGGAGAAGATGTCCGCCCCGCCGAAGCCGCTGTGGCCGGTGCTGGAGAAGAAGAGCGTGCGTCCGTCCGGAGAGAGGAAGGGCGACATCTCGTTGCCACTGGTGTTGATCGCCGGGCCGAGATTGACCGGAGCGGAGAAGCTGCCGTCCGGATTGCGCGTGGCGCCATACAGATCCATCCCTCCCTCACCCCCTTCGCGATTCGATGCGAAGACGATGTAGGCACCATCCGGGGAGAGCGTTGCCTGTGCATCCCAGTCGCCGGAGTTCAGTTCGTGCAGCGGTCGCACGTCATGCAGGCTGCTTCCATTGGAGTCCAGCACGACCGTCTGAAGATCCGCATCGCCAAGGCCATGCGCACGATCGCTCGCGGTGAGAACCGCCGCATCGGTGAACGAGAGTCTGGCCAGATCATCGTCCGAGAGCGTGAACAGAAGCTTCTGCCGCGGCACGGGGGCGCTGAGCGAGCCTTCGTCCAGCGGGGAATTGATTTCATCGCTCGACAGCAGTTGCGGAGCGCCCCATGAATCACCCTCCGGCGTGCAGCGATACAGATCCGCGGAGCGGCTGCGATTGCTGGTGAAGTAGAACCAGCGATCGTTCGCCGTTACGAACGGCGCATAATCATCCCCCTGCGAATTGAGCGCGTCGAGACTGATGATGTGAAAGCTCGTGTCCCTGCTCGCAGGCTGTGCGCAGAGGGGAGCGGCCAGAGCCAGCATCGCCGCGAGCGATGCGAACTGAAGAAGGGTCAATCGTTGCATCGTGCGGCCTAATCCCCAAAGTTGTACATGATCCCCATCGTTCCCACAATGCCGGTCTGCTTCATCTCCTCGGGGGACCCAAGTACCGAGTTGAGCGGCGAGCTGTAGAAGAACTCCGGATTCACAATCACGCGCCCGATCTTCAACAGGAACCCTGCTCCGCCGCGCAGCGCAAACGTTGTTCTCTTGTACGTCGGAAAGGACCGTCCGCTAATCAGCTTGTGGCTGGTGCCCTTGGAATCACCGTACGTGAATGCCTGGCCGTCCGCAATGGACTGATAGTAGTCGTAGTAACCATCCAGCAGCAGCCCGCCGCTTCCGCCGCCGAAGACGTAGATCCCGGTCTTGAAGAACTCCACACCAACGTTGAGATCGGCTGCGCAGGTTGCGAAGTTCGCGCGCACTTCGCCGTTCTCCCGGAGCGTCACGATGGAATCGTTTGCATCGCGCACCGGATCGCCCGGAAGCGTGGTCTTGAACGTACCGGGGCGCCCCTCGTAGCGCACCCGCGGCGAGAGGAAGAGCCAGGTGTTGAAGTAGTACATCGCCTTGGCGCCGAACGTGTAGCCATGTCCGGAGCCGTTGTCGAAGAGCGCGCACGGCGCATACGTTCCATCCCCAACACCGAAGTAGCCCTTGTCCGTCCAGTTCCCGTAGCCCGCCTCCAGCCCGATGTAGAAGGGGATCGGGATCGGCTTGGGAAACAGCACGTTATCCTTCGCATGCCCTCCCTGCGCATACAGTTGCGGAGCGAATACAGGCAGCATCAGCACCAGCATCGCGCATATGCGACGCCGGCCATCCGCTCCGCGTGATCTACGTCGTACACCGAGGAAATGCATCATGAACCGGAGAGATTACATGTTGAGAGTGCTGCAGGCGCGTTCATCGAGAACATCCGGGACCCACCGTCATCGAACCCGCAGTGCGTAGCGGACAGCAGTGCCGGGAGAGTCCCTGCAGCCCGTTATCGGGCCAGAAGGATCTTGCGGAAGAGCGCCGTGCCGTCCTGCGCCCGCACGATTGCGTAGTAGCTGCCGCTGGCCATGCCGTCGAGGCCGATCGTGATGCTGCTCGTTCCCTTTGCGAGGTCGTACCGGCGGGCCTGACGCAGCAGCGTACCATCGGCGCTGTACAGCTCCACAGTGATGATGGCGTCGGCATCGGCGGTGACGGGAAGCGTCACAACCGGATTGGAGGCGGGAGTGGGGCTTGCATCGCCAACGGCAATCTTGGCTGCGACCCCCACGTTGATCGGCTTCGCCGAACGGAAGCATGTACTGTCCAGCTCAACGAAGCCGGCATTGTTCAGGATGGTTCGAGGATTGTCGTCCTCGAACGTTCCGGAGGTCAACTCCACCGACGTGCCGAGCGTGTCCCCGCGGAGCACCATGAAATCGAGCTGCGCCAGCTCGCCCGCGCCCGGCATGTGATTCCCCGTTGCAACGATATCCACCGTTGCCTCCCGGTCACCATAGTGCACCGGACCGGCGGTCAGCATAGCACCGCCGGATTGCGCTCCGGGACGCACGCCTCGCAGATCGAGCATGGTCTTGTTCCAGCGCATCTGATAGGTGATCGTATCCACGCTGTAGGCGGAGACGGTGCTGTCGTAATAGACCGGCAGCGTAACGGTCTGCCCGGGGAGGCCGATCCTCCTATCGGTGATGCGAAGATTTGCTTCAGCCCATGCCGGCCCGCTGAGGCCGGCGCTCACCGGAATGGCACCGCAACTGTTGTAGTAGAAGGTGACCTTGCCATGGCGCATCCGGATCGAGTCCGGCGTGAAGCAGACCGTGAGCTGAACCTGCCCGCTCTCCGGAATCGTGATCGGGAAGGTGACACCGGAACCGAGCGAGAACTCCGTTGTGGGGTCGCCCAGCATCGTGCGGAAGTTGACGCTGTCCACCACGGCGTTTCCTTCGCCGGCGTTGGTAAGCGTGATCGTGTGGCACTCGGTTCCCTTCACGTACACGGAGTCGAACACCACATCCTGCACCTGCACGATGTACGGCGAAAGGATCTTGATCTGGAACGGCTCGCGGCTCTTCGCGCCGCGGCTCAACAGATCGGTGATCGCCTCGAACGCAGCCTGCAGCGAGCTGCAGTCGCTGGCATCATATGCCTGGCCGCCCGTTGCATTGGCGAGCGACTGCAGGTACTGCCTGCCGCCTTTGGCCGGGTCCAGCCCGATACCGATGGTGAACACCCTGATGCCACGCTGCTGCGCGTATGCGGCAACCTGAGCAATCGGGTAGGTAAGCTGGTCGTCCGTATCGGCTTCGCCGTCCGTAAGGAGAACGATCACCCGGTTGGTGAGGCTGCTCTTCGCCACGACATCCACCATGTGGCGCACGGCCTCGCCGGTGGGCGTGCCCGCCTGGGGTGTGAGAGCACTGACGGCGTTCAAGGCCGTGGCGCGCGCGGGATCGGTAATAATCTGAAGCGGGAAGATGTCCTTGATGGAGGAGCGGCCGAAGTTCGACGTTGTATAGGTGGTCACTGCCAGCTCATCGAGAATTCCAACGGCAGGGAGATAAAGGAGCGCACGATTGATGAAGTTCTTCGCCTGCGTGATCGCCTGCACCATGCGCGTGCTCGGCGTGGCGCCGCAGTACATCGTCTCCTTCATCGAGCCGCTCACATCGATCAGCATGCCGAACGCGATGGAGCTGCGGCTGTTGCTGGTGACGAGCAGGGTGTCGCGCAGCATGCCGCGCTGCCGGCTGCTGATGCAGATCTCGACATCGCGCGATGCCTGCGGCGCAACGATGAACGGCGTTGGAATGGGATTCGTGATCGTGTAGCCAAGCGACCCGATGGCCCAGGCAACGCTCTCCACGATCAGCGGGGCATTGCCGACGTTGGAGAAGGTGAGTGTGCTGCAGCGTACGGAGTCGCAGGGGATCTGCTCGTTGTTGGCCGGATTGAAGCCGGTCTTGCTGAGACGTATCACCGCGCCGGTGCCGATCAGATCGGTGACGCCGTTGAAGCCGAGCTGCAGAACGGAGGTGCATCCGGATGGAAGATTCACCGCCACCGAATAGATACCGTTGCTGTCCGGCTTGAACATCACCTGGATTATCAGGCTGTCGCCGGGAAGAATCACCTGCGGCAGTGTGGTCTGCAGAACGAAGGGGAGCGGTATCGAGAGGCTCGAGGCATCCAGCGTATACGGCCCTTCGCCGTTGTTGTGGATCACCATCGGCAGCACCGCGTTGGAGCCGGGATTCGTCTTCGGGAAGTTCAGAACGCTCGGCGTTACGTCCAGCGCCGGGCCGCTTCCTCTGCCGGTGAGGCGAACGCGAATCGAATCGTTGCCATGAGCGGTGGTAATAACGATCAGCAGCGAATCGCTGATTGCGCCGCGACGCTCCGGAACGAAACAGACGGGAATGTTGAGCCGCGAGTTGGAGGGGATCGCCGTTGGAACCGAGACTCCGGGCCCGATTCTGTAGCTGGTGCTGTCGCGCATGGCAAGCCTGGTCAGTTGCCACGATTCGGTTGTTCCGTTCGTGATCACAACGGAATCGCACGCGGTGGAGTCGCACGGAACGGTTGGGAATGACACCACCACCGGCTGCGCCTGCAATGCTCCTGCAGCAAGCAGAGCAATTGCAGCAAGCAGAAGAAGGATGGATTGTGGACGTCGTAGCAGTCTCCGTACCATGCGTACCGCTCCGAAACTAAGTGCGCGAAGAATGACAATGCCTGGATTACGCCGACAATCGGGGTGGGAATGGCTGGCGTCAGCTCATGGCAAGCCCCGCCAACGAATGCAGCGGTTTGCCGGGACGCGGAAAATATCGTCCCTCCGGGTCAATCCCAAGGAATGAACGAGTGCCATGATTCGATTCACCCGAATCCCCCCTCTCCGAGTCCATCCGAATAACACGAAACCATGTGGAAACGTCACTCTCCGCGCGGCATCGCCGCAGGCTGCACGGCTGCCCGAAGGGGATGCGCGGCTCATCTTATTCCTTCGTATCGAGCTCCTTTGCAAGGAATGCCGCGTACCTGTCATGAATTGCCCCAGCCCTCAGACGGCCGGTTGCAATCAGGCGGATCAGCAGGTCACGAAAGGATTCATCGTCATTGCCGAAGCCTTCTTCCCGCATCGCATCGTACAGTACGGCTGCCAGCACATGCATTCCGCCATCGGCAGTTCGCCATCGTTCGTGCGGGTCCAGGCCGATGCCGAAGCGCTCGTTGATGATCTGCTCGATGGCCTGAACACAATCTTCCTCCAGATAACCATGGAACGAGTTGTAGCCGTAGGCCGGGTCATGATTCAGAACGGCGTCCATCAGAAACCGGTCGCCGCGCAATTCCTCCACCGCAGTGCTCAACGCCACGTCCTGCAGGAGATCGTACGGCGGATGCAGCATCTCGTGAACGGCATTGCGCAGCACAATTGCCAGCGGGTAGGCGGCATCGGTAATGAAGCGCGTCCCGGTGATCCTGATGCCGTGCGGCCGCGAGAAGTAGAGCAGCAGGATGGTTATCGTGTTGGAGGAGAGGGGAACTCCAAGATGCCGTTCCACCTCACATACAACGTTGTATGCAGGAAGCTCCCGCTCGATTGCAGCGATCGACTCGCGGATGCGCGGAAGCGCGCGGGCGTGCCAGTATTCCTCGAAGCCGACCTCCTCCAGGAATCGCAGCAGAACATCCAGCGGAGCGCCGATCGCCCGGAACATCTCCCACCCTTCATCGCTGTAGTAGGGCGTTGCCTGCAGCCGTGCGCGCATCGCATCGCTCCGTACGATCGCTGCACGGGCATCCATCAGCGTTCGGGCATCGGTTGCCGAGAAGCAGAGCGTGAGGAATGCCGAGATGATCCCGCCCCCTTCCTCCTTCACCGTTCGCGCCAGCAGCGCAAGCGCATCGCCGGCTGCCGGCGTGATGCGCGGCGCGAACGCGCCATACTCTTCGCGGTAGTAACGCACGTAGAATTCATCGCCTGTCAGCACGTTCAGAAAGCAGAGGGCATCGAAGAGAAACGACGGCTCCAGCTGCCAGTGCGTATCGTCGTGAAGATGCGGCATCGTGCGGCCCGGGATTCGTACAACAACCAGTTCGATAATGCAGGCGGCCCTTCGATGACGTATCGAAGGACCGCCCCCTGACATTGATTCATCCGTCAACGCCGCGCGGCCGATCTCATCGATCGATCACAACCGCACGGCTGCTCACGCGCGAGCCCTGGCTCAGCCGGACGATGTATGCGTTGGAGGGAAGGCCCGCCGGATCGAACGTTGCCGTGTGCGCGCCGCTCTCCATGCGGGCGCCGTCCAGAAGCGTCCGCACCAGCTGCCCCGCAACGGTGTACACCTGCATGAATACCGGCTCCGAGCCATCCGTGCGATAGTCTATTGCCACAGGACCGGTGGCGGGATTCGGTGCGACGTTCGCTATGGCCACGGCATTTGCGGGTGCTGCGGGGTCGTCCACGCCGCTCGTCACGGACTCCGCCGTCCACGTGATCGTCTGGCCGTTGAATGCCAGGTTCACAATCGCAAACACCATCTTGTTGCAGCCAACCGTCTCACCCAGCACGTTGTCCACGTTGGAATTCAGTTCGCGAATCTCCACAAGGGTATTGTTCCGGTACAGAAGCGCCATCACGGTAAAGGCCTGGCTTCCCTCGAACTTGATCTTCAACCCCTGCGGAGCGCTGAACGAGTAGAGGTTGTATGCCGCGGCGTACTGCTGCACGGCAACCTGCCCGGTGGCCGGGAACGTTCCGATGTAGCTGTTGGTCACCTTTGCGATCGAGTTGGAAAGCTGAAGCTTGTACACATACCGGGGATCGCCGTACCCCCTGAGAATGAAGTTGGCAACGGCAAATCCCTTCAGCATGTCGTTCATCGTGCCGCCATTGCCGCTTGCACGCATCGCATCGTTGAAACGGTCCAGCGCGGTGGTCTTCGTCTGAACAAGCTTCGTCATGAAGCCTTCCCCCATCTGCTCGCACAGGTAGCGAAGGAAGGTCATGCCGCGTTGATAGTCGATCTCCAGATCGATATACGGCGTGCCGCTGCTCCAGCGGAAGAGCGGGAGGTTGGTGTTCCCCAGGTAGTTCACATTCTGCCGGTCGTGATAGCCGCAGATCGTGCTGGCGGCCTCGCTGCACCCCTCGTTCGAAAACGTTTCGCTCTGCGGATTCCAGCGGTAGTGAATCAGATGCTGGTACTCGTGCGCAAGCGTGCTCACGACGCTCGCGATCTCGTTCGCTGTCTGGTTACCCAGCCCCTCCTTCGAATCGATGTAGAGGATGTTCATCCTGTTGGAACCGATGTTGTCCGTCTGGTCCCATCGCGAGAAGAAACCCAGCACGCTGCCACCGCTGAAGCCATCCTGGATATCGGTGAGCAGGAAGTCCTCCACGTCCGGTGTGGAGGGGTCGAAACGGTTCACGGGAGGAAGCCCGAACACCTCCTCATCATTCTCGATGATCCCCTTCTGGGGGTTGCGCGAGAGCGGGGTCGTGGCACTGTCCAGCCCCTTGGCAAGCGCAGCGAGTGTTGTCTTCTTCACGCGCAGCGTATCGCGCAGATCGATCCAGAGCCGGGCACGGCGCCCGTTGAACACGAGCTTCGCCTGGATCTCGTCGTACTGGTCCGTCACGCCGTTGCGTATCACGAACGATGCGGTAATATCATCCAGCGATGCGGAGAGCGGCACCGAACGGCTATCGTGCCTGCTTCGCTCCACCATGCGACGGTAAAGCTCCGGATTGTTGCGCGCGGTGTTCGCGAGGGCCTCCTGCTCTCGGCCATCGTTGAAGACCATCGTACCGCATACCATGGGACGCCCGGGACTTTGAACATCATCCCCCTTCGTGGATTGCGCCCGCGCCCCCAATGGCATCGCCACCGACAGCAGGGTAATGGCTGCACATGGAAGAAACCCTTTCATAGCAGTATCCCGAAATTGAATGAACGTTGATTCGCATGTAATGATGGCACGGGCTCCGCGCGCCCGGTTACGAACGGCTCGACGACAACATACCCAATACGCCGGACCCGGTTACCATGGCCGTTCGCAATGCCGACGGCTCAACACCGCAGCGGGTTGCCATGCCCCGGCGGGGATGGTGCTCCGCGTCCTGTGATGAGCGGGATGCCCGAGACGGAACACCCCCTGACTCCATCGGTGTCAGGGGGTGCGCATTCAGAGAGACGCATGTGGCGCCGATGCGATCAGCGGACAACCATCAGCGAGCGGCTCACGCCGCGGCCGTTCTGGATCAGACGCACCAGATATGCGCCGGAGGGAATGTCCGACGTGTTGATCGAAAGCTCGTGGTCGCCGGCATCGAAGTGCTCGCCGGAGGCGATGGTGCGCACCAGCGTACCCCGCGTATCGAACAGCTGCACGGTGGCATCACCGGCAACCGGCGTCGTAAAGCGAAGCGTCACCGGACCGGTTGCCGGGTTCGGCCTGATCTCCGCGAGCGAGAGCCCGTTTGCGGCATGCGACTCGTTGTCCACACCAAGTGCCACGCCGTTGATATCCCAGCGCACGGTCTGTCCGTTGAAGGAGAGGTTGGCGAAGCCGAAGACCACCTTGTCGTACGTGGCGTAGCTGCCGATGACGTACTCCGTGTTGCTCTCCAGCTGCCAGCACTCCACCCACTTGCCTCCGCGATAGAGCATCGCCATGACGCGCATGGGCTGGTTTGCATGGAAGGTCACACGCACGGGGCCCGGCTTGGTATACACGGCATAGGCGGAGCCGTACTGCTGCAACGATACGGAGCCGGTATCCGGGAACGACGTGTTCGTGAAGCTTGCGAAGGCGTTCGGTACGGAGTTGGAGAGCCGGTCCTTGTAACCGTAGGGCTGGTTGAAGTTGCCCATGTAGTTGGCGGCAACCCATGAACTGAACAGATCGCGCCAGTCGCGGTTGTCGCCGATCGCCTTCAGCGCGCCGGCCACACGATCCATACCCGTGGTCTTCGTCTCGTTGAACGCCGTAAGGAAGCGCTCGCCGCACTGTTCGGTGAAGTAGTGCATGAGCGTCATGGCCCGTTCGTAATCCACCAGCACCTTCGTCCCATCGTTCGAATTCCATCCGAACATCGGCCAGTTGGTGTTGCTCAGGAAGCCGTTGTTGCTCCGGTTCTGGTAGCCGTTCAGAATGCTGGCCACCTCGCTGCATCCCTCGTTGAACACGATCTCGCTCTGGCTGTTCGTGTTGTAGTGGATCAGATGCTGATACTCGTGGGCCATGGTGTTCAGGATGGAGGGGACGCCTCCCTGAAGACCCTCGTGCGAGTCGATGTAGAGAATGTTCATCCGGTTGGAACCGGGATTGTCCGTCTGGTCCCACGGCGAGAAGAAGCCTGCCACGAACGCACCGATCAGGTTGTCCTTGATATCGGTCAGCAGGAAGTCCTCGACGTCCGGATTCGAAAGATCGAACCGGTTCGGCGCGGGCCGGCCGAAGACCGCTTCGTCGTTCAGAATGATGCTGAGCTGGGCATCACGCGACTTCGTCGGCGTAAGTGAGTCCAGTCCTCGTGCGAGGGAATTGATCGTGGTCTGGCTGATGTTCGCCTTGTCCTTGTTGTCCACCCAGATGCGGGCACGCGATCCCTGATACACCAGCGTTGCCGTCACCTCATCGTACTGATCGGTCTGGCGATTGCGGATCACGAACGTATTGACGATGTCGTCGGCAACGCGGAGCATCGAGCGGTTGGGCCCCTGCTTCGCGCGCTCGATCATGCGCTGGTAGAGCGCCGGATTCTGCTGTGCAGTGTTGGCGAGCGCCCGTGCCTCGCCGCCGTCGTTGAAGACAGCGAAGCCGCAGCCGGCCGCGTTGTCGCTATGCACATCGGTCTGCGCATGGAGTGCTGCAAAGCCCAGAACCGCACATGCCGCCGAGGCAAGTAAGTGTCGAAGAGTCGTATTCATTGGTCCCTGTAGTTGATACCGGTTCGTATGTTGTTTGCAATTCATTCATCATCCTTCCTACATGACACAGATATCCGTGATGATGTCTCACAGCGGATGCCGGGCTGCGAAGGATACATGTCAAGGCCAACCGATCGGGTCCACATACGTGGGCGGACCGTCCGGAATGGCGGGCAGGTGCGAGCGGGTTCGAATTGTTCGGAGCAAACCGGGGTGGCCGGTCCGTGGGGATTGATGCGCTAGACACAGGTGTAACACGCATCAAGGCTGCTCATAAATATCGCTTATCCAGATTCCATAACCAATGTATTTTGCGGCCTCGGTGCAGAGTTTACAATCCGGTCGTGAGCCCGGCACCTCCTGGCATACTCTACCACTCTTCGCGAACCCACAGGCATTACCAGGTGCTTGTACGCGCAGAATTCCGGCATTCCCAATCATCAGCAGGCCGATCACCGTAGCATGAACGCACGGTACCGGCAGCGCATTGTATTGTGCCCGAACGGGGGGTAAAATCATGTCCCAGGTCGAGGAATTGCAGCGAAAGCTTCTCCGTACCAGAAAGGTGAACGAGCGGATCACCCTGCTCAACTCGCTGAGCCGCGAGACATATAGAACCAATCCACGACAGGCGATCGAATACGCCAATCAGGCACTGGAACTGGCCACCTCGCAGGACAAGCGCGCCATGGCGCAGACGCTTGCCACGCTGGGGGCCTGCCATCTCCTGCTGGCCGATTACCCGGTGGCGCTCTCGCACTGCCTGGCATCGCATCGCATCTACCAGGAGCTTCAGATCGTCAACCGCGAGGTAGCCGCCCTGCTGATGAGCATCGGCTATGCCTACATGCGGCAGGGAAAATATCTGGAAGCCCTGGACGCATTCCGCAAGAGCCTGGCCGTACACGATGAAGAGGAGGAGGGGGAACGGGAGCGCCGCGCCAAGACGCTGAGCGATATCGGCGACGTGTACACCGAGATGGGAGACTATGTCACGGCGCTCGAATATCTGCATCAGAGCCTGGCGCTGCGGCAGGAGAGCAACAGAACCACCGATGCCGGCTCTCTTCTCAACAGCATCGCCAATCTCTACTTCAACACGGGCGACTTCGACAAGGCGGACGAATTCTACAGCAAGGGGCTGCGCGCGTTTCAGGAGGCCGGCGACGCCGCGATGGAGGCCGTTGTGCTGGGAAACATCGGATTGATCTACCGCGTTCGCGGCGACTACGTGACGGCAATCGCCTATCTGGAGAAGTCGCTGGAGCTCTGCCGTTCAATCGGGAACAAGGAGGGGGAGGCACGAGCCTATGTGAACCTCGGAGACATCCACGAGCAGCGCGAGGAACTGGATATCGCACTGGAGTATCTGAACAAGGCCTCCGGGCTTGCGGAATCGATCGGCGACAGACGCGCCTTCGCGGCGGCACTCGGAACCATCGGCGCCATCTACCTGCGGAAGAATCGCGCGCAGGATTGCATCACGGTGGTGGAGCAGGCCCTGGAGGTGGCTGCAAAGACCGGGAACCGGCAGATTACCTACGAGCTGCACGAGATCCTCTCGCAGGCGTACGAATCCAACGGCGACATGGAGAATGCCCTGAAGCACTACAAGGTGTTCACCACGACGAAGGAGGAGATTCAGGGCCAGGCAAAGCAACGAACGATCGATGAGATGCAGATGCGCGTTGAGGTGGAACGTTCGGAGAAGGAACGGGAGATTATCCAGTTGAAGAACGTGCAACTCGAGATGGAGATCGATCACAAGACACGCGAGCTGGCAAGCTCCGCGCTGCACATCGTGCAGAAGAACGAATTCCTCTCGAAGCTTACGCGGCGCATTGCCCAGATCCGGGCGGAAGGGAGCGGCACGCGCGAGGCATTGCTCGACGATCTGCAGCGGGAGGTGGATCTGAGCATCGGCGCGCAGGAGGACTGGGATGCGCTCGAGAATCAGTTCAACCAGATTCACAGCGACTTCATCCGAAGCCTCTCCACGCAATACCCGTCGCTCACGCCGGCGGAATTGAAAGTCTGCTCCCTGATCAAGCTGAATCTTTCAACCAAGGAGATCGGACGCCTGCTCTGTATCTCGAATCGAAGCGCCGAAAACCACCGCTACCACATTCGGCAGAAATTGAACCTGCCGGTGGATGTGAACCTCACAACATATCTCGCGGGATTCTGACGGACCGCGCATGCGTAGCCGTAATGCTCCGCATTGCAACCGGAGAGCTGCGCCCCGCAACATTCGGCGCCTGACCGGGGCGGCACCGTTCCTGCGTGCGAGAGCCCAGGGCAGGGCTCACAGCACCGCAGACGCCGCACCCGACACCATGGGGGCGATGCTCCGGCACGGCGCGCACCGGCCGCCGCCGCAGCGCTCCTCTCGCGGTCCGTCGAACCCGCACCATCAATGTCCACAATGAACGCCACCACCATCTCCGTGACGGAACTTCACACCGATGCGTAGTAAATGAGTAGGTGCACGGCCGCTATCGTGCGGTATCATTGCACGTGGAGAGGGTAATGATACTTGGTGAGAGCAATGCGGCTCGATTAGGCTCCGAGGCCGCATCATCGTATGAACCAATGAGACGTGAATGAAGGTGATATCACTGAACCGCAACGAAAGGAGTATGTGAAGAAAGAGTTTTTGGGGTAGGGTATATCACGCCGTTATGAGCCCCGTTCAACAAGTGCCAACGAGTAGTGGAAATACCACGCCGGAGAGCTCGCTGGTGGTTGTGTTCTGCAGTCACTGGACCGGAGACTGCAGAGAACGACGGTTCTGGTGGTGCCTCCCCCTTATCCCAAGCCAGCCTGTACGAGGTCACCTGCTGTTCGTACCCTCAGGATGATTTCTCGTACAGGCTGGTTACGTTATCGGCATGCAACAACGCGGTTGCAACATCGCACGGAGGGCATCGCCAAACAAGACCGGGCGCAGTGGATGCCATCTACTCCGCTGCCGTTCCGCCGGGCACGCGAATGGGCTGCATGGAGCGGGATGGTGGATGCCTTCGGGCCGGTGCCTCTGCGGAGATCGCCTCATGCCTTTCGCTGATGCAACCATCCCTCACGCAGCCTCCTCTGCGGGGCGGTCGGGTTCTGCACGGACTCGATACGATACGCACGGGTGTCCAACTCGCGGATGGCGAGCGGCAGCTCCAGTAACCGCGGGCCTCTGAACAGGGTAACCGTCATGCGGCTTCCGGCCGCCTTCGACGCCATTACGTTTTCCCACCGCTTCCCGTCAACACGCTCGGCATCGAGTGCAAGAATCAGATCGCCGCTGCTGAAGCCCGACGCGGCGGCCGGCGATCCCTCCAGGACGTTCACGACACGTACGAACGGTTCGGCCGCACGCTCGCGCGGATCGGGAAGAACAAGGCCCGTGTAGAGTTGTGGGGTCTCCTCCGCGTCGCGGCTCTTCCCCCGGCGCCGGCCTTCACTGCGCGGCACCCGCGTGATCGCGAAGCCAACGGCCGCGAGCTGCGGCGCCACATCCAGCTCCGACGCTTCCGCCACAACGTGCTCCAGCCACCCACTCACGCTGCGCCCGGCAATTTCCCTCACTGCAGCAAACAGATCCTGCTCCGTATATCCGGTTCCCCGAAGGAAGTACCCGGCGTGCTCCGCCTCCTGGTAACTGGTACGGTAGAGGAGACGGATCACGTCGTCCAGCGATCGCATGCCCCTGCTCCGTCTGCGAATCTCGAGATCGAGCAGGAGGGCGACAACCGCTCCCTTGTGGTAGTAGTTGACGTAGGTGTTCTTGAAGTTGCTCGATACTGCCGGACCGCTGCGGGCGCTCGTGATGAGCCACGTATCAAAACTGGACATCCGGAGATTGCGATGAAAGCGCCCGGGCGAACGATCCACGAGATTGATCTCGTTTGCTATCTCCTTCAGGAACCCCGCCTCGCTCCGCACGCCGGCACGATGCGCCATCAGATGCCCGTAGTACTGCGTGAAGCCCTCGGCAAACCACAGGAGCGTTGTGTAGCGCTCCGCGGAGTAATCGAACGGGCCCAGCTCCGCCGGCCGCAGCCGCTTCACATTCCAGATGTGAAAGAACTCGTGCGACGATACCTCCACCAGATCCGCATAGCTCTCGTTGTTGAGCATGGAGGCGTTGAGCACCAGACGCGTTGATGCGAGATGCTCCATGCCGTCTCCGTTGGCTGCATAGGGATCCACGTTGACGAGGAAGTAGTACGCATCGAACTCCGGCCTGCCGAACGTGGCCGTATTGGCCCGCACGATCTTTTGGAGATCGCCCAGATACTGATCGATCCGGCTGTGCAGCGGGCTGCCGCGGCGCACCTGGGCGTTGGCGGCCAGATCCAGCACCAGATGATAGGTGATGCCATCCTCCACGAACTGCTCATGTATCGGCGTGCCGATCTCGATGGGCGAATCGATCAGCTCATCGTAATTGGCGGCACGAAATGCGGCGCCGCCGCGATATCTCCCACGGCTCAGCGAGGTGTATGCCTTCCACCCCTGCGGCGCCTCGATCCGAAGTGCGATCTCCTCCGTTGTCCGCCCGATCACGTAGCCGAAGAGCGAGGAGCCGTTGATCGATGCATGCCGGTCATCCAGCTGCGAGAACGTACCGCTCAGCGTGTCGCCGAACATTGCGTAGCCGATGCGGACGCTCTCCTCACCGCCGCACTCGATGCGCCAGGTTCCCTTCGCGCGACGCTCGATGTGGAGCGGGCGCCGGCGCGCACCATACGCCCGGACTTCCTGGACGTTCCTTGCAAAGTCATAGATGAAGTACCGACCCGGCGACCATGCAGGGAATTCGAGATCGATGTGTGGAGCGCCCATCGTGTCGGCTTCGATCTCGACGTCGAAGAGGTGCGCGTTGCGACGGTCAAAGGTGAGGACGTAATGAAGCATGAACTGAACGTTTGAGGGTTTCCATCGTGCAGGGAAGCGGCCCTGGCCTGCGGCGTTTCATCAACGCGCATCGACGCCATGGGCGCCGGGATTATACGGCATTGTTCGCATACCCGGCATGCCTCTTGCCTATTCGAGGGCAGTTCGTACCTTGCCGAGGTATTCGGATGAACATCTTCGGCCGGTAGGCGGTACTTTCGCACTGCAAGGCATGCAGCATGTTATCAGGTGCCTGCTCCCCGGAATGCCTTGCTGCACCTGGGGAACCCGTCCGGACGGTTTTGAAGGATGAATTGAACGGCCGGCATTCGCCGCCGGCCGCTTCGGCGGATCACATTTACCCATACCATGAGCAAGCGCGGCACATCCTTGAACCTCGGCAATCGCTTCACCGATCGCACAAGCGAGCGGTTCGACGACGGATGGGGAAGCATCGAAGAGGAGGAGAATCCCGGCACGGAGTTTTTCAACGACACGACGCGCCAGGCATTCGCGACCAACGACAGTCCGGACATTCCGTTCACGCATTCGATCAATCCCTACCGGGGCTGCGAACACGGATGTGCCTATTGCTACGCCCGCCCCACGCACGAGTATCTGGGCTTCAATCCGGCGCTCGATTTCGAAACCAAGATCATGGTGAAGCGCGATGCCGCGCGGCTTGCCCGGGAGGCCATGATGAAGCCCTCCTGGACGCCCACCACGGTCTCCATTTCCGGCGTTACGGATCCCTACCAGCCGGCCGAACGCCGTTTCAGGATTACCCGGCAGATCCTGGAAGTGATGCTGGAATTCCGCAACCCGGTTGGGATCGTCACGAAGAATGCGCTCGTTGCCCGCGACATCGATCTTCTCGCAGAGCTTGCGCGCTTCCAATGCGCGGCGGTGTTCGTTTCCGTGACCACGCTGGATCGCGATCTCGCACGCCGGATGGAGCCGCGCACCTCCACCCCGGAACGCAGGCTGGAGGCCGTTCGCAGGCTTTCGGATGCCGGCATCCCGGTTGGGGTGATGACCGCTCCCATCATCCCGGGATTGACCGAGGATGAGATCCCTGCGCTCCTGGAGGCGGCGGCGGAGGCGGGCGCGCGGCATGCGGCCTTTACGATCGTCCGGCTGCCGCTCGCCGTAAAACCAATCTTCCTGGACTGGCTGGAACGGGAGGAGCCGGCACGCGCGGCAAAGGTGCGCAACGCGCTCATCGAGATGCGCGGCGAGCGGATGAACCGTTCGGAGTTCGGCGCCCGCATGCGGGGAAAGGGCCCGCGGGCCAACGTGATTCGCGACCTCTTCAACCTGACGGCCCGGCGGCTTGGCCTGAATTCCGAACGGCTCCCCATCAGCACGGCGAACTTCCGGCGTCCGGCTGCTGACGATCGCCAGATCGATCTCTTCGGCTCGCTGTAACACCACCTCGTGCCCGCACATGGCACGCCCGCAGCGGCATCGATGCACTAGAGCGGACGGCGCGCATCGCGCTCCCCCCGCCTGCCCCCGGTAGTGCATGTGTACGCCACCCGTGCGCACCTCCAACTCCGCCGCTCCCGATAAGAAAATGGGGTGGTCCCTCCAGTGGAAGGAACCACCCCATCGTTGATTCATGGCCGCCGGAAGGCAGCCCCGGGATTAGCGCACGACCGTCAGCGTGCGGCTCAACGAGGAGCCGTTCGCCACGAGACGATAGTGATAGAGGCCGTTGGCAAGGCCGCCCACATCGATGCGAACGCCGGACTCGCCTGCCTCACGCATGCCGGCATCCAGAACGCGTACAAGGCGTCCCTGATCATCGTACAGCGCAAGGTTCACGTCGCCGCGGGTCGGCAGGATGTAGGAGATCTGCACCACATCGCGAGCCGGATTCGGCACGCTCTGCATGAGGGCCATGCCGTTTGCATCACGCACACCGGCAACACCGCTGATGCTGAACTCCTCGAGTCCGTTCCCCACGATGTCGATGTTGTCGATGCTGCCGTGGCCGCCGGTGATCACGCTCGGATCGGCAGTACCCGGACCCTTGGTGTAGGCACTGCCGTTCACCGTGACAACCTGCTGGCCGTTCGTGGCATCCGAGTTGATGTTGATCGAGACACCCTGAATCGGGCCCGGAGCCGTTGGCGTGAACGTCAACTCCACAACCTCCGCCTGCGTTGGCGCAAACTGCGTGCGCGGGAGCTGGCTGATGGTGAAGTCCGTCCCCGGCTGCGAAAGATCCGGCTGCTTCACCATGAGCGGCATTGTGCCGGTGTTGCGGATGACGAAGCTCTTCCGGGCATGCTTGCCCTGAGGAACCTGGCCGAAGTTGATCACGGTGGGCGTCACCTCGATCGAACGCGTACCGGCCACGCCGGTAAGCTGCCCGATGATCACGTCGTTGTCCGACGTTGTAGCACGTACCAACGCACTGCGGCTGCCCGTTGGCGTATCGGCAGGCGAGAACGTGAGAGCAAGCTCCAGGATCTGACCCGGCGTAAGCGTGGCCGGCAGAGTTGGCCACGAGGGTGCACCCGTTGCGAAGTCACCCTTGTTCGTGCCGTCCAGTTCCAGCTTCGTGATCGTGATCGGCGTGATGCGGGTGTTCTCCAGACGCACCGATCCTGTACGGACGTCGGGCCCGGTTCCCTTGATCAGCGCCTGACCGAAGTCGTAGCTGGTCATGTACAGACCCGTCTTCCCTTCGCCGTACACATCCACGCGATAGAGTCCGCGCTCGGTAATGCCATCCACGACTTCCATGGAGTCGTTGGTCTGGACGTGCATCGTAGCACGACGCGAGCCCTGCTGCTTCGGCATGAAGCGGACGCCCACCGAATCCATCTTTCCAACCGGGATGATGTCGTCGCCGGTAGTGGCATCGATATAGGCATGCGGCTTGTCCACGATCGCGAACTCATCCACATCGCCGGAGATAAGGCGAAGATCCTTGCTGGAGACACGCAGATCGCACTCGCCGGAGTTGTAGAGCATGTAGTATGCCGTCACGCTCGAGTCGATACGGATGGTCGGGAACTGGAGCCCGCCCGGCGGATTCGTGGTGCCGGGAGCGGAAAGCTCGCCGCCGATGCCGCGGCCGAACACATCGAACCAGAGCAGGCCCTGCGTCAGCACCCCATTGGTCGGGTTGGGATTGGAGAGGTTCTGCCCATTGCTGGTCACCACAACCCGTGCGAACCGCTTGTCGCGGCGCCATGCATTGAACGAGAGGTACACCGTCCGCGACTGGCCACGGGTAAGCTGGATCGGGAAGCCCACGGCATTTGCCGGAGCGGTCGTGGGAAGCACCGGCGGCTGCGTCGTGAGGATGTAATCCTTCATCATTATGAAGCCGCCTTCGGAATGCGGGTCGTGAAGAAGCGAGTAGCGCGGCGTACCCTCCCGATACGTGGTATCGGTCTGGTAGATCTGGACATTGTTCACCACCAGCGTACCACCGCCGGAGTTCGCGATCTGCACCGGAATGGTAACGTAGCTCCCGCCCATGCAGCCATATGCATTGCGGAAGATCTGCGAGGTGCTGTCCACCTGAACGCCGGCGATGCGCATGTCGAGCCCCGGAGCCTCGCTGTAGGCCGCGAGACGGAACACGCGGGTCTGGCCATCGGCCACCACCGTCAGCGTATCGATGATAAAGCCAACGCCGGTTGCATTGAACGTGAGCGTTGGAGTGTTGGACTGCGTGGCACCGAGCGACGTGCTCGGGGGGCTGATGGCGTACTGGCCGCCAGAGGTGCCCTTGATCGTGTACGTTACTGCTGCCGGTGTGGCCGCTCCGTTCGTGTTGATGTTCGTCAGCATGAACGGTGTCAGGTTCACGCTCGTGCCGCGCAGAATGCTGACGTTGCCGAGCAGCGTATCGCCGTTGTTCATCGAGGCCGTTCCACCCTGCGGAACGTTCCCTGTGTAAATGATACGCGGCGTTGCCGTGGCAGCCAGATAGTACGTGCGGAGATAACTGCTCGGTCCGGTCACTGTAAGCACCGCGTTGCGCACGCCGACACCGGTCGGGTTGAACGTGATCGTAGGTGTGGAGTTTCCGCCCGGAGTAACGGAGGCCGACGTTGGCGAGATGCTGTAGTCCGAAGCGTTTGCGCCGCTGATGGAATAGGTCATGTTCGCCGAGGGGGCGCAGCCGGTTGGCGTAATCGTGAACGGCGTGAAGGTGCCGCTGTTGCCCCGCTGCACGCTGACGTTGCGCATCAACGAGTCGAAGTTCTGCATCGAGGCGGTGCCGCCCTGGGCAATGTTGCCCGTGTTGACGATCGTGCAGAGATCGAAGTCGTACACCTTGTTGACATTGCTCGGAGGTGCGCCCGTGTAGTTGCTGACATAGCTGACCGTGGCCGGCGGGCCCGGGAAGATGGCGGCGAAATCACCGGGGCCGTTCTTCGCTCCGAAGATTCCTCCGCTCGTTACCACCGGTCCGTACCAGAGTTCGATGCGATTGGAGCCTTCGTACAGACGGATCTGATAGCGTGTGTTTGTCGGCTGGCCGGATCCCGGATAGTCACGGGTCTGGAAGTTGACCGTGAGAACATGGTTGCCGGCGCCGCCGGTCGTGATGAAGGTGATCGATCCGTCGGAGCCGGTATGGGCATCACGTCCCAGTCCGCAGATCACCGGAACGCCGTACGTGGAACTGGTAAAGTCCTGCGTCAGATAGCTGTTGGCCGAGCCGCCCAGGCCGATATAGCCGTTCGAACTCGCGCAGAACTGCGTGAAGTTGGTGTTGTTCATCCGGAAGGTGAACCCGATCGGGAAGAGACCGGACACTGCATCGTCGATGCCGGCGCCGAAGATCTGCGTGGAGCCGGTCATATCTGTTGGTGACCCCGTGGTCTCAGAGAAGGCGTAGGTCGCCATCGTCTGCGCCTTCAGCGTGTAGGCGCTCATCATGAGCACCCCGCACAGAAGGAGGCCGAGGGACCTGCGTACTCTCCGTACACGGTTGAGAGACATTGTCATAAGAGCATCTCCTAGAAGCATGCTATATGGTAAAAACCACACCGCCGCGGGAGCTTCCTTGGGGGGAGCCAATGGGCGGTCATTTATTGAATTCGAAGTCGGGCGCCGGCCACAGCATCAACGGCTGCAAAAAGGGTTCGCAATTCATAGGGTGATGGCAGTTCATGCGACCCCAACATACGTTCGAACAAACTCGTGAAACCGAGGAAGGTTCCAATCCTGTCTGCCGGCTTCGTGAACGCCCGGCCAAAGGCACGGAAAGCGGAATGATTCCGCCTTCAAGGTGACTGGTCCGGGAGGAACGTCGGCTGTAATGGCAGAGCGATGCCGTTACCGGATAGTAACGACATCAACATGCCGAAGGTTTGGAGTGCGCCGCATGCCGCAGGAATGCGACTCTCTCAGGGTCTATGAGCGAGATTAAGTCCGAGGACGTACTGGGGTGCTGTACGAAATCGCCGAGCAATATATCAAAGCCCATGGGCAATTGCCATAGGTTTTTCTGTCCGGACGGAAGCCCGGCTGTACACGATGGGAGCAGCAGAGAATGAGGAAGCGGCCCCGAGGTTCATCGGGGCCGCTTCCGTTATCAGCCAATTAATTCAATATCGGGCGATATCGCCGATATCAATGCACCACGGTCAGCGGGCGCGTGAGCGTATGGCCGTCGACGGTGAGCACGTAATGATATACGCCGCTCGCCAGGCCCTGTACGTTCACGCGGATGCGGCGCTCGCCGTTCTCACGAACGCCGGCGTCGATCTGCTGCACCATCCGTCCATCGGCATCGAACAGCACAAGCTGTACCGTTCCACGCTGCGGCAGAATGTAGCCGATCTCCACCTCGTCGCGACCCGGGTTCGGAACGCTCTGGAGAAGTGTCAGGCCGCTTGCGTCACGCACGCCGCTCACACCGCTTACGCTGAACTCCTCGAGTCCATTGCCGGCAATGTCGAAGCCGCCTCCCACCGCACCGCCATGAGCGATCGACGGATCGGGATCACCGGACTTGCGAGTACCTGCCGTGCCGCCCAATGTCACGGTCTGCGTGCCGTTGGTTCCGTTGCTCTTGATATCGATCGTTCCGGCGGCAAGGCCGGACTGCTGCGGAGCATACGTCACCTCGATGATCTCCACCTGGCCCGGAGCGAAGTCGGTACGGACCAGCGGGGTTGCCGAGAACTCTCCGCCTGCGGACTGCACATCCGGCTGCTGTACCTTCAGCGTCATGGTGCCCGTGTTCTTCACCGTGAAGCTCCGGCGGGCCTTCTTGCCGATCGTCAGCTGGCCGAACTTGATATCCGTTGGCGTCACCTCCACGGAGCGCGTTCCGGCAACGCCGGTGACCTTGGCATTCAAGGTATCGCCGTTGAGGAGGAGAATCATGACGTTCGCCTCGCGCGGGCCCGGCACTCCGCCGGCCGCCGGTGCAAACTCCACGCCCAGCTCAACTACTTCACCCCCCTGAACAACGCGCGTCTTGGTGGGCCAGGGCTTGGCTGCATCCTGCATGAACTCCGTCGCATCGGTGCCGTTCAACGCCACCTTCGTGATGATCACCGGACCATCCTGCGTGTTCTGCAGGCGCACGACGCCGTGCGTATGCTCGCTCGCATCACCGCCGATCAACGCCGTGCCCAGATCCGCTCCCTTCGCATAGAGATCGGACTTGCCGGTGCCATAGAGGTCGATGTAGTACACGCCCCGTTCCGTCACGCCCGGAATCACCATCATGGAATCGTTGGTCACCACGCGAATGCTTGCGCGGCGCGAGTCTACCTGCGACGGCTTGAACCGAACCTTCACTGTCGTGGATGCGCCCGGCGCATAGATCAGGTCGCCGTTGCTTGCCACGGTGCCGGAAGTCGGCATCTGCGTGATCTTGAACTCATCCAGATCGCCCGCCTCGATCTCGAAGCGCGACGGTGTGATCCGCAGATTGCAGGTACCGGTGTTGTAGAGCGTGATCGTCTGCTCCACCGTATCGCCGATACGGGTCACCGGGAATCCAACCGCGCCCGGCCTTCCGCCGTTCGGATTGTCCGAGAGATGGCCGCCGGTGCCGCGTGCGAACAGATCCAACCGGAGCATGCCGTTCTGCGTCAGGCCGAACACATCAGGCCCGGCGAAGTTCAGGGCATTCGTCCGCAGGAACAGCCGTGCGAAACGCTTGTTCTCGAGCTGGCCCACGAAGGTCAGATAGAGACGCATCGTCTGGCCCGGAGGAATGACGATCGGATAGGTCGGCCGCGGATTCTTAGTGAGCGGAGCGGCCGCCGGCTGTGTGCTGAGCACATAGTCCGATGAACGGATCAGGTTGTTGGACTGGTCCTTGCGAATCGGATACCGCGGCGCACCCTGCGTATAGGTAGTGTCCAGTTCGTAGATATCCGTGCTCCAGACCGTGTCCGCAATGAAGTTCGTGTTCTTCAGGTCCAGCGGATAGGAGAGTGCCTGCTCGCCAACGCAGCTGTACTGGTTCACGAAGAGAACCGAGCTGGAGTCCAGCAGGATTCCTCCCGAACGGACTTCAAGCGACGGGTAGGCCGCAATCGCATAGAGAACGAAGGAGCAGCTCTGTCCGTCTGCCGTGATCGTCAACGTAGCCGGCTGGGCACCCGTGGAGCTCAACAGCGGCGTGAACGTGATGGTCGGTGTGGCGGACTGGCCACCGGTGAGGGAGGAGTTGGGCGGGGCAATTGTATACTGCCCGGCACCACCGCTGATCGAGTAGGTGACATTGGCCGGGCCTACATAGTTCCCCGTCTCGTTGTCCGTCACGCTGAACGGCTGGAACGTTGCGGAGGTGCCGCGAATGGAATACTTCCCGAGCAGCAACGTATCCACACCGCATGCCATGGTTGCGGTTCCCCCCTGCGCGACGTTCCCGATGCGCGTGATTCTGGGAGTTCCCTTCGCCGCGATGTAGAAGACCGAGGTGCAGCCGATGGTGTTGTCCGTAAAGGTCAGGATTGCCGAGCGAACCCCGATCCCGCTCGGGCGGAAGCCCATCACGTAGCTGATGGAGCTGCCGGCGCTCAGCGAGCCGGTCACCGTCTGGTTGCCCGTTGCCGTGAAGCGATAGTCCGTAGCGTTCGTGCCGCTGATCGTCATCGTATAGGTATGCGAAGGGCAGCCGCCTGCAGGCATGGTGATGCTGAACGGCGAATAGGTTCCCTCGTTCCCTACCATCGCCGTGCTCGTGGTCAGCATGCTGTCGCCCGGAGCCATGCCCGCCGTTGCCAGCGGGGGCGTTCCGGCCAGCGCGAAGTAGCAGGGGGTGAACGTATAGGACGTTCCCGCGTTGATCGGCGTCAGGTGCAGGGCGATGTTGTTGTTGGAGACCGCGGAACTCGTGGTTGCCGTTGCACCGTTCGGCGTGACGCTGATGAAGTTCGCGCTGCCGGCGCCGATGCCGATTGTTCCGGCGGTCGGCTGGCCGGAGCTTGCCCACATCGAACTGTAGCGGAACTCGATCTTGTTCGAGGTCTCGTACAGAAGAACCTGGTAGCGGTTCATCGTCAGACCGCAGCCGGCCCACCAGAGCGAGCCGTTGGCATCAGCCACCTGCGTGTTGAATTCGATCGTCAGGATGCGGTTCGGCGCGCTGCCGGAAACCGCATACTGTACACCAACCAACGGACTGAAGGTGCAGCCGTTGGCTGCACCGCCGTTGTTGTACATGTGCTGGTGATCCCACCACGGCGCGATGATCGGGTAGAACGGCGCGTTCGCGAGATCGTTGTTGAACGAATTGGACTTCAATCCGCCGAGATAGACCGTGCCGCTCGTCGACACGCCGAACTGCGTATAGGCGAGGCAGGCGAAGCGGAAGGTGAAGCCGATGTTGAACGGGCCCGCGGATGCGGAGTCGTTGAAGGTACCGGTGCCGGGAGCCGCCCCGTTCGTACCGCCGATTGCCAACGTTGCCGTCGATAGCGGCGTATAGGTAACCGTCGATGTAGCAAACGTGTAGTCTGTCGAGAGCAGAGCCCACGATGAGGACCCCCCCAACAGCATGAGCGCCACGATTGCAATCAGGCAACGACCAAGCCGTAGTCGTTCTGGAATGCGTATCACTGTTCGCATTGTATACTCCTTGAAGAGTTCGGGTTATGGAACTTGCAGGCGGAACGTACCAACCACGCTGGGGTAGATTAGGCATGATGGCGGGCCGCAGGTCCATTATCAAGCAACGATTGAGCGGCACGTACAACGCACCGCGCCTCCAGCCAATGGAGGAGGGGACCTGGGTGGAGCGAATTTAGATGAAAAGTTGAATTGAGCAATACAATCCCCACGCCCGGTGATGATGTTTGTGCACCCATGCAACCGCCGGTGGCCTGTACGGGCCGGCAACCGCGAACGTGTTTCGTTTTCGCAAATGCAAAGAAAGGGGGTACCTCGATGTAAGGTACCCCCTTTGCTCCATTCGGACCTGTTCGGACGAGCCCTCTCGTCTGCCGGATCAGGCAGGGAAGCAGGTTCGCCGCCGGCCCCGGTCCATGTTCAAGGACCGGGGAGCGGCGGAACTCATCGAACGATCGTCAGCGTACGGCTCAACGAATTGCCGTTTGCCGTGAGCCGGTAGTGATACAGCCCGGCAGCCAGCCCGCTCACGTCCACGCGGAGACGGGTTTCGCCGATCGGACGGATGCCGGAATCCAGCATGAGAACCAGGCGTCCCTGATCGTCATACAGAGCAAGGGCAACGTCCGCACGAGCCGGCAATGCGTAGCCGATCTCCACCAGATCGCGGCCCGGATTCGGGACGCTCTGCATCAACGCCATGCCGCTCGCATCGCGAACACCGCTGACGCCTGCCACACTGAACTCCTCGAGGCCGCTCGTGGCGATCTCGCCGCTCACGTCCGGACCGCTCGTGGTGCTGGTGGGGTCGGGATCGTCCACCTTGCGCGTCTTGGCCGTACCGTTCAGCGTGACGCTGACCAGCGGGGTAGCCGTGCCGTTGCTCGCGATATCCATCGTACCGGAGTACAGACCGGTTACCGTCGGAGCGTACGTTACCTCGATGATCTCGGACTGGCCGGGATCGAGCTGTGTACGGGCAAGCTGCGTTGCGGTGAACTCGCCGGTGGAGGTAACAACCGGCTGCTGCACGGTCAGGACCATCGTACCGGTGTTATGGATCACGACGTTCTTGCGGGACTTCTTGCCGATGGTAAGCTGGCCGAACTTCAGATCCTGCGGCGTCACGTCGATCTCGCGCGTCCCGGCAGTTCCGGTCACGGGGATGTACAACGTATCGCCGTCGGACGTGATCATCCGGAGACGGGTCTTGCGCGCGCCGGGCGACTCACCGGACTTCGGCGCAAACTCCACCTGGAAGGACTGCTCCATTCCCGGCTCCAGAAGCACCGGAAGCGTCGGCCAGTTGCTCGAGCCGAAGTCCGTGCTGTCATCGCCAACGATGTCCACCTGAACGATACTCACCGGATTGCTCCGCGTATTCTTCATCCGGACGGAACCCTTGGTGTGCTCGGCGCTGCCGCCGCCGATCAGAGCGGTGCCGGCATCGCTGCCTTCACCGTACAGATCGGTCTTGCCGGAGCCGAACAGATCCACATAGTAGACGCCACGCTCGGTGATGCCGGGCACGTAGATGTTGGAGTCGTTGGTCTTCAGTCGCAGACCCGCACGGCGCGACCCGATCTGCTGTGGCTTGAAGCGGACAACGATATGATCCGATGCGCCCGGCGGCAGAATCAGATCGTGCGTTACCGCATCCACCTGGCTGGAGGGCTTCGTAACGATCTCGAACTCGTCCACATCGCCGGCCGTGATATCCATCAGGGTCAGGTTGATGCGGAGACTGCAGACGCCGTTGTTCACAACGGTCATGGTATCGGTTGCCCACTCGCCGATACGGGTTACCGGGAAGATGACCGCGCGTGGCAATCCGCCGCCCACGGTATCGGAGAGCATGGAACCGGAGCCGTGTGCGTAGACGTCGAAGTTCACCAGACCTTCGGTGGATATACCATTGGTATCCAGTCCGGAGCGCGACTGTCCGTTGGTACGGAGTACGGCACGTGCAAACCGCTTGCCGTTCAGCGCGCCGACGAAGCTCAGGTAGATGGTTGTGGAATCAGCCTGATGAACCGTAATCGGGAGCTGCGTCTGGGCCGGCGTCAACGGAAGCACCGGTGCGCTTCTCGTGAGCCAGTAGTCGTAGGCACGGATAAGCCGTCCCTGCGCGTCGCGGATGTACGGATAGGAGGGGACGCCTTGGCGGTAGGTGGTATCCACCTGATAGAACTCCGCGCCGTTGATCGTGAAGTCACCGTAGCCGGTATTGACCACCTTGACCGCATAGGTCACGGCTTCCTCACCGACGCATCCGTAGCGGTTGCGATAAAGTTCCGTAAGATCCACTCCCACGGTCTGCGCGCCGATGCGGAGATCGGCGCCCGGCGCCGCACTGATCGCATAGAGAACGAACGTGCGCGACTCACCACCGGCGGTAACGGTAAGCGTTGCCGGCTGCGGACCGAAGCCCTGCGGGCTGAAGCAGATCCGCGGAGCGGTTGTGCCGTTGGCGCCGAGCGTGGTATCGGCACTGATGGTATACTGATTGGTAGGATCGGTCAACGCGTAGTGAATCAACTGGCTCGCGCCGCTCACATTCAACAGTGAGAACGGAGTAAAGCACTGCGAGGTACGCCGCGGCACGGGAATGCCCTTGAAGAGCGTGTCACCCGTGTTCATTCCCTGCGTGCCGCCCTGCGGGATGATCCCCGTGTAGTTCACAAACGGAGCGCGGGCCGCGAGATTGAACGTACGCGTAACGCCCGGGCCGGTCACGGTAAGTACGGCGGAACGCACGCCACCGGCGGTGGGGGCGAAGCCGATATTCGGAATATCCACGGTGCCGCCGCCCAGATTCACGGTGCGATTGAGCGTTCCCGGGGAGCCGAGGTAGTAATCGTTCGCTGCAGGGCCGCTGATCGCAAGCGTGCAGAGGCCGGCGCAGGTGACGTCCGTCATCTTCTGCGAGAACGGTGTATAGACCGAAGAGCTGCCGACCTGGGTCAGGAAGCCGCTGAAGAATGTGTCGCCGTTGGCCATCGTGGTTGTGCCGCCGTTCCCGGCTCCCGTACGTCCGGTAAGAACCAGGCTGCACGGAAGGAAGGTGAACATCGTGCCGGCGTTGATGGCCGTGGAGTTGATGTTGTTGCTGTTGTTCACCGCAACGCGGCTCATCGTGCCGCCGCCGGCGGTGAGGGTAACGCTCATGTAGTCCGACGCGCTGGCGGCCAGACCGATGGAGGCGGAACCGCTGAAGCAGCCGCGGAACTGGTTGCAGACGTCGCAGGAGGACATGCGGCCGTACCAGAACTCGATCTTGCCGCTCTCGTACAGGCGCGCCTGGAACGTGCACCAGGCCGGATAGCGGTTCTGGCCGTCCAGATCCCGGAACTCGATCGTGAGCAGCCTGTTCGGCGCCACGCCGGAGGTCTGATATTGGATGGCCGGACTGCCGCATCCCTGAACGCCGCCGGAAACCCGGAGGTCATCGAAGAAGGGAGCGATCATCGGATAGCTGCCTACCGTAAGCGAATTGACCCAGGTGGTGGTAACCACGGTGTTACCGAGGCTGATCGCACCGTTCGTGCTGATCGAGAACGTTGTGTAGCCTGTTCCCGAGAACGGGAAGGTGAATCCGATCGCGTACGGGCCGCTCGCATAGTCATCGTAGCCCCCCTGTCCCGAACCTCGCTGCGCGGCGCCGTTCCAGATAACGTTGCCGGAGGTGATACTGAACTGCGAACCGCTGCCACTCTGAAAGACGTAGTTGCTCAATTGCCCCCACGCCTTCGGGGTGACGGTCACCGCCATCAACAATAGTGACAGCAGCAGGGTGTACCGTTTCTGCATGACGTTGACTCCTAAGGATATACCGACGAAGAGTGTTTCGTGTTTTGCAAACGCATTGTCTGTTAGGGTGCGAGAGACATGCGTCCGCGATCCTCAGGAACAGCGGCAGGAATGGTTTACCCGGAACCCGGCGAATCGTGGAATGTTACAAAGGTTTGCTCCATGCGACAAAATACGTTTCGCCGGAATCTCTGGATTTTCGCCGAAATAAATCCAGTCCCGCCAGTCGCAGCCATGCATCCTCTTCGCGAGGGACCCCGATTCCACCGGAAAGTACCCCCGCCGGCAGAGAGCATACCCGGCTGCAACCTTCGGCAGCTCGGGGGTCACGCCCAAACGTATAGCCTTCACGGTTACCAGCCGCCGGATTGGTGCAGGCGACCCATGATGACCTGTGGCCGTCTTTGAAGACACGATCTGCCGCCGGAACATCACACGGATTGCGCCCACTCCGAAAAAAAAAAATTCCCGGGTACATTCCAGCCCGGGCGTTGCGAGACGATTCCCTTCCCGGCTACCCCGATACTGCAGGCTGGCAGGCCGTGACCGCCGGAGCTCTTCGTGGAACGTGCAATACTGAAATACCCCCGGCATCGATGATGCCGGGGGTATTCCGCGTTCAACCTTCCCGTTGGAAGCAGGCGTCCGCGTTAGCGGACAAGCACAACGGGCTGCGCCTCAACCTGGCCGTTGGCCTCGAGGTTGAAGAAATACGTTCCGTTCGGGAGCGCCTCGCCGTTGGAGCCGCGGCCATCCCACGTAAGCGTCTGATCGCCCTTGCCGACATTCGCGTTGTCCAGAAGCGTACGCACCTGGCGGCCGCTGGCATCGACAACACGGATGGTCACGTTGGCATCCTCGCTCAGCGAGTAGGCAAGCGTGGTGCTGCTGGTGAACGGATTCGGATAGCTCTTCTGGAGCATCTTGTTCGCACTTCCGGTAACGGCGCCGGAGATCAGCTTCTTCTGGAAGCCGTCGTTGTTGCCGTGCGTAAGGTTGTTCACCGGCGTCCAGAACACCACGCGCACGTTGCAGTCGCTGGTGATCTTGTCGCCCCAGAAACGGCCCGTGAGCGTTGTGTTGCTCCCGAGGTCGATCGTGCCGTTCGGCGCGAACACCTGGCCATGGAACTCGGTACCGGTGCCGAAGTCAACCGTGGAGGCACCGCAGGTGACACCGTCGGAGCGGACGATGAAGAGTGCGCTGTTGTACGGCCCGACGTAGCCGCTGCCGATAAGCAGGTCACGTCCGATACGCACCTTGGTTCCGGCCTGCGTAACGATCGTGATGTTCGAGCCGCCGCGAATCGAGCGGATGTTGTAGATGCCGTTCGCCAGCGTCAGCGTGCCGCCGTTGCTGATGGTGATCACGCCGTACGTTCCCGGATTGAGCGCACGCGAACCATTGCACGAAACCGTGATGTTGTTGCAGCCGACCGTGAAGCTCGGCACCTTCGGGAGATCCAAGGGGTTGATGATCGGCGCCGTGAAGCAGGTAGGCCCGCTGTGGCGCTTCGTTGCGTAGCACGTTGTGCCGGACGAACGGTTTGCACAGAGATCCCAGACACTGGTGGTGTTCGAGAGATCGCAGTAGTCGCCGCGCACGCAGCCGCCGTCACCGTTGTAGGCCGGCGTGTTGCACGTGCCGAACGTGAGGCACGGACGCGGGTTGCAGCCGGTAACGGGCAGGTTCACACCCACGTTTCCAAGAACCACGCCGCGCGTGGTGTCCGCACCGCAGCAACGTCCCTTGAAGTATACCGAGTGATAGCCGAGAAGTGCGAAGTCGATGCCGGCAACCACAACCGTCTTCTTCGTGGTAAACGTCGATCCGTTCTTCGTGACCGTAAGCGTAAGCTTGAACGTTCCGAAGTTGTTGGTATGCACCGTCACCGTGGAGCCGTTGGCAGCACCCACGATGGTCGCGGCACCGGAAATGCTCCAGGAGTAGGTGACGCCGGCGTCATTGACCGTGGAGGTGTAGGTGGAGTTGACGCAGGCCTCGACGGTATCCAGACCGTTGATGGAGGCGCTCAGGTACTGACGGTAGCCGAAGTTGCCGATAATATCCTGGTGCGTTGCGTCGATCGTCACGTTGGCTCTGTGTCGCGTTGCGATACCATCCGGGTCCGCGGTCGGGATTGCATTCGCGCCGAGGGCGGTGGAATCCACCACGATCTGGCAGTGGCTGTTCCGGAGATCCTTGAAGAGATATGCACCCGTCGCATCCGTGGTCGTGGTCATCGTTGCATCAACAACATTGTCGTTGTTGTAGTCCACATACAGGAAGAGGGGTATGCCCGGGATGCCGAGCTCGTTGTTGTTGAGCTGGCCGTCGCTGTTCGCATCGAAGAAGAGCTTGCCGCTGACCGTGGCGGTATCCGGCGGAACGGAGGGAGGAGGCAGCACCGGACTTCCGTTGGTATCGACGCCCATCAGATAGGGAGCCGTAAGCGTACCCGCAGGACCGAAGCGCATGGCGTCCAGATTCTGCAGATCCATGCCCATGATGTTGAGCGTCCAGATACCCGGCGGAATGCTGTCCGCCTGATAATCCATCACGTCACGATCGAACGGCGCGGTGGAAAGGCGGAACTGTTCCCACTCCAGGTTGCCGGAGGGATTGCCGTTTACATAGGATGTCCCGTACGGATCGATCAGTTCGTAGAAGATGTTCGGCTCGCGGCGAAGCACCGGGCTCTGGCTGTCGTCCGTCGGATTGGAGGTTGCGGTATCGCCGTTGGCGCAGATGATCGCCGACTGGGCCACGCCCTCGTTCACCACCTGAGTGCCTGCTGGGATCCAGCTCGGGAGGCCGTTCGGCGTGTCCGCATCGTCCTCGTCGCTGTTCGTGCACTGATAGTCACCATAGTCGAAGTCGCCGTCCCAGAATACCAGCTCGGACTGCGGAACCTGCACGTTGAGATAGAACGTCCAGTTGCCGTCGTAGGTGGTAGGAGTGAGCGTCGGGTAGTTCGGGTAGACGATCTGCGCGGTAGCAAGGTTCGAGAGGGGCGCGGCCATTGCAAAGGCCTGATTCGGGCGGAGATAGATCACGGCGTCCGTACGGACCTTGAAGCTGCTCCAGCTTGTGATGGAGTTGTCCGTGGTGCGAATCTTCAGCGTGTAGTAGTACGCACCGCTCTGCGTGCGCGCCTGCGCCACGTTGTTGATCGTCACGTTGTACCAACGGTTGTCGTAGGCATTCAGTGAATCACCACGGAACTGCAGCACCTGGAATGTGCCGGTCCCGTCTCCGTTGGGATCGGCATACACCGTGTACTCCAGGGGTACGGTGCCGATGTCCCAACGTCCGCTTGTCTCGGGATCGAAGATTCCGATGGTGACGGTGCTCGCGGTGGCAGGTACGGCCACCGTCAGGACGATGTCCTGGCCGGCCAGCGTGTTGATGCCGGCACCGGCAATCGAAAGCATGCGAGCATCGGTGGAATCACATGTTGGAAAACATGTGCCGCTGAACGGGGCCTGCGCGCGTGCGCCGGAAGTGATGAGGCTTATGCCGAGCACTACCATGAGTGCGGGCAACAGTAGGAAGTTGCGAATCAGAATACCGATTCGCATGGGCTGCTGGACCATGAAATGAAATCCTCCGGGTTGTTGTTGTTACGCTGGAGAGAGAGCGTCCCCTCTCGCTCTCCAACGCCGTTCGATGAATCACGAGCGTACAGTAACATACCGCACGCATACGTTATGCTTAGAGCATCCAGCAGAACGAACTGCAACGCCCGGTGGCAGCCGAACACAGTCCGTTTCCGATAGATGCTGTTATCAAGTTGCCGTGTATTGTCGATGACACCCACCCAACAGGATGCCCGCGAAGCACATGGCTTGTAACGTCGCGATAAGGATGTCGGCCTGAACACGGGGTAGATTCAAGCCCGAAGAAAAGACAGACATCAGGGATGTCTGGGATGGTGCGGAAGCATTGGCGTGGTGCTATAGGGGGTCCGTTTTCGGAACACCGGCACCAGTGCAGAAACGCAATATATTTTTTACATCTGAGCGGTGCAAGCGGTCATTATGGAAAACCGACAAAAAATTTGCTTCATTCAACGCGGGTTCCATTGTCTGAAACGCAGCGGTCAGCGAGATTGTACGGCATTCTTGTTCGTCATTCTATCATGCCATTGAGAACAGCAACATCGTCGATACGGAGGCTCGCCGGCCCAACTGCCGGCGGCATAATCATTGCGGCCCTCCTGTGGTGGGGGCCATCCGCCATCGCACAGCCGGCGCAACCCGGTGAAGTTCCACCCACAGTCACGAAGCGGCCGCAGAACAGCGCCTTCGTGATTGCACGACTGAAATATGCCGGCGGCGGCGACTGGTACAACGATCAGTCGTCCGAGGTCAACATGCTGGACTACCTGCGCAAGGCTACCGGGATGAACGTTCGCCCAACGTTCGAAAGCGTGGATATCGCCAGCGACAACATTTTCAACTATCCACTCCTGTTCCTCACCGGGCACGGCAACGTCAACTTCAGCGAAACCGAAGCCCGCCGTCTACGTGCCTACCTTCTCGCCGGAGGATTCCTCTATATTGATGACGACTACGGGCTGGACACTGCCATCCGGCGCGAGATGCACAAGGTGTTCCCCGGGCAGGAGTTCCAGGAGCTTCCGTTCTCGCATCCGATCTATCATGCTTTCTATCAGTTCCCGAACGGACTGCCGAAAATCCACGAGCACGACAACAAACCACCGAGAGGTTTCGGACTGTTTGCGGAACACCGGCGGCTCTGCGTTTTCTACACGTACGAAACCAACCCTTCCGACGGCTGGGCCGATCCGGACGTCCACAACGATCCGCCCGAGAAACGGGAGGAGGCGTTCAAGATCGGCACGAATATCATCGTGTACGCGCTGACAAACTGAATGCCCACTTGCGCCTGACGGTTGAACTGCGGAACTTCCCTCCGCTGGCAGAGCGCGGAGCGCTCCCGATATCCGGCACTCCACCATCCACAGGCGCTGAAACGCAATCCGGTTCATGACCGCGATTGCAGAACCTGGCCGCACAGGGACTGAAATGCCGGACAGGCAGCATTGCACAGCCCATTGCGCCGCCCGGCAACCGTAGGCTGTTCAACGGTTCCATCACCCCGCCGACAATCGTTTTGCTCCTTTCCCCCGTTTCACATCCCGGGACCCGGCGATGGCGACATATCGTATTGCCACATATCCCCCATGCCATCGAAGCTCCGGATAACGAGAACTTCACGCGGTAAAAATTGCGGCTGTCCGGTGCGGGATAATAGGTTCGTCCCGAAGCGATAATCATCCAACGTTATTTGAACAGCACCGATACCTCTCGATTCAACAGGCCCAGGGCACGGGCCGAACATTGAGGTGGCGGGCGCATCCTCAACACCGGGCCGACGCCGCACGCCAGCAACACACAGGCTGCCGCATCGACCAATTCGCGACAGCAGTTCGCGCGAACGATTTAGGAGACTGACGATGTATCGACAACATGGAAAGCTACTCGCAGCGATCACGATCGCACTCGCCGCAACATTCACAACGGCAGCGGCGCAGACAACGGTACGGGGAGTGATCGGCTCCGGCGGAACCAGTACCTCCAGCGGTGCCATTACCATCAACGCCACGCTCGGGCAGGCCGTTACCGGACCCTCCGGCTCCTCGACCAGGGCGCTTCAGGGATTCTGGTACACCCTCACTCCGCCACCCCCGGCCGCCGTACCGGGTGAGGAGAACGCAACCGCTGCCGCCATGCAGTGCGCTCCAAACCCCGTCTCCGCCCAGGCCGAGCTCCGCGTCCGCATCGATCACAGCGGC
>DASZRW010000133.1:0-7263 GCA_035549015.1 Kapaibacterium sp. (SeqCode)
TTTTTTCCTGGCCCGCCGCGCGACGCTGCAGACGAGAGAGCGGGTGCGGAGTGAACGAAGGGGCGGCTTCGCTCAACCCATCGCAGCCCCGGCTCCCTGTGTTCCGGGTTATCTGCAAAAGGATGGTCCCGGATCAGTCCGGGACCGATGTTGTGGCACGGGCATGTGGCGCCCATGAGGTTGTCGTACGATTGCGGCAGGCTGCTCTGCCCAGGGGTAACCGCGGTACGACACGCATTCTTCTTCAGCCCGGGCCGGCGAGCCCGTTGATGATCGCCCCGGCGTAGTCCTGCGGCTGCACGCTCTCGCCCGCGCATCCGGCAGCATCGGCACAGGAGAAGATGTCCGCAGAGTTCCAGATGAAACCGCCGTCGATTCCCGGGTCCCCGCCTCCATGTGCAAGTGTGTTGAACTGCTGCTGCAACCCGCTTGGACAGTACACTCCGTTCATCTGCAGTGCCGCGCAGTTGGTGCCGGGATTCGCGCACCAGTATCCGGGGATCACGAAGGCCGCCGGATTGGCGATGCCGAGCGGCTGCGGGTAGTTCTGAATCGTCTGCACCCAGGTGATCGGATTGTTGGATGAACCACCGGCATAGCACTGGAGGTTGTACCAGCTCACGATCTGCGTGTTGTTGTTCCGCTGATAGATCTGCGCGAGACAGTTCTCCCAGAAGGTCTGGTTCGGACCGCAGGGCGGGTTGTAGTACGGACAGAAGGTGATCTCCATGCCGAAGAGATTGTTCAGCATGAGCGCCAGGTTCACAACCGTGGTCGTGAAGTTGCAGAGCGGCGCTTCCTCGAGATCGAAATCGAACCCATCGATCGGCAGGGCGGTGACAAGTGCCCCAAAGTTCTTCTGCAGTATCCGTTCTCCGTCAGGCGTCGAGAGAAGTGTTTGAATCGCTGCGAAGTCAGATGCCCCGCCGCTGCCGATCGAAATAAGCACCTTGGTCACGGTGCCCCCGGTCTTCATCTGATTGATGAGATCAGGGAGGTAGCTGTATTGATTCACGAACTCGCCGTTCGTGGCAATTACCGAGTTGTTGTATACCAGATCGCCATTGTTCCATACGTGAAGCGACCAGAGTATGACCGTTGTGAAGCCGGAATTCTGGATCGCCAGCAACTGTGTCTGGTTCGCCGCCGGAAGATTGCGGCCAAACAGACCCGAACCATAGAGGATGATGTTGCTCATGACATTGACGTCCACGATCTCCGGTTCAACGATTGGGCCGTAAGGTCGGCAGCCCGCTCAGGTCGCTCCACGTTGCAGGGGATGCCGTCTGTTGCCGGTGCCCACTGCCGTATCGGAACAGTTGCAACATACCGCCTTCCGGAAGCGGCTGAGTACTCAATTTCTACTCAGGGAGGTACGTCGGGCGGTCGGAATGGGCGGTCACAGGCCCAAATTGTGCGTGAGAAACGTGTTTTCACCACAATTCGGCCGTTCCAGCCGTCATTCGATGATGTCTTGAAGCTGTGGTTCGGTACTCAGTAGGGCGTAGAGGCCTTCATGCCGGAGCCGCCAGGTCACTGCTGCGCCGCGGCCAGTTGGCCGCGCAACCAATCGTTTACAGCCAGATCGATCACCATGTGAACCCGGTCCGTTGTGCCCCGGTTGGCAACCGAATGCGGGTCGCTCAATCGCAGATACCAGCATTCGCCTGCCTCCATCCGCACCGGCCGGTGGTTCAGATTGAACTCCACATCGGCGTTCGTGATCACGGGTATATGCAGCCTGGCGGTTCCATGTTCGGCCGCGAGATCGTGGTCACGATGTTCCAGGATTACGGAGCCGGGCGCAAGCTTCATCAACCGCACCGCGGCGAGCGGCGCATCGAACGCGCCCAGTACCTCGCGGAAATATCCGCAGCGTTCCAGCAGCGGCGTATCCACGAACTCCGAACAGGTGGGGTCCGGATAGATCATCCGCACGATGTGCGTTTCGCCCGCCGGCGCTCGCAGGGGAAGCACGCTCCAGCTTCCCTCGTAGTTCTGCTTCACGAAATGATCGGCCCATTCCCACTCCTCCAGCCGCATCAGATCGTCGCGCAGTCGCACGGGATCGAAACGGAATGGGAGTTGCAGGCGATCGGCAACCACGACGTGTGCGGCCTCCCCGGGTACATTGTTCATGCCGCGAAGTTCGCGATGTGGCTGGAATATTCAACCGCCCATTCCCGGATACGATCGCACCGGATGCGATTGCACCGGGTGCAATTTCATCCGGTGCATTTCACAGGCGCCGGAAATCCGTGATCCCCATGGAACGACGCCGCGCGGCGAGATACGTTGTCGTCGCACACCCATACGATGGCGGAGTGCGTACCACCGATGCCGCCGCGCGCGCAATCCCGAAGCAGGGAGCGCTGCATGCCGCCTCCCCGGCGCATTGCGGCCTCGACTCATGGCTGCAACGTTACGGCCCCAGCCATGCCGCCGGGCATGCGAGCCGTGAACTCGGCCGGATGTGTGACGGGATCTCCTGCCTGCGGGGAGGGGGCAGAGCCCCGCTCCTACTGTGCCAGCCGCCGGATCAGGCGAATGATCACAATGAGGATGATTGCTCCGATGGCTGCGGTGATAACGGCGCCGATGAATCCTCCAATGCCGAGGCCCAGGCCCATGCGCCCGAAGAGCCAGCCTCCGAAGAGCGAGCCGACAATGCCCACAACGATGTCTCCCAGGATGCCGTAGCCGCTGCCGCGTGTGATCTTTCCGGCAAGCCATCCTGCGATCAGACCGATCACGAGGAAAACGATCAATCCACTTAAAGACATGACAGCCTCCGTTGTTTCAATGCACTGCATTCGAGCCGCACCACTCCGCACTCGTACGCATACGGCGTACAACGGCGATTCGGATACCGACATATCGCGGCGCGACCATCACGTTTACGATTGCGTGGCTGCGATTGAGTGACGCATTGCAATCGTGCGCGATCCACATCTTGATAACGCGGGTGCGGGCCCAATGGTTTGTACCGTGCGGCGGGTGAAACCAGTCGGTACAAACCACGCTGCGGCGCGCCTGCATTCCATCCTCAGTCATCCATCGCAATCTCGTGCTCGCCATGGTGGCGCACAACGATCAGCTCCTGCACCTCCCGGATCACCGCCGCCTTGCTCACGTTCTTGCCCGGGCATGCGTGCGTGGTGCGAGGGTCCTCGCGATGCAGGCGCATCGAGGCGGGATCGATTCCCAACACCGCATGCAGCGTGGCAAGCGCGGCGATCGTATTGCGCTGTACGATTGCGCCGCGGCCGCTGTTGAACGACTCCGTCTCGAAGTTCCCCAGCATCTCCAGGCCGAGCGAAACCTTGTTCCATGAGGGGGAATGCACACCGGAGACGGTGAGCGGAGTGAACACCCAGATTGTCCGGTCGTCGATGAACAGATGCGGGCCGGCGCTCCATTTCTGTGTGTCCCGGTAGTATGCCTCCAGGTTGCCGATATGCTGCCGTGTAAGCCCCTCCGGGCGTTGTGCCAGCGACGGGGTGGCGGTGTTGTGCAGCACTATGAACGACGGCCGCCATGCCGTCCATTGCAGCGAATGGCAGTACGTGTCGAATTCAGCAGCGGTGAAGTTCTTTCCTACGATTCCCTTCCAGGGCATGGTGATGTTCCTTCCGAAAAATAAATGATGAGAACGGCGCGGCGCAGGGCGGGGGACCGCATGCCGCATCGGCACGGTTGTGCACGAGCGTGGATGCCGGCATCGGCGCGGCCTGGTAGCTGAACGGGTCGGGAGGGAGATGGTGCGTAAAATAGATACTTGGAGTGGAACCATCACATCCGTTGCGGGTTCGTAATGCATACTCACTGATTGTATACGCGGCGACCGGCAAGCGCGAGCACCCGGCGCATCGCTTCGATTGCATTCGCAGCAGCGGGCGTCCCTGCGGCGTCGCTCAATGACCGGTCTCAGTACGATACTCCGAGGCGGTTATCGGATCGGTGGGATGATACAGGCCGGTTGGTTGGTAGAACGCATTGTGCGCATGGCGAAATCCCAGCGGGCGAGCATGCGCTGCGGATTGGTGTTCGCCGGGCTGTGTCCGGCCGTCACACCGTCGGCGCCGGGCGGTGCGAACGCATACGGCAGCACGGCCCGCCCACCCTCCACGCCATAACCCTTCCCCAGTGCGTGGCGCGAATCTGTACACCGAACTCGTGGACCCTCTCCGAGGCGTTGTACGGACGTAGTCCGCAGCAGCCGACGTGCCTGCCCGTGGTGAGAGGAACTATCGGCCGGTATTGAATTCCGTACGCGGCCATCGAGGCGATCTCGCGCATCAGGCGCTCGCGAACCCGGCCCCGGGAGGAGGGCTCCGCGCATCGATCAACCGCGTTCCCCGTGCGTCGCCCCACAGTCGCAGCGCAAGCTCGAAATCATCCGCCCTCCGGATGCCGAAGCCGAGACGCTTCGTCCGCATGAACCACGGGGAATCGTTCTCCGGCGAAGAGCTCACTCCCTCGGCTGCGCTGGTCATGAACGATGGGTTGGCGTGAGGCTGGGTGGTGCATCTGAGGATGGGATCGATGAGCGCCGGATCTTCCGGCGCTCATCGATCTCCGTTCCGGCGGATACGGCTGTGTATGCCCGCTGGTCGCTACGTACAGAGGGAATTGATTCCTGAAACCACTTCGATCTGTTATCGCGGAGTGTGACTCCGCGACCGTCATCGGAAGAATGGGGCCTGAGTACAACTCAGGCCCAACGTGCTGCCCAGAACATATCACGATACTTCTTCGCGAGTACTTAGTCGCAGTTCCCGATCGTGATCGTCCGCGTCTGAGAGTAACTGCCCTGGTCCGTCCAGCCATAGATCACACTGAGTAGCTGATTCCCCATCGACGGCTTGAACAACGTAGTGCCCCAGGAGGTGTTGACCATCGGGCTGCTGAAACCGTTGGTGTATGCTGCTCCGTAGAGAACCGCGCCATCCGCCGAATATGCAAGCAGGCCGATTCCGGTGATCTTATTGCTGGAACCGTTGGCCGTGACGGTTGCAAACGCGCTCAATTGCCCGCTGGACTGGCTGTAGCAGGCCTCCCAGTCCGTGATCGTGACCAGGTTGCCGGCGGCGGTGCCAAGCATCTTCTGTACGTCGTTCAGATTCAATGCACCGGTACGTGCAAGCTGCACGATATCTTCTCCCTGTGTGGACATGATGATGCTCCTCTCGATGATGTTATGCGTTGCGATTGAACGAAGCCCGCATGAATGATTGGCATGCGGGCAGAGGGGGATGGAGGGGAGGGGAATCCGGCTGCCTGATGTATGCTCTGCTACTGCCGGGCCGGTCTGTTATAGCCCTGTTCCTCGAACGGCTTCAGCTTCTCGAGCCACAGCTCCTCGAGCGTACGAAGATCGTCCGCCGGATCGTAGCCCTGGCGATCGGGGGGCGTGAGCGTGTCCAGCACCTCGAACTGAAATGCCTCGGGCCCCATCACGTTCCAGTCGCTCTGCAGCGCCGTGTTCGGATGCCCGCCCATCTTCAACTGCGCCTCGTGGCGGTTCAGCATTGCAGTGAGATTGATGCTGGTTCCCACCAGCGACTTTCCGTTCACGGTGTTGTAGATGCGATAGGCGCCCATTGGTCTGGGCGTTTCCAGGTACTCACGTTTCAGAGCCTTGCGGTCCATCGTGTTGCTTGGTTTGCGGTTCGTTGAATTTCCGCGCAGCAGCATCGGGCAGGTGCGATTCCTGCTGCGGACGGCAATCGATGCCCGGGACCGCGGCGCGAACATACGGAATCGGTGTTGCGCGGCGCCATGAATATCAGGTGAGGCCGGGTGCCGGGTGCAGGCCGGATACCGGCGCGGCCATGATGAGATCGCGCTGCAGATCGTTTCCCAGCATGAACGGTTGCTCCCCCACCTCGCGAAAGCCGAGCCTGCTGTAAAAACGGATGGCACGTGCGTTGTGCTCCCAGACTCCCAGCCAGAGCGTTGCTGCATCGCGCACATGCGCACGTTCCGCCACGGCGCGCATCAGCTCCTGCGCAAGCCCGCTGCCATGCATCGAGGCGAGCACGTAGAATCGTTTCAACTCCGCCCATGGTCCGGGGCCGGCAATCTCCAACGCGTTGCCGAAATGGAGCTGTGCATAGGCAACAATCGCATCGTTGCATACGGCTACCAGCAGGTCCGCATCGGGATCCTCCATCTCCGCCGCCATCGCGGCCGGCGTGAACGTCTGCGAACGATACAGCTCCATATCCTCCGCGCTGTTGGAACTCGCAAACGTGTCGTTGAAAATGCGCGCCGCAACCTCGCTGAGCGGCGTGGCATCCCGGCTCAACGCCCTGCGAATCGTCCACCCAACCTCGCTGCGTTCTGCCCTGTTCATGAAATCTTCATCGGGGATTGATACTGCCGTGCCCAGCGCGCGCTCCTCCTCCGCACTGCGGCGTCCTGGCTTCGCAAATGCGGGGCGCAAGATAGGCGATCGACTGCAATGAATGCGCGGAGAGAAAGTGGTTGGTGCTGGATGCGCTGTGGCAGATTGCTGGCGCCATCGCGAAACGGCAGGGAGTGCCGGGATCGCATGACCCCGGCACTCCCTGGAATGTATGCCGATGCGTGACATCGAACCCGCACGGCAACCAATCTGTGGGGCAATGGCCGAACGGCGCACGTCCGTATCAGGGGCAGCCGATGCTGAGGCAGGGCGCCGCCTGTACCTGCAGGTGCGTGCAGAGATCGATGCTCGGCGCAGTGCAGATGCGGCCGCAGCAGGCCGATGCGAACTTCAGAATCCCCGTGCAGGGCGAGGTCGCGTCCGCCGGGATGATGTAATGCGGCCCCGAGCAGGTCAGCACCCAGACGCGGGTGGCCGAGCATGGGATGGAGACGCTCTGCCCGGGCTGGACGCTCCGGCAGAGATCCGGGTCGCCCGCAACCAGGGAATAGCAGATCGAGATCGGGCAGGCGACATCGGCTGCCACGCTGAAGGTGAAGTGATCGCAGCGGCTGCAATCAACCGCCTGTGCCGTTGCTGCCGCGGGTGCAGCGAACAGCGCTGCAATGGCCACGACGAAAGCCGCGATGCCCGCAGCAAGCGTACATCGAATGTTCATGATTCCACCTGTTGATGTGAGTTGATGTGAACCAATCCCCGCGCCGGAATCGGATGATTGCGGCGCCGCGCATGTGCGAGGCATTGTTGTTCCGGGGAGGATTGGAGGGTATCGGCGGCAAGTTAGCCGCCTGCATGGCCGTGCGGGAGTACATCATGGTGTACCGCCATGCTGC
>DASZRW010000134.1:0-31957 GCA_035549015.1 Kapaibacterium sp. (SeqCode)
GCCGGGATGGCCTGGAGGCGTGCGGACAAGCATCAACGACTCCACCGTCGGGGACGGCTTCGCCGGCCGCCCTGGGCCATGGGTGCAGCCGGACGTGGATTACATCGTGCTGCTCCGCCTGCAGGGAATCGGCGGTGATTCGCTCTATAACTACGCCTCGGTATTCCCGGTTGGATGGTTCGGCAACGCCTGCTGCATGTATCCGGTGGTGGAGGGCATCGTCTACGACCCGCACGATGACTTCGGGTTCGGAACGAACAGGACACCCGCACAGTTCATCGCGGCCCTTCGCGCGCGGATCTACTCCATCACCCATCCGTAGCGGAGGCACCCATGAATAATCGTACAACGCGGGGCCTCGCCGGCGTGGTGCTCTGCGCCATGACCGTGATTGCAGCAATGGAGTTGAAGGCGCAATGTCCTCCGGATGCGGAGTATCCCTACCAGTTCTGCAAGGATGGGAAAGAGATCGTGGTACGCTGTGCCCCCGATCCCTACCACGTCTGGGAGGACGGGCAGCAGTTGGTTCCGCTCAAGCGTTCGTATCCCGGCTGCATGACGATCGAGCAGGAGGGGCGGCTGGATATCTACATGCCGAAGGTGGTAACCGGCGGCGGACCGGATGACTATGTGCCGGTATTCCTCCTTGCGAACCAGGAACGGGATATCGTGGAGGGGTTCAACGACTGGAACTCGATCTGCCCTCCGACGGATGGAGACTTCGACTGCTGTATGAAGATCTATTTCTCGGAGGATGCGCGCGACTTCCAGAGCCCGGATCAGCCGGTCAACGTGACGTTGCAGGTGAACAATCACACATGCCGTCCAACATGCGACGACGACCATCGGATCTATGTCAACGACTCTCCGGAATGGTTGTACAAGAAACCCCGCCCCGATCCCGGGGATGAGATCATCCGTGCATTCTTCACAGGACGCTATCCGCCATCGATAGCTCCATACTATGAGGCCTACAGCCTCTACCAGGCGATCCTCTTTGGTGTCGGCTTCTGGTATGGACTCCCGAGTACTCCGAATGGAACTCCAGGCTGTGCAAGCCTCGGTTCCGTGATGGCGAATCCCCAGGAAGCCGGTCCACCAACCGGCATCACAGCGGACGACATCTGCCAGTTCAAGAAGCTCTACTGCGACCATGAGGTTGGCCTCGGCGTTCCGGAAAGGCCGGTGCCGCGCATCTCCTTCGATGTAGCTCCCAATCCCGCCTCCAACACGATCCGGCTTCTGCTGCCGGAGGATCACCCGCACGATCCGCTCATGCTTCGCGTGGTGGATGCCGCAGGCGCAACGGTGCGCGAGCTGCCATGTGCCGGGGCAGCGCGGGAGATCGCGGTGAACCTCTCGGACCTCGCGAGCGGAGCCTACATGATCACACTCTCGAACGGCATGTACTCGCATGGCGAGAAGGTGATCGTCCGGCATTGACGGCGCCGGAACAATCGATCCTCGCAATGAAGCGGATGCCTTCCCCTCTCTGAAGGCATCCGTCTTCGTCTGTTGAACGGTGCTCCGGGCAGGTGGAGTATAACATCGTATCACGATATATCGCGCTCGATGCCGTTGCATCGATCACCATCGTACCAGCGTTCATCTACCGGCTTTTCGTTACCGACTTCTCGCGAGTACACGATCATGTACTGGATGCAGCAAGCACCCGGCCGTATATTCGCACCCTACTCCCAGCCACCGGCGGCCTCCAATCGAACGGGGCTCCATCTCTTCATTCCATAGTCTGACCATCCGATCGCGCGCATGCGCCGGCGATACGCGGCTGCGTATGCACTGCGTGCGCCGTTGACCGAACACTGCAGTCAATTCGCCTCATGAAACGCATCGGTGACGTGTGTCCCGGGCGGGCCATGAGCATTTCATCTATCAATGAATCGAGGAGACAGAACAATGCCGACACCAGGCGAAGAATTGGGATCATTGGATTTTGAAAGCATGATCGGAGGACCATTGGTTGCCGTTGTGCATGCACAGACGCAGGCGGCAATCGCCACCGTGGACTTCATCAAGGCGGTAGGGTTCAAGCCATCATCTGCCCCGGGGAGTACGGACAACCAGCAGGCCGGCACTCCGGCAACCGTCACGTTCCAGTACAAGAAGGATGTGCCGGGCGTCGACGCGCAGGGGAAGCCGATCACCACGCAGCAGAACGCGCAGTTGGAAGTGCCGTTCCTCACCATGCTCCCCATTCCATACCTCCGTGTGGAAGAGGTGAACATCGACTTCCTTGCCAAGATCAACTCCGTTGAATACCGGCAGGTGGATACGAACTTCAAGGTGGATGCGGCCCTCGAAGCGAAGGCCGGTTGGGGATGGGGAAGCGCGAAGCTCTCCGTCTCTGCAAGCTATCAGCGTCAGACGCGGGAAGGTTCGACCGTGACGCGCGATTACTCGCTGGGCGTGAAGGTGAAGGCGGTGCAGGATGAGATGCCCGGTGGAATGGCGCGCGTGCTCTCGATTCTGGAGTCTCTGATCGCCGAGAAGCCGGCCGCCGCGCTGCCGGCATAGCCTGCGGCTCTCCGATCGTGCGGACATTACCCCCCGGTGCCCCGGCACCGGGGGATGGTATGAATATCATTTGCAGGGGAAGTATTTCACAAGCATCAGGAGTTGAAGCATGGCCAATCTCGGCGACATCGTTGGTGCGGTTATCAGCCAGGTCAATCGGGCGCGATGCCAGGCCGATCTGGTGACGGTGGAGATCGCACAGAAGTATCACCAGCATCCGTTCCTCTCCACATTCCCGGTTCCGCGATTCTCGCTGGAGGAGGTGGTGATCGATCTGAAGATTGCAATCGCCGGCACCGCAGCCGCCCGGCATGTGATGACATCGGAATCCCGGGCGATGCTGCTCGCGAATCTGGAGACCTATCTCGCCGCACTTCCGCAGACCGAGCCGGCGGTTGCTGCGCTCTTCTCGCGGCTTCCGGATCTCAGGAAAAGCTGGCCCGCCGGCATTCCGGCGCTGATCGCACGCATCGCGCCGATGAACCCGATCAACGTGGAGGTGGATCTCGAGTCGCTCTCCGACGGCATCGCGGCAACCGTGCGCGCGCAGATCTCCGCCGCGGTGCTCGCCTCCGCCGTGGGCCTGGCTCGTGCCGCCGATCGCAAGGCCAATGCCGATCTCGTGGCAAACCTGAATGTCGATATCGAGTCCAGGATTCGCGAGATGATTGCCGGCGCCGTCACGCAGCCGGCGACGAGCGGCGACGATCTCGATGTGCTGGTGACCGCATCCGAACTGCAGTCGATCGCGCCGGAGCGGATCACCACGCTTCGCCTTTCCCTGCACGAGGCGGACCGGTCATGGGCGCATGTCGATACCGCGGATGGCTCGGGAAAGGATGTGCTGACTCCGGGATGAATGCGCGGGATGATGGGGCCGCCGGTTCCTGCTTCAGGCGGAGGCAGGCGCGGGGAAGCATGGCGGGCGGGAAAGCCCGGTGGGAACGCGCGCGCGTTCGAGCGTCCGGAAGGTCCGGCCTGTGTATCTTGGCGCGCTCTCCGCGCAGTTCCTTACGCTGCGGAGTTCCCGGCCCGGACACATTCCCACGATCGGTTCCACATCGTACCGCACATCTCATACCGACGCATCGAGGCTTCCCGCCCGGCGGCATCGCGCATGCCGGCTCATCGCATGCCGGCCCACCGGATGACGGCGGCGAGGCTAATGCCTGTGCCGCTCGCGGCCGTGATGCTGCTGGCCATCGCGGCGGGGCTGCGTGCGCAGGAATACGACTTTCACAACCTTTCGGTCGGCGACGGGCTTGCGCAGTCGCAGGTGTTCGCAATCTGCCAGGACCGTCGCGGCAGCATGTGGTTTGCCACCCGCGGCGGCGGTGTAAGCTGCTACGACGGCGCATCGTTCGTCACGTATGAAACCGAGGACGGGCTTGCCAACAACTACGTGCGCGCGATCGTGGAGGACGATGCCGGCACGCTCTGGTTCGGCACGGATGATGGCCTCTGCCGGTACGATGGCCGCCGCTGGGCCACGGTGAAGCTTCCGGGCAGCGCCTCTCACTCGCTTGTCAATGCGCTCGCCAGCGCTCCGGGCGGAGTGCTCTGGATTGGAACGGAGGAGGGGGTGCTTCGCTACGATGGGCACGCCTTCAGCGCATTTACCCGCCGCGACGGATTGCCCGGCGAATCGATCCGTGCGCTCGCGCTCGACAGCCGCTCGCGTCTCTGGGTCGGCACCGATCGCGGCGCGGCCGTGCAGGACGGCGGGCACTTCACCGCACTTGGCCGTGCGCAGGGCGTTCCGGCATGCCCCATCGCCTCCATCGCATCGGACCGTCGCGGCGCCGTGTGGCTGGCCACCTTCGGCTGCGGCCTCTGCAGGGTGGACGACCACGGCGCGCAGCTCTTCACGGTTCGCGAGGGGCTCACCAGCAACACGGTCTCGGCGGTGCTGGTTGCGCGCAACGGCTCGGTCTGGATTGGAACCTCCGGCGGCGGCGCGCTCTGCTACAACGGTGCCGGCTTCCGCGCCTTCTCCGAGACCGAAGGACTTGCAAGCAACATGATCGTCTCGCTCGCGGAGGATAGCGAGGGGAATATCTGGCTGGGGAGTTCCGGGGGCGGCGTATCGCGCTACGGCGGCGGAGCAATCGTTCGCTTCACGCAGCGCCAGGGATATCTGGGCAACTGGGTCTATGCAATCGATCAGGATCGCAGCGGCGCTGTCTGGTTCGGGCATTCGGCCGGCGGCGCGGTTCGCTACGACGGCACCTACTACACGCGATACGGCCAGGCGGACGGCTTCACCTCCGCGAAGGTGAAGTGCATCCATCACGATGCATCCGGCGCCATCTGGTTCGGCACCGTTGGGGACGGCCTCTATGCCTTCGCCGACGGGCATTTCACGTCCATGGCTTCGCGCGGGCTGCGCAGCCGGTTCATCAATGCGATCGATGAGGATTCGCGCGGGCGTCTATGGCTTGCCACCGCCGATGCCGGCGTGATCTGTTATTCGCCCGGCGCTCCGGATCCTGCCGCTGCCTCCCGCTCGGTCGGCCGCCTTCATGGCCTGCCGATCACCCGCATCAACGACATCGCGGTCTTCGGCGACACGATCTGGGCTGCGACGGAAGGGGGCGGCGTTGCGCGCATCACGCTGGACGCGCGCGACTCCGTTGCCGTGCGAACCTTCGGGGCAGCGGACGGCATCACCAGCACGTCCGTACGTTCCGTTGCGCGCGATCGCGCCGGCACGCTGCTCTTCGGCACGGCAGGAGGGGGCATCTCCATCTACAGCGGCGGGCGCTTTCGCGGCGTTACGAAGGCCTCGGACCGCATCCCGTCCAACAACATCTATGCGATCGTGGTGGACAGCGCCGGTGCGGTCTGGATCGGCACGGAGAAGGGGATAGCGCGCATCGGCTTCGATGCATCGTATCACGTGCGGGGGCTGCGACAGTTCGGCCGTCCGGAGGGAGTGGTGGGCATCGAGATCGCGCAGAATGCCGCCATGACCGATCGCGCCGGCCGCGTCTGGTTCGGCACCATCGCGGGCGCGGTGCGATACGATCCGGGAGCGGACCATGCCAACACCAACCCGCCGCGCACGCATATCCGCGAGGCCCGGCTCTTCTCCCGGCCGATCGCGTCGACGCCGTTTGCAGACAGCGTTGCGGCGTGGTACCATCTGCCGGTGGGGCTGGAGCTTCCGTACGATCAGAACAGCATCAGCTTCGACTTCGTCGGCATCAGCCTTCACAATCCGGAGCGCGTTCAGTATCAGTGGAAGCTGGAAGGGCTGGAGAGCGAATGGTCGCCGCGCACATCGCAGACCACCGCCGTCTACTCGCACCTGCCTTCCGGCACCTACACCTTCCGCGTGCGTTCGTTCAACGAGGATGGCCTTGCCGACAGCGTCGGCGCCTCATTCCATTTCGTCGTGCGCCCGCCGTTCTGGCGTGCCTGGTGGTTCATCGCCGCGTGCGGCATCGCGATCGCGGTCGGGTTGTGGGCCGCGGTGCAATCGTGGGCGCAGCGCGTTCGCCGCGAAGCGGAGCGGGAGCGGCGCGAGGCGGAGCACCGGCGGCAGGAGATTGAACTGCGCGGGAAGATCGTCGAGCTGCGGCAGCAGGCCCTGCGTCTGACGATGAATCCGCACTTCATCTTCAATGCACTCAATTCGATTCAGGGGATCGTTACCGGCGGCGACGTTGCGGAGGCGAAGAGAACGATCGCCCGCTTCGGCCGGCTGATGCGCGCGTTGATCGAGAACGCGCGCACGGAGGAGGTGACGATCGAGAAGGAGTGCGAGATGCTCCGGAACTACATTGAGCTGGAGAAGATCGCCTCGCAGGCGAGCTTCGAATACGAGATCGCGATTGCGCCCGATATCGACCCGGCTGCAACGGCTATCCCCTCCATGCTGGTGCAGCCGCTGGTAGAGAACGCAATCGTGCACGGTCTGCGCGATCTGGACCGCCCCGGCCGGGTGAGCGTTTCGTTCCAGCGCGCGAACGGTCTGATACGCTGCCTGGTCTGCGACAACGGTGTGGGGCGCGAGCGCGCGGCCTGGTCTGGTGCCGTGCGTCACCCGGATCACACCGCGAGCGCGCTTGCAGTGATAGAGGAACGGCTGGAGATCATTGCCCAGCAGCGCGGCGTTGCGGCCGGCATCTCGATTGCCGATCTCACGGACGCCTCCGGCGCGGCCTCCGGCACCTGCGTAACGCTCTGCATGCCGGAGGCGTGAATACATTCCAACGTGCGAACATGGATCCTTCCAGCATGATGCGTGCCGTCATCGTGGATGATGTGGAACTCGCCCGCCGCTCGCTTGCCGGCGACATCGCGGAGCATTGCCCGGATGTGATCGTTGTCGGGGAGGCGTCCGGCGTAGCAACCGGTGCAGCGGTGGTACGCCAGCTTCGCCCGGACCTCCTGTTCCTGGACGTGACGCTCGATGACGGCAGCGGCTTCGATCTGCTGGACCGTATCGGAGACAACAGCGCCATGGTGATCCTTACCACGGCCTCCGATGCGCACGGCATCAGGGGGGTGAAGTCCGGCGCCATCGACTATCTGCTGAAGCCGATCGATCCGGATGAACTTGCCTCGGCGGTGGAACGGGCCCGGGCGCGGTTCGCGGCCAGGGGATCGCACGGTGGCGCGCAGGCGCAGGATCGTCCGGCAATCCTTCCCGGCCCGGTGCGGCGCATCGCACTGAACACGGCCGATCGCGTGCACGTTGTCGCACTGGAGGAGATACTGCGCTGCGAATCGCATCGCAACTACACGCTCTTCCATCTCAGCGGCAAACGAAACGTGCTCGTGACCCGCACGCTGAAGGAGTTCGAGGAGCTGCTGGAGCCGTACGGCTTCTTTCGCGTTCACCATTCCCATCTCATCAACATCAGCTTCGTGCGCGAGTACGTGAAGGGGGAGGGAGGCTATGCGATCATGGCGGACGGAACCCATGTCACCGTTGCCGTGCGGAAGAAGGAGTCGCTTCTCCGCCTCCTCGGTGTGGACCGCGAACGCCCCTGAGCGGACCGGTTCGCCCTCACCACGGATCACCAGCCGCCCCGCCATCCATCACGACCGTATCGAACGCCCGCTCCGAACACCGCCACCGTCTGCTCGACAACTGCCGACGCCTGCTCGAAATAGGCCTACGCCGGCATGAGACCCAGTCGGGGCGCCTCGCCGCCGCTCTAGGTTTGCGTCCACAGCGCTCGCACACCCGTTACATAGGATGCCTGCGAGCCGGACAACAACCAAACAATGCAGCGCAACGCCATGAAACGTCGGCCAGTTCTTCGAGGCATTCTTGCCACCCTTCTCCTTCTGATCTGCGGCACCGGTCTTTATCTCTACTCCTGGGTGCATGGCGCACGGTCTGCGATGCAGGCCGTGGAGCTGGAGGGAGCGCCGGCCGGCGGCGACTCGGTGAAGTCGCATGACTCGCTGGCAATGCCGGCGGAGTTCGCGCGACAGTTCGCGGCGCAATACATGGTGGATACCGTGAGCGGCCATCCGGGTGCGTTGATCGTGGACACATCGTACCGTGCGATTCCGCGGACATCCGCCCTGGGAGGGCGCAAGGTCTCCATCTCCGTCTGCGGCGTGGACTCCCGTCTGAACGATCGCGTGGAGCATGCCGATGCCAACCACGTGATCACGGTCTGGCTGGACAGCGGGATCGTGGATATCGTCTCGATCCCGCGCGACACGCCGTGCGATGCGGGCTTCGGAAAGGGGAACCGGCTCAACATGCTCGCCAATCTCCGGGCCCGCAAGGGACGCGAGGCATATCTCCGCGAGGTGACGGCGATCGCCGGGCTGGACACGATCGAGTATTACGTGGACCTGGGGTTCTCGCAGGCGCGGGGCGTGCTGGAGCTGCTCGGCTTCAGGCAGAACGCGGATGATGCGCTCCGGATCCTCCGTTCGCGCCAGGCGTTCGCCTCCGGCGACTTCCAGCGATCGTTCAATCAGGGACAGTTCATGCGGCAGATGCTCCTCGCGAACCTGGAGAGGATGAGCGGGCTGGATGGCGAGATCGCCATGCGCGCAGGGCTCTTCATCGTCAACACCAATCTCACGCTCGACACGCTGAAGGGGATAGTCGGCTGTCTCGCGAAGCACAACCTCGCGGCCTCGCCCGCGCACATCACCGTAAGCGTGAAGCCGGAGTACTATGCGAAGATGGCGGTGTTCAACTTCCGCGATCCGCAGGCGATGGGTGCGCTGCTGAACCGTATCAACGCGAAGGCGGCGCAGCTCGGCATAGCAGGGAACAACGGCGACAGCGTGATGGCCGGCTTTCGCCGGAGCATCGGCCAGCTGCTTGCAAGGGCCGCGCAGGATACGGAGAAGGTGCCGGTGCGGGCGGTGGCCAGCCTGCGCCGCTGTTTTCAACAGCGTGTCTGGTGGCAGATCTCCGATCTGACGGAACGTTCGCGCGTGCGCCGCCAGCTTGGGACCGTTCTCGCCGCCGCCTATCAGCGGAGCGGGCACGCCGACGAGGCGCAGCGGGTTCGGGAGGTGGTTCGCTTCGAGGAGGAAATGTCCGCGGCGGGCGGTTCCTCGTCACCCGGCGGTTCGGCCGCCAACGGCAACGCTGCCACGGTGCCGGCAACACATGCATGGGTTCCACGGGCCGAATCGTCCGGGAGCGTGCGGCGCCCGTGAACCGGCGTGCGGCGCCCGTGAACCGGCGTGCGGTGCTGTTGAGCCGGCACGATGCCCTATTGAGCCGGCGTGATGCCCCATTGAGCCGGCCGAGGTGCCGTTGAATGGGTTCCACGGTGCATGCAACGGATAACTCTCCAGAACCACCACGCGAGCCGGGCGGCATCCTTCGGCCCGATGCCGCGGCTGCGGTGCGGGGGAAGGATGCCGCTTCGTCTGCCGCCGCAGTCGTACATTGCCGTGCATTATTCCGGAGGAGGATATCATGGCAGCAAGGAAGACAACGGCAAGACGATCGCGCTACAGCGTTCATCCCGGCGTGCTGATGGTTCAGAAGTGGGTGGCGACGCTGAAGGAGAAGTCCGGACGCAGCCTCGAGGAGTGGCTTGCGCTGGTGGAGAAGGAGGGACCTGCCGATCTGAAGGAACGCCGCGAATGGCTGAAGAACAATTACGGTCTGGGGACCAACACCGCGTGGTGGATCGCCGATCGCTCCCTTGGGCTCTCCACGGAGGACGACGATCCGGAGAAGTATCTCGAGGCGGCCGAGGGCTATGTGGAGAAGATGTTCTCCGGACCGAAGGCCGGCCTGAGCCCGATCTACGAGCGCCTGCTGGATCTCGGCCTCTCGCTTGCCGACGACGTGAAGGCCTCTCCCTGCCAGACGATCGTTCCGTTCTACCGGAACTATGTCTTCGCGCAGATCAAGCCCAGCACCCGCACCCGCATCGATCTGGGGCTTGCGTTGGGGAAGTACACGAAGAAGCTGCCGGACTACATCATCGACACCGGCGGCGCGGCGAAGAAGGATCGCATCACACATCGCATTGCGATATCATCGATCGAGGATATCAACGACGATGTGGAGCGGTGGCTTCGCGTGGCGTACGATCTCGATGCATGAGTCACGTCGTGCGAGCGGTGCGCACCGTTGTCCGGGGTTCGGCGATCCGGACCGTGACCGTTCGCCCGGCTGGGGCTCGATGCGTCCGCCATGCTGCTGGTGGGGAGTGTGGGAGTGAAACCGGCGCCGCAGCCATCCTCCTCGACCGAAGGCGCATGCCATCGTTGCTCGTGCGTGCGCCGGCATGCGCCCATCCGTCCGGCCGATGCTGGGGGGATGTGGCTGCTTCGTGCGGCGCGTGCCGGCCGTTCCTATATTTGCCCGATGAATTCCGCCGATACTCTGCGCCCCCTTGCCGTCCGGCTGCGGCCCAGGTCGCTCGATGACGTGCTCGGCCAGGATCACCTCCTTGGGCCCGGGCGGCCGCTCCGCCGCATGGCCGAAAGTGGCCGCCTTCGTTCGATGATTCTGTGGGGGCCGCCCGGTGTTGGAAAAACCACCATCGCACAGCTTTTTGCCGATTCCGTTCATGCCGAGTACCGGCAACTCTCCGCCGTCTCATCCGGCGTAAAGGAGGTGCGGGCGGTGCTGGAGGAGGGGCGGATGTTTCACGCCAACGGCCGGCCGCTGGTTCTCTTCATCGACGAAATCCATCGCTTCAACAAGGCGCAGCAGGATGCGCTTCTTCCCGCCGTGGAGGAGGGATGGATAACGCTCATCGGCGCCACAACGGAGAATCCATCGTTCGAGGTGATCGGCCCGCTCCTCTCGCGCTGCGCCGTCTTCACGCTGAAGCCGCTGGATGCGGATGCGCTGGACGTGCTGCTGGATCGCGCGCTTCAGCGCGACGAGGCGTTTGCCGGCGTAACCGTGGAAGATCGTGATCTGCTGAAGCTGTTGAGCGGCGGCGACGGCCGGAAGCTGCTCACCGGTCTGGAGATGGCGCGCGATCTGCTTCCGGAGGGGGAGACCCATATCACGGACGATCATGTGCGCGCCGCGTTCTCCAGCCGGCAGTTCTACGATCGCGCCGGCGACATGCACTACGACATCATCTCGGCGTTCATCAAGAGCATGCGCGGGAGCGATCCCGATGCCGCCCTCTTCTACCTGGCACGCATGATCGAGTCCGGCGAAGATCCGCTTTTCATCGCGCGTCGTATGGTAATACTGGCAAGCGAGGATATCGGCAACGCCGATCCCTATGCCATTACGTTCGCCACCAACATCATGATGGCGGTGGAGCGGATCGGAATGCCGGAGGGGCAGCTCATCCTGGCGCAGGGAGCCGCCTATCTGGCCTCCGCGCAGAAGAGCAACGCAACCACTGTTGCGATCGGCGCGGCGATGGAGGACGTGCGGAAGTATCCGCACTCCACGCCGCCGCTGCACGTACGGAACGCTCCCACCGGACTGATGAAGAAGCTCGGCTACGGCAAGGGGTACAAGTACGCGCACAATTACGAGGGAGGATTCGTGCAGCAGGATTATCTGCCGGAGGAGGTGCGCGGCCACGTCTACTACCGGCCGACGGAGAACGGAGGGGAGAAGAAGATTCACGACCGGCTGCACGCGCTGTGGCCTGAGCGGTACGAGAAGAAGGGGAAGTGATCGATCCGCTGCGCACGGTGCGCGAGCATCGAGCCGGCATCGGTGAGCTGGATTTTCACACACCTGACCCAGGGGCACACATGCTTCGCGTTCGAAGGCAGTCCAATGAAGTTCAAGACGGCGAGACCCCTCGTGATGCGCGCGTTCGTGAGCAGCTGGATGGGCTGGTGGTGAACATGGAGCTCACGCTGATCAGCATCATCCAGGGTGTGGCACTCTATTTCCTCGTGGAGAGCTCGCGCGGGATGATCGTGGGCGGCGAGTTCGAACGGTGGCCGTACATCGTGGTTGCGCTCATTACTATCTTTCTCTTCTGGTCGCGCTCGCTGCTTCACACCTTCACGGTGATCGGCTGGCCCCTCGAGTTCGGCCACAACTTCATCTACATTGCCTGCACGCTGGTGGAGGCGGTAATGTTCACGCAGCTCGCCAATCTCCGCTCCTGGTATGCGGTCGGCATCGCGTACGGCCTGATGATCTGGTTCCTCTTCCTCTTCGATCTCGAGATGATCCACCGCCTGCGCAGGAGTTCCTCGGAGGATGCCGCCGTTCTGTGCGATCTCCTGGAGCGCGATCAACGGCTCAACCTGCGCGTGCTGGTGCCGGGGCTGGTTGTGTTCAACGCCCTTGCATGGCTCGCGATCCGGCTCTGGCCGGCGGTATTGCTGGACCAGGGATGGCATGTCGTGATCGGCTGCATGCAACTGATCGGCGGAGCGCTGTATCTTCGGTATGTCCTTCGCTTCTTCCGCCGCATCGCGCCGATGATCGTGCAGTGGCGCCGGTAGCAGATCTGCCGGCTGGATCTCACGTCCCGCGCGCCAACACTCGCCGGCGCCTGGGGTGGTTCCCAACAGAGTGATTCCCGGATGATGCAGAACACCCTCTCCATGACTCACGAATCCGACTTTCTGGTTCTCGGCTCCGGCATTGCCGGGCTTACCTTCGCGCTGAAGGCCTCCCGCCTGGGCTCCGTGACCATCATCACGAAGAAGGAGCGGGCGGACTCCAACACGAACTATGCGCAGGGTGGGATTGCCGCCGTTGTGGAGGAGGGGGACAGCGTTGAGAATCATCTGCAGGATACGCTGATTGCCGGCGCCGGCCTGTGCGACGAGAATGCCGTTCGCGTTCTGGTGAACGAAGGGCCGGAGCGCGTGCGCGAGTTGATGGCGCTTGGGGCGCAGTTCACGCGCCGTGCCGATGGATCGCTCGATCTGGGGCGCGAGGGGGGGCATTCGCATCACCGTATCGTTCACGCCGCTGACCTCACGGGACGGGAGATAGAGCGGGCGCTGCTCGCCGCGGTTGCATCCAGTCCGAACATCCGCCTGCTGGAATACTTCTGCGCGATCGAACTGATCACGGAGCATCATGTGCCGGGCGCACGCCGCGCCGGTGTTCGCCACCGGCACTGCTTCGGTGTGTATGCGCTCGATACGCGAAGCGGTGACATTGTTCCCTTCCGAGCACGGCGCACGCTCCTCGCGGCCGGCGGATGCGGCCAGGTGTATCTGCATACCACGAACCCGCAGGTCGCTACCGGCGACGGATATGCGATGGCGTACCGTGCCGGCGCCGTGATGGCGGACATGGAGTTCGTGCAGTTCCATCCCACCAGCCTTTATGCTCCCGGGCGGCGCGATACCTTCCTCATCACCGAGGCCGTGCGCGGCCATGGCGGCATCCTGCGCAACGGCCGGGGGGAGCGCTTCATGGCCGGCTACGACGAACGCCTGGAGCTTGCGCCGCGCGACATCGTTGCGCGCGCCATCGACAACGAACTGAAGAAGAGCGGCGATCCCTGCGTCTTCCTGGACGTGACCCATATCGGCGCCGGCGATTTCCGCGAGCACTTTCCGAACATCGAACGGGAATGTGCCGCGATGGGAATCAATGTCGGAAGCGATTACATCCCGGTTGTGCCGGCGGCCCACTATCAATGCGGCGGTGTGAAGAGCGACCTTGCCGGCCGGAGTTCCATCGGCCATCTCTATGTCTGCGGCGAAGTGGCATGCACCGGCGTGCACGGCGCAAACCGGCTGGCGAGCAACTCGCTGCTGGAGGCAACGGTGTTCTCGCATCGTGCCTTCCTCGATATCGAGGCGGGCTGGGATGCGGCGAGCGATGAGAGGCTGCCGGAGATCGCTCCGTGGAACGACAAGGGAATGTTCAACGTGGAGGAGTGGATCGTGATCGAGCACGACCGCCGCGAGATCCAGCAGATCATGTGGGACCTCGTGGGCATCGTCCGCTCCAACGTCCGTCTGCTCCGCGCGCGCCGGCGCCTGCAATTGATCCGCGAGGAGATCGAGGAGTACTTCCGCCGCACCACGATCACAATGGAACTGCTGGAGTTGCGCAACATCGCCGAGACCGCGCTCCTGATCGTGGACAGCGCGCTGATGCGCAAGGAGAGCCGGGGCCTTCACTTCACGACCGACTATCCGGATCTGGATGACGCCCTGTGGCATCGCGATACGATACTGGAGAAGGCGGTGCTGTAGCCGTGAGGCCCGGGCATCTGCGGATCGTGGTGAACCGGACCAGTAACAGACCGGAGGGACCAATGAGCATGCTGGCTGTGGAGGATCAACTCTCGCTGGTGGAGATTGCGCACACCGTGCTGGAACACGCGTGTGCACCGTATTCGAACGTTCGTGTGGGTGCGGCGCTCCTTACCGACGAGGGGCGCGTCTATACCGGTGTCAATGTGGAGTCCGCATCGTACGGCGGCACGATCTGCGCCGAACGGACGGCGCTCGTGAAGGCGCTCTCCGAAGGGGAGCGGCGGTTCGTTGCGATTGCCGTCACCAGCAACGGCGATACGCCCATAATGCCGTGCGGAATCTGCAGGCAGCTTCTCTACGAGTACGCGCCCGGCCTTCAGGTGATATGCGAGGGGGGAGGAAGCGTTGTTGCCACGCATATCGCCGATCTGTATCCCCACCCGTTCACCTAGGGAGATCGGTCCGGCTCATCGTGCGGAGCTCCGGCCGCAGCGATGCACGGCCATGGCTTCATCTACGGTATCGGCGGCATCCTCCCCATGACGGAGATCCGTTGCGGCCCAGACCACTACCAGCGAGAACAACAGGCTTCTTCGAAAATCAGAAACCGCGAGCGATTCGGAGCCAGGGGTGCAGGCCCATCCTCACTCGCGGTCTTCTGCCGGAGTACACTGTGCGTCGTCATCGCGGTACGCGCCAACCTGCTCTCACATTCCCGCGCTGCACGCAGCGCGCCGGATGGCGGGGAACGGAGGCGACGCCGAACTACTTGCTGATGCGAATCTTCATCCCGGAGCGGAGGTTCTTCTCGCTCAGCCTGGGATTGTTGGCGCGAAGCTGCTTCACGCTTACGCCGAAGTGATCGGCGATCTCGGCCATCGAATCGCCGCGGCGAACCGTATAGCTCTTCGGTGTGCTGCGCGAGGCGCGGCTGGACTTCCGTGCGTCTCCCTTGGACGGCGCCTCGCTGTAGATCTTCAGCGTGGTGCCGGAGTTCACGTTGCCATCCTTCCGGACGCCCTTGGTATTCCATGCGCGCAGGTCATCCACGGAAACCCCGTAGCGCTCGGCGATGGCCGTGAGCGACTCGCCCGCGCGCACCTTGTGCGTCTCATAGCGGCTGGATGTTGTCGTGACCGAACGGCGGGAGCTGCGCTTCTCCGCGCTCGCTGCGGGAACGGCGGCGGTAGTGCTGGCAACCGGCTCGCTGGTGCGGCGTGCAATGGGCATCGGCGTGGAACCGGCATCGGCCAGGAGCGGCTCGTTGCCGCCGCGCCGGCTGGTGCTGACCGCCTGTGCGCCGCCGCTGCTGGAACCAACCGTAGGCTGCGCCTCGGCTGCCGGAGCGGGGGCGTCGGCACGATCGCCTGCATCGGCGGAGGCAAGGGAGCTGGAGTCCGTCGTCTTCGCCGCCAGCGGGATGCGAAGCGTAGTGCCGTTCTTCAACTTCGTCCTGCCGCTCAGTTCGTTGGCGTCTGCAATGGCATTCGTGCTCACGCCGTACTTCGATGCGATATCCTGCAGCGTCTCGTTCCGGCCAACCTTGTGCGTCACGTAGGACTGGGCCGGCCGCGACTCCATCAATTCCTGAACGCGGGCGGCGAGATCGTGCGATGTGCCGCGCGGCACATGCAGCTTGTAGTCGCCGCTGCACTGCGGGAGCTTGTCGCGAAGCAGCTCGGGGTTCATCGCCTTCAACTGCTCCGGGGCGATGCCCGAGGCCTGCGAGATAAGGCTGAGATCGGCGCCCCCCTTCATCGGAACAACGTCGAACTGATCCGGCTGCTCGTAGTTGATGTTCGTGAATCCGTACGCTTCCGGATTCATCGCAATCTTCGTGGCCGCGATATAGAGCGGCACATACTGCTGCGTCTCGCGCGGCAGGTACTGCCGGATGTCCCAGTAGTTCCGGCTGTTGGCCTTGGCGATAGCGGACTTCACACGTCCCGGCCCGCAGTTGTAGGAGGCGAGCGCCAGATGCCAGTCGCCGAGATCGGTGTAGAGATCCTTCAGGTAGCGTGCCGCCGCGCGCGTGGCCTTCTCCGGATCGCGGCGTTCGTCAACCCACCAGTTGATCGAGAGACCGTACATCTGGCCGGTGGACGGGATGAACTGCCACAGGCCTACGGCCTTTGCCCACGATACGGCACCCGGGCTCAGACCGGACTCGATCATCGAGAGATGGCGCAGCTCCGGCGGCACTCCCTCCTCGGCAAGCACCCGCTCGTACATCGGGAAGTAGCGCCCGGTACGCTCCAGCCACTTGGTAAAGAACTTCCTGCCGCGCTCCGACGTGAAGAACGTGATGCACTGCTGCACCGGCGTATTGTCCGTCAGGTCGATCTGCAGCTGCGACTCGGTCTCCTCCTCCTTGGCCGCCATCTGGTCATGGCCCGGGAGGCGCTTGCGCTCCACGGGGATGCGTTCCACTTCCTGGAAGATCTTGTCGCGGAGCACGAAGAAGCTGCTGTTGGCGTCCAGGCTGTCCAGCGAGGTGATCTGCTCCTCGTAATCCTGCACCAGGCTCTCGGAGAGTTTGGTGAACTCCGGATTGGAGTAGATGTCGGGATAGGTGACGAGATCGTTGAGGATCGCCATCGCAGACTCGAAGTGACGCGAGGCGACTGTGCTGTTTCCCTGTTCGGAGGCGCGCATCGCCTGCACGTAGTGGCGGCGGGCATCCTCGAGTTTGCGCTTCAGTACCTGGTCGCTCAGTGGCTTGTTGGCCTTCTGATCATCCAGAACAGAGTATTCATCCACCAGAATCGGCTTCCGCATCTGGGAAAGCTGGCTGGGGGTTGAGCACCCGGCAATGAACGCGACCGCTAGAAGGAGAACGGTACGATTGATCCGCATCGGCAGTTCCGTCGGTATTTGATCTGGGGATCGTTTCGAGAACGGCCCGGTCTGTTCCGCAGGGACGGGAATCCGGCCGGGTTGCCGGCCGGTGGAAGATGGTGCTCCCACAGGCCGTGGTATTGAGAACCGGACTGGCAAGCCAGCCCGGGCGGCGCCGCACACTTGCTCCGTATCGCGCCGCGTATCGTATGCCAATCCGATCTTCAACGTGCTCACGATCGTGATGAACCTTCACGAAGCGTGAAGCAAAGAAGCAAGGTAACATCTCCGTTGAGGCGGCTGCAAGCCTTTCAAGATGACTAAAACCTGAAATTTTATTCATGAAGTTCTACTTGATTTGAATCATCACTTTAGATGCATGTCGTCACGCACCTCGAATCCATGATCCAGCCACCATCACCGTGAAGTATCCTGCGGTATCGGTGAAGGATCCCAATGCGATCCGTTCAACGGCCGGCGCGGCACGCGGCCCGGCCCCGCGGCCGGCCCGATGCGGCGTGCGGAGCGGGTTCGCCGGCGCCTCGCGAAGAAGAAGGTTGCCAGCGCAACGGCGTTGTCGTATTCTGGATTCGGTCCGAAACCTTTCGGCTATCCCCCAAACGATCCCGACACTATCCCCGACAATCGGCCGGCCGCGTGAACGATCGCAATGCGATATGCGGCCGGACCGCTCCGGCTATCAATCCACTCCGGTGGTGACGCCGGCGGCGCTCCTGTGCCATCGATGCACCGGCGCACTCGCATCGCGCGAAGGCGGCCGGAATGCATGAGATGAGCATGCGGGCTTCCCGGCGATGCCGCCGATTCGTAGTCAACAGTATCGATAGGAGATCGTATGAAACGGCGACGTGAAACACCCTGGCGAACCGCACTCCGGTTTGCCGTCGCAGCCTTCGTGGTTCTGAGCGGGACCACGGGAATTCCGGGACGTGCAGACGCGCAGCCGCCTGCCGTGGATTGGAAACGAACGGACTGGGCGCCGACGCATCCGGCAAACGGTTCACAGGCCCAGATAGCGAGCGGTGAAGACTGGTGGTACGACAACGTCACCAGCCGCGTGAGCAACGTCGTGGATGGCTACCTCTGCGCCGGATACAGCTCGTTCGTCAACTGGTCCATCGATGAAACCTCCGTTGGCGGCTGTCTGCTTTCGCATCAGACAGACGATGATTGCACGGACTTCGAGGATCCGACCAATCTGAAGGGAGCGATCTGCGGCAAGATGGCGCTGATCGCACCGGGGGGCGGCAGCTACCTCTGGTACAGGCGTTACAACGAAGGAGCATTCAACCGTGTGATCCAGACGAGCGACGGCGGCTTCCTGGCCATCGGCAACAGCGCCAGCACGCGCGTGATCGGAACATCGGCGCCCACCTCCACGCCCCTCTACTACAATCCGAACCAGACGGGATCGCTTGCCGACCAGTTCGATCTCGGGACGGCGAGCACTGCCACGGACTACATCCGCCATGTGATTCTGGTGAAGGTGGATCACAGCGGAAACGTGGAGTGGCAGTATCTCTACGGCATCGTTCCGTACCGGGTCGGCAGCCAGGCACAGTCCTCCGCAGCCTACCATGCCAACGGCGAGGGATGGGATGTGGAGGAACTTCCCGGACATGCATACGCCTTCGTCGGGCAGGCCTGGGATCCGGCGCTCGGGATTGCGCGTGCCTTCATCATCAAGGTGGACTCTCTCGGGAGATGGCTGTGGGGGAACTACTACGGACCAGCCGATCGTTCCAGTGTCGGCAAGGCCATTACGTCTACGGTACCGGGCCGAACCTGAAGCTGGTCGTGAGCGGGCACGAGCTGTTCAACGGCAGCATTCCGAATCCGTACTGGACCCAGTTCCAGCGTGTGTGGGTTGCGCGGTACGACGGAGCGGCCGTCTCCGGCCCCGCAACGCACGACTGGCGCCTCAACACGTTCGACATTGACAACGGCGCCAGCCAGAGCAATCACGATGTACAGATCCTGCAGAATGCCGGAGGCGACATTCTGCTGCCGCTCATCGTTCACTGCCGCAACTGCATCTATGCCGGGTTCAATCAGGGAGAAGGGAAGATCTATACGATCTCGACTGCGGGCGTAGTGCAGAGCTCCGTCTCCGTGGGGACGGTAACCGCATACGATCTGAAGATGCGCGCCTTGCCGCTCTCCGATGGCGGCTTCGGCATCATCACCACGAAGCAGCCGCACTGTCCGCCTGCGCCGTACAGCTGCTACGTGACGGATTACTGGGCCACCGATGCCTACATCGCACGCTTCGGTGCGTGCGGATCGCTGCTGTGGGACCAGACGATCGATGTGGACAACAACCCGCCGGCTGCGAACTATCCCGGCAACGTGAAGCGCCAGGAGTGCATGTACGGCATCTCGCAGGCGGCGGACGGCGGCTTCGTTGTCTCCGGCAACAACAGCTTCAACTTCGATGACGACTATCTGATCAAGCTCCTCCCGGAGCCGATACAGCCGGCAGGGCTCTTCATGCAGGACACCCCGCTGGACTTCGGCCTGGAGCCGAATCCGGACACCGGACCCATGTGGATCAGCAACGACATCTGGGTACGCAACGGGCAGGATGATGCGCTCCACTCGCACGCCCATCAGAATCAGAATCCCGAGTACGATGCAACCCAGACGCATCCCAACTACATCTACGTGCAGGTTCGCAACAACACCTGCACCGCGCAGACCGGAACGCTCAACGTCTACATCGCGGCCGCATCCACGGGGCTGGGCTGGCCAACCGATTGGACGAACAACATCACGTGCGGCTCCTACCTCTGCCTGGGGGAACTCACCAGTACGCTCCCCACGATCTCCCTGAACATACCGGCCTACGGCGATTCGATCGTGGAGCTTCCGTGGTATCCGCCGAGCCCGTCGAACCCGGCATGCCTGGGCGGCCATGCCTGTATTCTGGCCCGCGTGGTGCCGTTGACCGGATCGGCCGAGGTCACGAACATCAACACCAACGTCAACGGGAACAACAAGATTGTCTGGAAGAACGAGATGATCGTGGACAACCTGCAGGTGGTTCAGCAGGACAGCATCCCGATGGGCATCCGGGCGGTGGGAGACGGGTCGCACAGCATCAGGCTCGAATTCGATGCGGCAGGCGGCGGCGCGCCGAACATCTTCGACTACTTCGATATCACCGTGCTGCTGGACAAGGACCTCGGGCAGGCGTGGAAGGATGGCGGGCAGCAGTCGCACAACATGACCGTGGTAAGCTCCACGGTCTTCAATCCAACGGGCACCGGTGCCTGGATCGGCAACATCAACCTCGGGGAGGCGGAGGCGCATACCATCGATCTCCAGTTCACCGCGAAGAATGTGGCGAGCCCGCCGGACGGCCAGCTTCTCGTTCTGGACATGAAGCAATTGCAGGATGACGAGCTCGAACTGGTTGGCGGAGAGCGTTTCCATGTGGAACATCAGCGGCCGGTTCGCCGCGAGCCGGCCGCAACCGGCGGTCAGGCCGCCGCGGCTGTTGGCACGTTGCTGGACTGTGCCCCGAACCCCACAACGGGCCGCTTCACCGTTACGTACGGAACCGCCCGGGCAATGGATGTCACGATCGAGCTCTACGATCCGGCCGGCCATCTGGTCCGCACGCTGGTGAAGGCGCCACGGCATGCCGGGCCGGCCGTGGCGGAGTTCGATGCGTCTGGCATCCCGTCGGGCGCGTACTTCGTGCGGATGAAAACCGCGGACGGCGTGCGCGCGCAACAGATCGTGGTACGACATTGAGGTGGTGAGGAGTTCCTGAAACAGCGGCGCCCGGCCGGATTCATTCCGCGGCCGGGCGCCGTGCGTTCATTGCCGTTGGGCGTTGCGCCAATCCAGCAGGTCGAGCTTCGAACCGCCGTGGCCTGCCCCGACCGTCGCGAACATTACTTGCGTGTGAAGGTAATTGACATCACGAATATGTCCCTGGACAATGTATAGCCTGAAACTCCGGCATGGTCTCGACGCTTGATATCGTACAGATGCTCGGTATGCACTGGTATCGTCCGATGCGCCTGACGCGAGGTGGTGAGTCGATGGACGGAAGAGGATGACGAGATGTTGCGGAGGTTGTACGGCAGCATCACGCAGGCGGAGATCGGGCGCCGAGGGAGGACATGTACGCGGCGTACAGAAGCTCGTGATAAACAGGCTCATCCCTGCACTCGCGGGGAGTATTCCCGGTGCCGGACCGCAAGGCGATGGAGAGAGGCTTATCACCGCACTCGCAGGAATCATCAGAGCGGTTTTCACATCAGTGTGACGGAGATCCGCAGCGCCGGAACCATCCGCGTGCATCCGATGGGCCGGCTATTGCTGATTGCCTCAACCGGTACCTGCTCGAGTGCTTCCTGCGCCCGTGCTTTGGCCCGGTAAGGGAGTCTTGATTCTCTTGTCAGCATTTCTCGATCGGATTCATCTCCGGCGACTACGAGGGCAGATAAACCACCTCTGCACCACAGGCTTCGATTGCTTGACGAACACCGTCGTCGTTGTGCGAGCCGAGATTGTCCATCACGTCAATCTCGCCCGGCTTCAGCGTTGACGCCAGCACCTGCTCGACATAGGCGATGAGGGTGGCTCCGTTGATTGCTCCAGTGATCGTCATTGCAGCGCTGGGCCCATGGATGCCCTGTGCGGCGACGATCGTCGTTATCTGGCTGGCGCCCAGGAGCCCAGCAATCTCAGCGCAGGTACAACTGCCACGTTCATGGGGAGTGATAATCTTCGCCCGCAGACCATTCGAGCAGGCTTTCATGCGCTTCAATGCCTCATTTCGGAAGGTCAAACGCAGGTGAAATTTGCTCTAAACGAAGATCGCTTATTGCAAGTCATTTGCATTATGTGCCACCGGTATGTAGGTTTGCTCCGGATATGCTGATCAGCATATCCGGGAATTACAACCTATACTCAACACACGCTATTTGGATGTCATTGTTGTCGGCGGCAGCTACGCCGGTCTGGCAGCGGCGATGGCGCTTGGTCGCTCGCTGCGAACGGTGCTCGTGATCGACAGCGGGCTGCCGTGCAATCGCTTCACGTCTCACTCCCATAACGTCCTGACGCACGACGGCAGCACTCCCGCAGCGATTGCCGAAGCCGCCCGGCGGGACCTGGCGCGCTATGAATCGGTGCGGATGGTGAACACCGTGGCAGTTACAGCCGAGGCGGCGGAGGGGGGCTTCACGGTCACGACCGACGACGGCGCCCGTCACGGCTCACGCAAACTCCTGATCGCGACGGGAGTTCGTGACATCCTGCCGCCTGTCGATGGACTCGATGCGTGCTGGGGAATCTCGGCACTTCATTGCCCTTACTGTCATGGCTACGAGGTGCACGGCACCCGGCTCGCCGTACTCGGCAACGGCGATATGGGATACGAGATGGTGCGGCTGATCTCGAACTGGAGCCCCCATCTGTCACTCTATACGAACGGCGCGCCGACGCTCACCATTGAGCAGCGCGAGCAGATCAGGGCGCACGGCATCGCGATTGTCGAAGAGCCGCTCCGCCGTATCGAGCACGAATCCGGCCGACTGCGCGCGATCGAGATTGAGGATGGTACACGCTACGAGCACGACGCCATCTTCGTACGGCCGGCGATCGAGCAGCACAGCGACATCGCCTCCCGGCTGGGCTGCTCGATCACCGAACAAGGTCTCGTCGCCGTCGACCAGTTCGGCGCGACGAGCATGCCGGGTGTGTTCGCTGCGGGGGATGCGACGACATCGATGCGCACGGTCGCCGCCGCAATCGCGAGCGGTACGATGGCGGGCGCAATGATGAACCGGGAACTGATTGCTGAGGAGTGGAGCCGGTGAAAGACGGTCCGGCTGATGCGCATTACGCGCGAACCGACATACAACTGCAACCATAACTTACATGACAATGAACCAAAGCCGTTCTTCGAACTCTACGCATCTTCCGGTCACCGTTCTGTCGGGATTCCTCGGGGCGGGAAAGACCACGCTGCTCAACCATGTGCTCAACAACCGGGAGGGCCGTAGAGTCGCGGTGATCGTGAATGACATGAGCGAGGTCAACATCGACGCAGCGCTCGTCGAGCGCGGCGGGGCCCAGCTCTCGCGGACCGAGGAGAAGCTGATCGAGATGTCGAACGGCTGTATCTGCTGCACGCTGCGGGATGACCTGCTCGCCGAGGTCTCACGGCTCGCCCGGGAGGGGCGCTTCGACTACCTGCTCATTGAGTCCACGGGAATCTCGGAGCCCATCCCCGTTGCGCAGACCTTCACCTTTGAAGACGAGAATGGGGTGAGCCTGAGCCAGGTTTCACGCCTCGACACGATGGTCACGATTGTGGACGCGGCAAGCTTCGTGCGCGACTATTACGACGCCGACGCGCTCAAGGACCGCGGCGAGTCGCTGGGCGACGACGACGAAAGAACGGTGACCGACCTGCTCATTGATCAAATCGAGTTCGCCGACGTCATCGTGCTCAACAAGCTCGATCTGGTGAGCGACGGGGAGGCCTTGGAGCTCGAGGCCATTGTGAAAGCGCTCAACCCCGGCGCGAAAATCCTCAAGGCGACGCGCGGAGAGGTTCCGCTCGAGTACGTGCTCGACACGGGCCTGTTCGACTACGAGAAGGCAGCAAACTCCGCCGGCTGGATTCGAGAGCTGCAGGGCGAGCACACGCCGGAGACCGAAGAGTACGGGATCTCGAGCTTCACCTATCAGACGTCGCACCCCTTCGACGCCGTGAAGCTGTGGGAGTTCGTGGACAACGGGGAGAACTGGGAGGGGGTGCTTCGCGCGAAGGGCTTCTTCTGGATCGCTGCCGACCACGCAGTCGCCTACGAGCTGGCGCAGGCTGGCGGCATCACCAACGTTGGCCCGGCCGGGAGATGGTGGGCGTCCGTTCCCCGAGAGGAATGGGGGCACCCGGATGGGGAGCGCCCTGATCAGAAACCCGGCTGGGATCCGCGCTTCGGGGATCGCGCCCAGCAGCTCGTCTTCATCGGCCAGCACATGGACGAGGCGGCGATCCGTGCGCATCTCGATGCGTGCCTGCTCGACGAGTCCCTCGCCGCCGCTGACAGCAGCGCCTGGAAGGATCTGCCGAACCCCTTCAAGGAAGATGAGATGGAGAAGCACAATCATGCCTGATCTCATCCTGGAGGCCCGCGGCCTCACCAAGCGCTTCGACACGAATACGGCCGTCGATGGCCTCGACTGATTGACATGTAGTGTGTTTAGGTAATTGGGCGCCATGGCGCGGCACCCAACAACTCTGAGCCGTGAGCAACAAGAAGAGCGTCGTCTCGAAGGAGCCCGGTTGCTGCGCGAAGGAGTGATGTCCCGAGCGGAGATCGCTCGTCACCTTTCGTCACCTTGGCGTCAGTCAGGTAGACGATAAAGCAAAGCGTCACGACGTGGCGTCGTCATCCTGTTCGCTGGTGAGTCCGGGCTCAGTTTTCGAGATCGACTGGCAACGACATAGGGGGCGGTTGGACAAACACCCGTTCTGCGCCGCGAGGACAAACGGCGCGGCATGTCATGCTTCTGCGGCCTGACGACCACGGGCAAAGTGTACACGGTGTACTTCAAGGGTTCGATCGACGGCGAATGCATCGTGATGGCCCTGCGGCATATCCGTCGTTATCTGAAGGGTCCGGTGACATTGATCTGGGATCGATTGAGTGCGCATCGTTCACCGGCGTTCAAGCACTATCTGAGTCGAGACCGGAGACTGGTTGTCGAACAGTTGCCGGCGTACAGTCCAGATCTGAACCCGGAGGAGTTCTGTCACGGCTATGTCAAAGAGCGGTTGCCGAACAGCACACCGAAGAACGAAGACGGGTTATTGCGTTTGGCGGAGGACCGGGAACGGCAAGTGGGCACCAGCGCATTCGGAATGCTGTCGAACTGCCGACGGATTACGAACGAAGCGCTGTTATTGTCTTTGTGAGTCGCTCACTCAGTGCCCTGCGATCTCCACCGCCTCCTCGTGGGCCGACGGCCTGAGGGAGTGAACCCTGTTGAGCACCGGCAGGCTGAGCGTTGGCTTCACCTTGGCCTCGAACTCCTCGCGAAGCCGTGTGATCGTGAAGCGGGTGGGCCATGCCGCCGCCTCGCCGAGCGCGCAGATGGTATTCCCCTCGATGTTGTTCGCGATATCCACAAGCAGGTCCAGATCCTCGCTGGTCGCCTCGCCGGTGTCCACGCGCGTGAGAACCTTCTCCAGCCATCCGCATCCTTCGCGGCAGGGCGTGCACTGCCCGCACGACTCATGATGGTAGAAGTGGATCAGGCGGCGCAGCATGTGCGGGATGTCCGTGTCCTCATCCATCACGATGATGCCGCCGGTTCCGATCGCGGAGCCCGCGGCCTTCAGCCCTTCGGCGTCCATCATGACCCCCTCGAGCGCATCGCCGCGAATGATCGGCATCGACGTGCCACCGGGGATCACCGCCTTGATCGCCTTCCCGCCCGGGACGCCGCCGGCGAGATCGTTGATGATGTCCAATAACGGCAGGCCGGAAGGAACCTCGTACACGCCCGGCTTGTTCACATGGCCGGAGATCCCGAGGAGAAGCGTGCCCGGATGCTTCTCCGCACCGATCCTGGAATAGGCCTCGCCTCCCATCCGGAGGATCACCGGAACATTCGCCAGCGTCTCCACATTGTTGATCGTTGTCGGCATTCCATACACGCCGACGTTGGCAGGGAAGGGAGGCTTCACCCGCGGATAGGGGCGGTCCCCCTCCAGCGAGTTCAGCAGCGACGTCTCCTCGCCGCAGATGTACGCTCCGGCTCCCTTGTGCACCACGATCTCCATCGAGTAGCTTCCGCCGAAGGTCTCCTTCATGCGCGACCCGATCAGGCCGGCGGCATAGGCCTCCTCAACGGCCTCCTCGACGATGCGCACCCACTTGTGGTACTCGCCGCGGATGTAGATGAAGGCGGTGTGGATTCCCATCGCATAGCCGGCGATCAGGATCCCCTCGATCATAAGATGCGGGTTGGCCTCGAAGATCAGCCGGTCCTTGAACGATCCCGGCTCCGATTCGTCGCCGTTGATGCAGAGGTACTTCGGCTTGTCGTTCCCCTTCGGCATGAAACTCCACTTCAGTCCAGTCGGGAAGCACGCGCCGCCGCGGCCGCGAAGGCCGGAACGCTTCACTTCGTCGATGATCTCGCCCGGCTGCATCGTGAGCGCCTTGCGGTACATCTCGTAGCCGCCGTTGGCGCGATAGACATCGAGACGGTGAAGGTTTTCGATCGGTGGAATGATCAGCTTCGGAAAGTTCTGCTCGGAAAGGCTCATCGGTACGTCGCGTGAGGAAGAAGGGATTCGCCAGGCGCCTGCTCCCCGGGTCAGGGGGGAGGACGCTACACAGAGAGCACAAAGATAGCGATTTCGGCGATTCACCCGAATGCGATGCGACCATCCCGTCCACGTGCGTGCAGCTTCCGCATGCCTCGCCCTCGGTCCGGTGCGGTGCCGGGCCGGTGAGGGCTCTGCACGGACCACGGCACGGGCGGGATACTCCCGCGGAGAAGCAGAGAGACGCTATGCCTCTCTGCTTCCGCCGGCGGTACGTGCCGATGGGGCTACCGGACACCCATCATCACATGACTCCTCAGCACGCGGCGCAGACGCCGTTGGTAACCTGGAACTGGCACGAGTTGGTGGCCGAGCAACAGATGTGGATGCAGCACGTTGCAGTGATCGGCACATCGATACAGGCGCCGAGCCCGGGGAAGGGGATCACGTGACCGCAGCGATCCGTTACCGTGAAGTTCGGATCGGTGCATGTTCCCCAGAAGAAGAGATTGGATCCCTGGGCCAGAAGGCGGCAGTCCGTTCCCCCTGCCGGTGAGGTATAGCAGACCTGAAACGTGCAGTTGGAGAGATTGTCGATGATGGCTGTGGTGCAGCAGGCGCTGGCACGGCCGGTGCCGAAACTCATGGAGGCGAGCACGGCAACCATGGCGACGGCCAGGAGCGTTGCAACTCTGCTGCGATTGCGGATTGGCATTGACATTGTGTGATTCCCCTTTCGGATAAGTGTGTATGGATTGATTGTGCGCCGGCATTGGCGGGCAGCGCAGTCCCTGCCGCGCTGAACGCAAGCCGCCGGCGCGTGACCCAACGGGGGAAGAGTCAGGCTGTGATGGACTATGGTGTTGATTTCATGCGAACGTCCGGGCGCGTCAGCATGGATTGCAGTTGCCGTTCGTGACGGTCCACTGGCAGAGCGAAGTCTGGCAGATGTTGACACAGCAGGTGGTTGTCACCGGCACATCGATGCATGGGCCGGCCGTTCCCGGGAATGGGTGCACGTTGCCGCACATGTCGGTCACATCGATCGCAACAGTGAAGCACTGTGAGAATCGGAAGGTGTTGTTGCCTGGCGCGATGGTCCAGTTTGCGTTGGCAACTCCATTGATGAGCGCATGAACCTGAAACGTGCAATTGGTGCTGTTGATGATCGTGACACTGTTGCAACAATCCGCGCGCGCGCTCGTTGCAAATGCGATGGCGAGTGCCGCCAGGAGGGATGCTGCCACGACATGATGTCTGATACGGTGAATCATGATCACAATCCTCTCAAGTATTCGAGTTGGGTGTTGATTGGCGTTCGACTGTGCGGACACCGGTCCGCTGCCAAACGTTCCGCCCGGGTTCGATGGACATTCTTGAGCCCGGAGTGGGGAGCGCATCTTCAGCGCAGTTCGATTCGTAGGAATGCCGCCAACGACTGGTGGGGTGCCTCAGGTGCGGCGGCCGCGATTCCCGTGCGCGCGTCCGGAAATGCGCCCGTACCCGATGGTGTTGCCGCGTACATCGGCCCGCTCACGAAACCGATCCGCAACCGATGTGTTGTGCTCCGGCGAAAACTTACTGTGCGGCTGTGAGGCAGACGGCATGAAGTTCTTGTCGATCCTTAGAGATTCAACCACGAGCGCGTACCAGCCGTCCATTCGCCGATTCCGGAACGCGTGGCATATGGAGCGGGCGATGCTGTTTCCATAGAGAGTTCCCGGCACCAGACGATATCCGGTGCGAATCGAGCCACGCGGTCCCTGTGGTTCCGGATCCGTCATGCCGTTTACATACCGTTCTCACCTCCGATGAAGCGACCGAATGACCTGTTCCGGCTGATCAAGTCCATGAGCAAGGCCGAGAAGCGATACTTCAAGCTGTACGCCTCCAAGCATATCGAGTCGGAGCGCAACAACAGCGTGCGTCTGTTCGATGCGATCGACGCGCAGGCCGCCTACGATCAGGAGTCCATCCGCCGGCGCTTTGCCGGCGAACGTTTTTCGCGCCAGCTCGCAGTCCAGAAGAACTATCTCTATCGTGTCATCCTTAAAAGTCTACGGGCATTTCATGCGGAGGCATCGCCCGCCATACGGATCGGCGAGATGATGCATACCGTGGAGATCCTTGCGAACCGCGGTCTGTACGATCAATGCGTGGAGATACTCTCCGCTGCGCGCCATCTCGCGCTCGAACACGAGGAGTATGCGCTTGCGTTGAAGGTGCAGGAGTTGGAGGGGCGCGTTGCCTACAGCATCAACGACACCGGGCGGCTGCATCATCTGCAGTCGGAGCAGGACGAACTGACCGGTTTGATGGCGAACATCGCGGACTACCGGCGGCTGTCGCAGGAGATGAACGAGGTAGTGATCCGGTACGGCGGGGACAATCATGTGGAAGTGCGCGCCAGGGCGGAGGCGATACTGGCCAGCGATCTGCTCCGCGACGAAGCGCTGGCGCTTTCCCGTCATGCACGGATACGCCTTCACAGCCTTCGCATGCTCTGCCTCAGTTACTGCGGCGACGCGGCCGGTTCCCACCGGGCGCTGCGCAACTGCATCGAGGCGATCGAGGCCTTTCCCGATCCGTCTCCGGAACTGCAGTTCCGACTGCTCGTCTGCCGTGCGGTTGCGCTCGGCATCGCGCTGGCGGGGTCACGGTTCACGGAGATGGACCAGGATCTGGAGGCGTTGAAGGCGCTGCGCTCGGGGGGGCTCTACATGGATCACAATGTGGACCTGGTTGTGCACCGCTACACGCTGGCCCGCCATATCCGCACCGGAGCGTTCGACTGCGCGCGGGAGGAGGCGCCGCTTGCGGAAGCCATTCTCCGATGTCCCGATCCGGATATCCGGAACAACCTTGGCTTCGCCATGCGCTTCGATCTCGCGCATCTGTATTTCATTTGTCGTGAGTTCGGAAGGGCGCTGGATCACGTGAACGCCATGCTGATGGCGGCGCCGGCGAACGCTCGCGCGATCCGCGAGATGACGGCGGCGTGGCTGTTCGGCTGCATCCTCCACTTCGAACGCGGCGACATGGAGACAATGCTCTACATGGTGAACGGTGCGCGCCGGTTCATGACACGGGCGAAGCAGAAGCCGAAAGCATGCACGCTTTTTCTCGGCTTCCTGAGGCGGCTGGCGAACGTTGTCTCGGCGAGCGCCGTTCCGGCGGAGGTGAGGCGCTTCCATGGAGCGCTGGAGCGGAACGGCGTGGCGCTCGCGGAGCTTCGGCCCTATATGATACTGGACGTGGAGGCCTGGATGGCGGCGTTGCTCGAGCGAAAGGAATATGGCGCGAGCTATCTCGCCATGTGCGTCGGCAGGTGAGGGGAAGTCGGGGGCCGTGCGTGATACTACGATTGTATCTTCAAATGGTTTTTCGGCACGCCCGAATGCGCTCGCGCCGGCTGGCGACGGCCTCCGGTGATGCGGTGAGAGCGGGCGCAGATCGGTGTTCGATTGCATTTTTCGATTGCATGCCGGTAGCGCATCCGTATTTTCGCCGTACGGCTCATGGTGCCATACGATAGCCTCCACATTCATCTGCTGAACTATGACGACGCCATTGAATTCAATCCCCAGTACGCCGCAATACCGCGATCCGAATATGCACATCCCGCTCTTCCTCCTGTTCCTGGCGATAGCGGCAATCGGCTGTTCCGCGGGACGAACAGCGATCACGTTCGATCCCGCAAAGACGTGTGGCGTACGGTTTTCACGCCCGAAGGGCTGCGGCCCGGAGCATGATGTGACGATCGAGGTTGATGGATCGATTGTTGCGCTCCCCGACTACAACGCCAGTATCATGCTCACGCTCCATCAGGGATACCACACATTCGTGCAGTACGTTGACCGGTACGAAGTCCGGCGTTGGAAGGATCAACCGATTACGGCGGACAGCTACTTCACGCTCGAGTGCTTCGGGCAGCCGAGTTCGCAGGAGCCGAGGCAGCAACAGAAGGTGCCGCGCTGATCGGAGGCGTGGTACCCATCAGGGGCTGCTTGACAACCGCTGCAATCTTTTTGTACATTTGCGATGTCTGATGCTGTCAGCGGATTACCGCTCCGTGATGGCGGTTTTTCATTCTCTGCTTTCGGCTGAATCTGGGGGGAAGTCTCCCTTTGTCGTGAGGCACAGGGGCGTACTGATAGGCGCAGACAGGGCTTCCCCCCGATTTTCTTGACGGCCATGAACACCACGACACGTTCGGGCCTGTGGCCCGATCTCCCATCCGGCGAACGCCACGGCAACTGCATCGATGAGTTCACCAAGCTCCGCGGCTTTCTGGACTGCCTTCGTGACTCGATCGAGGTCATGGCCGACGAGCACGACGAAAGCTTTGGCTCGCGGCTCTGGGTGCTGGACTACGTCACCGAGCGTATCGTCTCAATCGCTGCCACCCTTACCGACATCGCCAGCGACAACTTTCCGGAACAACCGTCGCGCCAGCCCAGAGCGCGGGTCCGAACCCCCTCCGAGGCCACATAGATTCCGGCGTGGCGGCGGCGTACCGGACTGCCCGGCCGCCGCAGCCGCCCGCTCCGGCCGGGGGGTAATCTCGTGCCGCGATATCTGCCGGGCAGCCGTGCGCGTACCCGATGCGCCCGGTAGGAACCATCTGCAGAGCACCGGCCCGGCAGGGCGGTTGCTCCCGGACGGCCCGTTCATGTCCGCTGCGTTCGGGCGGACCGGCATCCAGCGGGCTCGTTGCGCGTCATGCGCTATATTTGCGGGTCGATCCGGATGCTCTCCCGAGAGAGAGTATACTCCGCATGACCATCGAACCGGCAATACCAGGCAGACATTCCATTCCGCGTGAATCATCTCTTCTCTCCGTGGCGTTCGCAGTTCATCATGTCGGCCGAACAGGAGCCCGACGGCCCAAGCCCCTTTGCCCGTGCGTGGAGCACGCCGGAACGTGACGCGGAGAACTTCGTGGTGCATCGGTCCGAACGCGCATTTATCATCATGAATCTTTATCCCTACAACGCCGGTCATCTGCTTGTGGTGCCAGTCCGTGAGGCCGCGGACCTTCTCGAGCTGGAGGAGGAGGAGAGCCAGGAGATGATGCGCCTCGTGCGTCTGGGAGTGAAGCTGTTGCGGCATGCGCTGGCGCCGCATGCATTCAATATCGGAATGAATCTGGGGCGTGTTGCCGGCGCAGCAATCGAACGTCATGTTCATATGCATGTTGTGCCGCGCTGGAACGGCGACACGAACTTCATGCCTGTTCTTGCGGATACACGTGTGATTTCCGAGGAGATGGCTCAGGTGTACGGCCGCCTGCTGCATGCACGCGCAGAGCTGCTCGGCCTGTAGCGCATCCGGATGTATTGATGGCCGAATCATGCACAACGCCTCATGGTGGAGGCCGTTCACCACGAAGTTTCCAAGCCGGAGCGTAGACTGTTTCGCCGCGTTGTTCCGCGATCGCGCGGATTTCTCTACAGACTATTCACAGGCGTGCTGCGTTGAGTCGCAGCCGCATTATCGTTTATACGTAATTGATTAGCGAGAACACGTCGTATTTTGCGTCGGAATGGCAGACAAACCATCGATAGAATCATTGAGCCGTGAGGAATTGATCGCTCTGTTACTGCAACAGGCAGAGCAGATCAAAGAATTACGGCGCCAGATCGA
>DASZRW010000135.1:0-72570 GCA_035549015.1 Kapaibacterium sp. (SeqCode)
GTACAAGGTGTTCCGGTGCTGGGTGTCGGAGTACCAGGCATTGCCGGATCTGGATGCGAACGCGGCGGCGGTGGCGATCCAGCACATCAAGCTGGAGAACGAGGGCTGGGAGCGCGACTACGAGGTCGCCGAGCCCGCAGAACCCACCTTCACCGAACCGGCGAACTAGGAGGATCGCATAACCGGCATGCGTTCGCTCACTGCAAAGGATATCGTCGGGGTCTGGGAGCTCATCGAGCACCAGACCCCGATTATCAAGGCGCTCACGATCATCCGCGCGGCATGTCCCGAGATGAGCGCCGACGATATCGCACGCCTCAGCATCGGCGAGCGCGACCGGTTGTTGTTGTTGATTCGCGAGCGGATGCTCGGCACCAGGCTGGAATCGCTCGCGGAGTGTCCGATGTGCGCGGAGCGCCTGGAGTTCACGCTGCACACGGGGGATCTCCGAAGCGAACCGGCGGCGGACCTGCATGCCGGCCGGGCGATCACCTCCGATCACTACCGGGTCGAGTTCCGGTTGATCGACAGCTACGATCTGATCGACGTGGCCACCTGTTCCTCCGTGGAGGAAGCGCGCGCACTTCTGGTTGATCGTGCCGTTGTCTCCGCGGTGCATCGCGGGAAACCGGTACGCTCCGCCCAGCTCCCCGAGAACGTTGTGGCGCTGCTTGCCGAGGCGATTGCCGAGCACGACCCGCAGGCCGAAGTGCTGCTGAACCTGGACTGCCCGGCCTGCGAGCACTCGTGGCAGGTCGCGTTCGATATCGCGACGTTCCTCTGGGACGAGGTTCACACCACTGCGGTGGAATTGTTGAGGGATGTCCACTTCATCGCCGTCAAGTACGGATGGAGTGAAGAGATGATTCTATCCATGAGTGCCACCAAGCGAAAGCTCTATCTGGAGATGTAGGCACATGGCCGATTTTTTCATGCGGCTTGCCGTCCGCGCCATCAGAAGCGCGGCGTCGCCCCACGCGGCCGTGTCACACGGCGCCGCCCTCTCAACGGAACTACTTCCGGATTTCTCCCTCGATCCGGATGAGAGGAATGGCATGCCACCGAAGCGTGCAGGGAACGGAGAACCGGGTGTGGGCGAGCGAGATCCCGGTTCCACCGTCCCTGCCGCTTCGGGCAGTATTCCGGCGGGGCCTCGTGCCGACGGCCCGCCGAACGTCGCGGCCCGTACAGTGCCGGAGCCTGCCGGTCTCGACCCTTCCGATCTCGATCGCTCCGGTCTCGACCCTTCCGGCACCGGGCCATACACCGGAGAACCGGAACAGATCGCGCCGCGATATATCGAGCATCCGCGCGCCGCTGCATCCGGTTCGGATGCCGGGCCGGAGGATCGGGAGGCGGGCCCAACGTCCGCCGGCCTGACACAATCCGGTGCCGGGGAGGAGGGTGATCTGCCGCCGCGATTCGCCATCGATGCGCCGCCGGTTCTTCCGCGCATGCGTGCCGATGCCGCGAGCGCCGGGGAGGCCGCGGGCGCCGAGCCGTTGCCGGAGGATGATGCCGCGGCGGTCCGGGAGTCCGGCGCCGAGAGAGCGCGCGCGCCGCATGCCTCCAACGCCGACGGAACGGCCGCGCCGAAGTCGCCGGCCCGGCATGCGGCGGAAGGAACGATCGGTACGGTGCGTGCTGTGCTGGACCGGGGCGAACGAAACGGTCCGCAGCCGCAGCACAATGACCTTCCGCAGGAGGCCGCATCCGGGCCTGCCGGCGAACGTGGTACCGGGACGCCGGAGGTTGCCGGAAGAACGTCCGTGATCGGAACGGTGCGTTCGGCGTTGCGGCGGATGTTCTCCCCGCAGGTACGTCTCGAGCCGATGAAGGCGGAAGTGCAGAGCGCCCCCGATGAGAACCGTGCCGTGCAGGACGCGCCGCGCAGCCGCGTACGAAGCGCCGAACCGCGTGCTGCCTGGCTTCCCGGCGATCCGCGCACGAACGGCCATGCGGAGGAGGCAGAGCGCTCGCACGAGCCGCACGATGAAGCCGATGGCAACATCGTGCCATCGGCCGTGCTTCGGAGCAGGGACACGACTGTGTGGGATCCGGGCAGCGGCAACGGACACGGGCGCGCCGTGGAGCACGACGCCGGGCTGGATCTCTCTCCTCCGGTGCGCGGCGCGGCGTCGGAGATCGGTGCCGGCCGGGATCTGGCAGCAGCGCATCACAATGCTCGCGCCGCGGAACGTGCGGCGGTTGAGTCCAGAGGCGGGCTTGCCCGCGTGCGCGAATTGATTCGTTCGGTGGTGCGGCCGCGTGGAGCCGCACGCACGGAGTCGTACGGCCCGGGACATCCGGGGTCGAATGAAGCGCCGTCGCGCGGGGAGGTGCCGCACGATGGCGGATCGCATCGTCCATCGGTGAACGGCCGTTCCGGGAGAAGCGGGGAGACGCCCGGCGCGCGCGCTGTAATCGAGACGGTGAACCGGCTCACCGACCGTTCCGCGGCCGGGGAGCTTCGGCTTCCGACGGTGGCAGTGCGGGGCGCACAGCCGGTACCGGCAGATGCGGGCACCCGCCGCGGCGACGCCACGCATGCATCTTCGGCGGGGAGGCGGGAGGAACCCATTGTGGCAGCGATGCAGGAGATGGCCGTGCGCCGCGGGAAGGAGTCCGCAGAGCGGAGGGGGAGCAACGGTTCCGAGCGGCACGATCGGCAGAGCCCGGAGCATCGGATGCGCGAGCATCGCTCGGTGGTGCGGCGCGACGAGTCGCACGTTCGCTCCATGCTGGAGCAGGTGGGAGGGCGTGAAGCCGCGGGCATCGAAGTACCGAAGCAGGCGAGCCTGCAGCCGGTGCGGCTTCACCACTCGCGCCGCGAGAGCATGCTGCACGAGAAGGGGGGCGTGGCGCCGGGGGCGCCGAACAGTACAACGCCGTCCGTCAAGATTTCGATCGGCAGAATCGAGGTGCGCGCCGCGGAGCGGAAGGAACCGCCAGCACCGCAACCGCGCACGGCCACGCGCGGACCGGAGCTGTCGCTGAGTGAGTACCTGAAACAACGAAACCGGGAACACCGATGAGCAACTACCTCTCCCTGGCTGCGGTTACCGCAACGCTGGCGAATGTTATTCAGGAAGGATTCGTGGAGCACGACGTGAACGCCACGGTCACGCATCTTCGGCCGAACGATATCAACAACAACAACCTGTCGCGCGGCGTCAACGCGTATCTGTATCAGGTAACCACCAACGCCGCGTGGCGCAACGCGGACATGCCGACGCGGAACTCCGCCGGGAAGCTCATCACGCGCCCGCGTGTCGCACTCGATCTCCACTATCTGCTCTCCTTCTTCGGCGATGAGAGCAAGCTGGAAACCCAGCGGTTCCTGGGGCTCACCGCGAGCACTCTCCATGCGCGCTCGATTCTCACGCGCGACAAGATCCGCTCCGTGATCGCAAGCGGCACCTACAGCTCCTATCTCGGCGATTCGAATCTCGCGGACGAAGTGGAACTGGTGAAGTTCACACCGATCCCGCTGTCGCTGGAGGAACTCTCCAAACTCTGGTCCGTGTTCTTCCAGACGCAGTACAATCTCTCGATCGCCTATCAGGCAACCGTTGTTCTGATCGATGCGGATATGGCGCCGGTATCGCCGCTCCCCGTTCGCACGGCGAACTTCTATACGACACCGTACCAGCAGATCGTGGTGGACAAGGTTGTCAACAGTCTGGACCCGCTGCAGCCGATCACGCCATCCGATACGATCAGAATCATCGGGAGCGGACTCGATGCCGGCACGATGATGGTGCGGATCGGCGATGCCGAGGTTACGCCTGCAACCGTTTCGCCGAACGAACTGACCCTGGATCTCACAACGGTTCCGTCGGCATCGTTGAGCGCCGGGGTGCAGGGACTGCAGGTGGTGAAGAAGGGTTCCTTCGGAGCGCCGCTCGTGCCCGGCGGCGATCCGGCTCCGCACACGGTGGCGGAGTCGAACGTGGCGCCGTTCGTGGTACGTCCGCTGATCACGGCCGCCATCACGGCCAGCACGGACCTGGACGACGTTACCACCATCACGGTGCACGTGGCGCCGACGGTTGCCATGGAACAGCGTGTGTTGCTGCTTCTGAACGAGACAGCATCCTCCACGCCGGACTCGTACGCACTGCTCGCACCCGCGCGCGATGCCGATGGCACCACCGTCGTCTTCACGGTGAAGGGAGCAAAGGCCGCCACCTTCCTGGCACGCATCCAGGTTGATGGTGCGGAAAGCCTGCTGACACGCGATGCGGATGAAACATACAACGGTCCCACGGTGACGCTGCCGTAGCGCGCGCCACGGTTGATGCCGGGGAACGAAACCAGGGCCCGCGCTCCGCAGGCAGCGCGCAACAGATACGGAGGCAGCGCGCAACGGATGCGGAGGCTGCACCGCAACGGGTGCGGAGGCTGCACCGCATGCAGCATCCTCTGCGTCCTTCGCGGCGCGGGGAACCGTTGAGCCGGAGCCCGGCTGATCGATACCATACAACGTCATGCCGGCATGCCTGGAGCTGCCGGCAATCCACCATCCACGGAACAATGATCCCCCAGACTATCGGCCGCTACGCGGAGCGTGATGTCGTGCTCCGAACCTTCTCCACGCTCGACGATGCAGGGGTGGACCGCCATCCCGAGGCGGCGCTGCTTCTGTGGGTCCTGGATCCTGGTTGGGAGGTTGAACGGTTTGCCGATGCCGTGGCACGATTGCTGGAATCGCCCGTTGCCTTTCTCACCGTCTCCGGCCCGCGCATCGAGGAGATGTTCATGGCCATGATCGATACCATGAACGGCTGGCCCACCGAGCCGACCACCGTCATGAATGTGATTGCGGGACTGAACGTTGCGGACAGCCTCCACGAGTTCCTGGATGCGGCGTCCGGGCATGGCGGCGCTGGGACGGACATGGTGATCGTTCTGGTCGGCGATCCGGAGATCACCGGGATCGTTGGCGGCATGCTGGCAGATTGCATGGGGGAGATCGGCGGGTAGCCGTTCGTGTATCGGGTGAGCATTGCAACAAAGATTCCTGCACGGGACTCTTTCACTGGACGTTGTGTTTCCCTATGTTTGTGCAACCATCATACGCGCAGCAATTACCGCGAGAATCCGGCAGAGAACGGATCTGTTCCGTGCCAGGCCAGCTGCCGCGGATGATGACGATGCAGGTGTGCACGGCCTTCATTCCAGACGTGATGAAGCCCGAGCCTGTACGGTGAAGGGGCGGATGCCGCGAGGGCTGCGCTCTCACCGAGCACCACGGCACAATCGAACCCGAACGCAATAGTCCGGCCCGGCATCCGCATGCACCTGCTGTGGGGCCGTGCCCATGCACCACTACACCATACATGCACCATGGCACGATTGTTCATTCAATGCGCCGGTGTTCTCCTGCTCGGCTCGTTGCTCGTGGCAGGCCGCAACATCCTGGGAACGGAAGCAGCGCCGAGGCATGGCAGGCTTCTCGAGAAAACCAATGGTCTGGCGATCGAACTTCCGGACTCGCTGTTCGCGGAAGAGATCGATAACGGCTTCATCGTCTCGGCACAGGGTCCGAAGGATTTCCGGTATCCGGAGGAGGTGGAGATCGTCGGGGCGAAGCCGGAGGAGATGAAGCACCCGAACACGGCTTCATGCAGGACCGTGGGGAACGCAACCATGTACTATCGCTACGATGTGATTCCGATCGGCTACGGACATCGCCACCGCCTTACCGCATGGTTCGAACAGAACGGACGTGTGATTCGGCTGCAGCAGATCGATCGTAATCAATGCACCGGCGCTCCCCGTTTCGATCTCCTCTGGGAGATTGCTCCGCACGTGGCGGTTCGTGCCGCCGAGCGGCGAAGCTGAACGGCGCAACCGAACGCGAAGCCGCGCGGCAAAGCCGGGCGGAGGGTAGTTGGAGAACAGGTATGACACCATCACTTCGATGAACGTGCATTCGAGAAGCATCCCGCGTCGCGATGGACTTCTGCACCCGCACATGCGACTGCTTGGCCGCGATCTGCCGGCCTTTCATCTCTGTGCGATCGCCGGTCTGGTTGCCGGCATGGCGTTGGTTACGGCGCTGGCGCTCAGGCTTGGCCTTGCACCCCTTGTCGAGGCAGGGCTGGCGGCGATAGCCGTTGCGCTTTTTCTCCTCTATGCGATGATGCACAAGGTGATCACGGGGGAGGAGTCGTTGGTGCACTATCGCGCGCTCCTGATGGTGACGGCCGGAGTGGCGTCTGCTGCATGGTTTGCGGGGCTTCCGGTTCTGCGTTTCATGGATATCACCATCCTCGGTGTGGGAACGTTCGCAGCCTTCGGCAGGGTTGGCTGCCTGATGGTGGGATGCTGCCACGGACGTCCCAGCCGCCGCGGCATTCGTTATCGCGAGGAGCATGCACGCAGCGGCTTCCCGCGATCGTTCGTGGGGGTGCCGCTGCTTCCCGTACAGGCGGTGGAAGCGGTGGCGCTCGCGGCCATCGTGGCCGGCGGCTGTGCCATCCTTCTTGGTGGCGCACGCCCCGGAAGCGCTCTGGCGTGGTACTTCGTTGCGTACGGCACGCTCCGCTTCGGTCTGGAGTTTCTGCGGGGTGATGCGGACCGGCCGTACATGCTTGGATTTTCGGAGGCGCAGTGGACAGCGGTTGTCGTCGTTGCCGCACTCTGCGTTGCCGGCTACTGCGGCGCCCTGCCGGTGCTGCCGTGGCACAGTGGAATGCTTGGGGCCCTTGCAATGGCAATGGTTGCCGTTGCGGCAGGGCGTGGTATGGACAACGACGAGTGCTTTCAACTTCTTCATCCCGTGCACGTGTCCGAACTGGCTCGCATTGTGGCAATGCGGCGCGCAGAGCCGCGCATGCAGGGGGATGAGTTCGATTCAGCGGCGAGTGCACGTCCGATCGTTACCTCGCGTGGCGTCAGCGTCACGGGGGGATTGATCGGAATGGCTCGGGGGACTTCGTACTATTTCGCGCTCTCGCGCCGAGGACACCGCTTCGGTCTCCAAGGCACGCAGCGGCTGGCGGAGCTGATGGTACTGCTCTGCAACGGCCGAACGTGGGAGCTTGTCCGGGGACGTTGGGGTGTGGTGCATCTGTTGATCGATGTACAGCCCCGCGGTTCCGGCGGCCATGAGAGCGCCACGAAGAAGGAGGCGTTCTATCCGTCTCTTGCCGGGGAGTAGACCAGGTTGCGCAGGGCAGCGATAGCTGCGCACCTGCCGGGCAATCCCGAGGCTTCACCACAACCCGTACACCCCGCAACGCGGGCATCGCTGAAGGTCCATGCACTATGTCGAATGGAATCTATGCACACTTCCATATAGCCCCCGGGAAACGAACGCCGAGCGACATCTTCTCCAAGATGGTTGCGGCGGTGTCCTCCTGGGAGGAAGCAGATAACGAGTGGAAGAGTTTGAAGGTCTTTGATGGAGCGCTCGATACATGTGTCGTTGAACGATACGGCGCATTGACATCCGGCGAGGTTCTGGCCGCCACCAGACAATGCCGGAGCCAGACGTTGAGTATCTGGAGCGATCTCTCATTCCGATGCTGGCACACTGCGGCCGGGCGACCCTTCCAGGGGTTCGAAGGCTCTACGATCATCGCACGCGGCGATGAATGGTTGGGACGCCACGGAGCCGATCGGCGCCTTCGTGGGAATGCGGAGCTCTCCGTGTGGGAGCGGGCCCCCTTCTCCATCCTCGATGTGAAGGAGTTCGGTCCCGAAGCGGATGCCTGGAACCGCCACGTGGAGGAGAATCTGGAGATCCTGACGGCCGGCATCTTCCGTGCCATCGAGTCGCTGAAGCCGACGTCGGTGAAAGTCTACGATGGCTTCGGGGAATACCTGCCGGTGAACGCCAACTTGGCCTACTATCGGAACGAGGCCGAAGTGCTGGCCGATCTGCGATTCATGGCGGAGTTCTGGGAACGCGGCGACGGCACCGGCCAGGTGCCGCCGTTGAAATTCGGCTACAACCGCAAGCATCGAAGCCTGCTGGGCGCGCTGCGCAACGAGGCCGCGCGCGAGCGCCTGTGGCGGTCGTTGACCGCTGGGCTTGCGAATATCGGCAACGTGACCGAACGGAATGTGCGCGACGTGCTGGACTCCGGCCAGTTCGACTACTACGCAATGCCGGTGGGGTTCACCGTGCTCGATCATCCTGGATTCATGAATTCCTATCTCCACGATTTCTACCTCGCCGTGTTGAAGGCGCCGGTGGAATAAGCCGGAGAAGGCTGCGACCGAACTCTTCCGGATGCATTCCGTCCGGATGCATTCCGTCCGGATGGCTGGAATTCCCAACGCCCGGCGCCTCGATGCGGACCGTACGTCGGCATCGGGGCCCTGCCGGGTAATGGCGGTACGGAGCACGAATCGTTAACGGAGCTCATCGATGCGAACCACTCGGGAGCATGACGGACATGCGGAGAATCTTGAGGCCATGGCCCCGGCCATCGCCGGCATCCGCGAACTGCTTGTACGGCATATCAACCGGCAGGCCGGCTCCGCAATCATGCAGGAGGCGCCGGCCGTGCGTGGGAGTGAAGGCGATGGTGATCCGTTGGCGCCGCTGCCGCCCGCGCTGCTGGCGCTGGCGGAGATCTTCGGCCTGACAGGATTCGAGACGAAGCTGTTGCTGCTTGCCGCCGCAACGGAGCACGATCCTGCGATCGGAATGCTTGCCGCGACCGCACTCGGCAACGAGACCATGCCGCATGCAACGTTCGGCCTGGCGTTCTCGCTCTTCGGCGAGGCGCCGCAATGCGTTCCATCGCCGGAGCGGCCGCTGCGCCGCTGGGAGCTTGTGACGCTGGTGGAGGGGACCAGCCTGGTGACATCGCCGATACGGATCAACGAGCGGATCTATCACTATCTGTTCGGTGAGGAGTACGTGGACGAACGGCTCCGCGGGTTCCTTCGGCCCGTTGAGCATGCCGGCGAGCTTGCCCCCTCGCATCGGGATCTGGTGGTACGCGGCGAGCGTCTGCTGGCGGGCGCGCGCAATGCCGGCGAGCCGATGGCGATACAGTTGTGCGGCGGTGCGGGGGATGACCGGCTTGGGATTGCCGCTGCCGTTGCCGTGCGCTCGGGAGCCGCTGCCTTCCTGATACGCGCCGGAGACATTCCGGCGGCCGTCCGCGAGCGGGAGACGCTTCTCACGCTCTGGAACCGGGAGGCGATGCTGGAGGGACGGATGATCGTGATCGATTGCGACGGCGCCGATGCGCAGCATCTGGCGCGGGGCGTGGCTTCGTTCGCCGACGGCGTGCACGGAGTGCTGTTCGTGAGCACGCCGGAGCCTGTTGCATTCGCGTCAAGGCAGCTTGTTCGCATCGATGTCCGGAAGCCTTCCTCCGCGGAGCAGCGCGACATGTGGGAGAGCGTGCTGGGTGATATCGCCCTCCGGTTGAACGGGCAGGTGAATCAGGCCATCTCGCAGTTCAATCTCGGCGCCGGCCGCGTGCGCGCGGCAGGAACGGTGGTGCGCGAAGCCGCGCCGCACCTGGATGCGAAGCATCTGGGCGATCTGCTCTGGGAGACCTGCCGGCTGCAGGCCCGGCCGCGTCTGGACGATCTGGCGCAGCGCATCGAACCGGCGGCTGCGTGGGACGATCTGGTTCTGCCCGAAGGAGCGCTTGCAACCATTCGCGAGATCGCGGCGCATGTGCGCCAGCGTATGCGCGTCTATCTGGAGTGGGGATTCGCCCGTGCATCCAGCAGGGGACTCGGCATCAGCGCCATGTTCGCCGGAGCGAGCGGCACCGGCAAGACCATGGCGGCGGAGGTGCTTGCGGCCGAGCTGCGGCTGGATCTGTATCACATCGATCTGAGCCAGGTGGTGAGCAAGTACATCGGGGAGACGGAGAAGAACCTGCGCCGGATCTTCGATGCTGCGGAGGAAGGAGGAGCGGTGCTCCTGTTCGACGAGGCGGATGCGTTGTTCGGCAGGCGGAGCGAGGTGAAGGACTCGCACGACCGCCATGCGAACATCGAGGTGAGCTATCTGCTGCAGCGAATGGAGAGCTATCGCGGGCTGGCGATTCTGACAACGAACATGAAGGGGAGTGTGGACCCCGCATTCCTGCGGCGCCTGCGGTTCGTGGTGGACTTCCCCTTCCCCGATGCGGCGCACCGGATGAGGATCTGGAGCCGCATCTATCCGGACACCGTGCCGTGCAGGGGGCTGGACGTCGAGAAGCTCGCACGTCTGGATGTGTCGGGCGGGAATATCAGGAACATCGCGCTCAACGCCGCCTTCCTCGCGGCGGAGGAGAATACCGCCGTTCAGATGCGTCACATCCTGGCCGCCAGCCGGAGCGAGTATGCCAAGCTGGAGAAGCAGCTTACCGGGGTAGAGACGGGAGGCTGGATCTGATGAGCGCCGCCGCCCCACATGGAGCCACCCCCGCCGGCGACAACGCCCCTGCGGGCGGCAATGCTGCGGCAGTGCCGGCCATCGAGCCGGCGGTGCCGCGGCGCAGCACCGATCGGGGGGGCGATCGCCCGACGGCGACACGCGAACCCGCCCCGTTGCCTGATGCTCCGGTGAGGTCTGCACCGCCGCGCGAAACGGAACGCAGCAGCCGCCCGCGGCTGGAGCTTTCCATCGGCGAGCTTGTACTGCACGGCTTTCCCGAGCAGATGCGCGAGCGGGTTGGGGCCGCAATCCAGCGTGAACTGGAGCGACTGTTCGCCGACGATGAAACGCTTGGCCGGAATTCCTCCGCGAGCGATCATCTGGAGATCGAAGGGGGAGCATTCACGATGCAACCGGGAACCCCGCCGGAAATTGCCGGACGCGAAATTGCCCGGGCAATCGCGCGCGGCATGCGTGCAGGGCGATGACCGGCCCGCGGGTCCTGCAGGCATGCGGCAACGTGCATGCTGCGGCGCTCGAACGGCCGATTAATTTGGTTGCCGGAGGAATACGAACCAGAATTTGCTTGACTCCGGAAATGGATTTTGTATCTTGCAAAAGTTATCGCACACCATTTCCCAGACCGTACCAACGGTAATTCTGACCATCCATTGCGGCTCACGCTCGCCGTCGCATTGCAGCAATGAATAATTGCCGGAATAATTCCGGCAATGCCGCTGCATTGAGCATCAAACCCCACTGGGCTTTGTCGCCATCAATTACGGGCGGTTCCCCGCTCGACTGAACGAGATCCGGCATGCGAACGTCCGCCACGGCGAGCGCTGTTCATGTGCGGAGCACTACAGGACGCCACAACTACGCACGAGGTATACATGTCTGAGTTCCCAGGAGCGGCGCGGGTAATGAAGGGAGCGATTATCGGGATCGACGGAAGCAGCCCTCTTTCCCGTATCGTCAGATTTCAGTACAACCCGGAATCGGTTGTCCGCAGCCTGTCACCACGAACCGGCCCGAAGGCAACGCCATCTGCCAGCGGCGCCGATGCAACGGCCAAGGAAACCTACAAGCTCACCGGACCGCCAACCGAAACAATCAGTCTGGATCTGCACCTCGACGCCGCGGATCAATTGGAGATTGCAGACCCCATCGCCGTAGGATTCGGGCTCCACCCACAGCTCGCGTCGCTGGAGCTTCTGCTCTATCCCAAGCTGGATCAGTTGAAAAAGCAGTGGGCGAAGCTGGACAAGGGCGTTGCGGAGGTGCAGCCGATGGAGGCGCCGGTGACGCTCTTCTTCTGGGGAGTGCAGCGCGTGCAGCCGGTGCGCGTGAAAAGCCTCTCGGTGACCGAATCGAATTTCGACTCGAAGCTCAACCCGATACAGGCCGTCGTGAAGGTGGAATTGGAAACGCTGTCGTACGACGAATTGACCGGCGCCACGAAGGATCTCTATGTGGTATACCAGCAGGCCAAGGAAGTGCTCGCAACGCTGGGCGGGCTGCGGACCGTCACGTCCGCACTGCTCGGTGTGTAGGCGTTTCGGCGGCGTGCGTACGGATAATGGAGCGCGTACGCCCGTCGCAGCAACCGGCAACGTATCACGGCAGGCTTCGGCGCGCAGGCGTTGAAGCAGGCGTCCGAAAATACAGGCCCCACTCTGCTTCATGGCATGGAAGGCTGGGGATGCATTTCGTGGGAAGCTATCAACCGCACATCATTGAGGTGATGAAATGTTCGATCAAACCAGCCGTTATTACTCCCTCCCTGTTGCCGAAATAACCATCGATGCGCGCGACGGAACGCGGCGCACGGTGCATTACGTCCGGCGGCGGTTTATTCCGGATGTGATATCCGTAATCGCCGATGAATACATGGTGAACGATGGCGACCGCCTGGATAATCTCACGGCGCAATATCTGGGGCTCCCCACGCTCTTCTGGCGAATCTGCGACAGCAATCACCAGCTGAACCCGTTCGGCCTGCTCACCGAACCCGGAAGCAGCATCATCATCGATACGCTTACGTCGGACAGCGAGGCATAACATGCTACCACAGATTCGATTCTACGTCGGCAAGGGAACGCCGTCGGCAATGTCGCGCCAGCTTACCACGGCGGTGGAATCCGTGGAGATCACCCACAACGACACCGGTGCCTCCGGGATTCAGATCACCTTCCAGACGGGACGGCAGGGGGCGCAGGATGTGAAGGACGATCCGATCGTGAGCGATTCCTCGCTGAAGGTGTTCAACCGCGTGGTGATCCAGACGGTGGCGCCCACCGGCGGCACGGTATTGTTCGACGGCATCATCACCCATCACGAATATGCCCCGAGCAATACGCCCGGCCAGTCGCGCCTTACCGTGACGGGTGAGGACGCGAGCGTGATGATGGATCTGGAGGAGAAGACGAAGGAGCATCCGAACCAGCACGAGGGAACGATTGCCACGAAGATCATCGGGGATTATTCGCAATACGGCCTGACGCCCAAGGTGAAAAATCCGCCGACCATCATCGTACCCAGCGCGCAGGAACGTGTTCCGGTGCAGCACGAGACGGACCTGCAATATCTGCGGCGCATGGCGGCACGATACAACTACCACTTCTACATCAATCCCGGCGACACGCTCTTCTCGCCGCAGGCATACTGGGGGCCGCCGGTTCGCAGCGGCAATCCGCAGCGGGCGCTCTCGCTCGACCTGGGCCGCTTCACCAATGTGGCCTGGATCACCTTTCAATACAACGCCCTCGCGCCGACCAAGGTTGCGGACCGCGTGCAGGAGCGCACCAGCGACAAGCAGGCACCGGCCAAGCAGGAGAGCACCACGCTCGATACGCTCTCCAAGGAGCCCGGGCTCACGTCGCAGGGATCGAACGTGCGGAAGAGTTTCCTGCGCGCTCCGTGGGGGCTGGACAATGCCCAGACCCGGGCTCAGGCGCAGGCGATGGTGGATAATTCCGTGGAGAGTGTTGTTACCGCCTCGGGCGAACTGGATGTGGCGGCGTACGGCGATGTGCTGAAGGCGCGCGATCTGGTTGATCTGCGCGGCGTTGGCGGCTCGTACAACGGCACGTGGTATGTCAGCAGCGTTACCCACAGCATCCGCAACGGCAGCCACATTCAGCGTTTCACACTTTCCCGCGAAGGAATCGGCGGGCTCAAGGAGGTAGTTCGGGTATGAGATCGTATTACGGGAAATATCGCGGGAAGGTGGAGGACAACAAGGACCCGAAGAAGCTCGGGCGCATCAAGGTAAGCGTCCCCACGGTGCTGGGCGAGGGGAAGAACAGCTGGGCCTATCCCTGTACGCCGTACGCCGGCAAGGATGTGGGCTTCCTTGCACTTCCGCCTGTCGGCGCAAATATCTGGGTGGAGTTCGAAGGAGGCGATCCCGATTACCCGATCTGGGTTGGATGCTTCTGGGGCGACGGTGAGATGCCGAAGGAAGGAGGCGTCCCGGAGAAGAAGATCTACAAGACCGACAAGGCAATCATCCTGATCGACGACAAGAAGGGGGATGTGCTGATCAAGGTGAACGACGAGCAGTACATCGAGATGAAGAAGAACGAGATAACGATCGACGACGGCAAGGGGCCCAGCTTCGGGATCGTGAAGCTCTCCGGAAAAACCGTCACCATCAACAAGGATGGGCTCGAGGTGGATGGATGAATTATGTGGTCAATATCCAGACGAAGGTCAACTGTCCGCATCAGGGGAGCGTGCAGTATGTGCTCGTGAACCCGCGGCTGTATGCGATGAACGTCAAGGTTGTGGGCGCCTCCATCGTGACCAAGATGGATAAGTATCCACTTCTGGCGCCGCCCTGCCCAAACACCCAGACGCCTCCCTGCGTGGAGGTGATCTGGAATACCCAGGCTCTTCGCGTCAAGGTGCGCGGGAGCCCCATCATTCTGTTCGACAGCGTCGGGCTCTGTTCACCACCACAGTTGCCGAAAACCATCCCAACCATTCAACAGAGAGTAAAGGCCACCTAAATGCAAGTCGATTATCCATTTCGGCTCGACAATCACGGGCTGACGGCGCTCACCACCACGAACGATCACATCCGCGACATGATCGAGCAGGTGTTGTTCACGGCGCCCGGCGAACGTGTCAACCGGCCAACGTTCGGCTGCGGGTTGATGCGGTTGATCTTCGCGCCGAACAGCGATGAGCTGATAGCCACGACGCAGTTTCTGGTGCAGGGTTCGCTCGAGCAGTGGCTGGGGCATCTGATCAAGGTGGAGTCGGTGAATGTGGCCGGAGACGATTCCACTATCAACATCACCGTGCAATACCAGGTGCTGCGCGACGGGCAGTCTCAGGTGGCACAGTTCTCCAGGGAGGTGTAAGGCATGGGGACCCAGTATTCATGCGGCAGCGAGCGGCGCCGAAGCGACGTCCGCGCCTCCGATCCGCCGATCAACGGCATCGACTATCTCGAGGTTGTAGACCAGGATTTCCTCCAGGTATTTCCGGGGAGCACGTACGATCAGAATGTGCGCCGCCAGCGCTATCTGCTTGTGCGGCTGTTCCAGAGCGTTCCGGTGGGGCTCGATGAATCCAACATCACCATCACCGGCGGCGTGCGCGTTTCGCATGTATCGGTTCTCTGGGCGCGCGGACTCTCCGCCATTCTCGATGACGGCGGCGCCGGGCTGAGCCCCGCGCTCGATGCGGCCGAACTGGACTATCTGGCCGCAGTGGACGATCCGGAGAGCGTGATCCTGGTGCGCACCAATGCAAGCGGCGATTTCTCCACCTACACTCTCTGGATCGTGGAGTCGCAGACGAACTCCGCACCGCTGGACGGCTTCGACGTTCAGCTCTATCACGTGGACTTCTCCTTCAAGGTGGAATGCCCGAGCGACTTCGATTGCAGGCCGCTCGACGAGTGTCCGGCGGAGCGTGTGGAGGAGCCGCTGATCGACTACCTCACGAAGGATTACGAGAGCTTCCGGCGCCTGATGCTGGACCGCCTCTCGATCACGCTGCCGGACTGGCCCGAACGCAGCCCCGCGGATATCGAGGTGGCCCTGGTGGAATTGCTGGCCTATGCCGCCGATTACCTGAGCTACTATCAGGACGCCGTGGGGACCGAGGCCTATCTGGGCACGGCGCGCAAGCGGGTCTCGATTCGCCGCCACGCGCGCCTGCTCGATTACCCGATGCACGACGGACGGAACTCACGCGCATGGGTGACGGTGGATACCGACGACAACGGCGTCTACCTGCCGAAGGGGACGCCGCTCCTTACCAGGAGCGACAGGATCGGCGCGCACGCCTCCTTCTTCGACGACCTCGAGACCGTGATCCAGGATGCGGTGAACGAAGGCTCGCAGGTGTTCGAGACCATGGAGGATGCAACCTTCTACGCCGCCAACGGCACCATCAGGTTCTATACCTGGGACGACGAGGAGTGCTGCCTTCCCTCCGGCGCGCGCCGCGCAACGCTGCTCGATGAAAACGATTCCGGGCGGCTGCTTCTTCGCGCCGGCGACGTTCTGATTTTCGAGGAGGTTGGCGGCGCCGGCACCGGGCTTCCTGCGGATGCCGATCCCACGCACCGCCACGCCGTGCGCCTTTCCAGCGTGTATCCGGAGGCAATCCGAACAACGTTCACCGGCCAGGAGATCCGTATGGCGGCCGCGCCGCTGTACGATCCGCTCACCGGAAATGCCATCGTGGAGATCGAGTGGTACGAGGAGGATGCGCTGCCGTTCCCGCTCTGCATCTCCGCCGTCGTGGACGGCAATCTTGCGCGCGATCTCACGGTGGCGCACGGCAATGTTGTGCCGGCGGACAATGGCTGGACCATCACCAACCCCGATGCGCTGGAGCCTGCGGTGGTTCCCGCGCTCGGCAAGTACCGCCCCAGGCTGAACCACAACGGCCTCACGCAGGCGCCGCCGTACGATCCCGAGGAGGCGCGCAAGGCTTCGGCAAACGATGTGATGGCGCTCCGCCTGGACAGGGCGCTCCCCGCGATTTCGCTCGCCGGCGACGGCGACGTCTGGATATCGCAGCGCGATCTGTTGAACAGCGGCCGCTTCGCCGCGGAGTTCGTGGTGGAGATGGAGGACGATGGTTCCGCCTTCCTGCGTTTCGGTGACGACATCCTCGGGCGCAAGCCTGGTGAGGGGACGGAGTTCGTCACCACATACCGCATCGGCAACGGACGCGCCGGGAACGTGGGGGCCGGGAGCATTGCGCACGCCGCCACCGGGATCAGTTCCATTCTCAGCGTTCGCAATCCCATGCCGGCGATCGGAGGGACCGATCCCGAACCGATCGAGCAGGTGCGGCTGTATGCGCCGCAGGCATTCCGGCGCCAGGAGCGTGCCGTGCTGGTGTCGGACTATGCGGAGATGGCCGAGAGGCATCCCGGCGTGCAGAAGGCGCAGGCCACGCTGCGTTGGACAGGAAGCTGGCACACCGTGTTCGTCACGCTGGATCGCAAGGGAGGGCTGGCGGTGGACGAGCCGTTCCGCGAGGAGATGCTGGGCTTCCTGGACACTTATCGGCTGATCGATCGCGACGTGGAGGTGAACGGGCCCAGCTTCGTTTCGCTGGATATCGCGATGGAGGTCTGCGTGAAGGAGGGATACTATCGCGCTCCGGTGAAGACCGCGCTGCTCAAGCTCTTCAGCAACCGGATGCTTGCCAACGGCACGCTGGGCTTCTTCCATCCGGACAACCTCACCTTCAACCAGCCGGTCTACCTGAGTGCGATGATCACGGCCGCGGCCGATGTGCCGGGGGTGAAGTGGGTTACGATGAAGCGCTTCCAGCGCTGGGGGCGGCGCCCGAACGGCGAGCTGGACGCCGGCATCATTCAGATTGGGCGCCTGGAGATTGCACGGCTGGATAACGATCCCAGCGCTCCCGAGAACGGACGCATCGACATCACCATGAAAGGGGGGCTATGAGCACCGTGAATGATAACCTCAACACCTGCGGCTGCTGCGATCCGGGGTTCGAACCGTTGCCGGTTCACTACAACCCGTCCGGCCTGCCTGCACTCGAGTATCGGATCGGCACGCACAACGATTTCCTGCGGCGGATGCTCCACCGCATTTCGTACCAGACGCTTCCCGATGGTGACAACGCCGGCGCGCGGCCTCTCTCGGCCCTTTCCACACGCTCCACGGACGACGCATCCATTGCCCTGATCGACGCATGGGCGGTGGCGCTGGATGTTCTGACGTTCTACCAGGAGCGAATCGTCAACGAGGGATACCTGCGCACGGCCACGGAGCGGCGCTCCGTGCTGGAGCTGGCGCGGATGATCGGCTACGAGCTGAACCCCGGCGTGGCGGCCACTGCCTATCTCGCGTTCAAACTGGATGGTGCGAAGACCAGCCCGAAGAGCGTGCTGATTCCGGTGGGGATGAAACTTCAGGACGTTCCCGTGAAGGAGGCGCTGCCGCAGAAGTTCGAAGTGGCGGAGCAGGTGGAGGCACGTCCCGAATGGAACGAAATGGGAGCGCGCATGCGTTCGGTGATCCCGGTAACGCCGGACTCCACCTCCATCATCGTGAAGGGGACCAGCGCCAACGGCCTGTCGCAGGGGGACATCGTCGTGGTGGTGAGCCAGGACCGGTTCGCATCCGCAACCAGCGACAACTGGGTTGCTGCGACGATCGCCTCCGTGGTGTTCGACGACGACAACGACATCACCGTGATCGTGCTGGAGAAGTCGCTGGCCGCGTTGAAGGGTGGGCCGCTTACGCTTACCAATCCCCGCGTGTTCGCACTCCGCACGCGCGCACGTTTCTTCGGATTCAACGCGCCGGACTGGAAGCTGCTCCTGCAGGCCACCCGCGCCAATTACGGCAACGGGGACGACTGGCCCGGCATGCGCATCCCCGTGGATGGTGAGTTCGATCTCAACGCGGAGTACGCGCGCGTTGTGCCGGGAAGCTGGGTGATCGTTCGCGGACCGGTGATGCATGCCGAAGGGGGAGCGGTGACCACTGCAACACGGACGAAGCTGTACAGGGTGAACGACGCGCAGCTCGTCTCGCGCACGGACTTCACGCTGAGCGACATGGTGACCCGCGTGGTGCCGGACAGCACGGCTCCCGCGCATGCCCCGTTCCCGGCGGTTCCCCCTCCACCCCCTCCGCCCGATGTCTTCATGGTGCGCGGTGCGGAGGTGTATGCACAGAGCGAGGAGCTCGAGCTGGCGGAGCAGCCGGAGGTGGCGCCGATTTTCGGCGGCGAGATCGTTCTCGATGGGATCGTGTTCGGGCTCGTGCCCGGACGCAAGGCCATCGTTACCGGCAAGCGGCCGCGCATGCACGTGCTCAGCTACGATCTCACGCTCGGAAGCCTGGCGCTTCGCCGCGGCGATTCACTGCAGGTGACTGCGCCGCCGCAGATGCCTCCCACGTCCGCGGCCGTCGCGGTTCTCGCGGCGCTCTCCCCGGCGCTCGGCTTTCAGGGGCCGGCGGCGCTGCGCATGGGGCCGGGTGCCGCCGCCGGCGGCCTCCCACCCACTGGAGCGCGATCTCCGGCCGGCAGCCGTGGGCTGATTCTCGGGCTTCCCGATTTCATCATTCCCGACGCCGATACGGGCGCCGATACGAGTGCAGGCGGCGGCGCGAGCACCGGTGGCACCTCCGGCACCAGCGTCACGTGCAGCACCTGCTACATCTGGAGTGTGCTGGCGCGCGGCGGTACGGCCGGCACCATCCAGCCTCCCGTGAGCGCCTACGAATGGCAGAACGCCGAGGCCGACGACGATGTGTGGAGCGAGCTCGTGGAGATCAAGAGTGTCCGGAACGACAACGTCAACACCTTCGTCACGCTCAAGAAGAATCTGGACGGCATCTACGATCGCGCCTCGTTCGCCCTGCTGGGGAACGTTGTTCGCGCAACGCACGGCGAGACGATCGTCGAGGAACTGGGCGATGGGAACGGGTCGCAGACCAACCAGCGATTCGTGCTGAAGAAGCCGCCGCTTACCTACGTCGCGGCCGCAAGCGCCACCGGCAACCAGGATACGCTGGAGGTGCGCGTGAACGGTGTGCTGTGGAAGGAGGCGCCCTACCTGTACGGGGCCGGCTCGCGCAGCGAGGTGTACATGGTGCGGAACAGCAACGAGGGGAAGACGAGCGTGATCTTCGGCGACGGCCGCAACGGAGCCAGGATCCCGAGCGGCGACGGAAACGTGACCGCCGTCTATCGCAGCGGCATCGGGCTGGACGGAAACGTCGCGGCCGATTCGCTGACCGTGATGCAGACCAAGCCGCTCGGCGTGTCGGAGGTGAACAACCCGCTCGCAGCGGAGGGAGGGGCCGATCCGGAGAATCTGTTCGAGGCGCGGTTGAATGCTCCGGTCACGGTGCTCACGTTCGATCGCATCGTGTCGCTGCGGGACTTCGAGGATTTCACGCGGGCGTTTGCGGGCGTCGCCAAGGCGCAGGCGGTGATCCTCTGGAACGGCAGCACCCAGATCGTTCACGTGACCGTTGCAGGCGCGGGGGAGAAGCCGGCCGGCACGGAGCTGCAGACCAACCTCCGCAACGCAATCGATTCGCTTCGTGACCCGACGATCGAATACAGCATCGGCGGCTATCGCGAGTGCCGCTTCAACATCGCCGCGCGCATCACGGTGGACTCCCGATATCTCCCGGAGGTCGTGAAGGCGAGCGTGAAGCAGGCGTTGAACAGCCGGTTCAGTTTCGACGCGCGCGAGTTCGGGCAGAGCGTGAGCAGTTCCGAGGTGATCAGCGTGATTCAGAAGACCGAAGGCGTGGTGTGGGTGGATCTGGACGCGCTCTACTTCGCGGCCCAGCCCGGCGCCACGGTTGCTCCCTCACTCAGCTCCGTGCTTGCGGGGCGCAAGGCCCGGTGGACCTATGGCTCCGATGGATGCGGCTCGCAGACATCGGCGCTTGCAACGCCCGCGCTTCCGCGCACGGGCATCGAGACACTGGTGCGCGTGACCCCCGCCACGACACCCCGTTCGCTGGCGACGATCAAAGATGCGCAGCTCCTGTTGATCAATCCGGACGGCATCGACATCAACCTGAACTCACCTCAGCAATAAGGAGCGGCAATGAGCGAGACCAACGAACGCCTGTACAATCTGCTTCCGGCCATCTACCGGGCACGCGACCTGACGGTTGGAGGGGAGACACTCCGGGCCCTGCTCGGCGTGCTCGAGACCGAGTTCAATTCCGTTGTCGACGACATCGACACGTTGTACGACGACTGGTTCATCGAGACATGCCAGGAGTGGGTTGTGCCGTACATCGGCGATCTGCTGGGCGTGCGCCCGTTGAACGAGATCGTAAACGGCGAGTTCACGCGGCGCGCCTACGTGGCAAACACGTTCGCCTATCGCCAGCGGAAGGGAACGCCGGCCGTGATAGAACAGCTTGCGCGCGATGTCACCGGATGGCCGGCGCGGATCGTGGAGTATTTCAAGCTGCTCGCGGTTACCCAGAACTACAACCACTCGCGCCCGGCGAATCAGTTGCTGGATCTTCGGCATCAGAGCGATCTGGAATTGCTCGGCTCGCCGTTCGAGAAGGCCACCTACAGCCCGGAGGTGCGAAGGATTGCGCTGCAGCGCGGCAAGTACAACATTCCGAGCGTGGGCATCTATCTCTGGCGCCTGCAGGCATATCCCCTCGTGCGCGTGGATGCCGCTCCGGTGCTGGCCTCCGAGCGTTCCGATCACGCAGGCCTGTTCCGCTTCAGCCCGCTCGGCAACGACACGCCGCTGTTCAATCGGCCGCAGACCGAGGCCAGCATTACCACGTTTGCCGGTGAGGTGAACGTGCCGGGACGCCTTCGCAGGCGGCCCCTGTACGACGAGTTGGAGGAGCGCCGGCGGCTGATGTTGCTGGGGCAGTCCGGGGAGCCGGTCTACTTCGGGCCGCAGCCGGTTCTGGAATTGTTCACGCACGCCACCGGAGCGCCCGCCAACACATACGTGGCGGTGCCCCCCGAGAATATCAGCATCTGCGATCTCTCCGATTGGCGCCGCCCCACCGATGCGTCCGGGCTGATCTCCGTCGATCCCGTTCTGGGGCGCATCTCGTTCGCGGCCCATGCAACCACCGATGCGGTGCGTGTGAGCTATCAGTACGGGTTCAGCGCCGACGTCGGCGGAGGCGTGTACAACCGCAGCGAAACGCTTGCGCCGGCCGACGACATCAACAACCTGAACATCTTCGTCTCGAAGGAGTATCCGGCCACGGTGACCGATACCACGCTGGAGGATACCTCGCACGAGCTGCGGGTGAACTCGATCGCGGCTGCAGTTGCGTACTGGGCCGGCAAGCCGCAGTTGCACTGCGTTGTCGAGATCCGCGACAGCGCCACCTACACGCAGCCAATCAGCGTGACGTTCACACCGCCCGCCGATCCGGATCTCGGACTCTCGCTGAGAATCCAGGCTCGAGACGGGGAGCGGCCGGCATTGATTCTGGGTTCCGGCGCTATCAAGATCACGTCACACCATCCGCGCTCCACGCTCACGCTGAACGGGCTGTTGATCAGCTGCAATGAGATCTCGGTTGCCGGCGATCTCGGCGAACTGGATATCGTTCACTGCACCGTGGTGCCGGGACGTTCGCTTGGTCCGGACGGCACGCCTGCCGCGCCGAGCGATGGGAACAGTCTGAACGTGGATGCCACGAACAACCGCCTCGTCGTCAACATCACATCGAGCATCGTGGGGCGCCTTCTGGTGCCGCTGGAGATGCGCTCGCTCACGATCACGGACAGCATCGTCGACGGGCTGGATGGCCCCGCGATCTACGGCGGCGAGTCCGTGGTGCTCGAATTCGATGCGATGCCGCATTCGATCGGCGGCGGAACCGGAGGTTCGCTGGCGCACGGCATGGGGGACCTCCTGGCCGGCGCACCGACGTCGATCATCAGAAGCACGGTGTTCGGTCCGGTCTTTGTCGCGGAGCTTGCCTACGCCTCCGAGAGCATCTTCACCGATATCGTGGAAGCGCGCCGGCGACAGTCCGGCTGCGTTCGCTTCTGCTATCTGCCGGTGGAATCGAAGACACCGCGCCGCTATCACTGCCAGCCGGAAACCGCCGCGAGTTCGGACATCACCGTCGTATCGGACAACGCGGCCCGGCGTGTGGTGCCGGAATTCACCTCCACGCACTACGGCGACCCCGGTTACGCACAGCTGACAATCACCACCGCCATCGAGATCAGAACAGGCGCCGAAGACGGCTCCGAAATGGGAGTCTACTGCCAACTGAAGGGACCGCAACGAGAAGCAAATCTGCGCATCGGACTCGACGAGTACATGCGTCTTGGGCTCGACACTGGAATTTTCTTCGTCACCTAATCACAGGAGTATATACATGCAAGGCGATTTCACTCGATCGACATTCGACCCGAAGAAGCATTACAGCGGCGTCCGGATGCAGCAGGGGCGTGTGCAGCTCGATGCAGACTGGAACGAGCAGGTCGATATCGATACGCACCGCGACCAGACCACCACAGCCGATGTGATCGGGCCGTCCGGCGTGCCCGTTCTCCCGGACGGCACGGCGAACGGTTTCAAAATCATGCTGCCGGGATTTGCCGCGGCCGAGACCAACATGCAGATCGGTGCAGGCCGCATCTACGTTGATGGCGTGCTCTGCGAGAACGAGGAGACGGTGTTCCTCTCCACGCCAACGTCTCCGTTCACGGGCAACCGCCAGCCGGACTACGATGACCCTTCGCACAGCAACGGCTATCACATCGTCTACCTCGATGTCTGGGAGCGGCACATCAACGCCATTGAGGATCCCTCGATTCGCGAAGTGGCGCTGGGCGGACCGGACACGGCAACCCGTACGAAGACGGTGTGGCAGGTAAAGACGTTGCCGATCACCTCCCACGGCTCGGGGCCGCTGCACTGTACGGACGAGTTCGCCGAATGGGATGTCGCCACCGCCCCCTCCTCCGGCAGGCTCACCGCGCGCACGGAGCCCGCACCCAGCAGCGATGGGATCGATCCCTGCATCATTCCACCGAACGCCGGATATCGCGGCCTGGAGAATCAACTGTATCGCGTCGAGATCCATCGTGTGGATACGGACGGAACGGTTACCTACAAGTGGTCGCGCGACAACGCATCGTTTCAGTACGGTCTTGTGGAGTTCGACGCCAACACCGGCGTGGGCGATCCCACGCTGACGGTAACCAGCCTTGGCCGCGATCAGAACTCGAGCCTGGAGGTGAACGACTGGATCGAGTTCCTGCCCGCCACGTGGGAGCTTGGCGGCATACCGGGAATCCTTGCCAAGATCACGGCCATCAGCACCACGGACAAGCGTTTGACGCTCCTGATTCCAGGGAGCGAAGGGGATGCCTCCGACGTTGATGGTGCGATCGGCGCCGGATATATCGTAAAGCGATGGGATTTCGTCGCCACGGTTCCCCCAACCACCAAGATCAATGTGGGGGACACACCCGCCTGGATTCCGATCGAGAACGGCGTGGAGATCCGGTTCGAGCCGGGCCTGGGGGGGACCTACAAGGATGCCTTCCACGTGGGCGACTACTGGATGATCCCCGCGCGCGTCGCCACGCAGGATATCGAATGGCCGTTGGACTCGATGAACCAGTCCATCGCTCTTGCGCCGATGGGGATCAGGCATCGCTATGCGCGTCTGGCCCTGGCGCAGTGGACGGATGACGGCTGGGATCGTGTTACGCTGAAGGATTGCCGCCCGACGTTTCTCCCGCTCACCGGCGTGCCGACACTGGTGTTCGGCTATGCCGGCGGCGACGGCCAGGAAGCCGCTCCCGGCGATGCGCTCCCGATGTACCTGGAGGCTTCCGTGGTGGAGCGCGGGAAGAAGGTGATCGGTGCGAACGTCAAGTTCACCGTGAAGCTCGGCAATGGCAAGCTTCGCAAGCTGGATGCAGGCGTTCTCGATACCGTCTACGGCCAGTCCGTCATCGCACCCACCAGCATCAACGGCGTTGCGCAGTGCGAGTTCACGCTGGACCTCGTTACCGAGATCCAGCAGGTTGAGGCGGTCCTGCTGGATGACGACGGCCTGGTACGCCCGCTCAACGTGATTCACTACAATGCCACGTTCTCCGATGCAGGCAGCAGCTTCACATACGTTGGCGGCGATGGCCAGGAGGGGCTGCCGGGCGACTATCTGCGAATGCCGCTGGAGGTTGGTGTCAACCGGAACGGCAAGGCGGTTGGCGGCGCCAGGGTGCGCTACACCGTTACACGCGGAAACGGTTCGCTGCAGGCCACGCAGATCGCGGGCACGATTGTCACCCTTGTCATGGGGCCTCAGATCATCACGCAGACTGCAGGCGACGGCGTTGCGAAGTGCGAGTTCCTGCTCGATACCTTCACGCGCGATCAGCAGGTGGAGGCGCGCCTTCTCGACGACGACGACAACACGATCAACGTAACGCCGATTCACTTCGACGCCTCGATCCGCTCCAACGTGGAGTTCCTCTACGTTGGCGGCGATGGCCAGGAGGGGCTCCCCGGCGCGCAGCTCGCCGTGCCGTTCGAGGCCGGGGTAGTGGACGGCGCCGTGAAGCTTCAGGGTGCGAACGTGCAGTTCACCGTTATCAGGGGGGGAGGGTCCATCGTTCCTGCCGGAGGAGGGAGTCCCGCAACACAGGTTGTGGTGCAGACCGGGCCGGACGGTGTGGCCGGCGTTTATCTGACGCTCGATGCGATCACGCCGGTGCAGCAGGTGCGTGCAGTTCTCATCGATGGCGAAGGGTCGCCGTTGAACTATACCCCGCTTCATTTCACGGCCGCCCAGGGCCTTGCGCGCGACATCGCCTACACTCCCCCCACCGGCTGCACCAAGTTCGCCGAGAGTACGACCGTGCAGGAGGCGCTGGACTCGCTCTGCGCGTGCGACTGCGCGGAGTGCCCGCCGATCCTCCATGTTACCGGCGTCTTCCTCGGCACCGGCACGCCGGCGTTGGGGCCGGAGATCCACTCCGGGGCAACGATTCCGGTGGACTCGTTGCTGCAGGGCATTCGCATTCAGACCGATGCGAACGTGGACTCCTTCTCCGTGAAGCCGACCACGGTCTACGGCGAGGTGGAATTCCCCTATCCGATCACGCCGAGCGAGCGCCAGGAGTACGGCCTGGACACCATCGATCCCGGCCTGCCGCTCGATGATCAGATCATCGGATATCGTCCGATCGGCGTCCGCTCGCTCGTTTCGGTGGACACGTACGACAACAGTGTTATCCACTGGGACCCGCAGGCGAATGCCGTGGCACCGCTCGTGCTTGCGTACCACCAGTATCTGCCCGCAGGCACGAAGATCCCGGTGAAGGTGATCGTGCGTGGAACGCAGATCTGGGCCGAAGGAGATCCGGCGCGGCTGCTCACCGGGACGGTGTCGCCGGGGACATCGAATTCCGATCCCGCATCAGGCAGGAATTGCGATCAGCCGGGAGACTTTGTGTTCAACCTGAATGTGTTCGTGCCTACATCGCCCGATCCGTGCCCGCAGATCACATCGGTGATCTTCGATACGCCGATCATATCCGGGCAGCCTGCCACGGGCATTATCCAGTTCGACAAGGCGCTGGCGATCGGCGGTGGTGCGAACATGCAGTTCCTCACCGTGCAGAGCGACAACAACGCCGTGATTCAGCCGACCGGCATCACGCTGGTTCCGCGGCCGCTCGCCGGGGATACCGGGCATGCCACTACGTTCAACTTCTCGATTCCAACCGAGTCGCGCCCGACGGCCGACAGGTCTGCACCGGTGGTTCACCTGACCTTCATTTCGGTGAACGGGCAGGATCCATGCCAGCGCAACTTCACGAGCACTGTGACGGTCAATCCCGTGCCGTGCCCGCCGGTTGTTTCCTCCACCTTCACGCAGTCGGTCACCGTTGGCCAGCCGATCACCGGACGGATCAAGTTCGCCGAGGCGTACCAGGTGCAGCGTACGCTCACCATCACCAGCGACCATGCGGACTCCATCGTCCCGAATCCTGCGCCGTTCACGGTTCCGGCAGGGGCGCAGTTCATCGACGTCACCATCCCCACGAACGCCGCATCGCCGCTGGACCAGCGTACGCCTGTGGTGCTGACTGTCAACGATCCGTGCGCCGGCCAGGGCGGCGGCGGCCAGGGTGGCGGCGGCTCATCCACGGCCACGACCGGAACGGTCTATGTTGATCCGATTCCGTGCGAGCATATCGCGCAGTTCTCGTACGATCCGGTGATCGGCGGCAACGACATCACGCTGCATCTCACGTTCGATCGCCCGCTGTCGCAGGCGCGCACGATCAACTTCAGCAGCAATCCGAGCGTGATCGAGACCAGGAGCGTGACGCTCACGCCGGCTTCCGGACAGGTGAGCTACAACGTGGTGCTGCATACGACGCAGGTGACCAACACTACCGACGTTCTGATCGCCATGGATCCGTGCGGCACCGTGGTACGATTCCCGGTGACCGTGAGCAGTCCGCCGTGTGACGATGTCGTGTCGTTCACGGTAGACACCTCCGTTATCGGCGGCCAGGTCCTGCACGGAACGCTGACGCTGGCGACTCCGCCGGCGGCCAATCGCGACATCGTTGTGCACGTTGACAAGGCATATCAACCCTATATCAACGACGGCCAGGTGATTCACGTTACGGCCGGAAGCTCTACGGTGACGCAGTTCACATTGAACACCAATGTCGTCACCGACGTCTCGCACGATGCGGTGATGTGGATCAATCCGTGCGGCACCGTCGTGTCGGTTGGCACAACGGTCACCAAGATGCCGTGCGAGCTGGTGCAGGATTGGAACTTCCCGTCCGACGTGTACAGCGGCGGAACCATCAACGGGGTCTCGGCATACTTCAGCTCGCCGGTGGTCTCCACCGAACCGGTCGTCTTCTCCTCCAGCGTTCCGGGCCTCTTCCCCGACATCGTGATACCGGTGACCGCCGGGGCCACGAGGGTGACGCAGACCGTGCCGGTGGATGTCGCAACGGTGCCTGCCGATACGGCGTTCGACGTGATCGTCACGCGCTGCGGCAGGGAGATCTTCCGTATCCATCGCGTGATCAAGACGAACGTGATCGACTGGCCGCGAATCAAGGCGGTGACGTACTTCAATCCCGACGCGCCGGCCTCGGCGTATCAGGTGCACGTTACCACACCGGGTGCCGTTCCGCAGGTCGATATGCGTGAGCTCGGGCTTGCCACGCCGAACAACCGGCTCGGAGTCAAGGTGCAGTTCTGCGATGTGCTCCCGGATCCGGCAACGCTGAACGATACCAACTTCCGGGTTCTGCAGATCGGCTCCACCACGCCGGTGCCGGTCATGACCAGAGACATGGTTGGCGACACGGCGATTCTGACGATCGGTGCGTGGAACCTGACCCAGGGCGGACACTACCAGCTCCAGCTGCGCGGCGCCGGAACCGGTGTGATCGCTACCTCCAGCGGAAAGCCGCTGCATGGAGCGTTCGACGTGGTGTTGGATGGAACCGCGTGTACCGGAACGTCAACTACCGGAAGCACGGGCTCTGACTTCATGACCAACTTCACGCTGGTCTTCGGGCCCGGAGCGGCAGGCTGATCGACGGCAGCAGCCGGCGGGAATCCCCGCCGGCTGCCGACCGCATGGGAACAAGGCGATGTCACCATCCAACAGGAACGGAGTAACGCAAGGCAGCTATGGCAGAAAAGACAGTGATCGTAAGCCCTTCGGCCTCATCCGAGTCCGAGGTGGCCGAGATCAACACACATCTCGGCGCAGGTTGGCAGATTCGGTCCGCGTATCCGGTGGGACGCAACAGCAATGCCTTGATGGTGGTGCTGGAAGAGCGGGAGGGGGAGCAGCATCGGGTGTTCCTGATCAGAGATGTTGCCGGCGATGATTCCGCCGGTGCGTCCACGCTGAACGAGTTCCTCACATCACCGGAGGGATCTGGCGCCCTTGTTGTGCAGCGGTACGATGTGGGCGAGAAGGCGATGCTGCTGGTCTTCGGCCAGCCGGGCGCCGATGCAGCGGCGCTGGTGCGACGTTCCGTGATGGTAGGTGATTCCCGTCCGCCGAATGCGGGCGTGGATGGAGTGAATGCATTGCTCGCCGATGGCTGGCAGATCGCTACGACATATGCTGCAGGGAGGAACGCCAACACCATACTGGTGATGCTCGAGGAGCGCACCGGACGCCAGGTGCGCGTTCAATTGTTGTACGATGTCGCCGGAAGCTCCACCTCCGGAAGCGATGCGCTGAACGAACATCTGACTTCTCCGGATGGACAGCTCCTCTCGGTGATTCGCCGCTACAACGTTGGCGAGAAATCCGTGCTGGCGGTGCTCGGGCTGCCGCCTGTCGATGTGGATGAAGATCCTGCATGCCCGTCGTGCCCAACCGGACCGCAGGGCCCTACCGGACCTCAGGGCGCTACCGGTCCCCAGGGCGCGACGGGTATTGCTGGTGCAACATGGTATTCCGGTCTCGGAGCGCCCGCCGATGATCTGGGTGTTGAAGGGGACCTCTATCTCGATACCGACACGGGTGATGTCTATCTGAAGACGGCTGCGGGCTGGATCCGCGAAACCACGCTTCGTGGCACTACCGGTCCCATGGGGGCAACAGGACTTCAAGGTGCCACGGGCGTAGCCGGCGCCACGGGTCTGCGCGGAACCGCGGGACCGCAGGGTGCCACCGGCCTGCGCGGAGCAACCGGCCTCAACGGAGCGACCGGCGCCAACGGGGTTACCGGCGCGGATGGCGCTACCGGGTGGACCGGCCCGGCGGGACCACAGGGGGCCATGGGCGCTACGGGCCCGATAGGTCCGGCTGGTCCGCAAGGTGCCACCGGTGCTACAGGACACACGGGTCCCGTAGGCCCGGCCGGCCCCCAGGGTGCCACCGGGCTGAACGGTGTGACCGGCTGGACCGGCGCGATCGGCCCTCAAGGCCCGATCGGTGTGACCGGCTGGACCGGTGCGATTGGCCCTCAAGGTCCGATTGGCGCAACAGGCGCCACCGGTGCAACCGGCGCGAAGGGAGCGACCGGTGTTGATGGTGTGACGGGCTGGACGGGCGCGATCGGCCCTCAAGGTCCGATCGGCGTGACGGGCTGGACCGGAGCAATAGGTCCGCAGGGCCCGATCGGAGCAACAGGCGCCACCGGTGCGACGGGCGCGAAGGGAGCGACGGGTGTCGATGGCGTGACCGGTTGGACGGGCGCGAAGGGGGCAACCGGTGCGAATGGCGTGACGGGCTGGACCGGAGCAATAGGTCCGCAAGGTCCGATTGGTGTGACCGGCTGGACGGGGGCGGTAGGCCCGCAGGGTCCGATCGGCGTGACGGGCTGGACCGGAGCAATAGGTCCACAGGGTCCGATCGGAGCAACAGGCGCCACCGGTGCAACCGGCGCGAAGGGAGCGACGGGTGTTGATGGCGTGACGGGCTGGACCGGAGCGATTGGCCCTCAAGGTCCGATTGGTGTGACGGGTTGGACCGGCGCGATTGGCCCTCAAGGTCCGATTGGTGTGACGGGTTGGACCGGCGCGATTGGTCCACAGGGTCCGATCGGCGTGACCGGCTGGACCGGAGCAATAGGTCCGCAAGGCCCGATCGGCGCAACAGGCGCCACGGGGGCGACCGGCGCGAAGGGAGCGACGGGTGTCGATGGCGTGACCGGCTGGACCGGAGCAATCGGCCCACAGGGCCCGATCGGCGTGACAGGCTGGACGGGGGCGGTAGGCCCGCAGGGTCCGATCGGTGTGACCGGCTGGACTGGAGCGATCGGCCCGCAAGGCCCGATTGGCGCAACAGGCGCCACCGGTGCGACGGGTGCGAAGGGAGCGACGGGTGTCGATGGCGTGACCGGTTGGACGGGCGCGAAGGGGGCAACCGGTGCGAATGGCGTGACGGGCTGGACCGGAGCAATAGGTCCGCAAGGTCCGATTGGCGTGACGGGTTGGACGGGCGCGATCGGCCCTCAAGGTCCGATCGGCGTGACCGGCTGGACGGGCGCGATAGGCCCGCAGGGTCCGATCGGTGTGACCGGCTGGACCGGCGCGATTGGCCCGCAAGGCCCGATCGGAGCAACAGGCGCCACCGGTGCGACGGGCGCGAAGGGAGCGACGGGTGTTGATGGCGTGACCGGCTGGACCGGGGCGATCGGCCCGCAGGGTCCGATCGGTGTGACCGGCTGGACGGGCGCGAAGGGAGCGACCGGTGTCGATGGCGTGACCGGCTGGACGGGCGCGATCGGCCCTCAAGGTCCGATTGGTGTGACCGGCTGGACGGGGGCGGTAGGCCCGCAGGGTCCGATCGGCGTGACAGGCTGGACGGGGGCGATTGGTCCTCAGGGTCCGATCGGAGCAACAGGCGCCACCGGTGCAACCGGCGCGAAGGGAGCGACGGGTGTTGATGGCGTGACCGGCTGGACCGGGGCAATCGGCCCGCAAGGTCCGATCGGCGTGACCGGCTGGACGGGGGCGGTAGGCCCGCAGGGTCCGATCGGCGTGACCGGCTGGACGGGCGCGATAGGCCCGCAGGGTCCGATCGGCGTGACCGGCTGGACCGGAGCAATAGGTCCGCAAGGCCCGATCGGCGCAACAGGCGCCACGGGGGCGACCGGCGCGAAGGGAGCGACGGGTGTCGATGGCGTGACAGGCTGGACCGGAGCAATCGGCCCACAGGGTCCGATCGGAGCAACAGGCGCCACCGGTGCGACGGGCGCGAAGGGAGCGACGGGTGTTGATGGCGTGACCGGCTGGACCGGCGCGATTGGTCCACAGGGTCCGATCGGAGCAACAGGCGCCACGGGGGCAACCGGCGCGAAGGGAGCGACCGGTGTCGATGGCGTGACCGGCTGGACGGGCGCGATAGGCCCTCAAGGTCCGATCGGTGTGACGGGTTGGACCGGCGCGATTGGTCCACAGGGTCCGATCGGAGCAACAGGCGCCACCGGTGCAACCGGCGCGAAGGGAGCGACCGGTGTCGATGGGGTGACCGGCTGGACCGGAGCGATTGGCCCGCAAGGCCCGATCGGTGTGACCGGCTGGACCGGAGCGATCGGCCCGCAGGGTCCGATCGGCGTGACGGGCTGGACGGGGGCGGTAGGCCCGCAAGGTCCGATCGGCGTGACCGGCTGGACCGGGGCGATAGGTCCTCAAGGCCCGATCGGAGCAACAGGCGCCACCGGTGCGACGGGCGCGAAGGGAGCGACCGGTGTCGATGGCGTGACCGGCTGGACCGGAGCAATCGGCCCACAGGGTCCGATCGGTGTGACGGGTTGGACCGGGGCAATCGGCCCACAGGGTCCGATCGGAGCAACAGGCGCGACCGGTGCGACGGGCGCGAAGGGAGCGACCGGTGTCGACGGGGTGACCGGCTGGACGGGGGCGGTAGGCCCGCAGGGTCCGATCGGCGTGACGGGCTGGACCGGGGCGATCGGTCCTCAAGGCCCGATCGGAGCAACAGGCGGCACCGGTGCGACGGGCGCGAAGGGAGCGACGGGTGTCGATGGTGTGACCGGCTGGACGGGGGCGCTAGGCCCGCAGGGTCCGATCGGTGTGACCGGCTGGACGGGCGCCATAGGCCCGCAGGGTCCGATCGGCGTGACGGGCTGGACCGGAGCAATAGGTCCGCAAGGCCCGATCGGCGCAACAGGCGCCACGGGGGCGACCGGCGCGAAGGGAGCGACGGGTGTCGACGGTGTGACCGGCTGGACGGGGGCGGTGGGCCCGCAGGGTCCGATCGGTGTGACCGGCTGGACGGGGGCGATTGGCCCTCAGGGTCCGATCGGCGTGACAGGTTGGACGGGTGCGGTCGGTCCACAGGGAAATCCTGGTGCGGATGGTGCGGCAGGGCCAACCGGTCCGAAGGGCGCCACCGGCGCCGACGGTGTCACCGGTCCTCGCGGCCCCAACGGACTGCCGGGTACACCGGGCGCCACGGGGGCAACTGGCGCCACCGGTGCGGTTGGACCCTCGATCCCGGCGGACTGTACTCTGCGAGCGGGCGATCCTGTACAGTTCATTCTCAGCCCGACGAACGGTCCCGCCAACCCGGGTGAGATCGGCGGAGACAACAAGGCCTTTCGTTCGCGCGTCGATCTTACCAATGCAACGCAGGCACGCGTCATGGTCACGATCACCGCAACCGGCCAGTTCCCGGGAAGCTTTGCCCGCGGAGAATACTCCACCGATGGGCTTACGTGGACCTCGTTGTCCGGTGCGAACGATTCACCCACTGCGCCGCTCGATCAGATCGGTGTTGCGAAGTCGCCCTGGATTACCCTCACCACTGGCGCTCGGAACGATGTCATGCTGCGCATGGCGTACTTCGGCGGCAACGGCCAGACCGTTACCATCACGTTGATGTCGGTGCAGTTCAAGTAGCTGCATCGCCGGCAACGGACCGTTCCGGCCGGCCGAGCCGCAGGAGCGGATCGGCGGAGGTTCCGCATGAGGTTGATGTTCGGTGTCGGCAGCGCGGCGCATGCCAAGGCATACGTCACACGATCCCCCAATCTGCGCGCCGATGCCACCCTGCGCTCCCCATGTCTCTCCCGGCATGGGGAGCGCTGCATTTTTGGCGCGTCCGGCCGTACAGCGCGGTATGCATCGCGTACTCCCGCGGAATCATCTAACTTTACCGCTCATCATCTGCATGAACATGCAGCGTCGGACAGCCGGCACGCAGAGGACCGGGAGGGGTTGATAATTTTCCCCGCGGACCCATCGTCTACTAGAGCCATGAACTCCAAACCGCCGTTCTTTCTCCTGCAGGCAGCGTTCGTTTTTCTGGCCTGCGGTTTCCATATCCTCCTTGCCCGGCATATCTACATGAAGGTTGCAGGGCACAGCCCGCGGCTTCGTCCCGGCCTGCTCGCCGTGCTCGCCGGTGCGGTGCTGTTCCTCGATCTTCCGCTTGCGCATTCCTTCATCATCTACAAGTTCTTCCATCCCACGTGGATCGACCGGCTGATGCATCAGTGGATTGCGCCGTTCATGACGATCCATTTCAACATTGCCCTCTTCGGCGGGGTCTTCCTCTTCGGCCGGTATGTGCTCGGCCCGCTCTCCCGCATCATCGGCAGCCTCTATCGCCGCATCGTGCGTCGCCAGGCGAGCGGCGCGAACCCGGCCACGCCGATCATGCGTCCCGAAGCGCGGCCGCTCGCCATCAACAGCCATCCGGAGATCCTGACGCCGCACATGGCCCGGCGCCGCTTCCTCACTACTGCCGGCATGGCGGTGGCCGGCTATGCTGCGGGAGCAACCACGCTCTCGGCGATGAACTCCACCGATGACTACCGCCTCGAACAGGTTGTGGTGAAGATGCCGAACCTTCCGCAGGCGCTGAAGGGAACAACGATCGCGCTCATCACGGACATTCACTCCTCGGTCTTCATGATGCGCGATGAGATGGATCGCTACGTGAAGGCGCTGAACGCGATGAATGCGGACATTGCAATCGTCGGCGGAGACTTCGTCAACAGCAAGCTCGGCGAGGTGTATCCCTTCGCCGAGGCATTCAGTGCGTTGAAGGCGCCGCTGGGTGTGTACGGCGTCACGGGCAATCACGATTACTACACCGGCGAGGTGGAGAAGGTGGCGCACGAGGTTGAGCAGTGCGGCATCAAACTGATCCGCAATTCGAATCTCGCCATCGAGAAGAACGGGGAGAAGCTCTGGCTGATGGGAATGGATGATGCGGATATCTACGACGTCAAGCCGTACCTGGAGACGGGCAGGTCGCCTCGCGGGACGATCGAGAACATGCTGCGCGGCGTGCCGGATGGTGCACCGCGACTCTTCCTCTGCCATAAGCCCTATCCGTTCGAGGAGTACAGCACGCTCGGCATGGACCTCATGCTCTCCGGGCACACGCATGGTGGGCAGGTGGTGATCGCCCAGATGGACAACATCAATCTTTCCTTCGCCACGCTTGCTTCGCGCTATGTTGCCGGACTGTATCGCGCGCGTTCGAACAGGCGGTCGCAGCTCTATGTCTCGCGCGGCGTCGGGACGGTTGGCCTGCCGATGCGTCTGAACTGCCCGCCGGAGGTGACGCGCATTGTCCTGGTCTGATCGCTCACAGGAGACCGGAGCGCCGGGCGGGTTGAGGCGTACGCTCCATGCCGCGGCATACATCGCCCTGCTCTGCGCGGCGCGGGGTCTACTCGCACAGACTTCGCTGCCGGCCGAAGCCGCAGCCCGCATGACCCCGGCGCGCGCCCGCGCGCACATCTACACGCTCGCATCCGATCGCATGCTTGGCCGCGACACGCCGAGCCCGGAGCTGGACAGCGCCGCCGACTATATCATCGCGTGCTTTCGGCGGTACGGCGTGGAGCCGGTGAACGGATCGTATGCCAACCAGTACAACCTCATCCAGCAGGATCTCGGCTCGCCGAACGTGCTCGCAATCGGCGGGCGTCTCTTTGCGCTGAAGACTCAGTTCGTTCCGCTGGAGTTCTCCTCCTCGGGGCACGTGTCGGCAGAGGCGGTGTTCGTTGCGTACGGCCTGTCGCGTCCCGATTCCGCATACGACAACTATGCAGGCATCGATGTACGCGGCAGAATCGCCGTGGCGTTCGAGGGGGAGCCGGAGGATCGCGGCGGCCTGTTCATGCGCGCTCGCGAGAAGATGCGTACTGCCGCCGGCCATGGCGCTGTCGGGTTGATCCTTCTCCCGAATCCGGCTCGCTCGATGTCGATGAAGGTGAACGGTTTCCCCTGGCCTGCGTTGTACGGCGGGTCCGGCCTGCCGCAATCCTGGCGTCTGGAGCTTCCATCCGATTCGAACGCCATCCCATGCATAAGTGCGGATGGCTCCGTGATGCAGGCGCTGCTCGGCTCGGCGGCCGAGGGTGATTCGCTGGTGCCGTTCATGGCATCGCTGGATGCCGGCTCGGCCGGAGCGATCGGACGCACGCTTGGTATGGTGGACCTCCGGACCAGCATCGACTGCCGGCGGCGTACGGTGCGCAACGTTGTTGGCATGGTGCGCGGTGCCACGCTCCCCGATGAGTATGTGGTGATCGGCGCTCACTACGATCACATCGGCCACGGGCGTCATGGGGATATCGCCGGGCGCTCGCTCCGCGATACGATCTTCAACGGTGCGGACGATAACGCGAGCGGAACCGCTGCCATGCTGCTTGCCGCTGAAGCGTTTGCATCGCTCCGGAACGATCAGCGCCCCGCACGGAGCCTGCTCTTCATCGCATTCAGCGGTGAGGAGAAGGGATTGTTCGGTTCGCGCGCCTATGTTGAACGGCCATCCGTTCCGAACCGGGATATTGCCGCAATGATCAACCTGGACATGGTTGGCCGCAACCGGCCCAACCGGCTTTCGGTTGCAGGCACAACGCGCTCCACGCTGCTCGATGAAATGCTTGCGCAGGCGAATCGCGACGAGCCGATGGATCTCGTATTCGATCTCGAGCGGATGTTCCCGCGCAGCGATCAGGCAAGCTTCGCGGCACGTGGAGTCCCGGCGCTCTTCTTCTCCAGCGGGCTGCACCCGGACTATCACAGGCCGAGCGACGAACCGGGAAAGATCAACGTTGCGAAGGTGGCGCACGTTGCGCGCCTTGCCGCGCGCACTGCCTGGATCATCGCCGAACGGCCGGAACGCCCGCGCACCGTGGATGCAGGGGGTGAACATCTTCCGCAGGAATAGCCGCGCGAAGTAACAATGGCGGCGTTCCCCTGTATGTTGATCGTGCTTGGACCGATATGTCGATCCGGCTTCGACCCAACGAAGAGATCCCCTCCCGGCGGAGAGCCGTTGAAAGAGATCGCCGTTCGCGGAGGGCCTGCGGACGGACGGCCCGGAACTCTGTGCCCTGTATGCTGTGCGCGCCATGCAGTGCGCGCCGGCCCGGGCCCGTGATTGGGACCTCAAAGTGTATGTTGCCGCGGCGGACGCCGGATCGTTCGGCCGGCATCTGCAACCTTTGATGTTCTGTTCCGAACGAGCAGCAGCAATCGGGGCGCATCGATCGTCATGCGCGATGCCGCCGAAGTCAATTGCATGACGACGAACTTCGTTTACGAGAATGAACAAGAGAGTGCTTTCGATGGCGATCCTTCTGTTTGCCACCGCGACGTTTGCGGCGGCACAGACCGGTACATTGACGGTGAAGGCCGGAACCAGGGTGCCGTATACAATCAGCTCCACCATGGACATGACCGAGAGTGTCCAGGGGAACGATGTCGCCATCAACAGAATGATCGAGAGCCAGACCTCGCTTACCGCCAGGAAGATCGCCAGGAACAAGATCGACTGGGTGTTCGACGTATCGCACATGCACATGCGCATGACCAATCCGATCGCCGGCAAGCCGGTGGACAGCAGTCTGAAGGTGAAGCCGATGCTCTTCTCCACGGACCAGGCGGGACGCCTGCTTGCGGTGACCTCGCTGGACCCGGCGCTCAAGCAGGCGATGCATTCGCCCGGGCAGGGGAACAGCATGGAGCAGATGTTCTCGCCGGCGCTGCGCCGGACGATCAAGGTGGGAGACAGCTGGGAGGAGACGCGCCAGGATACCTCCGAGGTTCAGGAAGGTGTTGGCGGAACCATGGTGGTTCACGTCACCACCCGCTATACCTACGAGGGGGATGTGGACACGTTGAACACGAAGGCATCGCGTGTTCGCTACGAGACCACCTCGCTTTCCATCGACGGCTCGCTGGAGGCGCAGGGGGCGAAGATGACGATCGACGGCGACGGTACGGGGGGCGGCCTTACCTATTACTCGCTCAACGATGGGCTGATGCTCAACTCCACGGCGAACATGCAGACCAGTGTACGCATCTCGATGACGTCGCCGCAGGAACTGATCATTCCCGTAACGCAGAAGCTCTCGACCACCACCGTGCGTAAGTAGGTGGAACCAGGCAGCCGTCTCTGGAGGCTGCGGCCGCGATGTACGATTGTCCGGGAGTTGCACGCCGGGTGCGACTCCCGGCCTGACATTCGTCAATCTCCGTTCCGAAATCTCTCCCACGCTATGATCACATGCATGCGCACCGGTATCCTTTCGCTTCTGTTCCTGTTGCTCCTGGTGTGCGGCAGCCCACTTCATGCGCAGGAGAAGAAGCATGACAGCCTGGAGCTTCGCTATCGTTTCGTGCCCGGGCAGATGCTCACCTACCGCGTGTTCGGCTACGACACGATCGTGATCTACGACTCCACGGTGCATGCGCTCGCGCGCGAGCGCGAGGAGATGGTAACGTATCGCTGCGACTCGATCGTGCCGCAGGGATATGTGATGACGCTGCGAACCACGGCCTACAAGGCAACGGAGCGGCGCGACACGGCGAAGCCGGTGATCGTAACGTCGCACCCCTGGGTGGGGCGCAGCATACGATTTCTCATGAGCCCAACCGGCCGCCGGCTGGATCTTCTGGCCAGCCCCAACGTGCCGGCGACCGGTCCCGGAGGTCCGTTCGCACCGATGGTGCTTCCGAACCTCGGTGCGGACTCCACCTACATCGGGAGTTCGGATCAGTATGTCAACGAGCAGTGGACCGTGGATGCGCTCTATCCGCCGATCAAGTGGCGGGGCAACTGCATGCGGAATGTCGAGCGGCGGTTCGATACATTGGGCAACCCGGTGGTGGAGGTGTCGTTCTCCGAGGTCGGGAACAATGCCTACCGCCAGCCCGGCAAGGGTGATCCCACTACGAGCTCACTGAGCAACGGAGGCGGAAGCTATTACTGTTCGGTTCGGTATGCATACCCGATCGCCGGCAACTACGAGATGATCAACAACCTCACGATGGACTTCCCCGCTCCCGTCGCGCGCAAGATCCGCGGGCGGCATACCACCGGCATTCTGATTCAGTTCATCTCCGACAGCGAGCACCCGGAGTTCAAGCCGGAGGAGAGGCCGCAGCGATCCTCGAGGCATGGCGGCAGGAGCCGGCAGAAGAAGCACTGAGTGTTCGGCGAATGGCTTTTCTTCATGTGGAGTAGAGAATGTACAAGCACGAGATCGGTACCAATGCACGCAGGCGGTCCATGCAGACGGGGCTGGCCCTCGCCATCGGTGCAGCGGCGCTCCTGGCGCAGGGGGCGCCGTTGCTGCATGCGCAGGCTGCCGGGCGTTACGATCACTACGAGGTTCACGACACTGATTTCCCCTCCCGCGAGGAGTATGCCCGCCGGCGCGCCGACGTGCTGGCCCGGCTGGATACGTCGTCGGCGATGCTGTTGCTGGCTGCGGAGGTGCGGAACCGTTCCAACGATGTGGACTATCAATACCGCCAGCGCAACAGCCTTCTGTATCTCACCGGTGTGACGGAGGAAGGTGCGGCGCTGCTGCTGGTGCCGCGGCCGATCCGCGTGGATGGCGTGCTGACGTCGCAGGTTCTCTTCGTTCAACCGCGCAACGCTTCCACCGAGATCTGGACCGGGCTCCTGATGGGGCCTGCCACTGCCGCGAAGATCACCGGCATTCCGGTTGTGCTTCCAGGCTCCCGTCTTCATGGCGTGGTGGATTCGGCATTGCAGCATATCACCATGCTCTACTTCGACGGCTGGCCACAGGGCGTCGAGCATGAGCCGCTCACCGGCGCATCGTTCGATCTCGAGCATGAAGGGCAGATGCAGCTTGCCCGGGGGCACGCGCATCTGAAGGTGGCGGAGGCAGCCGGCATCCTGAACCCGATGCGCGTGATCAAGTCCCCGGTGGAGATTGCGCTGATGAGGCGGGCGATCGATATCAGCATCGAGGGGCACCGCGCCACGATGCGGAGCGCGCGGCCGGGGATGCATGAATATGAACTCGCGGCCACAATGGAGTATCAGTTCCATCGTCTCGGTTCGGAATATCCCGGCTATCCCAGCATCGTGGGTTCGGGGCCGAACAGCTGCATCCTGCATTACGAGACCAACAGGCGGGCGGCGCAGGATGGCGATCTCGTGCTCATGGATTGCGGTGCGGAATATCACGGGTATTCGGCCGATGTAACCCGCACCTTTCCAATCAGCGGCACCTTCTCGGCGGAGCAGCGGGCGATATACGATCTGGTGTTCGAGGCGCAGACTGCGGGCATCGATGCCTGCCGTCCCGGTTCGGACTTTCATTCGGCGCACCGCAAGGCCACCGAGATCATTGCCTCCGGCCTGAAGCGGCTGGGCATCATCAACGACGAGCGCGATTATCGAAAGTACTTCATGCACGGCACCTCGCACTTCCTCGGGCTCGATGTGCATGATGTGGGCGTTCCCGGTGAACTGCAGCCCGGAATGATTCTCACCGTGGAGCCGGGCATCTACATCCCGGCCGGCAGCGACTGCGATCCCAAGTGGTGGAACATCGGCGTGCGGATCGAGGATGATATCCTGGTTACCAGAGATGCGCCGGTGAATCTCTCCGGCGCATTGGCGCGCTCCGCGTCCGACATCGAGGCATTGGTCCGTTCCGGCCGCTGAGACCGCTGCGGCATCGTGGCGCAGAGCATGCGGCATCGTCTGCATGCGGGCTGCTCTCCCTCGTGCGCGTGCGCACCGGTGAGAGATTCACGGCAGATCGTCTTCACCGTGCACTACCTCTTCTGCTCCAGCTTCTCTCCTTCGGGCACGCAGGCGCATCTGCACGCCGTTCGGCAAGTCGCCATCCGCTGCAACATCGCCACCTGCAAAATCTCCGTCACAGGGCGCTCCGTTCCGCGAACGCCTTCCCACGCGTATCTTCCATCAACAGTGGAGGGTGCTCGCCATGCAGAAGATCTATCTCATCGATGGCTACAACGTGATTCATGCCTCGCCGGTGTTCAGACGGCTGTTCAACGACACCGGGCATGAGGCCGCGCGCGCCGCGCTCGTCAATGCCGTTGCCAGCTTCGCCGAACGGAACAATTGCCGCTGCACCATCATCTTCGACGGCGCCGCCGAGGCGGGGCAGGTAACGCCGAATGTGGACGTGGTGGAGAGCAGGGGGCGGAGTGCCGACGATCTGATCCGCGATGCCGCACGCCGCGAGGGGAAGCGCCTGGCGGTTGTATCATCCGATATGGAGATCGTCGCCACTGCGCGAGCGAACATGGCGGCGATCGTACATGCCAAGGCCTTCGTGGCACAGCTTACCGTTGGGACGCATACGCAGCCCGCACCGCCACCCGGCGCCGCGGCGCGCCCTCACCGCATCGCCGAGCTGCGCGAGCGATCCGAGAAGCCGGGCGCAATCTCGCGCGATGACCTGGATGAATGGAAGCGCCTGTTCGAAGGCGAGTAGTGCGTTTCGCTGTGAGTGCGGCAGCCGGAAGGCGGGGCCGGAAGGCGGGGCCGGTGAATGCATGGTCCGGGCATTCCGTCCGAAGCCTTCGCTCAAACAATAAACGGCCCGTCCCGGGAGTAATCGGGGCGGGCCGTTGCACAATTGTGGAGCATCGCGAGGCGCTGTATCCGGACCGATCCGCATGCCGGGGGGACATGCCTCTCAGGGGATCATCCAGACTCTGCGAGCCTTGAGCCGATGCTGCAGCAGGTTTGATATCGCCTTCAGGCTATACTCGACTCCAAACCGGTCCCGCAGCCAGCGTTGAATCTCGTTCAACGTGCCGACGTGTTCCGACTTCAGTTTGCAGCGCAGTTCTTCCAGCTCGCTGCGATTGATTCTCATCCGTCCCGGATCGGCGTTCTCATCGTGGATGAGAGCATCCAGCCCATGCTGAGTATACTCTTTCAGCCATCGATGCACGCTTCGTTCTGAGCATCCGATTATGGCACTCACTTCCGACAGGGGGAGAGAGGGTGCCTCCTTCAATATCCGGAGCATCTTCAAACGATTCGTCTGCTGCTGCTGACCGGTATACTGCCGTTCCAGAGCCGCGAGGGTCCGCAGGCTCTCCTCAATTCGACCGTTCCGTTTTCGTGGCATAAACGTCTTCGGTTCAACTCAATATGGGGGCGGCGCGTGTCCGGCGATGGTACACGCTCAGCAGCCAATGATAACCATGCTGCCGTCAACAAGAAAGCGAAGCATCCTGATACGCACATCCTGTGTTTCGCCGCGGTACCGCTGGTCCATCGATTGAATCGTCTCGATGTTTTCTTCGGCCTGAATCTGTTCGGCGTTCTTCGTGCGCTGCATGGGAACAACTCCTGTTGAAGTTATTTGGGGGACCTTGTTATGTCATGATCGATCCTCGGCGACCAGGCTGGTCGGCCGGTGAGGTGCCGCCCTGGTGTGGGGAGCGAGATCCGCGCCGCAGTATGCACCTCGAAAACCCTTCGGAGCAGGGTATGCAGTGCAGTCGGATCTTCGCCGGCCGTCGTGCTTGCGTTGGTGCAGGTGGCCCCATGCACCATTGCCGCCGAGGTTCCATGCCGTGCGAACGTTCTCGCACGGGTTGCGCGCCGTTTCGAAGGGATCGCATCTCTCGAATGCCGCGCGCGGATCCCTCGAGCGACGACCGGGCTTCGCGGGGCCCGATCGCCGCCCTCTTCAGACCGGATTCTCAGTAGATCTGGTATGCCGAGCCGGAGTAATCATCCGCCGTGGGCTCATAACCGGAGACCTGCGGGCCGATGTGCTGGCCGGGGCTCAGCGGCTGAACAACCGCGAGGCCCGTGGAGCCGAGCGAGACCGCGTACGGCCACACGCTGAAATCACCCTGATAGCAGGGATGGAACAGTGTTGTGAGGCCGGAGTTGCAGCGGAGCACATTCGGATCGGCAACAACGGTTACGTTCAGGCTGCCCGTGGTGGGAGCCGGCGTATATCCGAGCAGCACACCCTGATTGATTGCCGCGTCGGAAAGCCATGCATAGATCGTCTTGGTCGTGGCCGCATCGACAAGCGTTCCATTCTCACCGCAGAAGCGGGTGGAGTCGCTCATGATCTGATAGCTGACCGAACCGGTGGAAGTGCGGAACGAACCAACCACGGTGATTACAGTATGAGTCGGCCGTTGATTCTTTGCCAGGATCGGAGTGCCCGTGCCATCGTTGATAAAGCCAACCTGTACCGGGAAGGTGCCGATCAACGTTGCGGACGCATCCGGCAGGTAAACCCGGTTCTGGGCAGAGACAATGGTGTTGAGTGTCGCAAGGAGGAAGAGGGATACTACTACGTTCTTCATGAGTGATTCAGCCTGAAGGGATTGAGGGATTGACCTGAGAAGGGGAATAACCATGCAGCAGAACGCATGATCACGACCGCCACAAATTTCGCCTGTCCGGAGTACAGTGGACAATTGCACTTTTGTGGAAATCTTCAGACGTAGCACGTACGGGCCGCGCTCACGAATTATGGAGGTTGAGGCGAGGTGTGAAGTACTTTGCGAAGAGCTCTGTGTAGCTGCGCGTTCCGGTCTTGCGGTGCACCGATCCGAGGTGCTTCTTGATGGCGTCCTCGGAGATACTGAGCTGGTCGGCGATCTCCTTGTAGGAGAGTCCGAGAAGCCGAAGCATCACAACGCGACGTTCCTGTGTGGAGAGCCCGGCCTCCTGCGTCATGTTCTTCAACGCGTCGTGGAACATCCGGTCAACCGGGTGCGCATAATGATAGCGGGCGATGAGATCGGAGAGCATGTAAATGATGAATGGCTCCATCAATGCTACCGTATTCCTCGATCGTTCAGACGTGACGGGCTTTGTACGGTCGCGCCAGAGAAAGATCGTTCCCAGATATGCGTGATCATTGTAGTAATAATCGAAGCTGACGGGCGGATGGAATTGATCGACGGGAAGTCCCTGGCTGCGAAAATTATCGAGCAGGCGATCGGACGGGCGCTCGCCTTCGTGGTACGACGTGACCGACACGCCTTCCACGCCGGACGTTGCGTCCACAGTGATCATCATGTCCGGCTGATATACGTCGGGATCCTGCAGAGCACAGTTGATGTTCACATATATCGAGACGCGATCTACCTCTCCGATCAATTCCAGCAGTGCCTCGCGGTACCGGTCAACGGCACGCTGCGTGTCGTTTGTCAGCGGCAGACGGTTCAAAAAGTGAAGTACGTTGTCAGGAATAACCGCCTTCTCCGCAGTGGCGGTTACGGCCTTTCCCTCGGCAACGCGTATCTCTCCGCCATCGGAAACCAGCCACATGCGGCGCGCCTTCAGCTTGCGCTGCAACAGATTGGCAACACCTTTCAAACTGTAGCGAAGCCCGAACCGTTGCTCCAACCACGACTGCACATCATTCAGGGTAGTGAGTTCTCCGGTGTGGAGTTTGTTGCGCAACTCATCGATCTCATGGCGGCCAAGCGTGCTTGCCCTGCTGCCGGCGCGCGTACGATTGCTGAGCAGCCCTTCGATGCCGTCGCTCTGATATGCCGCCCACCAACGATTTGCACTGCGCTCCGAACTTCCCGCGAGCGATGCCGCCTGTTCGAGAGTGCGCGTAGGGTTCTCCTTCAGAAGTCGCAGCACCTTGATGCGCGGCTCCTGTGATTCTCCCCTGTAATGCTGCTCGAGGTTGAGCAGAAATTCCAGGCTCTCGTGAATATGTGCTGTCCGTTGCCGAGCCATTGGCCGGAATCGTTCGGTGCCGTGATCAAGCCACAATCAACACGCTTCAACGTTTGCGCATGCAAAATCGCTCTACACGGTTAGTTGCGGGTAGACGAAAGGATAGAAGTAGAATTGAACCAGCCGCATGTTGCCATTGTCGGCAGGCGATGGAGTTCTTGCCCGACGTGACTCTCGATTGATTGCCTGGACAATGTGTATCTGCCGGAGGGGCGAAATCGCGGCACTCAACAGGTGGGGCAGGCGTTGAATGTCTACGATATCGTTAGGCGCGGGATGCGCAGAAGCAAGTGCACGTGCGCTCGAGTGCGATAGGTCCGTACTGCGGAAGTCGTAGGAAGCAGGAAGTCGGAATCTAGAAGATTCGAGCGCGGCGAAGATACAATTGTGTCCGGTTGTCAACAAGATATACGGCCCGAAAAAATGGTAAGCCTATCCACTTTCCGTAGCAATGCGAAACAATGGGACGTGTGAGGTAAACAACGGGACCCGAAGATACGAAACGAATGGGCCATACCTCATTACTCCGATAGCGATCTTCGGAGTCCGCTCATTCGTTCGTCCTCATCTTCAGAGCAAGCATCCTTCTGATAACCGGCCGAAGCGGCGAGTCTGGGCTGGACCGGCATTCATTTGCTCCGCATGAGAGCGGATGGGAAGGACCTCGTCGTCTGCCGCACATGCACCTGTGTCGCATGCGGCATGTGTCGCAGCCCTGTCGAAACCGTCGCGGGCCTGCCCGCCGTTTCGGGATCCAGGATCTGCATCCACAAGATTTCAACTTTCCGTTGGAGTCGCAAGCGATTCCGATTCACGGAACGGGCCGTGCGTTGCGCTCCGTTTCCGCGATGAGCCCGGCCGGCACCCCGTTCGAACAGGCCTGCGCTAAACCTCCGGGGTGCTTTCTCGGCAGGGGCCAATGTACGTCATCCATGTCACCGGGCAAATATATACAATAGTACGCATCGAATCTTCACCAATCCAACCGCGAATCAATCGCGTGCGCTCTCCTCCACGGCATCGGGCGCCGAGTCTGCGTCCCGTGTGCTCCGGGCGAACCGTTGTGCACACGCCCTCTCGTGCCGCCTGGCGCAGAGCTTCCGCCACTGCCGTGCCGGGCGGCAATTCCAGGCGGCAATTGTGTTCGCAGTTGGCTCGAAAGGCGTGGCGTGGCTGAAGAGGGTACCGGTGACGATCCGACAGCATTGAGCGGTCCGGGCCTCAGCGGCCGGTAAACACGATGTCCACGCCGTTCGTTGCCCATCGCGGCCGTACGCGCACGTTCCCCTGCCAGGCAACATATGCCTCGGCGTGGCGATAGGGCATCAGCGAGCCGTAATCGTACACTCCCGTGCGGCTGTCGTCGCGGAACGCGCTGATCTCGTATTCCCCTTCCGGAAGCGCCTTGAACTCCCACGCTCCGCTCTTCACATTCCTCAGTGTGTACCGCGTGCCGGCACCTGCCGCCGTGGCCACCACCACGTGTGCCGCGCCGGGTGCCGCAGTGTCCGTTAACGTACCCTGAAGCGTTCCGCTCTGCCGCGGGAGCGTCACTGCAATCGGGAACCGTACTACGGAGTCCGGCCGGTTTCCCGCCAGGTCACGAAAGCGCCGGCGATCGATCTCCAGAATCGCCCGCTGCACGCCGACCAACGTGTCCAGCGGTCGCGCGATGAACTGTGTGGGAGATGTTCGCTCCACCGTGAAGCGTGCACGGGCGCCCTTCGCCGCCGTGTCGCGCATGACAACCGCCCCCTCGAGAACCGTGTCGCGCACCGGCTCATCGAACGCAATCACGATCGAATCCGGAAACGCATACGCCTTCACGGAGTCGATTGCGAGCGGAAGCAGAAGCGGAGGGGTGGAGTCCTCGCCGGAGGCCACCGTGAACGTGGCGTGGGCCGCGCTGTCCGGCATCCTGTTGCCGGAGGTATCGCGCATCGCGTGAAGCGTGATCGTTGCCTCCGCCTTTGCCGGAAGCGGCGTGTGGATCACATCCACGATCAGCCTGGAGGCGGCCGTGCGCCAGACGCTGGAGACCGTTGCCGTTGTGCCGGCCGCGGTCATCGTGATGTTCGCCGCGCGAAGATCGGCTGTGTCGATCGGTTCGCTGAGCTTCAACTCCGTCAGCACCGGCGAGACCGATCGCGCACCGTACAGCGTCGGCGCCGTCAGGTCGTCCGGCGCCGGCCGAAGACGAATCGAGACGCCGGCAATCACCTCGCCGGCGGAGTCCAGCTTCACATCCCTGGTCCCGACCCCGAACGCGTCCTGGCCGGGCGTGTAGAGCTGATCGGCAGGATCGTCTACAACCGCGGCAATCCTGAAGCGCCCCGGCGGAATCCCCTCCATGGAGAACCGGCCGTCGTCGCCGATCGGTGCGATGAACTCTGGATGAATGAAATCCGGCCGGAAGCGCGCCTCGAACCCGGCCGTGTCCGCAGGGAGAAACCATGCGAAGATGAACGCCTTCCCCTGGGCCTTCCCCAGCACGTTCCCCTGAATGCGGCCGCTGTCGATATGGTGCCCCGTTGCGAAGCGAAGCGTGTAGGGATGGCCGAGCCTGTTGTTGGAGAGATCGGTGATGGAGGAGCCCAGCGTTACCGCATACGTCCGGTCCTCCAGCAGCGGCTTGCCGAACGAGATCTCCATCGTGCTTCCGCTCCAGCTGTACTCCGGCTGTTCCGCCGGGATGGGAGTAATCACCACCGCTGCCGGCACGGCAGCTTCGTTCACATACTCGCTGAACGTGATGGAGATCGTCCGGTCGTGGTAATCGATTGTGCCGCTGGCAGGCAGCGTGGTGACCACGGTTGGGGCCGTGGTATCCGCCGGGCCGCCGGGCGGGGCGGCCTGCCAGTTGGAAGCGCACGACATAAGGCTCAACGATGCAATGCAGGCAACAATCGCCAGCACGATCCATGCCGGAATCCGCGGCACCGGCGCGCCGCCGTTTCTGAATTCAGGATTGCTTCCGTGATGTTGCATTGAACAGCCATGATGTTCGCCATCGCGCGGAACCGGATTGCCGGTCTCCGCAACGGGCCGGAGCATTCCGCCCGTACGGTACGGCGCCGGGATTCTATTCGCGAACCAGACGCTTGTACTTGATACGATGCGGGCGATCCGCCTCGATGCCAAGCCGGCGCTTGCGGTCCTCCTCGTACTGCGAATAGTTGCCGTCGAACCAGCGCACGTTGCTCTCGCCTTCGAACGCGAGGATGTGCGTGGCCACGCGATCGAGGAACCAGCGATCGTGCGAGATCACCACCGCGCACCCCGCGAACTCCATCAGGGCCTCCTCCAGCGCGCGCAGAGTGTTCACATCCAGATCGTTGGTGGGCTCGTCCAGCAACAATACGTTCCCCCCTTCCTTCAGCATCTTCGCCAGATGCACACGATTGCGTTCGCCGCCGGAGATCTCGCTCACCTTCTTCTGCTGATCGCTACCGTTGAAGTTGAACCGTGCCACGTACGCGCGCGAATTCACCTCACGATTGCCGAGCGCTATCAGATCCTGCCCGTCCGAAATCTCCTGCCAGATCGTCTTCTCCGGGTCCAGCGGGCGTGCCTGGTCCACATAGGAAAGCTTCACCGTATCGCCGATCGTGAACTCGCCTGCATCCGCCGTCTCCTGGCCGGTGATCATCCGGAAGAGCGTGGTCTTGCCTGCACCGTTCGGACCGATCACGCCGATGATGCCGCCGGGAGGGAGGGAGAAGCTGAGATCCTCGTACAGAAGTCGGTCGCCGAAGCCCTTCGCAACGGACTTCGCCTCGATCACGGTGTTGCCGAGACGCGGTCCGTTCGGAATGAAGATCTCCATCTCCTCGCTCTGGCGCTCGTGCTCCTCACTCAGCATCTTCTCGTAGGCTGCGATGCGCGCCTTGCTCTTCGCATGCCGTCCCTTCGGATTCGTACGCACCCACTCCAGCTCCTCGGCCAGCGCCTTCTGCCGCTTGGATTCCTGGCGCTCCTCCAGTTCCAGCCGGCTCTTCTTCTGCTCCAGCCACGAGGAATAATTCCCCTCGAACGGAATACCCTGGCCGCGATCCAGTTCAAGAATCCAACCGGCCACGTTGTCCAGGAAGTAGCGATCATGCGTCACGGCGATGATCGTTCCCTTGTACTGTGCCAGATGGTGCTCCAGCCATGCCACGGACTCCGCGTCCAGGTGGTTGGTGGGCTCGTCCAGCAGCAGCACGTCCGGCTCCTGAAGCAGCAGGCGGCAGAGCGCCACGCGACGGCGCTCGCCGCCGGAGAGAACAGAGATCGGCGTATCGCCGTCCGGGCAGCGGAGTGCCTCCATCGCCTGCTCCAGCCTGCTGTCCAGATCCCACGCATTCAGATGCTCGATCCGCTCCTGCAGCTTCGCCTGCTTCTCCATCAGCAGATCGAAGTCCGCATCCGGCTCCGCAAACTGCGCGCTGATCGCCTCGTACTCCTTCAACAGCGCCACCGTCTCCGCGGCTCCCTCCTCAACGATCTCGCGCACCGTCCGCGTGGGATCCAGCTCTGGCTCCTGCGAGAGCAGCCCGAACGTGATTCCCTTCTGCGCGTTGATCTGCCCGTCGTAGTCCGGATCCACGCCGGCGATGATCCGCAGCAGCGTGCTCTTGCCGGCGCCGTTCAGGCCCAGCACGCCGATCTTCGCGCCGTAGAAGAAGGAGAGATAGATATCCTTCAGAACCTGCTTGTTGTTGCGGTGGGTTTTGCCCACCCCTATCATCGAAAAAATGATCTTGGTATCGCTCATGGTCTTGATTGGTCGTCGTTCAGGAAAGCCCTCAAGTTACGGCGCGGGCCAATGCCTGTGCAAAGGTGGTCGGTAACCGGTGGTGACGTGGTTCGGTGCGGGAGCGGCTGCACGGAAGGATGGAGGGCCGGTTGTACCGCCATCGGCTGCGAGCGGGACTATTCATTCTGCGGCCATGCCTCGTGGAACAGAACGTGTACCGGTCCATCGTGCAGATCCGCGGCGGCGGCCTTGCGAACGGCTTCGGGAGCGTAGCCGCTTTCGATTCGTTCGGCCCGTACCGTTCTCCCCTCGAGCGCTGTCCCCTCGAGATGGAAGATCACGCGCCACGACTTCACGGCGAGCTCCAGCGTTCCATCGCTCCGCTCGCGTATTCTTCTGTACGGATGCGGGAATGGTGTTCGCTGCAGTGCCGTGCGTGCAGTGATCTCCAGGTCCACTCCGCGCGCGGCAAGCCATGCAAGCTGCCGGCGCGCGTGCTCGCTCCATTCCACACTGTACAGCTCCAGGGTGGCGGCAACGGAGTCCAGCCATCCCGCACGCGCATCGGGGTGCGCCTCCACATAGGGGAGATATGGCTTGATGTCCAGGACGGGCGTTCCATCCAGAATGTCCACGTCGGCAACGCGGAGCGTCCGCCCGCGAACATCCAGCAGCCGGAGGAGCGAGAGGCCGATCGGATTTGGCCGATGCGGCGACCGCGTTGCAAAGAGACCGCGCCGCGTGCCGTCGCCGCGCGGCGGAAGAACCTTCGGCTTCCACGTGTCGTTGCGATCGAACCAGTAGATCACCCAGATGAACTCGAAGCCGTTCAGATCGGCGACGGCCTGCTCGAAGTTGCGCCCCGCATACAGCTCGATCACTCCCTCCGCTCCCTGCCCGGCCGTGCCGGGCTGTCGCGGAGCGTCGGCGCGGTCCAGATAGGGCGTGCGGATGAAGCCTATCGGCTCCATCGTTATCCTTCGCGGGGTATCGCCGTCGTGATCGTTCATCGGATATCGATTGGTGATGCAAATATCGATAGGGCGATGCGATGCTCGCGTGCGCCTCTGCCGCATGATACAGAGACGAACACGCCGGCACCCACAGTCTTCACTGGATGCCGGCGTGTTGATTGTTCATGCCAGGGGAACGGGGCGTGCGCGGAGCGGACGATGTGTGCTATACCGCCAGGTAGGAGGATACCCAGCCATGCCTGCGCGGGATCTCGTTGGATGAGAGAATCTCCACATCGTCGCAGGCGAGCGCGATCGGCCGTGCGCCGATGGCGTTGCTCATCAGATAGTGCGGGCCTGCGAGCGTCCCGCCGTCCTGATCGATCGAGAGCGTACCCCGTGCGCTTGCGAAGCCGATGGCTGGGAAGGCGACGGCCAGTTCGCGAACGTCGTTCTCCGTCGTCACCAGGGCGTGATCGATCAGGTTGGCAGTATCGTAGCCAAGGAGCGCGAACGCGTCCGGAGCGGTGTGCCCGGTGCGTCGGCAGCGGGAGGCGAAGAGGAGGCTCTCATCCGGTGCGAACGCCGGTGCCCACACGCCAACGGTGTAGGTGCGAAGCCGTGAGAAGATGGTGCCTCCTCCCGGCAGGTTGCCGGCACAGAGCGGCATGCGCGGATCGATGTTCATCACGGGGATGCGGCGGGCTTCCGGCGAGGCCGCGTATGCGCCGATGAAGCCCCCATCGGTTGCGGTTGCATGCAGCGAGAGCACGAAGTCCGGCGCGGCATTCACGATCTGCCGTACAACGGCGTGCTGCTCCGGGCGTTCCACCGGCGCGTTGGTGACAACGGAGTGCACGATTGTTCCGCCGGCACGTTCGAAGGCGATGCGGAAGGCGGGAGCGATATCGAAGCCGCTCTCCACGAACGAGGAGGCAATGGCGCAGCGGCTTCCGAGATTCCCTGCCGCCCATGTGCCGGCGCGATAGGCGCCCTGCCACATGCCGAGCGAGCTCTGGAAGAGATAGGGCGAGGTACCTGCGCGATCGGCAATTCGTTCGCCGGCGTGTACCGCTACAAACGGAACACGGCCATCTTCAAACATGTCGCGAACCCAGCGTGCCGCGGACGGACTCATCATTCCCACGACAACGTCGGCGCTTCGATCCTTCGTAATACGCCGGGCCGCAGCGATCGCCTGGTTCACGCCGTAGCCGATGTTCACCGCGTTTACCTCGATCCCCCGGCGCCCGACGAGGCGCTCGCGCGAGCCGAGGAACGTCTCGATGCCGGCGCGGACCATTCCCGTGCCGAGGGCTCCCTTGTCCGGATGGAGCAGAGCCACGCGCACCGGCCTTCCCGAGGCGCCGAAGGGGGAGAACATCGATCCATTTCGAACGCCGTTGAAACCCGGGAGGATGGGTCTGGTGACAACCGCCGCGGATGCAAGGCCCAGCTTCTTCAGGGCGCTGCGTCTGCTGTCGTCGGTGTACGTTGTGTCCGTCTTCATACTTCAGCCTGTTTGGTTACGTCCGCGCCGCGTACTTGCGAAGGGAGCCAACTCTTCGCAGACGCTACGTGTGGTAATCCATGTTTGCGCACGTTGAAGGGAATCTCATCGCGGCACAACGATGGTGCCGGCGTGCGATCACATGGGGCGCAGATCGAGTTATGAGCTTGGATATCTACCCGTTGGCGTACACTGTTGAGCCAGTTGATGGCATCGGCGGGATGTTGGTACGCACTGAAATGGAAGCATTCCGGGCAGTTGCCGAATCGATTGTCCGGAGCCGGGAATGCGGACCCTGAACGATTCTCGTGCGGCAACAACGAGAGACGATCCTTCCATATGTTGAAAGGCGTCGCGAAGATACAAGACTTTTGCCTGAAGGCCGCCGTGGCGGGCGGAGGTGCCGACATATTTTTCGGCAATATGCCTGCAAGGCCCATGAAACATGGCATTGCGGGGTATTTCACAACAGTATTTCAGGGTGATAATGCAAACGCCCGAACGTTTGGAGCGCCGGGCGTTTCTGCATGTGAATGGAACTATCCGAATCGATCGTGCTGCTGCGAACGCGAGTTCGGGGAGTCGTTACTTGGACTTTCCCTTCGCCGGTGCGGCCTCCGGTTCCTCATCGTTCGTTCCCACCAGTGAGCCCGGTGTGCGGATGCCGAGGCGTTCGCGAACCTGTGCCTCGAGTGCGAGGAAGGTGGGGCCCTGGTCCTGCAGCAGCTTCTTCAACTGATCGCGCCCCTGCACGCGCTCGTCGCCGAGCGTGAACCACGAACCGCTCTTCTGAATGATCCCATGTTCGATGGCGAGATCGATCACGTCTCCGACCTTGGAGATCCCCTCGTTGTACATGATGTCGAACTCGACTTCCTTGAACGGCGGGGCCACCTTGTTCTTCACGATCTTGGCGCGGACGCGATTGCCGACGATCTCCTGCCCATCCTTCAGCACTTCCTTGCGCCGGACGTCGATACGTACCGAGGCATAGAACTTCAGTGCATTGCCGCCGGTTGTCGTCTCCGGGTTTCCGTAGATCACACCGATCTTCGAGCGGAGCTGATTGGTGAAGAGAACGATTGCATTGGAGCGGCCGATCGCCGCGTTCAGCTTGCGCATTGCCTGCGACATCAGGCGTGCCTGCGAACCCATCTGGGCGTCCCCCATCTCGCCTTCGATCTCCACGCGTGGTGTGAGGGCGGCGACGGAGTCCACCACCACCACGTCGATCGCGCCGGAGCGAACCAGCGTCTCGACGATCTCCAATGCCTGCTCGCCGAACTCGGGCTGCGCCAGCAGGAGGTTGTTCACGTCCACACCGAGACGCGAGGCGTACTGAATGTCCAGTGCGTGCTCCGCATCGACAAACGCCGCAACGCCGCCGCGCTTCTGGGCTTCGGCGATTACATGGAGGCAGACAGTGGTCTTGCCGGAGGATTCCGGCCCATAGATTTCCGTGATACGACCGCGGGGAATGCCACCGATGCCGATCGCACCATCAAGTGAAAGCGACCCGGTGGAGATCGCCTCGGCCGGAACAACGGCCGAGTCGCTCAGACGCATGATCGCGCCCTTGCCGAACTGCTTTTCGATCTGATCGACCGCGTTCGTAATAGCCCGCTGCCGTGCGTCCTTCGTTAGTTCTGCCATAGAAGAGCTTCTACCAAGAGTTGGTTATCTGTCCGTGTGTGTGTTCTGCATGAGGAGGGAGCGCTTCGGGTTCCGCGATCGCAGCCAGCGCCGTACGCGCCATCGCCTGTGCGATGAAGCGGGCCTGCCATGCAATTCGGAACGGTGGTTGAAGCGGGACAAAGTTAGAGTTTTTCGAGGGACGGTGCATTGTTTTTTATCCCTCCCCTGTAGAAAGATTAGGGTATGTCCGCTCTGTATGACGACCGCGCAGCCCCATTTAGTGGGGCTTCCAGGGCGGCGGCCACAGGCCCGGCCACAGGCCGGCCGCATCGTTCGTACCAATGCGAATGCAAGTATATTGAGGGCTGCTTCAATACCCCGGGAGAAACGAAATACATGGCCGGCAACCCACTGCAATCCTTCGCGGAGCATCTCGAAACCGCTCTGGAGAACACCACGTTCGCAAAGCTGTCTCTTGGCGCATACCGCGGTTCGACGGCCGGGCTGCGGGGCATCGTAGCCCGCGAGGTGGAGATACGCGGCGAGCGCCGGCTGAACTTCACGTGGCGCTTTGCCGACCACGAGACCTCCCGGCACTATTCGCTGGCCGACGGGATCGGTCACGTGCGCGAACTGCTCGGCACGGAGTTCGCCAGCGGACACCTGTTCACAACGGAGCGTGACTGGCATCTGGAGATCGACAGCGCGCAGCGGGCGCGCATCAGTTCCGGCAGGCCATCGGTTGCCGTGCGCCCGTCAACCAGCCACGACCGCAGCAAGCCCCGGCCGACGGATCGCCGGAGCGCATGGCTGCATGCCCTGGGGGTGACCAACGAGCGGGGTGAGGTGCGGGAGAAGATGGGGGACAAGTGGCGGCAGATCAACCGGTTCACCGAGAACATCGCCGCGCTGTTCGATGCGTCGGAACTGGCGGGGCGCTCCACGCTCTCGATCGTGGACATGGGGTGCGGCAAGGGGTACCTGACGTTCGCCGCCTACGACTACTTCGCCAACGTTCGCGGTCTGGAGGTCGCCGTGCTGGGCGTGGAGGCGCGCCCCAACCTGGCGGCATTCTGCAACGATGTGGCGCGCGAATGCGGCTTCTCCGGTCTCCGGTTTCAGGCCGGGCTGATCGGCGATCTGGACCTGCCTGCGGTGGACATTCTGATTGCGCTGCATGCCTGCGACACGGCAACGGACGAGGCGATCTACAAGGGGATTACCGCCGGCGCCTCTCTCATCATCTGTGCGCCGTGCTGCCACAAGGAGCTGCGTCCGCAGATGCATGCGCCCGATGTCCTGCGGCCGCTGCTGCGGCACGGCATCATGATGGATCGTGAGGCGGAGATGGTGACCGATGGATTGCGGGCCCTGCTGCTGGAGCGGAGTGGGTACAGCGCGCGCGTCTTCGAGTTCATCGCAACCGAGCATACGCCGAAGAACAACATGGTGGTCGGCATCCGGCATCACCGGCCGGTGGACGTTGCCGCTGCCGAGCGCCAGATAGCATCGATGAAGCAGTTCTTCGGCATTGAGCACCAGCGGCTGGAGGAGATGCTCCGGAAAACATGAGGGATGAGAAAAATATGAGGTGGGAGATGTGAAACATGATGGCCCATGTTCGCGGCGCTGCCCCATCCCGGAATGTGCACCACACCGGCCGCACGTGTCATAATTCCCATCCGATATTTTTCACGCGTTCCCTTCGCCGCCGCCGCGTGACGGGGTCTTGCGCAGCGAGAGGGAGAACTGCGCGATCCGGCCGCGTACCAGCGGACCGAAGCTGCGCGAGCGGCGGAGCACGGAACGGATGGTGAACGGCACGTAGCGGTTCATCCTCTGCGTAAGGAGTACGGCGGTAACCGTTGTGCCAAGCAGCACCGCGGTGGCCATTCCCTCGGTCCCCATGAACCACGTGAGGACCAGGCCACCCAGGATCAGCACTGCCGTTCCGATCAGTGTGCCGCGGTAGAGATCGCGTGTGTGGCCGATGCCGAGGAGCACCGCGGAGGGAACGATCACGAACGGCATCGCGAAGCCGCCGGCCATCAGCAATTGAAACTCCTCCACGGCATCCGGCTTGTGAAGCACGAAGGGCACAATCCACGGAGCCAGGGCAATCATCACGATGGTGAGCGGTATCATCAACGCCGCAACGGCGGCGGTTGCAAGTTCCGTCACCTCCTCGACAGCCTCGATGCGCTTCTGCGAATATGCGCGCGAGGTGGCGGGGACCAGCAGAAGCTGAACCGCGTCGCGCACCGAGTCGAAGAACCGGTAGAAGGTTCGGGCGGCATTGTACAGACCGGCAGCCACGCTCCCCTTCAGGCCGCTCACGATGATTACGTCGCTCTGCTGCTGCAGCACCGTGAGCATGCCGGTGCCTCCCTGGTGGATGCCGAGATCCAGAAGGCGCCGAAGCGACGGCATGAAGTTCCGGAACGTTGGGCGCAGCAGGCGTCCGCAGACGATGACGCCCAGCACGGAGCTGGCCGTGAACGCGATCACGTTGTAGTTCACGAACGTCACGGACGTTCGGAACGTGCCGTCGATCTCTCCGAGCACCATCAGAGCCACCAGGATCGCGAAGTAGACCAGGTCCACGAAGAAGATCGCCACGATGCGGTAGCTGATCTGCAGAACGCGGATCGCAACGGTGCGCACCACATTGGTGAGCACGAGGAGCGTCATCAGCAGGAACGACTCCGCCACCAGCGGCGACTTGAGAAGCGGGGCGAACAGCCCGCGCCCCAGCGTCACGATCAATCCAAGCACGAGCGTGAAGGCGGCATAGAGCAGGAATGCGGCAGTGATAACCGGTCGCGGGTCCTCCTTTCCCTCAGCGGCAATCTTCACCATCGGCTGGAGCACGAAGAAGTCGCCCACCAGCACGATCACCATGAACACCACCTGGAAGATGGTCCACGCCCCCCACTCCTCCGGGCTGAGGATGCGGAGAGGAATGATGATCACGGCAATACCGTAGATCATCGGTAGCACCTTGTCGGCGGCAGCCCAGATCGCAAGCACCAGAGGAGATTTCGTGCGTCCGGATGAGGGTGACTGAACGGATTGCGATTCGGGCATCGGCTGGATTACGGAAGTAAGCGATAAATATACGCGAATTGGTTCGGAGCGTTCGTTCCGGCACCGATCTGCCCCGAAGTGCCGATCAGCGTTGCCTGCGCGGCCACGCCGTAGCTGGGCGAGTGCCATCCCTCGGCGAGCGTAAGCGGAGCCGATGCCTCCATCTGCATCCGCTCTCCCGATGGACGGTGCAGCTCGAGCCGGTTCGGATCGAGCTGCACCACCATCACCTCCGCCGGCAGGGTGAAGCGTGTGACGACCCGATGCGGGTGATTGGCAACGAAACTGTCCAGCACATGCAGCTCATCGCCATCCAGCTTCCACCGGCGCCGTACCAGCACGCCCCCTCCGGGGAGCCTGCCGTACGCATGGTGTTCGGCATGGAGTGTGGCTCCGCTCTCCGTAGGGTTCCACTCCATGATGGTGACGTCGGTACGATCATCACGCACCCTCCACAGCCCGCTGAACTCCGCGATCTCCGCGCCGTCCACCACGGGTGCGTTGTGTGCCAGGCTGGAACGAAGCTCGTTCCGCAGGTCCGCATCGCGGGAGTAGCAGTAGGTGCCGGGATCGACGATGAAGGCTCCGCTCCGGCCATGCAGTGTGAAGGAGAGCGTGTCGTTGTTGCCGTGCAGGCCGATCGGCCCGACGTCGGCGAACACATACATGCCGTTGCCGCGCAGCGCAGCGAAGCCTCCGTTGCGGTACAGCCGCGAAGCCCGCTTCGGTGTGCCTTCCGCGGCGTTCCTGTTTCCGGGCGCTGCGGCATCGTCCGCCATCAGGAGCGCCGCCTGCGACGTTCCGCCGGCGGTCGTGTCGAAATCACTTCGCCCGAACACCGCTGCCGCAAGGGCCAGCGTGTCGCGATGGTCGTACAATTCCTGCTCGATGCTCAGGCGCAGAATCACGCCGTCGTCGGAATCCCCGAGCTGCGGAACCGTTCCGTTCTCCGGTATGTAGTCGCGCATGAATTCCGCCATGCGCTCCACATGCGCCAGTGCCTGCTGCGGGAATGGATGGCCGCAGCGTTCCAGAGCGGCAATGGTAATCAGGTACATCTCCAGCACCAGACGGTGGTAGCAGATCGAACGCTCGTAGTGCACGCCGTCCGGAAGCACCTGATGTTCGAGTTCGGCGAGCAGCCGGCGGCGTCCCTCGCGAAGCCAGCGATCCCCCTCGGCGCTTCCTGCGAAGAGCGATCCCAGCATCACCATGCCGAAGCAGTTGGAGATGTAGTGATTCGTCAGGTTGCTGAAGTACTCCAGGTTGTTCTCGAGATAGCTTCCGTGCCCCCAGGCGAGCGCCAGATACTCCAGCCACCAATCGTCCGATATGCCCGGCGCGCCATGGAAGAACGCATACCCCTGCACCAGCCAGAAACCGCGGATCGCCACCTCCATCGGCATCGTCCAGTTGATGCCGGTGTTGACCGGGTTTGCCGTGCGCCAGCTCTCCAGCCGCGTCGTGAACTCGCGCGCCCAGCGTTCATCATCCGTTGCCCACCAGGCCTTTCCCAGCCAGCCGATCCAGTACATCCGGTTCAGTTCCCACACGTACTTCACGTCGGCGCCGGGAACATCCAGGAAGCGGATTGCATCGAATGGTGCGGCCGGCCACACATGCCCGCATCCGTAATCCATGGCCCAGTTGTACGTGCTCGTTCCGCCGGCGAGGCAGAGCCCGAGGGCTTCGAAGTGGCCGGCGGCGAAGAGCTCTGCATCGCGTTCCATGTTCCGTCGCGATTGAAGCGTCAGCAGGCGCTCCATCAACCCGCCGCTCCGCCCCTCAGCCGTGAATGGAAGGCGCCCGGATGCGTTGCGATGGAATGCCTCCAGGAAGTTCGTTCCGGCGGCGACCGGTGGAAACGATTCGGCAAGGTGCGCGGGTGCGGGAGGGGGGATGGGGGATGCAGCGTATCGCCGGCGGCGAAGCTCCTGCCGGAACACTTCCACGACGTGTGCCGGACCATGACGCTTCGCGGAGGCAATCAGAAACTGGAATCGTCGCGCCAGCTTTTTATCAGCCATACGTCGGTCGGTGAGTTGCGCACAAGGCGAAGCGTGGCTCGCCCTTCGATGCGGAAGAGATCGTTCGCCTGCAATGCAATCGTCAGCGTGTAGGAGCGGGATACATCCGTCAGGAGCGAATCGCCGTCCTGCGTCACGTACTCGTTCCACTGCAGGTCTATCTGGTCCGCACCCTTGAAGAGATTGTAGGTCGTGCGCACCTCCTCGTCGCGATTGAACGTGACATCGGTTGCGCGGTCCGGGTTGTAGTAGCGGAACTGGAAATCGGGGTGGAGCAACTGCCCGTAGATCAGCGTATCGCGATAGGTGTATGCGTACTGAATATTCTGGAATATCCCGGACACCGTTCGCTGGTCGCCAAGCGTCGTCAGGTTCGGCTGCAATGCCGGTTCCAGCTTCGGCGCGAACGGATTTGTGCAGCCCACGACCAGCAGCGCCGGTAGAAGCAGCGTTGCAGCCAGGGCGAACCGATATGGCGTTGTGCGAATCAAGGGAACGTGGATATATGCACGCGTATGTCCGCGGAATGTGCAGGGTGCAACGTACGCCGCGAACATGCGCCGCCGTATTTCATATGTCCATCGGCGCAGCACCGGCCGAAGACCCGCGCCCGCGGAAACGGCCTGTGCCTACTTGTCGATAAACCGGGCCTTGATCAACGACCAGCTGGTCTTGTTCGGAATGGCCACGTCGCGCCAGGCGGAAATGTACCATTCGTTCTGTTTGGAAAGGCGGAACGTGAAGACAAGCGTACCATCGGCGTCGCGTTCGGCGTTATCACGCGTGTGCGGAAAGTGCACGGAGTACGTGGCGCTGAATTGCAGCGAGTCCGCAATCGGAACGTCGGTAACATCGGTCGGCGAGAACTGAACGGAACAGACGCTCCCCTTCATCAACTCCGCGAAGATGTTGCCGATGTAGGTCTCCTCCTGATCGATCCCCCACTGCACGAACTTCGAGGGAGCAGCCGATAGCCCCTGTGCGGAGGGATAGAAGATGAACGGTGGAAGCCCGAGCGACGTATCGCTGAAGCACTTGCGGTAGTCGCCCGCATTTGCAGATGTCAGCGCGCTCTCCAGATTCCTCAGCACCACCGAAGGCGTGGTGGGCTGCTCGAACGTGGAGCCGGCGTTGATCGGATTCTCCGGCTGGCGCGTGTCGAACAGTCCGCAGCCGGCTGCGAGAGCAACCATCGGAACAAGCAGCAGCAACGGCCGCGCCGCGCCGTTCCGCTTCCGAGCATATCGTTCTGCCTGCTTCATGATCGTTGTCGCTGCTCGCAACAGCATGCCTCTCCATACTCCGGCGGCCGTTCGCGCACGTTCTGCCGAAGCCGCATCGGTGCGGCTCACGCCCGCCTGCTCAACACCAGCATCCGTTCGGAGCGGGCGGGATCGTACCGGTCACCGTCATAGCTTCCGAACCATTCCACCGGCTCCAGACCGGCATCGAACAGCATCCCCTCGATCTCGTCCGGCGAGTAGAGCCGTACGGACTCGGTGAACTCGCGGGTCGTGCCGCCGCTCACCGGGATCGTCATCCGCTTCTCCACGCGGCCGTTCGCGATGCGCCGTTCCTCGCGGATCGTGACCCCATCCACTTCCTTCGTGCTCTGCGCCACGAGCGTCGCGCGAAGCTGCTGCTCGTTGATCAGGTCCAGCGCATAGAAGCCGCCCGGGAGGAGGGAGTTGCGGACCCGCCGGAGAACCAGTGCATCATCGGCATGATCGTCGAAGTAACCGAAGCTCGTGAACAACTGCAATGCAAGATCGAACTCACTCTCGAACGCAATTGCGCGCATGTCGGAGCGGACGAAGCGGATCGATAGTCCCTCGGCGTCGGCTTCGGCGCGCGCATACGCGAGAAGCGTGGGGGAGAGGTCAACTGCGGTAACCAGGAGCCCGCGCTCCGCGAGCGCTACGGCATGACGTCCGGGGCCGCACGCCAGATCCAGGGCATGCGGTTGCTGCCGGTCCGCACGCGGCAGATCCGTTGTCCGGAGAATCAGGTCCACGCAGGCATCGGCCTCCTCGCGGTCGCGATGGCCGTACAGCTTCAGATAGTAATCGCTGCGGAACCACTCCTCGAACCACGCCGCGCTCGCGTCGGCGTGGGAGCCGCCTTCCCCGTCCGGTGGACGGCCGTTCTGCCGGTCGTCGTATGCTGAATCCGTCATACCGTTACACGTCCTTCCAGCGCACGGGAGATCGTTGCCTCGTCGATGAACTGCAGTTCGCTTCCGAGCGGTATCCCGCGGGCGATGCGCGTCACCTTGATCTCGAACGGCTTCAGCATCTTGGCCAGGTAGAGCGTGGTCATCTCTCCCTCCACATTCGGGTTGAGCGCCAGGATCACCTCATGCACGCCGCTCTGCACGCGCTGAATCAGTTCGCGCACCTTCAGCTCCTCCGGGCCGACGCCTTCCAGCGGATTGATCACGCCTCCCAGCACGTGGTACAGGCCGGTGTAATCGTTCGTCTTCTCCACGGCCAGCACATCGCTCGGCTCCTCGACCACGCACACCATGCTCCGGTCGCGTTTGGCCGACTGGCAGATCGGGCATGGATCGGTCTCGGTGATGTTCTGGCATACCGAGCAGTAGTGCGTGCGCTCCTTCATTCCCACCAGCGCCTGTGCAAGCCCCGCCACCTCCTCGTGAGGCTGCTTCAGCAGATAGAGCGCGATGCGTTGGGCGGTCTTTCGCCCGATGGTTGGAAGACGGCTGAGATGTTCGATGACGGCTTCCAGCGATTCCGATGTGTACAGCATGCCTGACGTGTGCCAAACGTGGAGAGGAGCACGGTATAGTGACACAAGATACGGCCGGCATGGCGGACGGCATAGGAAGATGACGAACGGCAACAATCGTTTTGTTCCGCTATCTTTCGCCTTCGTCCGGCACGCCGAAGCCGTTCATGCCCGGGCCACGCACCGATGAAACTCCAACCCTCGATTCCACACGGCACTCCTCCGGAGATCGAACTGCTCCTGCTGCTGCTGCGCGCCGATGACGCCGCACGTGCCGGCCGGCTTGTTGCGTCCGGGCCGGACTGGGAGGGGGTTCTTCGTTTCGCGCATCGGCATCGCCTGGTGCCGATGCTGCATCACCGGTTGCAGGCGGCCGGCACTCCCGATCTGCCGGATTCGTTCCGGGAGGCCGTGTGCCGGCAGGCGGAGGCGAACGCACGGAACAATCTGCTTCTGAGCGGCGAGCTGGTCGGTGCGCTCGCGCTGCTCGGCCGCAACGGTGTGAAGGCCCTTCCGCTCAAGGGACCTTTCCTCGCTCAGGAACTGTACGGCTCGCTCTCCATGCGCTCCTACAGCGACATCGATCTCCTTGTGCGGGCTGCGGACGCCTCCCGATCGATCGACCTTCTGCGCGGCATCGGCTACCAGCCGCGGCCGGAACTCACGGCCGCCGCGGAGGCAGCGTATCTCCGCTATGAGTATGATCGCTCCATGGAGAACACGGCCAACGGCGCGCATCTGGAACTGCACTGGCGGCTGCTGGAGCGAACGATTGCGTTCCCGCTGAAGGAGGAGGAGCTCTGGGCGCTGCTGCGCGACGGTGCGTTTGCCGGCGCACCGGCAATGGTTATGCCGGACCATCTGCAGCTTCTATTCCTTGCCGTGCACGGAGCCAAGCACGCCTGGTCCATCCTCGGCTGGACGCTGGACGTGGCAAGGCTTGCAGGGAGGGAGGGAATGGAGTGGGACCGGCTTCGGGCGCTCGCGCGTGATGGCGGCTGCCGGCGGCTGCTGCATGCAGCGCTGGTGCTTGCCGGCCGGCTCTGGGGAGTGGAGCTGCCGGAGACATTTGCCGCGGAGGTGATGGCCGATGCTTCCGCCGCCGATATCGCAGAGGGCATCCTCGAGCGCTCCGTCGTGCGCGCGCAGGAAGCGATCTCCAGCCGGGAGGAGGCGCGCTGCTATCTCTCCATGCGCGAACGCCTTCGCGATCGAATGCGTTTTCGCTGGCTGTGGCTGGTTACTCCCAATCTCGCGGACCGGCGCGCCTTGCGCTTCCCTGCCTGGCTCTCCTTCCTCTACATCCCAGCCCGCCCCCTTCGCCTTGCATGGCGGGCCTTCGCACGCCGCGGTGCTTCCTCGCCGTGACCGGCGAACCGAATGCGAGCGTGGTGCAGGCAGCGGGCCGGCGAACGCGGCCTCTCACTCCATCCGGTCGCGGTACAGCCGCGCATCGAACAACGTTATCGGGATGATGCCGACGAGATAGGCCAGGAGATCCAGCGGATCGAACGTGGAGCCGAATGCGATGCGGAGGATGCCCTTGAACGCCAGACGGTCCGCAAGGTGAAGCATCTGCAGAAATTCCACTGCGAATGCGAAGCCCAGTACGCCGACGGCGATCGAGAGGGAGGAGGCGCGCGAGCCGATGCGCACCAGCGAGAAGATGAAGATCACCACCATCACGTCGCCGCCGTATCCCCTGATGAATTCACCGAGAGGGAGGAACGCGATCAGCAGGCCGGGCAGGAGGGTTGCGAGTGCGACGATGATGGCGGTGCGTCTTGGCATGGAGTGAGGACGGGAGGGAAGGAGGAGTAGGATGTGAACCGTTCCGGCGCCGGCGTCTGCATCGGAGGTTCGGTGCGTCGTGTGAAGGCGGCCCGGAGGTATCTCCCCGGACCGCCTTCACGCTGCGTTCTACGGCCGGCTCTCCTCGATGGACTTTGCATCGGCCGGCATCCAGAAGTCGCGCGGGTAGAGGCGATAGAGCCTGGTGGCTGCCCCCTCCGCGGACTGTAGATACTGCTCGTACAACGCCATCTGCTTTTCCGGTCCGATCACGAAGAAGATACCGCCGCGCACATCCGCCGCCTTCACGCCGTAGCCCGGGAGCACCTTGCCGTAGACGGAGGGCATCCGGTCGAACAGCGCATTGCCGAGTCCGGCCGAGCTGCGGAGCGCGAGGATTCCCTTGCGGAAGTTCCGCACCACCTCCGGCGTTGTGCCGTCCGCCAGATCGCCGGCGATTGCCTCGCCGCGCGACTCGTATCCGGATGCCGCGCGCGATTCATCGAACGCGAGCGCGATCGCGTACTCGGCAAGGTTGGTGTCGCGCGGCGCCTTCTTCAGTTCGTCGATCACGAAGCGGAGCGTCTGCGGCAGCTCCGGGCAGCGTTCGGCATAGTAGGCGAGACGGCCGCTGTTCGGCGAGTTGGACAGGCCGTTGCTGTAGGCGAGGCCGGCTCCCCAGGTCTTCATGAAGATGCCGTGCGATCCGTGGCCGCTGTACAGCTTGCCGGTGAGAATCTCCAGCAGCGCGTCGCGGCTGGTGTCGCGATAGGTGGGGGCGGGTGCGGAGTTCAGGAACACACCGCTCGATGTGTTCGGGTTCACAAGGCCAACGAACACCGGCTTCGCGCCCGGCATGCGATCCAGAAGCCGGGCATCCACGTAGCGGGAGTTGGAGGCCGGCAGCCGCTGCATCGGCATGGTGGCAAGGCCGCCAAGCAGATCGTTGACGGAGCCCTGAAGCGCCTGCTGGCTTTCCGTGGAGCCGATCATGAACATCCGCGCCCCTCCGGTCACCAGCAGATGCCTGCGAAGATTGTTCATCTCGTTCAGCGCCTGCGCCGGCGGCACCAGCAGGTCGTGGCGGATCTCGAGACAGAGGTAGCGCCAGTCGTGCGCCAGCGATGCGTCCGGAATGTCGCCCAGCAGAACGGCGAGGTCTCCGGCGGCGTCGTGCGCATTGGTCTGTGCACTCCCGGGGAGCTTCGCCATCTCATCCATGTATTCCTTCATCGATGCCGGGAGCGCGGCCGCTGCCTCCCGGCTGCCGCCGAGCGCCTGGGCCAGCGTGAGCAGGTCCGCGCGCGACGCCCCCTTCGCAGCTTCCGTGAGGTGCGAAAGGAAGCCGGCGATCGCCCTCCCCTCCGCAGGCGTTCCCGGATCCTTCAACAGCCACCGCAGCCGGTGCGCGTTGTGCGCACGCGTGAGGAACGATTCCGTTGCAAGCATCAGCCCGTCATCCTGCCAGCGGTAGGCCGCGGCCGGTCCGTTCACCCATCCCTCCTCCGGCCCCTTCATCGTATTGCGCAGGCCGCTCAATGTCTGGTCCACCACGTCGCGCAGGCGCGGCAGATTCTCCGTGCGCCAGTCCGGATACAGAAGCACGCGCTTCATCCAGGTGATTGCGCGCTTCGACTCCTCCAGGTCGTTCCCGGAGCCCCGCACAACGATCTCGTGGCGGCCGGTGCGTGCGTTGGTGCTGAACGAGGCGTTCAGACTCAGGATCTCCTCGCGCAGGCGGCCGCTCATCTCGTCGTACGGAATCGTCCTGCCGTTCTCGTAGATGCCCGCGCTCGTCATCAGCGTTGGCAGAAGGGAGAGATAGACGTAGTCCTTGTCCGCGACGCCGTTCAACCGGAGCGCGATGCCGGTGGTTGCGCTGGTCATGTTGTCGAACGTAGAGGCCACCATCGGAACATTGCCGGCCAGCGTCGTGCTCTTGAAGTCCAACTGGTCATCCAGCGTCATCGGCGGCGAGTCGATGAACGTCGCGCGCTTCGCGGTTGCCGCAAGCCGTTCGATCTCCGCGGAGCCGGCATCGTAGTCGCTCCGGTACTTCGCGATGGCGGCCTGATCGTCACCCACGCCGTAGTGCTTCTCCAGGCGTGCAACCTCCGCGTCGATCCTCTCCTTACGCTCCTGCGTCTCCTTTGCCAGCAGTGCTGCGCTCGGATGTGATGCGCATGCTATCGGAAGCTGGTCCAGCATTCGCCATGCGGCGATCCGGTCGCGCCAGAAATTCTTTCCGTTGTCCAGCAGCCGCTCGATATCACCCAGCTCGCGATGCAGCGTAACCTGCTTGCTGAAGCCGCTCCGTTCGGCGAGATGATCCAGATGATTCATCCAGGCCGATCCCGTGCCGCGGAATCCGAAGCCGGGTGGGGTGTTCACGAACTTGGCCAGGTTGCGCCGCTGCTCGATCACACGGTTCCGCATGCGCGCGTTGAACTCCTTCACCTCGGGCGAGTTGTCTCCCCAGGAGGCGATCGTCTTCAACTCCTCCATGATGCGCCCGCGTATCGCCTTGATCTTCTCCTCCGTCATGTTCGATTGCGGCAGGTTATCCAGGCCGATGTACATCGGGGAGCCCTGATCGTCCGAAGCCCAGCCGAACACGCCCTGCGCACCGACATCCATCGAGCGCGTCTTCGTGTCGATGAAGACGCGGTAGAGATTGCTTGTCTCGTCGCTCGCAACATTCTGAACGAGGAGCGACTGCAGAAGCTGCTCCTCCGGCGTCAGGTTCAGTTGCGCCGGCCATGCGAACACCAGCGGCGCCGGCTCCTGCTCGTTGGCCGATGGGTACGGGGCATTGATGATGGTGCCCGGCGCGGCCCCGGACGGCTTCGGCAGGTTCTTCACCGTCATCACGTTCAACGGCGCCAGCGAGCCCGGCTGCAGCGCATTGAGCATCTGATCGGTGCGGCGCAGGATCTCATCGGTCTTCATCTCCTTCGGGAACGATCCCACCATGCCCATGTTGTCCAGCCGGTAGTGATCGTGATGGAAGCGGCGGATATCCTCCGGCTGCATCACACGGATTGCAGAGGGAAGGCCGCCGGAGACGAAGGTCATCGGATGTCCCTTGCCGTAGGTTGCGATATCCAGCTCGTACCCCAGGTGCGTCCACGGACGCTCGAACGTGCTCACCATCTCGTTGTACACGGTTCCCTTCTCCTCCAGGCGAAGCCGGGAATCGCCCGGGTTCACCGAGACGCCGAAGTTGCAGACCTCGCGGCGTATCTCTTCATCCGTATAGTCCGGATACAGGAGCGCGTTCATCCGCCGTTCGAACTGCTGGTAGAAGACCTCGGAGCCGGCGGAGGTGAAGAAGTCGTAGCAGGTGCGTAACTGCTGCGTGAATGCGGAGGAGCCGCTCAGCGACATCCCTTCCAGATTCGCCGTGTAGCGTCCGTTGTTCCCCTTGCCGAGCAGCAGATGCTCCTGCGTGTGCGGCTCACCCATGTCCGATGTGGGAATGCTGTTCACCCAGATGAAGCCCTGCGGCACGGACTGGATCTTCAACAGATCCAGGACGAAGCCGGTGCGGACATGCCGGAAGCGTGCGCCCATCGGGCGGTCGGCGTCATCGAGATAGAGCGCCTCCGCGCGGAAGCCGTTCAGAACCATGCCCTCCTGAAGGTTGGAGAGCGTGCCATCCGCGGTCTGTGCCCGTGCAACCGGCGATGATGCCAGCAGCGAGCCGAACATGAGAGCGGTTGCAAGTCCGGTGTAAAGATGGTGTCGCAGCATGATCGGATGGATTGAAGTTCCCTGTATCGCGTCCGCACGGCCTGCGGCCGCGGGCCGTGCCGGATGGGTTACGGCAGGAACTGTTGGTTGTTCGGGCCGGCGGCGCAGCGGGCGCATAGGCACGCCCGTCCGCGGGCATCCTCGGGTACGGCCTCCAGCGCTTCGGGAGCGAACGCGGCCGTTTCACACCAGCAGGGCTCGCCGGCAGCAGCCAGTGCACCGGCGGCGTCGATGGCGCGTGCAGCAATCGTGCAGTGATTGGGGGCCGCGCAGAGCGGGCATCGCGCCGGATCGAACGTCGCTGGCATCTGTCCGGAGACCTGTCCTGAACTGGAGATGACGCCCGGAACGCGAGAACGTTCTTTGGGCACGGAAACCGATCAACATAGAGCTTTGCTGCGCGTCCGGCAAGAACCAGTCGCGGTCCCTGGCGGCTTCCTCATGCGCCGCGTCTTTTGCCGTTAATCAAGAACTGCAGGAGGGCAGGGAGCGATGTTCCGGCAGGGAGCGGCGCCGGCCGCGGGGAGCGGAGGGGAGAGTCCGCGAAAGCCGGGGAGCTATTTGGAGGTGACTGTAAACTCCACGCGCCGGTTCTGCTGCCGCCCTTCATCGGTTTCGTTGGAGGCCACCGGCCGGGACTTCCCGTAGCCGGCCCAGCCCAGGCGGTCGTTCGCCACCCCCTTCTCGGTCAGATACTGCACCACGGCGCGCGCGCGATTCATCGAGAGCGTCATGTTGCTCTGGTCCGATCCGACATTGTCCGTATGTCCGGCGATGTCGATATGCATCGTCGGGTTCTGATCCATGAGCTGCACCACGCGGTTCAGTTCCGGGAACGATTCGGGCATCAGCGTCGCCTTGCCGAACTCGAAGAAGATGTTGTTCAACCGGATGGTGCTCCCCACCTCGATCGGCACCAGGAAGAGATCCACGGACTGCTCCCGGTACTCCAGCACCTTCGAGAGATCGATGTTCGTGTTGATCGGATAGTAGCCGGGCGCCTCGCCGCGCACACCGTAGTGGGCGCCCCCCGGGAGCGTGAGCTTGTAGCCCTCCACCGGCGTGGAGTTCGCCACCCCGGCCTCGCGCCCTTCGGGAAGAAACTCGTAGCGGATTCGCGCGCTGATTGCCTTCCCGGTCTTCGAGTTGAATGCCTTCCCGGAGATCAGCACCACCGGCTTCGGCTTCACGGCCTGGCGCAGCCGCACGCGGAAGATATCGGCCATGCCGAAGGAGTTCTTATAGGAGACGAGGTAGGCGTAGTCGCCGGCGGCGGAGATGGTGTAGTAGGCATCGAACGCCGGCGAGTTGATCGGTGCGCCCAGGTTCACCGGCTCCGACCAGTTGTGCCACGTATCGTCCAGGCGCCGGGCCATGAAGATGTCGTAGTTGCCGAGACCGTGGTGACCCTTGCTCGCGAAGTAGAGTGTCTGGCCGTCGGCCGCCAGGAACGGGCAGGACTCACCCTCGCTCGTATTCACTGTATGCCCCAGGTTGGTCGGCTTCGTGAATCGGCCGTTCTCCTGCATGAAGCTCACGTACAGATCCAGATCGCCGTACGTGTCGTCCGCCTGGATGCCGAGCAGGAGCGTCCTGCCGTCGTTGCAGAGATAGGCGTTGGCGAACTCGCTGGTGTTCACGTAGTCGTCGATCTCGATCGGCGTCGGCTTCGTCCAACCGTCTGCCGTGCGGTGCGAGATCGAGAAGCCCCGCTCCGTGCTTCCGTCGTCGTTGTATCGATAGTCGAGGAAGAGCGTGTTGCCGTCCGGAAGGATCGAGTTGAGGCCGTTGTATGCCCAGGTGTTGAGCGGTGCGGGAAGCGGCACCGCCTCGCTCCAGGTGCCGTCCGCTCTGAGCGTGGAGGAGTAGATGTCGAAGTCGCGCTCCATCCCCTTCACCTTGGGGACTACCTCGCGCTGGAAGTAGAGCGTGCGCCCATCCGGCGAGATCACCGGGCAGAGCTCGCGGAAGACCGTGTTGATGTTCGCGCCGAGATTCTCGAGTGTGTCGGCGCCTGACCTGTCCGTTGAACGTGGCTGTGCGGCCAGCGGAAGCACGGCGATCGCCATGCTTGCAACGGGAAGCAGACACCATGCGAAGAGTGAATCGGTGAAGGTTCTGGACATACTTCAGACGATGTTGAAAGGGTGATCCGGCGTGCGGGACTTCAACGGGAGTAGATCACGATGCTGGCGCGGCGATCCTCCTGCTTCCCCAGCTTCCGCGCCTCCTCGCTCTGATCCGCATAGGCCTCGCCGTAGGACTTCGGGATGATGATCGCCGCCGGGACATTGCGGCTCTTCAGGTAGGCGGTCACGGTCTCGGCGCGACGCCTGGAGAGCGCGTTGTTCAGGGCCTCGTTGCCGCGCGCATCCGTATAGACCTCGACGAAGACGCCGGAGGGAGAGGCCGTGGTCAGGAGCGCATCGATTGCCTGTCTTCCGGCGTCGTTCAGATCCGCCTTGCCGAGTTCGAAGTAGACATTGGTCTGGTGCGTCTGGAATCCCTCCGCATTGGTGAGCATGGAGAGCTTGCCGGGGCGCGGGAGTCCGTAGTGCGTTGCCACCACGCGCTTCTCACCGGGGGCCAGCGGCTTCACCTCCCACTTCAGCAGCAGCCCGCTGTCCGTATAGCTGCCGGAGGCGAGGCTCACATCCCAGGTCACCGAGTGGAGGTAGGGCCAGCGTCCGGCGTAGAGTGCATCCGGCTTCACGGCCTTCCCCTTGTTCGTCACCAGCACGGCCGCGAGATCGGACATGCTCCCGGGGACGCGATACACCACCACTTCACCCGGGATGTTCCCATGTTCGAACGCCGTCTGGTCCGCAAGGCGCCGGCCATCGGCATCCATCTGGCAGGCGTCGTTGTCGTCGATCATCGTGTCGATCAGAAGCGCAAGGCCCACGGAGCGTGTGGCGTCTGCCGTGTTGGTCAGTTCGTACTCGATGCGATAGTACTGGCCCCAGCCGCCAACCGGCACATCCTTGAAATCCCTGTCCACCGGAACAAGGCGCTGCGTGATGTGCACATCGTTGAAGTCGAAGCTGATCTTCGTCTGCGCCGATGCCTCGGCTCCCTTCGTGTAGAGCGTGCCGGTGAGATACTGGACGTCGTGCGGGAAGCGGGGAGAGTTGCTCGCGAACTTCCCGTCCACGTTCGCAACGAAGTGCGACGTGGAGTAGGGGACCGGATAGCCGTACATCAGCCGTTTGTTGCCGGTGCCGATCGTGAAGCGGCCGTCCTCGCCGCTGTTGCGTTGAGGATAGGTTCCGCTATCCTCGTCTCCCGAATTGAGCGTGGCGCAGCCCGCGACCGAGGTCACGATCAGGGCAAGTGCCAGCAGGCGATGGAGTGGTTGTGGGACCGACATCGGGTACGAATGTTTTCGGTACGGACAGTGAAGGAAGTGGATTACGCATCGGGGCCGGAGTGCCGCGGGATGGCCTGCCCGGGGCCATCGGGTTCCGCACGCGATGCATCTGTGCGCCGCGAATTTACATCGAATGCCGCCGATGCCAAAGGGGATCCCGTGCGGGCGATGGCGCCATTCCCGTCAGCATCTGTCGCTTCGCGATGGTTCTCCTCGCGGGCACTACTCCACCCCTCGTTGAATGTCGGGCACCCGACCTGTTCCGGATCGGGTGCCCGCGTCAACATCGTGAGGTATGGATGATCAGCGCTGCACGACAACCTTCCGGCCATGGCAGTATGCGCCATCCGAGAGCGTGACGAAGTAGACGCCATCCGCAAGATCCGAAACGTCCACTACGATCTCCCGGTTGGCTGCAGCAAGCTGCCGCTCGTGCACGGTGCGGCCCCGCGCATCCACCACGCGAAGCATGAGCGGATCGTGCGGGTGATCCTCCGGCAGCAGAAGCCGGATCGTGTTGGAGGCGGGATTGGGAACCACATCGAAGGAGATGCGCGGCGCCGGCCTTTCCGGAACGCCGAGGCCAACCTCATGGTCGCAGTAGAGCTTCTTGAACTGGCAGATGTCGTCAGGGGTGAGGCCGGTTGGCGGGCCCTCCTCCAGTTCATTTGCCATGATGGAAGCGGGGCGCGCACAACCCGGATCAGAATATCGGATGTCGGGCAGGCCATACCAGAAGCCGACGCCGAAAAGGATCGCCTGGTAGAGGCTGTAGGCCTCGTAGCCGGGTGCGATCGACGGCGGGTACCGTCCCGTGTAGAATGCACGGATGATTGGATCTCCCAGTTCAGGAGCTACGTTTTTATAAAGCCACAGTGGTGAGTCATTGACATAGATACGGTGGTCGTCGTTGCATGTGGGACGGCAGGTGTGCGAGCTTACATCGAAACTACCGTTGATCCCTTCCCTTGGCCCATTGAAGTCTTTTGCATCTCCTGAAAAATAGATCTTCATACAGCAGTCGAAGTCTCCGTCCGTCGGAGGGCAGATCGAGTTCCAGTCGTTGAACCCCTCCACGATATCCCGTTCCTGGTTCGCACGGAGGAACACCGGCACGTAGTCATCCGGTCCGCCGCCGGTTACCACCTTCGGCATGTAGATATCCAGCAGCCCCTCCTGCTCGATCGTCATGCAGCCGGGATACGAACGCTTGAGCGGAACCAGCTGCGGCCCGTCCTCCCAGACGTGGTAGGGATCGGAGGCACAGCGTACCACGATCTCTTTCCCATCCTTGCAGAACTGGTAGGGATATTCCGCATCCGGAGGGCATTGCGCCTTCATCTCTGCTGACGCAATCAGCATTGCGGCCCATAGGGCCAGGCCGGCGAGGCCCTGTGCTGTACAACTGTTCATGGTGCCTCCGCTACGGATGGGTGATGGAGTAGATCCGCGCGCGAAGGGCCGCGATGAACTGTGCCGGCGTCCTGCCGGGTCCGAAGCCGAAGTCATCGTGTGGGTCGTAGACGATGCCCTCCACCACCGGGTACATACAACAGGTTTTGCCGAACCACTGGATAGGAAAAATGGATGCGTAGTGATACAGCGAGTCGCCACCGAGCCCCTGGAATCGGAGCAGCACGATGTAATCCACATCTGGTTGTACCCACGGTCCCGGGCGGCCGGCGAAGCCGTCGCCGATGGTGGAGTCGTTGATACGGAATGCCATGGAAGTCGGCCACCCTGGATGGTACCCTCCCCCCACGTGCGACCACTCCGGACTGATCTCGAACTGGAGGCATGCGCCCGGCACCGATGGCTGGCTCCCCTCGGTGCGGGCAACGGGAACATCCGCCGTGCCGGGGCTCTTCAGCTTGCTGCCGGCATCGTTGGCCCAGCAGTTCGGAATGCGCCTTCCCTTGATCGTGTCCAGTATTGTGCAGGAGACAAGCGTTGCATGCTTTGCACGTGCGGCGTTGGTATCGATCTTGGTCTGCGTGGCGTTGACATGCACATAGGCGATGATGTCCGCGGCGCCGAGCACAGCCGTGCGCTGCGTATCCGGGCAGGCAACCTGTGCACAATAGACCAGCGCTTCCCTCAGCGTCTCGGTGGTAACCCAGTAGTGGGCCGGTGTTGGTTTGGCTGCTCCATTCCATTGAAAGTACCGGATAGGGTCGTAGTCATCCATCAGATACAGGTACTTCATCGCCTGGCGGAGCGTATCCGAGTATGGCATCGAGGGGACGAGTGCGTTGATGTTGACGAACAGGTCATAGCTGCGCGCCAGGCTGTCGCCGCCGATGTAGCCGAGCATCACATCCAGCGGCATGTTCAGGCTGAGCGGTGGGCAGCGTTCCGGTTTTGGGAAGCGAATCTCCAGTGCGCCATCCCACGGCGGGCGCTTGTAGGGCGCATTCGGGTTGGTGTGCAACTGCGCCGTGGCGGGGAGTGTGGCGAGAAGCGCGAGAGCGGCGGCCAGGACCTGCGCCGCACGACATCGAAGCAATCGATGATTCATGGTGATCGGTACGAATGTTGAATTGTGGAGACGCCGCCGGTCCTCCTGAATGGGCCGGCAGCGGACAATACAGAGCTATGGGGGAATACGTATGTAGAGGGTGTCCAAACATAGGAAGGAGATCGAATCTCTGCAACTGCAAACCTGCCGGCCGGACCTGAATGGACGGACTGGCAGAAATACTCCGCATCCGGAGGGCGTCGCATCCTCATTGCTGCCGGCGCAATCGGAATTACGACCCGGAGATGCAGGCCTGCAAACGTCCGTGTTATACGATTGTCCATCTGGCTCTCACTACGGATGGGTGATGGAGTAGATCCGCGCACGAAGTGCGGTGATGAACTGTGCCGGCGTCCTGCCGGGTCCGAACCCGAAGTCATCGTGCGGGTCGTAGACGATGCCCTCCACCACCGGATACATGCAGCAGGCATTGCCGAACCATCCAACCGGAAATACCGAGGTATAGTGATAGAGGGAATCACCGCCGATTCCCTGCAGGCGGAGCAGCACGATGTAATCCACGTCCGGCTGCACCCATGGCCCAGGGCGGCCGGCGAAGCCGTCCCCGACGGTGGAGTCGTTGATGCTTGTCCGCACGCCTCCAGGCCATCCCGGC
>DASZRW010000136.1:0-34593 GCA_035549015.1 Kapaibacterium sp. (SeqCode)
CGATCGTTACCAGCGCAACACGCTGCACTGCGCCGGTGTGCCCGGCGGGATTCGACGTCAACTGTATGCTTGCATCGTACGTGCTCATCGATATCCCCTCAGACTCTTTTGAAGATGGTGGAACGAAGGTCGCGTCCTGTCTTCGGCCGGATTGCCGCACCGCTCTCTGCATTGAAGAGTGCAACCACATCCCGTTCGAAGTGCGGGAAGAACTCGGGATCGAAGTTGGCCGCCCGCAGGTTCTCGAGCACATGTTCGATCGTTCTCTTCTCGCGTATCCAGTGCTCGAAGACCTGCTGGCGAAAGCGGATACCGAATACGTTCACTCCTACAACGCTGCGATCGTCCGCCAGGTAGTTGATCCGGATGCAGCGCCGCCCATCCGGGTGCTCCCAGTAGAGCGTCTTCTCACCGTGGCGATGCGTGGGAGCAACGAAGCCGTATGTCTGGTACTCGATGTCGAAGAACTTGGCGGAGTTGAACCAGACGCCGCGCTCGTACGGCGTACGATGCCCACAGATGGTGCGCGCAACAACCTCGCCATGCATCTTGCCGGTGTACCACAACTGCTCCACCCGCGGATGCCCCGGCTTCGGATCGCGGAACTCCGCGCAATCGCCAACGGCGTACACATCCGGAACGTTCGTCTCCATGAACTCGTTCACCAGCACCCCGCGCGCGGTATCCACCTCGGAGTTCTTCACCATTTCGATATTCGGCGACACTCCTGCAGTAAGCGCAACGAACTCGCAATCGATCCGCTCACCATCATCCGCAACCACGGCACGCACGCCGCCGTTCTCGTCCGGAAGGATCTCCCGCAGTTGCCGCGAAAGCCGAAGGTCCACACCATGCTCGCGGATATGCCGTCCCACCATCGCAGCCTCCTCGCGCGGCAGCACATTATCCCAGTAGTTCTGTTCGCGCACGAGGAACGTGGTCCGAATCCGGCGCGACGCGAGCATCTCCGCCACCTCGACGCCGATCAATCCCCCCCCCACCACAACCGCCCGCCCGATGCCGCGCGTGGCGAGTTCCATCGTTCTGAGATCCTGCATGCTGTACAGACCCTGCACTCCCTTCAGGTCCTGCCCCGGCCAGCCGAACCGATTGGAGCGGGAGCCCGTGGCGATGATCAGCACGTCGTACCGGACGATCGAATCATCGGCAAGATGCAGGTGCCGCATTCTCGTGTCGATGCGCGTGACGAACCCGCGGAGAAGGTCGATGCGATTCTTTGCCCAGAACCAATCCTCGTACGGCTTCGTCTGCTCGTAGGTCATATGCCCCATATAGATATACATCAGGGCGGTACGCGAATAGAAGTGGTCCGTCTCGTCCGATATGATCGTGATGGAGTGGTCGCTCATCTTGCGGATGTAGCGCGCGGCGGTAACCCCGGCAATGCCGTTGCCGATGATGACGATATTCTTCATGCGTTCTCTCGGATAGATGGCGCGCCGTGCCGCTGCACGTGCACGTTGCCGGCTGCGAGTGTTCTCCCCTGCGCATTCCCGTGAGTGGGGGTGGATGCCCTGGGAGGAAATTACCGGTACACCCCGGAGAGCACAACCCGGCGAACGGCCGGTTGTTCCATGCCGGCGCTTCACCGCAGCCCTCGGATGCCGCGAAAATGCCCCGCGCGGAGACGATCCGCCGGCGCGATTCAGCCAGCCCCTCACCACATACTCGCGGCACAGTCCCTTCATTCCAGGAGCCGCATCGGCTATTCCCGGCGCAGCACCGCATTGTAACAGCCGATTGCCGCACCCATAATGCCTCTTTTGCAGTTCCCCGCGCCGCTCTTATCTTTGTGGTCCTTTGCTCTAGCCGTGCGGACCGCTCTGCATGGAGCATGTGTTGTGCGAATTCACGATTGCGTGACGAACTGCGATGTTTGAGAATCTCAGTGCAAAACTCGACGAGGCGATACGCCGGATAAGCGGCGATGCGCGGCTGACCGAGGAGAACATCTCCGAGGCGTTGCGCGAGATCCGTCGTGCCCTGCTGGACGCGGACGTGAACTTCCAGGTGACGAAGAAGTTCGTGGACGATGTGCGGCAGCAGGCACTGGGCCGCAGCGTAGTCGGTTCGGTGACGCCGGGGCAGATGATCGTCAAGATCATCTACGACGAACTGGTGAAGCTGATGGGGAGCGAACGCGCGGAGATCCGTATGGCTCCGGCCGGCCCCACGATCATCATGATGTGCGGTCTTCAGGGTTCCGGTAAGACAACGCACTCGGCAAAGCTCGCCAGTTATTTCAAGAGCAAGGGGCGGCAGCCGATGCTTGTGGCAGCGGACACCTACCGCCCGGCCGCCATCGATCAGTTGCAGACACTGGGCGCGCAGATCGACGTTCCGGTGTTCACGCTCCCCGGAGAAAATCCGGTGGCGATTGCAGAGAAGTCGATCCTGGAGGCACGACGCTCCGGGCGCAATATCATCATCATCGATACCGCAGGCCGCCTGACGATCGATGAAGAGATGATGGACGAAGTGGCCCGCATCAAGGACAGAACGAAGCCGAACGAGATTCTCTTCGTTGTTGATGCGATGATCGGCCAGGATGCAGTTACCACCGCCAAAGCCTTCCACGACCGCCTCGACTTCGACGGCGTCATCCTCACAAAGCTCGACGGCGACACACGGGGCGGCGCCGCGCTCTCCATCAGTTCCGTTGTAAGCAAGCCCATCAAGTTTGTCGGTACCGGCGAGAAGATCGATGCTCTGGAGCCGTTCTATCCGGACCGCATGGCCTCGCGCATCCTCGGCATGGGCGACGTCGTGTCGCTGGTGGAGAAGGCGCAGGAGCAGTTCGACGAGGAGCAGGCCAAGAAGCTCGAGGAGAAGTTCCGCCGCAATCAGTTCACGCTGGACGACTTCTACGAGCAGATTCAGCAGATCAAGAAGATGGGCTCCGTGCGCGATCTGATCGGCATGCTTCCCGGCATGGACAGGGCGCTCAAGGGGGTGGATATCGATGAGCGCGCGTTCACACGGCTGGAGGCGATCATCACCTCGATGACCAAGGAGGAACGCCGGCAGCCGGAGATCATCAACGGCAGCCGCCGCAAGCGGATCGCCAATGGGTCGGGAACGAAGATCGAGGATGTGAATCGCCTGATGAAACAGTTCGACGAGATGCGCAAGCAGATGCGGGTGCTGATGGGGGGAAAGATGAAGAGCATGATGCGCGGCATCGGACTCCCGAGCATGGGACGCAGGCGATAGGGAGCGGATCGGCGGCGCGCCGCTGCGCGACGCATCTGCTCCGCGATTCAGGGAATGTTCAACAACTGGTACATAAACAATACTCACAGTAACTACGAACAAGCATGGTTAAGCTTCGCTTGAGAAGAATGGGCCGCAAGAAGCGCCCGGTGTACGACATCGTTGCCGCCGACAGCCGCAGCCCGCGTGATGGCCGCTTCATCGAGAAGCTGGGTCAGTACAACCCGATGGTGATCAGCAATCAGGTCAGCATGAAGCGCGAGCGCGTGCTTCACTGGCTCATGACCGGTGCCCAGCCAACCGATACGGTTCGCTCCATTCTCAGCCGTGAAGGCGTGCTCCTCGAGATGCATCTGAACCGCAAGGGAAAGACCGGCGAGGAGATTGCACAGTACGTGGAGAACCACCTGGCAAGGAAGCAGAACCGCGAGGCGCAGGATCTCGCCGCCGTTCAGGCCGCCGCCGAAAAGCGTCGCCATGACGAGGAAGCCGCAGCCCGTGCCAAGGAGGAGGCTGAACTGAAGGCCGCCGAGGACGCTGCTGCCGCCGAAGCTGCCGCTGCTGCGGCGCCCCCTGTCGAGGAAGCTCCTGCCCAGGAGGCTGCTGCCGATGAGGCCACGGCCGATGAGGCACCGGCGGCCGAGGCATCCGAGGAAGCCGCTGGCTGATCCGGCTCCTTCCGATTCAACAGGGCCCTGCACCTCAATGAACGAGGAACCTCGCATTCGTATCGGCGTTCTCACGCAGCCGTTCGGTCTCGCCGGCGGCATGCGCTGCGCTCTCGACGGTGACATGGTTCCAACGATTGCCACTCCCTGCGATGCATGGATCGGCTTCTCGGGTTCGTTCACACGGCAGGTGCGCCTGGAGCGCACCGAGGCCAGACCGGGCGAGGTGATCTGTTACTTCGCCGGCGTTGCTTCGCGCGAGGATGCCGCACTGCAGTTCGGCGACCGGGCGTTGTTTCTGCCGGCCGGAGCGCTTGGCTTCGGCAGCGCGTACGCCCATCCGATGCTGATCGGATACGACGTGCGGAACGAGGCCGGCGAGTCCCTCGGGACCATCGGCGGCATCTTTCGCACGCCGGCCCATCTGATATGGCAGATTGCCGGTGCCGAGGGTGAGTGGCTTCTTCCTGCGATCGAGGAGTTCGTTGCCGAAGTGCGGCACTCCGAACAGGTTGCAATTGTGCGGCCGATCCCAGGCATGATGGCAGGTGACGCCGATGAGCACGACGAAGGATAAGCCCCGGCGCGAGGAGCCGTATCTCCGGATCGACATTCTCAGCGTGGTGCCGCAGACGTTCGAGAGCGTGCTTGGCGCATCGATCATCAGGCGGGCCCGTGAAGCCGGGCTGGTGGAGATTGTTGTGCACAACCTGCACGATTACGGCCTGGGCCGCTACAAGCAGGTGGACGATACTCCGTATGGCGGCGGTGCGGGAATGATTCTGCGGCCGGAGCCGATCTTCGAGTGCATCGAACGCCTGAAGAGCGAACGCGCGTACGACGATGTGATTTTTCTCACGCCGGACGGCGACCTGTTCACACAGGCCGCGGCAAACCGGCTTTCGATGTCGCGAGCCGTCATCCTGCTCTGCGGACACTACAAGGGGATTGACGAACGTGTGCGCACGGCGCTGGTGACCCGCGAGATCTCCATTGGGGATTACGTGCTTACCGGAGGCGAACTCCCGGCACTGGTGGTAGCGGACGCAGTGGTGCGCCTGCTTCCCGGCGCGCTCGGGGACAGCGAGTCCGCATTGAGTGATTCGTTTCAGGGGGGCCTTCTGGACGCCCCCTATTATACCAAGCCCGCGGAGTACCGCGGCATCACGGTTCCCGATGTGCTCATGAGCGGGGATCATGCAAGGATCGCGGAGTGGCGCGAGGCGGAGGCGTTGAAGCGTACGCGAGAGCGGCGCGGGTGGATGCTCGGTGATGAGGGCGATCCGGTGCGGGGCGGATAACGCTCCATACCCCGGGTGACTCGGTTCGCACGGAGAGGTACGGGTTGAGCCGGTGCATGCAGCGCCCCGATCTGCCCGGCCATATTCGGCACACTGCGCAGCAGCCCTGCAGGCAGCGCGCAGCCGGAGTAAAGCGTTCAGATAACAAACAAAACCAATAACCAAAACCTCGCGCCTTGCCGCTGGCAACGGCGCGGGAATCGTGGAGGTGTATTATGAAAGAGATTGAAGCCCTCACCGAGCAGATGATTGCTCAGGTGGCTGCCGCCCGTGCGGCCCGCAACGGCGACGCCGGCGAAGTTGTGTTCCCGACATTCCGTCCCGGCGATGTGATCAACGTTGCCGTGCGCGTTGTGGAAGGTGACAAGGAGCGTCTGCAGAATTACGAGGGCATCGTGATATCCCGCCGCGGTTCCGGCGTAAGCGAGACCTTCACGGTTCGCAAGGTATCCAACGGTGTCGGCGTGGAGCGAATCTTCCCGCTTCATTCGCCGATTATTCAGAACATCCGCGTGGTGCGCCATGGCCGCGTGCGTCGTGCGAAGCTCTACTACCTCCGCGGCCTTGCGCCGAAGGCGGTTCGCTCCAAGACCACCTGAGAAGGCTCCACGGGGAGTATCGACATTGCAGCGGCCACGTGCTCCGACGAGCGCGTGGCCGCTTCTTTCACAGCCCCGGCATGCGGCGCAGCCGCAGGCGGTGCAGCCGCAGGCGGTGCAGCCACAGGCGGCGGAATGGAGAGGATCCCCCCGCGATCTTCGCAGCGGCTCCCTCCTGCGTCACTCGTTCGAATCGGAGAGCGGCTCACCCAGCGCGATCACCCCACCGGCGGCAAGCGAGTCGAGCGCGGCAAGGGTGGCGAGCGTTGTGTCGCAGAGGCTCTGGAAGGAGATCGGCATCGGCGCCCCTTCCTTCATCGCCGCCAGCGTGCGCGCCACCTCCTCGCTATGCCCCTTGTCGCCGTTGAACTTCAGAGTCTTCCGCCTGTTGCCCGAAGCAAGATGCACGGCGCGGAAGTTGTCCATGATGGCCGTGTGCCCGCCGCCGAAGACCTCGCAGTACTCCTTCCCGACCGATGAATCGCCATTGGCCAGATAGAGGAGCGTTCCCACGGAGCCGTCGCTGAAACGGATGGTGATCGAGACGGAGTCCGCATTGCGCTGCGCCCGATTGTCCGAACCGATGGCGGCCGCATACACGCTCACCGGACGCGCGCCGGCAAGGAACTGCATACAGTCGATGAAGTGGCATCCCTCGCCCACGATCCTCCCCCCCTGCGACTCCTGCTGTGTCCAGTGATCCAGCTTGATGAAGCCGGCGTTTACACGATAGAGCATCACCAGCGGTTCGCGCACATTCTCGAAGTGCCGTTTCATTGCACGGAACGATTCCGAGAAGCGCCTGTTGAACCCAACCATCACACGATCGTTCTTCGCGTCACCTATCTCGCGAATCGTCTGCAACTCGCCCTTCGTAACGGCAAGAGGCTTCTCCACGAACACCTGCTTCCCCGCCTCGAGCGCTGCACGCACATACTCGCCGTGGCTGTCGTGGCGCGTGGCAATGAAGACGGCGCCGATGTCCGCGCGCGCAATCAGCCCCGCGGGATCGGTGGAGGCCTCTGCGAACCCGTATTTCTCCGCCGTGGCCCGGGCGTTGACCGCGGTTGCCGTGGCGACGGAAACCATTCGAACGCCGGCCGTCCGCGCCGGAGGAAGGAGATAGCTCTGGGCGAACTTCCCCGCACCGATGAAGCCAACCCCCAGTTGTCCCTCCGATGGCGGCTGCCCCCCAACGCGCAGAGCACGGGCCAGAACGTTCACGCCGCGATCCGGATAGGTAAGCAGTATGCCGAGATACGGTTCATCCACCTTCCCGGTCACCAGATCGTAGGCGCGTTCGGCATCGGCAATGGGAAACCGATGTGTTATGATCGGCTCCAGTTGAAGCCGGCCGGAGGCGATCAGATCCAGCACCGATTCCATGTTGCGGCGCTCGGTCCAGCGAACGAAACCCACAGGGTAATCGATCCCCTCCTCTTCGTATCGAGGATCGTAGCGCCCCGGGCCGAAGCTGCAGGAGATGGTGATCTCCAGTTCCTTTTCATAGAACCCGGCCCGCGGCAGCTCCATCCCGACCGCGCCCACCACCACGACCCGCGCGCGCGTACGCGCCGCCTTGATCGCAAGCTCGATGGGATCGTTGGAGAGCGTGCTCGCCGTGATGATCACGGCATCGCAGCCGATGCCGCGCGTGAAGCTTTCGATTGCGCCAACCGCAGAGGCATCGCTTGGGACCACTGCATCGGCGCCGAAGCGCCGCGCGAGATCGAACTGGCGCTGGTTGGTATCCAGGCCGATCACCCTGCACCCCGCGGCCTTCAGAAGCTGTACGGTGATCTGTCCGAGGAGACCGAGGCCGATCACCGCGACCGATTCGCCGAGCGCCACCCGCGCCTGGCGCACGCCCTGGATTGCAATCGCTCCGAGCGTGGTGAAGGCCGCCTCATCGAACGAGACGCCGTCCGGAATCCTTACCGCCAGGTTGCGGGGCACGGCGATCACCTCCGCATGCGCCCCCGTGTTCACCGCGCATGCAACCCGATCGCCGGGGGAGAACTCGTCGCAGCCTGACTCCATCACAACGCCGGAGGCCGAATATCCGAGCGCCTTGTAGTTGTCCAGCCGGGTGCGAACCTTCTCCATCGTACTCATCACCCCTTCGCGCCGAGCGGTCTCAAGCACCTGTTTCACGAGGTCCGGGCGCATCCGCACCTTCTCGATCATCGATGCCTTCGCGGTCATGACGGAGTTGCGCTCCGTTCCGGCGGAGATCAGCGAGGCACAGGTGCGCACAACGATCATGCCGTTGCGTAACTCCGGCGCCGGCACGTCCTTCACATGCAGCTCGCCGCTCTTCTGATATTGATATGCCTGTAGCATCGATGGTTCAAGGGTAATGCGCAGCCGGCACGGTATGCCGGCTGCAGGGCTGGCGGAAACAAAACTACGGCTTCGAGGCGGTCCCGCGCGAAGCATTGGGAGGGGCAGATGCCGCGGCTAACGCCGTCCGGCACGTTGGATTACGCTGCGCCATGTTCTGGCAACGAAGTTGAATGCATCGCGCCACCGGCCCAGCGCCCCGGTGATCGTAAAGGGAACCGTGCGCAGCACGCTGCGCGTGGCAAGGATTGCAAGCGAGAGGTAACTGACCACCACACCGAGCGCCGCCCCTTCCCCCCCGAGCATCGGCACGAAGATCCACATCGCCACCACGGCGAGGATTGCGGAGACGAAGGTAACGCGGAAGTACTGCCGCGCCTCGCTCAGCGCCCCGAGCACATAGGTGTTCATGCTGAACGGCAGCACCAGCGCCGCGAGGCTGAGCACCTTGAAGATCATTGCGGCGGAATCGTACTTCCCCTTATAGATCCAGGCAAAGAGCATGTCCGCCGGGCCCAGCCAGATCACGAGAACAATCGGCACAACGGCGGTGGCCATGAAGCCGATCATCTTCTCCACCAGCTTCACCAGCTCTTCACGCCGGCGTTCCGCTGCAAGCCTGGCGACGGCCGGGTAGATCAGCAGCACGGCCGCGTCGCGCAACGCCTCGAAGCCACGGAAGAATCTCTTCGCAGCGTCGTAGTTGCCTACCACCGCGGAACTGGCAAAGCGCTTGAGGATCAGGATATCCCCCTGCGTCTGTAGAACCATCGTGACCGCGGAGCCAAGCTGTGCAAGGCCCAGACGGTACATCTGCAACGCATTGGCGCGGTTGATGGTTGATGTGAACCGCACATGCCGCCACTGGAATGCAAGCCCGACGGCCGACGATACACCGGAGGAGATGGCGCTGATCACCATCATGTCGTTCGCATCCACGATGGCATGGCGCAGCCAGCCGGCTGCAATCAGCAGCACTGTGGTGCCGGACCATGCAACCTCGATGTAGAAGGTGGCGCGCGTGTCGATCGATATCTGCGAGACCTTCAGGAAGTAGGTTCGCAGCAGAAAGCCCAGCACAACCAGTGGGAAGTATGTAAGAGTGACGGCAAGCTGCGGCTCGTTGAGGATGGAGGAGATCGCTCCGCGTCCGAAGTAGACCGCTGCGGCACAGAGGGTGCAGAAGAGGAGATGCGTGACAGCGGAGATGGTGAGCGCTTCGCGGCGCCGTTCGGGAATCACGCCGAAGTTCACCATGGCCTGGAGCGCGATGCTGTCCGAGAGCATGAAGACGGAGGTGAGGATGGCCTGCGCCGTCCCGTAGATTCCCCACTGCGAGGGGCCGATCATCTTCTGCGGCAACATGAGCGCAAACCCCATGAGAACGGTCACCACGCGCGAGGCTGTGGACCAGACCGCCTTCCCTATGTGTTTGGATAGCTGCAATGTCCGTTCAATCTACTCTGTGCTGCTGCCGGCAATGAACATCGCAATCGCATCCCGGATCCGCGGCGCGGAATGCTACCGCAACGTTTCCAGATACTCCTGCAGAATGATCGCCGCCGCCCACGTATCGGTTTCCCCCTTCTGCCGGCGGCGCTTGCGGCCAACGTTCGCGCTCCGCATCCGCTCGCCGGCCTTGCGCGAGCTGAACGCCTCGTCCCATTCCACAAGCGGGCAGGGGAGCAGCGGTCGCAGGCGCTCGGCGAACTCCCTTGTCATGCGAGTCATGTCGCTCTCGGCTCCATTGAGTGCGTATGGCATTCCGATAACCACGCGTTCGGCTCCGTTGGAGCGTGCGAGCGCGGCAACGCGCTCATGCGCATCCGCCCCGTTCGGGATTACCACAAGGGGAGCTGCAACGATCCCGAGCTCATCGGAGATCGCCGTGCCGATACGAACGGTGCCGAAGTCGATGGAGAGAATGCGCATCGGAAAGAAGAGCCATTGCGCCGTGCATCCGGCCGGCGGATCACGTCGGGAACGAAACGGCCCCGAGGTGTGAGCCTCGAGGCCGAAAGCTGGCAACCGCCGTTTCAGGCGATCGGCCGGTGTTACTTGTTGAAGTACCACTCGAGGCCCATTCGCGGATCGAAGATCCCGAAGGATGGATCGCTGCCGCTCTGGAGCGGAAGGTCGATCACATGCACCAGGCCGTACACACCAACATTGCGGTTGATGAAGTACTGAAGACCCGCAGCGCCATACAGACCGCTTGCCGAGGTCGACGAAGCGGAGGTGGAACCGTTCGTGAAGCCGGCCTGAAGGATCGGATTCACGGTTCCTTCGAGAAGGAAACGGACATACAGTTCCAGAGTGGTCGCGCTGTTGCCGCCCGTATTGACGTAACCAAGACCCGCACCTGCCTGGAGCGATGGGCTGAACGCGTACTGCGCTCCGGCCACCGTCGAACCGCTGACGTCAATATGCAGACCGAACTGCCCGCTGGGAGCGATGCCCCCCTGCGCGTGCAGTCTCACGGCTCCGGCGACGAGCAGCGCGGCAATTACGAGAGTGAAAGAGAAGATGTTCGTCCTCTTCATACAAGCACCTTACGATAGATTTATGGATGTTTCTTGCGCCGGTTGCGCAAAGCGTTCCACGAACGAATGATGTCAAAGTTGCCGTCTAGGGTGTTGATGCCCCCGAACTTAGTGGACTTTCTCCAAATTTCAAGAAAAATCTTTCACCTAATTCTTTAAGTGATTGTTTCTTGCAACTGAGCCTACAATGCAGCGCGTACGATTTCAGCAAGTGCTACGGAGAAGAGTTCCTTATCGTTCTTGTAGGTGAGCCGCGTATGAACACCTTCGAGCGGCAACCACTCCACGGCGCTCACCTCGAACGCATGAGTCTGATTCCCTTCGCCAAGATATCTCATCAGGTACCAGGTTACGGTCTTGGCAATCCGCTTTCCTTCATGGTTAACGAAGAAGTAACGCGTGGGGGGTAGGTCGGCGATGATCTGGCCAAGCACTCCGGACTCCTCTTCAACCTCCCGTACGGCCGCCTCCTGCGGCGTCTCGCCAGGCTCCACCCATCCCTTCGGAAAGCTCCAGCCGTTATGCATGCTGTGCTGAATCAGCAACACCTGTATTCGATGGGGCTCCGCCCGCCTCAGAACGATCCCGCCAGCCGACCACTCCTCGAGTGTTTCCATTCTCTTTCCAGTCGTGGTTTTCCACCATGAATGTTGACCAGCCGGGCACCGCGACTTCGGACAACGTCCATCGGAGACCGGATCGCGCCCTGCCTGCAGGCCAAGCCGTGCGCGCGCAGGCCTCAGGCCGCCGGCAGCTTGTCCTGTTGCCCGAGGGGTCGCGGGGAGGGGTCGAACCCACGATGCAATGCGCGAACGCGCAGCAGCTCGCGAAACATCTTTATCGAGTCGGAGACCGGGTTGAGTGTGGAACGTTCGTCATTGAACCACTCCACCGGCATCTCCAGGATCGACAGACCCAGGCGGCGGGCGATGTAGAGAGCCTCCACGTCGAAGCTGAACCCGTCGATCTTCGTGCGGGAGAACACAGCCTCCGCCGCTGCTGCCGTGAAGCCCTTGAACCCGCACTGGGTGTCGTGAATGCCGGAGACCGCGATCATCCGCACGAAGAGATTGAAGATGCGTCCCATGGTCTCGCGGTACCACGGCTGATGCTTCTTGATGTAGCTGCTGTCGATTGCGCGGCTTCCGATCACGACATCATGATGCCGCAGCTCCTTCAGCATCCGTTCGGTCTCCCGGATCGGCGTGGAGAAATCGGCATCGGAGAAGATGCGGAAGTTGCCCCGCCCCTCCAGCATGCCGCGGCGAACAGCGGCTCCCTTTCCCATGTTGCGCGGCTGGCGCAGCAACCGGATGCCGTCGCCGGAATGGTGCTCCACGATTGCGGCGGTATCGTCGGACGATCCATCATCCACAACCACAACTTCCCAGGTATACGCCTGCGGTGCGAAATACTCGCGGGCCTGTGCCAGCGACTTTTCGATCCGTGCAGCTTCGTTGTATGCCGGGATGATAAACGAGAGATCCATCGATATGCCATCATTGTGAAACGTGCTGATGATGCCCCTTCAGGAAGGAATGCACCATCAGCACGCTTCAAGATACGTAATTGCCGAGGAGATAGCCCTCACCCGGCGGCATCGCGCCGCGGGGTGAGATGCCTGCAACTCCTGATCAGCGGCCGGCTCCGCCGGCTGCGGCCGGCTTGTTGGAACTGTCGGTGACGGCCGCCGGCTTCGTATGTGTCAACTCCGCCAGACGGGCACGCAGTGCCACAACATTGGCCTGCATCCCCTGGCTGGTATCGCCGCCATACTCACCGATGATCTTCTGCAGCTCCGCCACGGCTCCCGTTGTGTCGTGCTTCGAGAGGTAACGATCCAGTCGCAGATTCTCGATCTGCGCACGAACGTTGGGATCCTGCGGGTACTGCTTCCGAACATCCTCGTAGACCTTGATCGCCTGATTGTAATCTCCCAGGTCGGAGTACATGCGGGCCTTGATCTGGATCGGGTCCATGCCGCCGTAGCTCTGTCCGTTCGGATTCCGCTCCATCGCCTTCAATGTCCGGTTCGCATAGTCCGCGGACTTCTGCGCATCACCTGCCTGGTGATAGATGTCCGCGATCTCTGCGAGGAACGGATACGGCATGCCGAACATATCCGGAGCGATCTCCTTCTCCATCCTGTTCAACGCCTCGATGGCGCCCTTCGGATTCTTCTCGGAGAGTTCCTCGTTCGCCAGTGCGATGTACATCAGGCGATAGTTGATCATCAGACGACGGTGGTCGTCCATGAAGAAGTCCTTCGGGTTGTTCAGGTTACGGAACTTGAATCCGTAATGCGGCTCCGCGAAGTTCTGGTCCGCCGGCAGCGTCCCGATCAGGCACTTCCGCATCACGTCCGTATTCATGGACATGTCGGTGAGCGGGTTCGGCGGCTGTTGAACCGGCATGATCCGGTACGCCATTCCCTCGGCGCGGAAGTATGGCTTCAATCCGCACCACACGTCCGCCTGGGTGGAGCTGCTGAAATACACCGGACGCTTCCACTTGTTGGTGTGCAGGATGTCCAGCACCAGCTGATGCTGCACGCCGAGGATCTGGCTGTCGCCATATGGCATTCCCTCCAGCTTCCAGCTCATCTTGCCGTCGTCCTTGATCTTCCCGCCGGTTGCCCATGCCATCACGTCGCCGGGTACGTCCAGTTGCTCCGTGCCGCTTGGGGGCATCCCCTTCGGGTGCAGAGCCTTCGAGTCGCGCTCGGGGAGGCGGAGAATATCGTTCGGGAAGCTGATCGGCACCTGTAGCGCACGCCATGGCCGCTCGTTCTTCAACTGCCAGATATACCATGAGGTCTGGCCCAGCGAAAGGTTCACCACCCGCACGTCGCGACGCACGCCGGCCACATCCTGCATGTACCAGAGCGGGAAGGTGTCGTTATCGCCGTTCGTGAAGAGGATGGCGTCCTTCTCGCAGCTCTGCAGAATGTTGTAGGCATAATCCCACGGCACCCAGTTCGCGGAGCGATCGTGCAGCTTCCATCCGCCAATGGCCATGTTGATCGGCGCGGCAATCAGGCCCACCACCATGACCGCGGCAAGCACCATCGTTTTCGGATTCCGCGCCGCCGCCTCATCCTCCTCGGAGCTCACCCCCACCCGTTTGGTTATGAAGTCCGCGATGGCGGTCACCCCGAGACCGACCCATATCGCGAATATCATGAATGATCCCACGTAGAAGTAATCGCGCTCGCGAGGCTGCGGCTGCTGCTGATTCTGTTGAAGCGTGGCTATCACGCCCAGCAGCAGGAAGAGTGTGGTAAAGACTATAGCCATCTTCCAATCACGATAGTAGTGATAGAAGAAGCCGATCAGGCCAAGGATGAGCGGGATGGCGAAGAAACGAACGGGGAACACATCATCGTAGCCGGTGGGCTCGATGAAGCTGTTCCGTGTTGAATCCGCAACGCCGAACAACGCAACCGGTGCATCCTGAACGTCGCTGGTGCGCCCGACGAAGTTCCAGAAGAGATACCGCACATACATGTGGTAGATCTGGTAGCGGAACATGAAGTTGAGCTCCGCGCTCGGATACACCTTGTCGAAGATGTAGGTACCATCGTCGTTCTGCCCAACCGGCATGTCCCAGGGGCCGTAGGTATCCTGATAGCGGCGGTAGTAGTTGTCCACCTCCTGACGGCGCGGCCAGTCGGCGCGGTTCCCGTACTGTTCGCGGCCGAGGTAGCTGACGAGTTCCGCAACCTGATCCGGTTCGTTCTCGTTCATGGCCGGATGTGCGTTGGCGCGAACGAGGATGTGAGTGTAGGTGGAGAAGCCGATGAGGATCATGAACATCGACACACAGGCGATGCTCACAACCTTGTATTTCTGGAAGACGTTCTCGGCCCCCCCGGCCTTCACCTTCACCGATGCATACCAGGCAATCAGGATGCCGGCAATGAGCGGTATCAACGCTACAACCGGGCTGGTACTTGCGATGAATTTCGGGAAGCCCGCGAGCGGGAACTTGTAGACGAAGATCCAGAAGCAGACAGCGATGATCAGAAGTGCAATCCCGAAGGTCCACCACTTGAACTGATAGCGACGGAAGTAGATCACCATGCCGACGCCGGGCACCACGAGCAATGCAAGCAGGTGAACGCCGAACGCGAGGCCGGTAACGTAGGCCATCCCGAGGAGATACTTCTCATGGCCCTTCGTCTCCGCCTTCTCGTCCCATCGCATCATGAGGTACATCATCCATGCAATCAGAAGAGTGCCGGCGGCATAGACTTCGGACTCGACGGAGTTGAACCACTGCGTATCGCTCCACGTGAATGCAAGCGTGCCGATCAACGCGCCGCCGAACGTAGGGATGGCGCTCATGAGCGAGTGCTCCTGCTTGAACGGACGCCACCGCTCGATGATCTTCACGGCGATATAGTACACGAATGCAGCCGTGCCTGCGGAGCAGACCGCCGATACCATGTTGATGCGCCAGCCCGGATCACCGAAGGGGAGCATATGAAACCAGCGGGCAACCATCAGGAACAACGGCGCGCCCGGAGGATGCGGCACCTGCTGCCAGGCAGTGGCAGCACTGAACTCACCGCAGTCCCAAAACGGCACCGACGGTTGCAGCGTCAGTGCGTACGTGATCAAGGTGACCAGAAACGCCACGCCTGCGAGGACACGGTTGGTCAGCGTGTATTGCTTCATCGAAACTCCTCGGGGTTGATATCGAGAGAACTTATAGTCTGTATCGTCGCGTCGTGTGGAGCCGGACACGATCAAGCGTTCTTCAGAACAGGGAGCATTACGTTTTGCTGCCCGGTGCCGGAGGCCATCACCTCCGGCAGGACTGCTTCCAGATCCGCAATCAATTCGAGTGCGAAACGGTCTGCAAATGGATATCCGCGCCTGGTAAGCCGCAGCCGCTCGTGATCGAGCGTTGCGTACCCGCCCTCTATCAGCCATGCCACGCGCCGCGCGGCAACCTGCGCAAGGTCGGCGCCCGCAACGGCGCGGAACTCATCGATGATGATCCCGCCGCTTCGAAGACCGAGAAAGACGATCTCCTCCAGAGCAAGGCCCGGCGTAACGATCTCGCTCGAGGCAACCGGAAGCCGGCCTGCATCGAGAGCATCGAGATAGGCGCTCAGATTCGAAACATTCGCCCAGCGAGTCGAGCGGGAGTGGGTGCGGAGAAAGGCATGGGCCGAGGGGCCGAACGCAATGTACGTGTGCCGCTCCCAGTAACCGACATTATGCCGGCATTCGCGACCGGGCCGGGCGTAATTGCTTACCTCGTACTGATGGAAACCATGCAGCGCCAAGGTCTCCATCGTTTCACAGTACATGTCGGCTTCGAGCCCGTCATTCACCGGCTGAACGCTTCCTGCTAGACGGAGCGTGTTCAGCTTGGTTCCCTCCTCGAACACCAGAGCATAGGCGCTGATATGGTCCGTGCCGAGGCGAACCCCCTCGTTCAACGAGGCACGCCAGCGCTCCCGCGTCTGATTCGGAAGGGCGAATATAAGGTCGAGTGACACATTCTCGAAGTGTTCTCGCGCAAGCGCGATTCCGCTTCGCGCTTCCTGGGCGGTATGAATGCGGCTCAGGAAACGGAGGTCATCATCGTGAAAGGACTGTACGCCGAAGCTCAGGCGGTTGACGCCAAGCTCCCGGTAGCCGCGCAGCCAGCCTGGATCAAGGGCTCCAGGGTTGCACTCCATGGTGATTTCGGCGTCAGCAGCCAGCGGGAAATGCTGGCGCAGCGTCCGAACGATACGTTCAATCTCATCCGGCGAGAGAAGCGAGGGAGTGCCGCCGCCAAGAAAGAGCGTGCGGTAGACAACCGGCTCAACGCCTTCGGCCCGGAGCGTATCGGCACGCAGCTCGATCTCGCGCTCCAGCATCCGGAGGAACCGCTCCTTCCCGTCGTGCACCTCGATGGAGTAGAAGTTGCAGTAGATGCACTTCCGCTCGCAGAATGGAATATGGATATAGAGTCCGGCCAAACGAATAACGTCCTCTGGTTCCGAAGAGCCGGCGGCTCTTCGCGGCGATGCAGGCTTATCGAACAACGGTTCCCATCCGCGACCATCGCACACCGCCGTCGGGATCGCTGGACCAGTAGATCAGCCAGACACGCCCGATGAGATTGTCGTACGGTACGAAGCCGAAGATGCGGCTGTCGCGGCTGACAACGGAGTTGTCTCCCAGCGCAAAGAAGTAGTCGCGCTTGAAGACATAGTGCGTGGCGGGAAGCCCGCCGAGCAGAACCATGCGATTGTTGTAGGCAACGGAAACCCCCTCCCCTTCGATCCATGGGCGCCATCGCATAGCCGCAAGCGAGTCCATCGCGATGTCGAGCCCGGCATAGGGAACGATCACGGGCCTGCCGTCGCCGAGCAGGGGCAGAGCGCGATTGCCGGCGATCGGTGAGCGCCGGCGATCGGGCCTGTCGTCATCCGGATCGTACACCGGCGGCACCTCGATGCCGTTGACGGCAATGCGCTCATCAACGAGCTGCACGGTATCGCCGCGGAGCGCAACGACACGCTTCACATAGCGCGAGCCTTCACCCGGGTCATTGCCGCCGAAGTCCGGGTAATCGAACACCACCACATCTCCCCGCTGCAGCGATCCGGTGCCCGGCAGGTCGATGTGCGGAAGCTCGACGGACGTGAACGGAATCTCGTGCGGCGTCGAGATGCGATAGGGGAGCTTGTTTACCAGCACCACGTCACCGTCGAGGATCGTGGGCCGCATGGAGCTCGTGGGAATGCCGAACGGCTCCAGCACAAAGAGCCGCAGCAGCAGCAGCAGACTGCCGGTGATCAGCATGGAGCGGAGCAGGCGGCGAAGACGGCGATTGTTCTCCGCATTGCCGTTGGAGCCGGCCGCAGACCGTTCCCCGGCGCCGGTGGCCGGGGAGGCGGAATCCGGCGCGGGGCCGGCCGCGTGAGCGTTATCGGAGGAAGCGGTCTCCATGCATTCGATTGCAAACGCCGGTTTCCACAACGGACTGTCCCGAACAGCCCGGCGCAGGCGGCGCCGGACCTTCGGGACAGGAATCATGCAGTGCCGGCATCCATCGGAAGCCGGCCCCTGACAGTGCGGACGTCAGTTGACGCCGCTGAATATGCGACTCCAACGGATGGTGCCGAACTTCTTGAAGAAGTTGGGCTCGTCCGTATTCCACGACCAGTAGACGAAGAGCGGAGTCCCTACAACGTTCTCCACGGGAACGAATCCCCAGTATCTGCTGTCCAGCGAGTTCCAACGATTGTCCCCCATGCCGAAGCAGTAGTCCCGCTCCACCGTGTAGGTGTTCGCGGCCTTTCCATCGATCGTGATGATCTGGCCGTTGCGCTCGATCTCGTGCCCTTCGCGCGCCATGAAGATTCTGTATGCATAGTACGTTGAATCGTTCAAGGGGATCACATCACCTTTCTTCGGAATGCGCATCGGTCCCCAGTTGTCGCGCGAGAAGCCGGAGCCATCGGGAAAGATCCGCGCATTGTCCCCCGGCTGTACGGCCGCATGGTCCTGGTCGAACTTGGCATGGCGCGGCATCGGCTGCTCCTTGCCGTTGACGAAGACCGTGGCGTTGCGCACCTGCAATGTGTCCCCCGCAGTAGCCACGCAGCGCTTCAGATAGTATTGGAACTGATCGGCCTTCACCTGATCGCGGTATCCGGGGAAGATGAAGACGATGACATCTCCCTTCTCCGGCTGCCGGATGCCCGGGAAGCGGAAGTACGGGAGCGGGACGTCGATGAATGGAATCGTCTGCGGGGTCGAGCCGCCGTAAACGAACTTGTTGACGAAGACGAAGTCGCCCGTCATCACCTCATCCTCCATCGAGCCTGTCGGCACAACGAACGATGCGATCAACAGGCCGTTGACAACCATCACGATCAGAAGCGACGTGACGATGGTCTTCACCCACGACATGACCGATTGCCCCGTCGTCATCGGCGGAGCCTCGTCGCGCTTCCCGGGCTTCTTCTTCACCGGAGCCTTGCCGGCCAGTACTCTCTTTCGATCTTCAGCGTTCATTGTAGTCCTTATCTATGGCGCATCACATCCATGCATTGATTACAGGCGCACCGCCTGTGCACATCGGATCGATAACGCTGTCGTGCCGAAATCGCGTCAACATTCTTACGACAATCGCTGTACGTTCGACTGTCGTGGGATCGAACGGCTCCGGGTTCGAGGAGGCTCGATGCACGCAGCCGTGCCGTTACTCTCCCCTGAAAATACGATCCCAACCGATTGCTCCGCTTCTGCGGCGGAATAGATGGTCCGGGCGTCGTCATGGCCCGACGTCATGGAACGACAGCAACATCCAGGCGGCCCCGGCTGCGGGATATCCGGCGGGCATCATCCGCCTACGCCGAAGCCGGCGCCCGTGTTGCACGGGGTTCAGCGGCGTTCGCTGACGCCTGCGCGCAATCGCCCACATCAAACCGCAGCATACCACATCGTTCGCATGGCCGGATCAATCATCCATCGAGAGCACTGCGAGAAAGGCCTCCTGCGGAATCTCCACCGCACCCACCTGCTTCATTCGCTTCTTTCCCTCCTTCTGCTTTTCGAGCAGCTTCCTCTTCCGGGAGATATCGCCGCCGTAGCACTTGGCGATCACGTCCTTGCGCAGCGCCTTGATGGTATCGCGGGCAATCACCTTCGCTCCGATGGCGGCCTGCACTGCGATCTCGAACATCTGGCGCGGGATCAGTTCCCTCAGCTTCGTGCAGAGCTTGCGGCCATAGGCATAGGCCTTGGAGCGGTGGATGATCATGGAGAGCGCATCCACCGGATCGCTGTTCAACAGGATGTCGATCTTCACCAGATCGCCCTCACGCAGGCCGATCAGCTCGTAGTCCAGCGAGGCATAGCCGCGCGACACGGACTTCAGCTTGTCGTAGAAGTCGAAGATCACTTCCGCGAGCGGGATCTCGAAGGTGATGTCGACGCGCGTGGAGGAGATATACGTTGTGTTCTTGTAGACGCCGCGACGTTCGATGCAGAGCTTGGTGATGGCCCCGATATACTCCGATGGGCAGATGATCTGCGCCTTGATGTACGGCTCCTCGATCGTCTCGATCACGCCCGGCGTTGGAAGATCCGCGGGATTATCCACGGTGATCTTCTCGCCGTTCGTCTTGGTAACCAGATACTCCACGTTCGGAATGGTTGTGACGAGAGTCTGATCGAACTCCCGTTCGAGACGCTCCTGCACGATCTCCATGTGAAGCATGCCGAGGAAGCCGCAGCGAAAGCCGAAGCCGAGCGCCGTGGATGTCTCCGGCTCGTACAGGATTGCAGAGTCGTTCAGCGAGAGCTTCCCCAGCGCCTCACGCAGCGATTCGTAGTCGTCCGAGTCTGCAGGATAGATGCCCGCGAACACCATCGGCTTCACTTCGCGGAAGCCTGGTATCGGTTCGGTGGCGCCATCCTTCGCTGTTGTCACCGTGTCGCCCACCTTGGTATCCTTCACATCCTTGATGGCGGCGGTGAAGTAGCCCACGGAACCGCACGAGATGGAAGGAGCCTTCACGCGGTCCATGTGCAGCATGCCGCATTCCTCAACGTAGAACTCGCGCCCGCTGTGCATGAACTTGATCTTCTGCCCCTCGCGCAGTTCACCGTCAAGGACTCGCACGTACGCGATCACGCCGCGATAGCTGTCGAACAACGAGTCGAAGATCAACGCACGCAGCGGCGCATCCTCAACACCGCGAGGCGGAGGAATGCGTTCGACGATGGCCTCGAGAATTTCGTCGATGCCGATACCGGCCTTCGCGGAGGCGAGGATCATCTCCTCCTCCTTGCAGCCGATCAGATCGATCACCTGCTGCTTCACGCCCGGAAGCGTGGTAGCGGCAGAGGGCAGATCGATCTTGTTGATCACCGGGATAATCTCCAGGCCGGCATCGATTGCCAGATAGAGATTGGCAATCGTCTGCGCCTCGACACCCTGCGTTGCATCCACAACCAGCAGCGCACCTTCGCACGCAGCGAGCGACCGTGAGACCTCGTAGCTGAAGTCGACGTGGCCCGGTGTGTCGATGAGATTCAGAATGAACGGGCCGCCGCCACCGTTTGCGGAAGGGCGCCGGTACTCCATCTGGATGGCATGCAGCTTGATGGTGATGCCACGTTCCTGCTCCAATGGATTGTCATCCAGGATCTGGTTGTTGGTCATTTCGCGCGCAGTGATGCGGCCGGTACGTTCAAGCAGCCGGTCGGCCAGCGTGGACTTGCCGTGATCTATGTGCGCGATGATGCAGAAATTGCGAATGTGATTCATACGGGCGTCAGGGGGGCTCAGGCAGAGCCGGTCTCTCCAGAGAATCTCGTCGATACAAAGGAGTTAAACTTAACCCCGCGGCTCCGAGTGCGCAAGGGACGTTCGGGGTGGTTGCGCCTTGTTTCCAATCGATAGCCGCAGCCGGCGCTGGAAGCCCGGACGTTCCGGTCCTCATTGCGGCATGCACCCGGCCGTACCCGGAGCATGGTGTTCCATCGACGCGACTTCGCCCCCCGGCCGGGGACGCACCGAGGCGTTGCCACGGCGTCGTGAATCGCCGCACGGGCACTCACGAAGCTACAGGCCGGATCAGCAGGATCAACGCAGATGAGTGAACGACTTCCGAGGACATTCTACCAGCGCGACGCGCGCGAGGTAGCTCGCGATCTCCTGGGCCGGATACTGGTTACCAGCATCGGCGGGGAGCGCACCAGCGGCATCATCACCGAGGTGGAGGCGTACCTCGGCGCACACGATGCCGCAAGCCATACGTACCGCGGCCTGACGCAGCGCAACCGTGCGATGTACTTGGCTGGCGGGCACGCATACATCTACTTCATCTATGGGATGTACTATTGCTTCAACGTGGTGACAGGCATCGAGGGAGATGGTGAGGCAGTGCTGGTGCGTGGCGTGGAGCCGTTGGAGGGAGTGGAGATGATGCGGGAGCGGCGCGGCCTTCGGGCAATGCCGGCGAAGGAGCTTGCGAACGGTCCGGGAAAGCTTGCGATCGCACTCGGCATCGGGCCGGAACTGAACGGGACCGATCTGCTGGCAGACCCGCGCATCTGGATCGAACCGGGTGAGCGGCTTTCGGATGCGAACGTCGTCACCACACCGAGAATCGGCATCACGAAGTCAACGGAGCATCACTGGCGGTGGGTTCGGCGGGAGGAAGACACGACGAAACGTAAGCGATGAGATCGGGACCGCCGCCCCGCCGGGCTGCAGCCTACTTCACCCGCTCCACTCTTCTGATCTCCGGCACGCGCCAGATCAACGCCTGCTCCACGCCGGCGCGAAGCGTCAGGATAGCCAGCGCGCAGCGCGCGCACGAGCCGAGCATACGCACCTCGCAGGTCCGCGTGCTTTCTTCGAATCGAACGAACTCGATATCTCCCCCATCCTTTGCAAGGTAGGGACGGATGGTCGCGATTGCATCGAGGATGCGTTGCTCGAGTCCGTCGCTGCCAGCGTTATGATCTTCTGCGCCCGCCATCAGCGTCCATGTCGGCTATTGATCGTTTCCGATAATGATCTGCACGGGAGCCTGCTCGAGCGCCGCGGTGTTGGCAATCGAGACCTGCGCCGCAAGCGCACGCGCGATCGAACGGATATTCTTCGCCTGTTCCGATTCCGGATTCCTCACCACGTACGGCACTCCCTCGTCTCCGCCCATGCGCATCTCCATCACGATGGGTATCTCCCCCAGGAAGGGAACTCCCATCTCGGCGGCCGCTGCGGCGCCTCCGCCATGCGAGAAGATATCGTATCGGGCACCGGTATCCGGCGCGAGAAAGTAGCTCATGTTCTCGATCACCCCAAGCAACGGAACCTGCACGCGCTCGAACATCTTCAATCCCTTGCGAGCATCGGCAAGCGCAACGTCCTGCGGCGTGGTAACGATCACCGCGCCGGTAAGCGGAATTGTCTGCGTGAGCGTAAGCTGTATGTCGCCCGTGCCCGGTGGCATGTCGAAGATCAGGTAATCCAACTCCTCCCACTCCACCTCGGCCATGAACTGCTTCAGGGCACCGGAGGCCATGGGGCCACGCCAGATCACGGCCTGATCCGGATCGATCAGAAATCCTATGGACATCACCTTCACACCATGCGCCTCCAACGGCACCAGGCGCCGCTCTCCGGCAGCATTCTGAAACACCATCGGCCGCTGGTTGGCAAGGCCGAACATGAGTGGCATGGACGGGCCGTAGATATCGGCATCGATCAGCCCTACGCGGCTTCCATCCTGTGCAAGGGCCACGGCCAGATTCGCAGCCACAGTGGACTTGCCTACTCCCCCCTTTCCCGATGCAACGGCGATCGTGTTCCGGACGCCGGGCATCAGGCTGTTCGCAGCCCTGCGCGAAGTCACCTGCGCCGTCATCTGCACATCCACACCGGCTGCTCCAATTTCCCTGAGTGCCTGCTCGGCAGCCGCCTTCATCTGGTCCTTCACCGGACAGGCCGGAGTGGTGAGCTCTATCCTGACGCGAACGTCCGCGCCATCGACCGCGATATCCTTCACGAAGCCGAGCGAGACGATATCACGCCTGAGGTCCGGGTCGATAATCGATGAGAGCGCCGTTCTGATCTGCTCCTCTGTCAGCAATGCATCCGCCATGATCTTGAATTTCCTCCATTCTCCCGCTGCCACAATCGGCATGTACCTGTCATTCCCTGTAACGCGGAGCCGGTCGGCGCAGATTCCCGTTCTGTTCGGACGTATCCGCAGCCAACCGGCACCGGCAAGTCTTCAAACATAGGGAAGGGAAGGGACTCTGCCGATAATAGAACGTAAGCCGGCGTAGCGATGCGGCCGTCGCCGTCAACGGCGCGAGAACCGGCTGGGGCATCTCCCTCGCTTCTCCAGGAGAGCCATGCCAGAACATCGGGCGGGACAGAGTGTCCGTAATCCGGACACTCTGTCCGAGAATCGTACAATCCGGACCCCTATCGTGAAGGACAGTGCGTAACGCTGACCGGGGGAGTCGCAGCATTCGATGTCGCAACTCCCCCGATCAATACTGTGAAACCATGTTGTCACATGCAGGTGCGCGGATTATTCCTCGCTCTCCTCCTTCGCCTGTTCAACATGGGTTTTGATGCCGTTGGCCTGATAGGCCAGTACGCCCAGCGCCCAGGGATGCGCAACGCCGAGCATCGTATATGTCAACAGAACGATCGTCTTCTCAGGATCGTCGGGATGATCTTCCAACTTGACCGTATAGAGCGAGGGAAAGAAACCGGAGACCGAGGGATCTGCAATTTCAACGTCGCTAACGGTGAACTGGGAATATGGCATGTTGATCAGCACTTCGCCCATCCGGTCGAAGATGCAGCCGTTGATCGTCCTGTGAATCACATATCGCCCCCCTTCGCCCGACATGAGAGGACCCAGATAGGTCAGGCCGGCGAAAATGGGATGATGCGAGAAGAATTTCGCCACCGAGCTGGCTGCAATCTCCCACACCTTTTCCTTGGGTGCGTTGACTTCAACCTGGACAGCGATGGTCTTCTCAGGCACATCGAGCCTGTCGAGGAGCTCGGTATGCGTCTGGTTCAGATCGGCCTCCGAGATATGGACGTGGCCATATCTGCGACCATTGATGTGCTGTACCCTTGCAGGATACCTATACGTGTAGTTCATGGCAGTACCTCTCACAACGTCGATCAGTGTCTCATCAATACACCGCCCCAATTGAGGTATCGAGGCGACGTTTGTCATCGTAGCATTTCCGCTTCATACCGTTCAAACTCCGTACCATCATTTTCGTCTCGCGGCATCGTCATCCATGTGTCGCAGAATCATGAATGCGTTGTAATGATTCTGACGTATTGATTGGCCGTTTGTTGAATGCCATATGCTGCGAAGCATACTTCTTTCAACCGGCCGAATCCGCTCACGACTCACTGTTACCAAGGGAAAACTATGCCAGAAGCTTAATGTCTTCTTAAAGTTCAACAAAAACTTTAAGTCATGCAACTATTTGTTGCTCCTCTGCTTCACTTCGTGCATTACGATCACGTAGCGTGACCGTTCGTCCCGGTAACGTTCACGTTGAAAGGGACGCCCACCGGGCTCTTCCCCCCCAGTTCCGCCAATCTCGCCTCTTTCGAATACCCCGCGAACCATGCATTCGTTACGTGCAACACGGAATCGGCGGATCTACCGAGCTGGCACGAGATTTCGTATGTTACACTTTCCATTGCCCGCTCAGTTACTGCTTCATCGTGACAACACGCCATCTCCCCTGGTTTTTGCTCTGCATGGCCACATTCCTGGCCGTGAGCTCCGTTGCAACCGCCCAGGGAGGTCTTCACCTGAGGACCGCCAGCTACGTCCCGTCCTTCGGCCTCCTTCGTGATACGGTCTTTATCCTGGACACGGCGTATCTCGAAATCCGGCTGGACCAGCAGAAGATTCTTTATCACTTCCGCAATGGTCGCGTCGAGAGCTATCTCTGTTCAACCGGCACTCCATCGATCGAGGATGGCATCGCCACGCGACAGGGCATCTTCACCATCCAGTCCAAGGCGAAGAAGACGATGTCGCAGGAGTTTCAGGTATACCTGAACTACTGGATGGGATTCGATGGCGGCATCGGACTTCACGGACTGGACCATCGTTCCTACTACCGCTACCTTGGAAGGCGTGCCTCCTCTCACGGATGCGTTCGCATCAGCAACGAAACCGGAGCTCAGTTATTCAACAAGGTCTCTATGGGTACGGTGGTCTATGTACACTCTGGCTCACCAGCACGGATCATCGCGTTCGGTGACAGTGCGATGAGTGGACTGGAACCAATATACGACATCGACAAGGGGGTGCTCAAGAGAAGATTGAGCGCGGTTGCAATCGGACGGTGGGATGATTCATCGCTCGGTGCCCGGCTCGTGATTCCGGCCCGCAGGCGGCTTCACGAACGCATCGATGTTGGGAGCGTAAATCCCAAGCTCGTGGCACAGTACCGGATTCCGGTTCTGTCGATTCCAGTGAAGCCGGTCCGCCAGGTCTTTGCCGTACGGCTCCAGCGGGCCATCGCCTGCAAGCCGATCAACTTCGAGGATCTCTGACCCGTTCCCCGCCTCCCCTGCCGTTGAGGCGCTTGCTCACGTTGTACCGGCCGATACCTCACCAATGCTTCCCACCGCATGCCAGTAATCGGCAAAGCTGCGGGCCGCGGCGTGGGCCTGCCCGGGCGTACCGAACAGCCCGAACATCGTTGCGCCACTTCCGGACATCAACGCCACCTGCGCCCCTGCTCCGTATAACCTCTCCTTGATTGTACCAAGCACAGGATGGGCCTCGAACGCTGCCGGCTCGAAGTCGTTCTCGAGCCCGATGCTCAGCACTGAAGGATCGGCTGCACTGCGTTCGAGCAGCAATACCAGATCGGTTTCGGCTCGCTCGCCGGTACGCCCCAGGCGAGCATATGCCCACGGCGTGGGGATGTGAATGCCGGGGTTTACCAGCAGCGCCACATAGGGCAGCGAGATCGCGAGGGGCCGAAGCCGTTCACCGCGTCCCCGGGCATGAGCAATACCGCCGCGAATGAAGAACGGCACATCACTTCCAAGCTGAAGCCCTATCTCCTCGAGATCGCTGCTCCCGAGCTCGTGCGCGCACCAGAGTTCCGCCACCCCGCGGAGGACGGCGGCGGCGTCGCTGCTCCCGCCGCCAAGCCCGGCGCCAATTGGAATGTGCTTTTCCAGGACGATATCCGCTCCAAGCCGGCTGTCGCCAAGCCGTTGACGCAGCGCGGCCGCAGCCCGCACGCAGAGGTTGGAGGCCCCCGACTCGAGTTCCGGATTGCCGGAAACCCGAAGCGTGATCTCCCCATCCGGCCGACGGCTGAGGCCGATCCGGTCGCAGACATCCACCGTCGCGAACACCGTGTTGATATCGTGGAAACCGTCCGAACGGCGCCTGATCACCTCCAGGCCGAGGTTGATCTTTGCCGGAGCCCGCAGGTGTAGATCGCTCATTGATGCAGATGTTTTTTGCGGCAGGTCGCGGTTGCACTGGCATCCCGCAACGGATGTTGCGTAAGTTACGGTTCATTCACCGGCGCGCCGCTGTTTTGAACTCCCGATCACAGTGTGTAATTTCGCGGGCTTTGCGTGCTGTAGTCTGCCCGCAGAGTCCGATATTTCGTCACAAGCAGGAGTGCAAGGCCATACTCAGGAATCAAGCTCAAGGCAGAGACACGCGTAGCGGCCAGCCGCGTGTCAATCGTGAAATTCGTGCCCCGAAGGTCCGCGTTATCGATGACGCCGGTGAACAGTTGGGGATCATGTCCGCTCGCGAGGCATTGCAGATCGCCATGGATCGCGAGCTCGATTTGGTGGAGATCGCCCCGCAGGCTAATCCGCCTGTTTGCAAGATTATCGATTTCGGAAAGTTCAAGTACGAACAGCAGAAGCGCGACAAGACGCAGCGCAAGAGCCAGCATCAGCAGCAGTTGAAGGAAGTGCGTCTGCATCCACGCACCGATGAGCACGATGTGGACTTCAAGACCCGTCATGCCCGTGAGTTTCTGGGCGAAGGTCACAAGGTGAAGTTTACCGTGGTGTTCCGTGGTCGTGAGATCACCCACCAGGAATTCGGCCGCCAGTTGCTGCAGGGCATCATCGATTCGCTGGTGGAAGACGCCAAGGTGGATCAGCCGATCCGCATCGACGGACGCAACATGTCCATGATCCTTGCCCCGGACAGTAAGAAGAAGAAGAGCGCATAACGCCTGTTCGTACCAGGGGGTTCTGCCGCCGGCGCCACGCCGGCAACGGTGTGCAGCCTGTTTCCGATAGAAACTGTCAGGAAGCCGGTCATCAACGGTCCTCTCCAGACGGAGGCCCGGAGTGAGCCGGCTTTTCGTTCGGTCAGAATTCGTTCCATTGGAACGCAGAGTTCCCGCGTGCGGCGCTGCAAGGCCTGTCGCCTCTGACTGCAGCCCGGCTTTGATTGGAACTGTTAGAAGCAGCGTCTCAGATAACCAGATAGAATCAACAGGAGCTTTCATGCCGAAAATGAAGACGGTGAAGTCGGCTGCGAAGCGATTCAAGGTGACGGCATCCGGCCACCTGAAGCACGAGAAGGCGAATCGCAGCCACATCCTTACGAAGAAGGCGCCCAAGCGTCTGCGCCAGCTTCGCAAGGCGGATATCGTGGGCTCGAATGACGAGGCCCGCATCAAGCGTATGCTTGGCATGTAAGCCGGCAACGCCCGCAGACGTACAACATCAGCGCACGGCGATGTGCCCCGGCAGTGAACGTTCGGTTCACGGCTGTTATCAGGGCGACGGACAGACCGCACAGATACTCGCCTGCGCCGGAACTCAAACAAAATCTGTAAAGGAGTACCATGCCTCGCGCAAAAAACAAGGTCGCCTCACGCGAACGGCGTCGCCGCATATTGAAGCTCGCCAAAGGATACTGGGGCGAGCGGCATAATGTCTGGACGGTTGCGAAGAACCACATCGAGAAGGGTCTTACTCACGCGTACCGCGACCGTCGCCTCAAGAAGAGAAACTATCGCCGCCTCTGGATTGTGCGTATCAACGCTGCAGCTCGTCTCAACGGCACCACCTACAGCCGGTTGATCGACATGCTCAACAAGAAGAACCTCGGCATCAATCGCAAGGTTCTCGCGGAGATCGCCGTGCACGAACCGGAGGTGTTTACGATGATCGTCCAGCACGCGAAGAGCTGATCGCACGACCATCGCCGTCTGACAGAGTGCAATCCCCTCTTCGCATGCGGAGAGGGGATTTGTATTTTTCATCGCTCGCGATCACGTCGCGCCGATCTCCGTACCCGAATCAGGTAACACGTAATCCGCATTCATCGCATGCTTGACACTATATCCACACTTCGTTCGCAGATCGAAACGGATGCCGCCGCTGTTTCCAGCGCCGCAGAGGCCGAGGCATTCCGCCTGAAGCACCTTGTCCGCAAGGGAACGATCGCCGCTCTGTTCGACAGGCTGCGCGAAGTGCCCAAGGATGCGAAGCGCGAAACCGGGCAGGCGTTGAACGATCTGCGCACATCGGCGGAGGCGGCGTTCGAGACGATGCAGAGCCGTTTCTCCAGCGCACAGGCTGCCGCGCCGCGCCCGGACGTTACGCTCCCCGGACGCTCGCTCTATCACGGCCACGAGCATCCGCTTCGCCAGGCACAGGGCCGCATCGAGGAGATCTTCACGCGCATGGGCTTCTCGATCGCCACCGGGCCGATGGTGGAGGATGATTATCACAACTTCGAGGCGCTGAACTTCGCACCGGATCATCCGGCGCGCGACATGCAGGACACGTTCTTCGTGAAGATGGAGGGGCGCGACGACGTTCTGCTGCGCACCCATACCTCCCCGGTCCAGATCCGGCTGATGAAGTCGCAGAAGCCTCCCATCCGTGCAATCATGCCCGGCCGGGTGTTCCGGAACGAGGCCGTATCGGCGCGATCGCTCGCGGAGTTCCACCAGGTGGAAGGGCTGTATGTGGATCGCGGCGTAACGCTTGCGCAGTTGAAGGGAACGCTCTTCGAGTTCGCACGGGCCTACTACGGGAGTGACGTGAAGATGCGCTTCCGCAATTCCTACTTCCCGTTCACGGAGCCCTCCGCCGAGATGGACATCACCTGCTTCCTCTGCAACGGCACGGGATGCCGTATCTGCAAGCAGACCGGCTGGCTCGAGATTCTCGGGTGCGGAATGGTTCATCCCCGGGTTCTGCGTAACTGCGGAATCGATCCGGAGGAGTATAGCGGCTATGCATTCGGGATGGGAATCGAGCGCTCGCAACTTCTCCGCATCGGCCTGGACGATATCCGTCTCTTCTATGAGAACGATATCCGCATGCTGGAACAGTTCTGAGGACGTAAACCAACATGATATCCCCGATCGCCCCGCGTCATCTGAAGCTCAGTGAGATCTTCTTCTCCATTCAGGGAGAAGGGACTCGCGCCGGCATGCCGTGCACTTTCGTGCGCCTGCATGGCTGCGGCCTTCGCTGCACCTACTGCGACACACCGTATGCGCTCGATCACCGCACTGGCGGCGATTGGAAAAGCTTCGAGGAGATCGTCGCCGGGATTCAACGGCACCCGGCCCGCTTCGTGGAGTTCACCGGCGGTGAACCACTGGAGCAGCCGGAGGTGCACATGCTGATGCGCGAGCTGCTGGACGCCGGCTATACCGTTGCGGTGGAAACAGGCGGGCATGTGGATATCTCCGCATGTGACGAGCGGGTTATCCGCATCATGGATCTGAAGACGCCCGGTTCCGGAATGGTGAAGCGCAACAGGATGGAGAACATCCCCCACCTCACCATGCGCGATGAAGTGAAGTTCGTCTGCGGGTCGGTGGAGGATTACGAATGGGCACGCGACATCATACGTTCGCACGAGCTCGATCGCCGCGTTGCCGCCGTGTTGATATCACCGGTATTCGGCGCGGTTGAACCGGTGGAACTCGTGAACCGGATCCTTGCCGACGGATTGAACGTGCGCTTTCAACTTCAACTGCACAAGTTTGTCTGGGAGCCCGATACACGCGGCGTGTAGATCCACAGCGCGCCGGGCCTGCCACCGTAGTCGGCGGCATTGCCAATGCAGACACCACGGCACCTGCATCTCCGAACACACACCGTCCCTGCCCACCCACAGCATCATTCCATCGGCGAGCATCGCGTAAGCCGGCAGCAAATTCCCAACGCAGGCAGTGATGCCCTGCCGCGTTGTGAATGTATCGTGCCGGCATGCACACGGATGTTTTTCACGGCATTTATTGTGCTGCCGTATGAGAATGAATTTCCGGCGATCGCCACGCGCAGCCAGGTGGATGTTTTCCCGCAACGACAGATGTAGCAGAGCGAGGATACGCGCCCGATACGGCGGCCGGATGAACGCTCCGGCCAGGTGCGCCGCGTCATGGGGCGCGGCCCGGGAATATCCGGCGACATTTTTGCACGCAGCGCCACGGCTGTATGCGCACTTCAGTACTTCGCCACCGAACTAACAAATTCCTCTCTCTCTGTGTTAGTGTGACGCAACAACACAGAGCTCTGATTGCATTGATGCACATGTCCCGGCGGCGCCCCCAAGCGTTTCGCAGCGTGCGCGAACCGTGAACATTCAGGTTCCGCCGGGCATTTCTCCAACTTCATCCATCATCGGGGAGTGCACCTCATGCGACGAGCTTATGTAGTTCTTTCCCTGCTCGTCATGCTTCTGCCTGCTTCATCTGTCATGGCAGGCGGAGGCGATGGCGACAAGAAAAATGCTGAACCGCTCCGCAGAAGCGATGCGGCACCGGGGTCGTATCCCGGCGGGCCGGACTCGAAGGCACCATTATCAACAGGCTACTACCTTACGGACAACGACGCACCGCAGACCGGGCAGCCGTGGGCACCCACGTACGGTATCGACCAGGCACCGCTGAGTGAATGGCACAGAATTCTCTCCGGCCCGAACCAGCGTCTGCCGAATTTCTGGACTCGTCCGGAAAGCAACGGCTACGAATATTTTCGAAATCCCGACGACATGTCGGACTCCACGGACAATGCATTTGCCGGCCCGATTGCGATCGGCTTTCCGTTCTACTATTACGGACGCAAGTACGATTCCTTCTACGTCTCCACCAACGGCCTCATCGCGCTGGCAAACCGGCGCTATCAGTACGACGAGCAGGGACACCGTGTGGATTATGAGCCGGTGTTCGACGATACACGGCCTCGGGCCGCAAGCGCTGCCGCAGATACAACACCGGACAACTACGGTTATCAGTACGTGGCAACCGGAAACACCGCATCCCCAATCGGCGGAATTCGCAACCCGGGGAACGTAACGCTTCCCGCGCCCTCGCTGCGCTCCGTCATCGCTCCGCTGTGGGACGACACGGAACTATCGCAGTACGATCCGAACACGGGATTGCCGGACGATTTCGGACAGGTAATGTGGCATCGATCCGGCAACTCGCTCGTGATCTATGTCATCAATCAATCGATGAAGGGGAGCAAGAATATTCCGCTTCTCGGAACAACGGCAACCGTGCAGCCGCGCACGCTGCGTGCCAGCTATCAGATCGTTCTCAACCGGCTGGACAGTTCCGTGCAGATCAACTATATCAGTTTCCGGGGATCGTGGGTTGATGGTACGCGCGTGTTCAATATCCCATCCAATACCATGTATCGCTCCAACGCCACGATCGGCATCCAGAGCCACGACGGCGAATTCACCAATTACCTGGCCAATGCCGATTTCGGTGGCGCCGTATTTGCAAACGGCAATCCGCTCGGCACGCCGCATGATGCGCAGGCGTTGATGTTCAAGCAGTGGAAGAATGTGGTCCGTGTTGTCAGTGCCACGTTCCAGACGCCGAGCCAGTTCGTTCCCGGGAGATACGTGGACCTGCCGCCCGGATCAACGTCCGACAACTACGAGCTGTTGCTTGGCCACGCACTGCTTGGCGTTGTTCGCCCCGTTGGCGTTGTGCAGAACGTTTCCAGCGATGCGGGTCCGGTGAATATTACGCCGCAGCCGATACGCTTCAACGTGATCTTCCGCATACGGGACCTTGTCAATGTTGCCAATCCGCCGGTGTATCAACGTACGGCTACGTCCGATACGCTCTTCCCGATATTCGGATCGAACCCATTGACGCGAAAGAATGTCGACACGATTCGCTTCGACCCCTATATCACCAACGCGAACGTGCCGCGCCAGGCAGGGCGGTTCCACGCCGAGGTGATCGCCCTCGACCAGGCGCCGAACGGCTCCACCTATGGAGAGCAGTGGCCGTTCGACGACACAACCGGCATCCATCTCTTCGGCATTCGCCGCCTCACGATGCCGTTCGTCTCCACGTTCAACAACTACAGCGTCTCTCCGGAGGAGGGAACGATTCCCTCCGTTCAGGAATGGGTATCGCTTGGCGCCAAGGTCGCCGATGGAGACGCCGCATGCTACAATCCGCCGCCGCCGCGCGGCCCCGCAGGCGACCAGCAGATCAATTCGCCCGTCTGCCTGATGGACCGCCGCGACATGTTCGACGCCTACTACCGGAACAACGCGCCGGGCGCCCTGTGCGGCGATACGCTCGTCTCCTTCCCGATCAACCTCACGCAATCGGTGGCCAATCCGGTTCTGCTTCTCTCCTACCAACGCTCCGGCCGCCAGCAGAACGGATACGCCCGTGACTTCAGCGACAACATTCGCATCGGACCGGAGCAGGCCGTGTACAACACGGTGAAGGATCAGTTTCTCCAGGCACCGGACAAGCTGATGGTGGAGTTCGCGGAGCCGAGCCTGGACGGGCTGAACGGAATCGTGAACATCGCGAGCGGATCATGGCGCAATGCCGGTTTCAATCATGCGCAGGACGTGGTCAACTGGGGTGCCACATCCCCGCGCTGGGGCGTGTTTGGTGGAGGCGGCGGTTCCGGCCTGGACACCACCGGCAAGGTGGTTGTGGACGAATTCGATGCCGGCAAGGATTTCGAATTCAGCCGTGCGTATATCCCGATCCCGAATCACTGGGCGAAGGCCGGCGACGGAAGCAAGACCTTCCGCTTCCGGATTCGCGTGGAGGCAAAGAACGATGGCAACCCGTTCGGAGCGCCGGCGGATGACGGCGACAACTTCTACGTGGACAACGTGATGATCATCGAGCCGGACAAGCCGGAGATCGAGGTGACCGCCGTGCATGCGGACTGGCCCTACACGGAAGCCCCCGCATCGCAGGCACGTGCCATTCCGCTTTCGGTGAAGATCGGGAACAACGGTGCAACGGCTGCAACGACGTTCGGCGTTGCGATGGCCGTGGACAATCGCACAACACCGCCGGCACCGGGATTTCACAGCTACTACCGGTATCAATCCATTGTGTCGCTGCCGGCCGGCAGGGATCGAGTTGAGAATTTCCCGGCGTGGAATGCACAGGAGTGCGGCGCCAATATTCAGGTGACGCCGGGGGCACACGCCGGCACATCAACGGACTATCGAATCTCCGCGCGCATCCTGCCGCAGAATTCCGACGCCAACAATCTCAACGATGTCAACTACACGGATCTTCGATTGACTCTCGGCTCCACGTTCGCCTATGATGACGGCAACAACGATGTACAGAACGCCGCAGGGCTCACCGGAAAGGGTTTGAACCTGATCCCGCCCACAGCACAGGATGGCGACGGCGCATCTCCGTACGGCCCTTCCGGCGGCAGCAGTTCCGGCACGTTCGCGATGCAGTTCCGCATTCTCACGCGCGACACGATTCGCGGCTTCCAGGCCTACTTCGGCGGAGCCAATCAGTCGCCGGACTTCGTGCTCTACTCCCTCTACAAGCAACAGGCCGGACTGAACAATCCGCCCGTCGGACGCCCCGTGGTGCGGGCCTACAGCACTCGCGGGGCGGATAGCGACGGTGCCCATCGCTTCGATCAATACGTGACCTACATGCTCGACACACCATATGTGGCCGAGCCGGGGGTCTACTTCGCGACGGTTGCACAGCTTGGGCAGACCGGCATCGAACTTGGCGGTGACGCGAGCCGCATGGCTCAGATCACCACCATCGTCTCGCCGGGACCACCGGCGGGCGTGGGCAACTACAGTATCGCCGCCCATCCGGAGATGCGGCAGAACCGCTTCTGGTACGAGGTGACGACGGAGTCCGGTGGATGGAATCCGATGATCACGCTCACGAACAATCCCGGCTTTCCGCATCTGGATTTCCAGGGTACCGTTGGCCCGGTTAAAACGTTTACTCGTGGTTCGTGGATACCGATGATCCGTCCGTACTTCGGGCTGAAGGGGAGCACGGCGTGCCAGGTGGAGCCGGTGGAGATGAGCTCGTTCAACCTTACCGAGATGGCGGACGCGCTCCGGCTCGACTGGACCACCGCC